>JAIPUZ010000114.1 GCA_022833215.1 Mesorhizobium sp. | reverse complement strand
TCAACGATCTCAAGCCGGCTCACCGGATTCCGATATCTGTCCTTACTACTGTCCATAAGGACAAAGCGACAGATTCACATCACGACATCAAGGCGGCCCCAGCCGGATGCGTACGTAATTCTTACCCGATGGATCAAAGCGGAACGCTCCGCGTCACCTCTTGCGAAAGCGCGTCAGTGCGAAAGAGCGCATCTCGTGCTTCGGGCGCTTTTCCTCAACCAGATCGGCCACGACCGTCGCCATTCCCGGACCGATGCCGAAGCCATGGCCGCTCATGCCGGTCGCAATCGTCAGGCCGGCGATCGCGGCTTTGTCGACGATGGGCACAACGTCCGGCATCGTGTCGATCATGCCTCCCCAGGATTGCCTGATCCTCGGCCGTCCCGCGCCCGGGAATGCCTCGGCGAAGAAGGTCAGCACCCGTTCCAGTTCCTTGCGGTTCGGTTCCGGATCGAGAATCCTGCACTTTTCAAACGGCGTTGTTTCGTCGGAACGCCAATGCCGCGCGGTTTGCCATGCATCGGGAAAGGTTCGCGGGGCGGCAAGCCTGAACCGCGTGCTTCCGAACTCCTCCTTCAACGTGGGAAGATAGGAGAAGAAATTCCGGAAGGCATCGGGACCGATGAAGAAGTCATGCGCCTCCCATGGCGTAATCGTGTAGCCCCCGTCTGCCCGCCGGCGAAATGCGAATCGACCGTCTCCGGCCGCGGCATTGGAAAACTCCGCCATGGGTTCGGTGCGCATGACGGATGACAGGACGGAAAGCTGCGGGATCCGTATGCCGTGCGCGGCAAGAAACAGTGAACTCCATGCTCCGGCCGCCACGACCACACGATCGCAGTTCACCCTGCCCTTTTCGGTGATGACCCCCTGCAGCCGCTCCCCGGCGATTTCAAGCGCCCGTACCGCGCAGTTCTCGCGAATGATGACGCCGTCTTCCGTGGCGGCCTGCGCCAGTGCCGGCACGGTTACGAACGGTTCCGCCATACCATCGGAAGGCGTCGTCATGCCTCCCACCCATCCGGCGGCATTGGGCAGCATGACTTCAGTTTCGCTTCGGGAAAGCATGCGCGTATCGACGCCGTAAGCGCGCGCGCCTTCAAGCCAGCTTTCATACTCGCGAAGCTTTGCAGCATTCCGGGCCAGATAGGTGATGCCGTTCTGACGGAAACCGATGCGCTGGCGCAGCTTTTCAGGCAAGGCTTTCCAGATCTGCAGCGACTCCATCATCACCGGCAGTTCCGCATAATCGCGCCCCTGCTGGCGTACCCACCCCCAGTTGCGGCTGGACTGTTCGCCCGCGACCCGACCCTTCTCGCAAACCAGGACCCTGCGCCCCCGCCGCGCAAGCTCCCATGCAGTCATCACGCCAATGATCCCGCCGCCGATGACGACGACATCGACGGCTTCAGGCAGCGTGCCGTCGAATTGAGGAGGGATGTTCAGATTGATTGGAAAAACAGACATGGGCCGTCAAAATCTCGAGGGACGATAGGGCTGGAGGTCGATAGCGGAGGGCTTTTCGCCAATGATGGCTGCGACGAGCTGTGCAGTTATGCCCGAAAGGGTGACGCCAAGATGGCCATGCCCGAAAGCATAGACGACGTGCGGCGACGTGCGCGCACGACCGATGACGGGCAGCGTGTCCGGCGTTGAAGGGCGGTGCCCCATCCATTCCGACACCGGATGCGCGCCCTCAAGCGAGGGCACGGCTTTCGCTGCCTCGGGCAGCAGGGCGCGGATGCGCCGGTAGTCCGGCACTGCATCGAGCCCCGCCAGTTCGTCGCCGCTGATGAGGCGCAAACCGTCTTGCATGGGAGAGAGCACGAATCCCCTGCCGGGGAATACGACCGGTCCGCGAAGAAGCTTTTCCGACCCGGGCCGGAAACGCAGATGATAACCGCGCTCGCTTTCAAGGCTGACCCTGTCGCCAAGTTGCTTGGCCAGGATCGCGGACCATGCTCCCGCCGCTATGACGGCCCGGTCGAACCGATGGACGCCCATTGCGCCAGCGAGGCTGACGCCGCCGGCTGCCGCAGGTTTCACACCGTGGATGTTGTCGCGAACGAATCCTGCCCCGGTCCGGCAGGCGGCTTCCAGATAGGCATTGGCCAGCCCGCCGGGACAACGGACATTGCCTGCGTCGGGCTGATAAACGCCGCGATGGCAATGATGCGGATTGAGGGCCGGTTCGAGATCGAGCAGCGCAGCCTGATCGAGCACGGTGTGAACGACGCCCAGCTTCGTCATCAGTTCACGCTCCAGTGCGGAGTTGGCGAAATCGCGCTCGCCACCATAGACTTTCAGCCAGCCCTCCTGCGTCAGCATGTGGCTGGCCGACGCCATCTGCGCCAGTTGCCGATGCGCTGTCAGCGCGCGGGAAACGAGAGGCAACATGGCTGCGGCGATGCGGTTGACGCGCGCCGGGGTTCCGGCGGCCACAAAGCGGGCAAGCCATGGCAGCGCGGCAAAGGCGTGCCCTAGACGAAGGGTTGCGGGCGCGTGGCGATCCAGCAGATACGCAGGCAGGGAGCGGATGACGGCCGGTGTCGATATCGGCAGCACCGAGCCGGTGACGATGGCGCCTGCGTTGCCATAGGAGGTGCCGGACGCCGGCTCCTCGCGGTCGAACACGGTGACGCGATGTCCTTCCGCCGCAAGAGCGAGCGCCGTGCTGCATCCGACTATACCCGCCCCCACAATGGCGACAGAAAGCCCTGCATCGTTTTGCCCACGATGGTCCATGGTGTGATGTGCCTTGCTCGTTTGCCCGGGGCAGCGGCTTCAGTGGTGAAGAATCTTGCTCAGGAAATCGCGCGTGCGCTCGTTCTGAGGGTTCTTGAAGAAGTTTTCCGGTTCGCCGCTTTCGACGATCGCACCGCGATCCATGAAGACGACGCGGTCGGCAACCTTGCGGGCAAACCCCATTTCATGGGTGACGACGATCATGGTCATGCCTTCCTTTGCAAGGTTGACCATGACATCGAGAACCTCATTGATCATCTCGGGGTCGAGTGCGGATGTCGGTTCGTCGAACAGCATGACCCGTGGCTGCATGCACAGGGATCGCGCAATGGCGACACGCTGCTGCTGGCCGCCTGAAAGCTGGCCGGGATAGTTCTGCATCCGGTCCGCCAGCCCCACCTTGGCAAGAATCTCCCTGCCGCGCGCTTCCGCCTCGGCCTTCGGCAGCCCGCGCACATGTATGGGCGCCAGCGTCACATTTTCCAGTGCGGTCTTGTGCGGATAGAGATTGAACTGCTGGAAAACGAAGCCGACCTCCATGCGCAGCTTTCTCAAGGGTGGCGATTTGCTGCCAAGATCGACGCCGTCGACAATCAGCCTGCCCGACTGAAACGGCTCCAGCCCGTTCACGCAGCGGATCAGCGTGCTTTTACCGGAACCGGAGGGACCGCAGACGACGACGACCTCGCCCTTGCTGACATGCAGGTCGATGTCTCTCAGCACATGCAATGCGCTGCCAAACCATTTGTTCAGACCTTGAAATTCGATCATCGGACTGTCCGGTTAGAGAATGGGAGATTGGGTGCCGCGCTCCATGCGGCGCGACAGATAGATCATCGGATAACAGACGATCAGATATCCGAGACCGACGACGCCGAATACCAGAAGGCCGTTTGGAATGTTCTGCACGATCATCCAGCCCGAGCGGGTCAGGTCCATGATCCCGATCGCGGAGACAACCGACGAATCCTTGACCAGCAGGATGAACTGGCCGACCAGCGTGGGGCGCACGATCTGAAGCGCCTGCGGCAGGATGATCAGCCGAAGCTTCTGCGAATGGGTGAATCCCGACGCGATTGCGGCTTCATTCTGCCCGCGCGGAACGGCGTTGATGCCGGCGGCGATGATCTCGCCGATGAAGCATGCCGAAAGGTTGGAGAGGGCCAGAACGCCCGCGCTGAAGGCGGACAGCTCGATCCCGACGGCCGGCAGGATAAAGAAGCAGATGAACACCTGCACCAGAAACGGCGTGCCGCGGAACAGATCTATATAGAAGCCGCATATTCCCGAAAGCCACCGGTTGCCGCTTGTGCGCGCGAGGGCGAAAATCAGCCCGACAATCATGCCCGCGACCAGCGACAGCAGCGACAGGGACACCGTCATGCCGAGCCCCTTCAGCAGAATGGGCCAATAGTTCCACAGGCGCTCGATTTGAAACCAGATCATGCCGCCCCCCTCACTGCGAGTTCGTGCGATTGAAGTGCGACCAGAACGCGGCGAGCGCCTTGAGCAGATAGTAGATCACCAGAAAGCCCACCGCCGTGGCCACCAGCCCCTCGACGGGCATGAAGCGGTCGAGCGCGATCTTCTGGCCGACACGGATGAGTTCGACCACCGAAATCAGCGACAGGAGCGAGGAGTCCTTCACAAGCACGATGGCCTGCCCGATCAGCGGCGAGATGGTTGGCCGGATCGCCTGCGGCAGCACGATGAGCCTCATGCGCTGCACATAGGTGAAGCCCGAACTGAGAGCAGCCTCGAATTGTCCGCGCGGGATCGACAATATGCCCGAACGGATGATCTCCGCGATGTAGGCGCCCGAATTCAGCGCCAGCGCGATGATACCGATGGTGAATTCCGGCAGCAGCACGCCCAGGCGCGGCAGCCCGAAATAGAGGAAGTAAAGCTGCGCGAGCAGAGGCGTCGAGCGGATCAGATCGATATAGGCGACACCCACGCCGCGCAGCCAGCGTACCGGCTGTATGCTGAGCCCGCAGGCGATGATGCCGATGATGAAAGCCCCGGTGAAACCGGCTGCCGAAAGCATCAGCGTGTTCAGGAAGCCTTCCCACAGATCGGGTAAGTACTCCGAAATGACGCGTATATTCAGATTGCCGAGCATAATCAGCCCATCACCTCCCGTGCATGGCGACGGGGCGCGGAGGAAACGAGCCCCGCGCCCCTGCCGGCCTCAGTGATCGGCCTGCCATTTGCTGGAATTCACCCAGTAGTCGAGGTTCTGCTTCAGGCGGCCATCAAGTGCTACGGTGTCGATGAACAGGTTGGTCCAGTTCAGCAGATCCTGCGAGTCATAGCGCACGGCATAGGCAAGCGGCTCGGCGGTCAGCATCTCGTCGAACACGGTGAAGGTGCCCTCGGGATAATTGAGGACCTGCCCGGCCACGGCGGTGTTGTCGTTCACGCCGCACTGGGCCTGGCCTGACGCCACGGCGTCCAGCACGATTGTGCCGCCGCCCTTGTAGGCCTTGACCTCGGCTTCCGGGAAGAAGTTAGGAACGCTCTTCTCGGCGGTCGACCCGAGCAGAACCGCAACTGTGGTGCCGGGCTTCTTGCAATCCTCGAGGCTTGCAAACTCGCCGCCAGTTTTCACGAAGGCAACGGCGCCGACATGTATCCATGGCTTGGTGAAGGCAACCTTGGTTGCGCGCGCCAGCGTGGCGGTCATGTCGGCGGCGAGAATGTCGGCCTTGCCGGAAAGCAGTGCGGGGATCAGGCCGTCCCAGTCGAAATCGAGATAGGTGATCTTGACGCCCATTTCCTTGGCCATCAGTTCAGTCAGCTCGATGGCGCTGCCGGTTCTTTTGCCGTTCTTGTCCATGAACGAGAACGGAGGGCCCTGCGTCTGCACGGCGACACGCAACTCGCCACGCGCCAGAATATCGTCGAGCGTTCCCGCAAAGGCACTCACAGTGCTTGCGGCATTGCCGGCCAGCGCAAGGAACACCGTGGATGCCAGAAGAGCCTTAACTTTACCGATCATTTCTATCGTCCTCCCTTTGAGTAAAGAAATGCAATAATATCCATCAAGGAATCATATATACTTATGATTCCATATATTACTTATCCTCCCACACACCGCGCGGCAGGCTGAGCCATTTGTTGTGCGCCTTCATCACGACGAAAGTTTCGCTGCCCCTGATTACGCCTGGCTCCGCCAGCCCCGGCAGCAACTCGCTCGTAACCCGGTAGAGCTCCTCCATGTCCCCCTCGAACAACACTTCGCAGATGAGGTCGTATCTGCCGGTCACGATGCTGACCGAAGTCACGAAAGGAAGCTCGGACATCTTCTTCGCAATTTCGTTCAGCCGGCCATGCCCATTGGCATGAATACCGAGAATTGCGACGATCAGCTCGGGCCGCTCCGCCACATTGACGACGCCGGCAATCCGGAAAAGCTTGCTTTCAATAAGCGCTTTCAGACGGGCGCGGACGGTCGGGGGGCTCAGATCCAGCCGCTCCGCTATCTGGTTTGCGCCCTCCCGCGCATCGTCCGACAAAAGCTTCACCAGCTTCCGGTCGATCTTGTCCAGCAATGCGCGCATTGCCAGCCCTCCCCCTCGCTATCGGACCAATCCTATTTTCAATATGCGATTCATGTCAATGCAGATCTTTTCATTAGAAAAAAATACTGTCTATCTTTATTCTATATGGAAAATTTTTGGGCGGGACAGCGTGTAGATGGCCCACCTTCAGACAGACCCGATGATCGCGGGTGACTGCGGCGCTGAAAGCGCTCCCCGCGCCCATCTGGATGCGCGATGGTTTCCTGAATGGACAGGCCGGCTGATCGGCGCCCTCACCTGTGGGTGAGCTTCGCACCGGTTCCTGTTTCCCGACCTGTTCGCCATATCGAGGATAAAGGCCATGAGCAGAAAGGCTCTGGCGCTGTGTGCTGGCAAACCCGCCGACAGGGGTTCGCCAGGAAAGAAAGAAATCGCGCTTCAGCTTGCCGGCGCTGACGCCGTGCTGAGGTGCGGGTTCTCCCGGCAACCCGGCGGTTTCCGGCAGCTTCAAGCAAGCCTTGCTGTTCAGCCGCGCCCGAACCCGCTCCCGTTGTGCTCGCCCAGATGCGGCGACCTTTGGGACACGGAAAGTTCGGCTTCGGAGAAGCGGATCGGCGAGCGCACGCCCTTCACGCCGTCGTTCTCGACCACCATCGCCCGATGGACGATCTGCGGATCGGAAAACACGTCTTCGAGCGTATTGATCGGCCCGGCCGGAACGCCAACCTTTTCCAGCGCCGCCAGAAGCTCGTCGCGCTTCCAGCTTGCGGTCCGGGCTTCAAGAATCTCCGTCAGCGCCGCGCGATTGTGGACGCGCAGCGGATTGGTGGAGAACCGTTCCTCCGCAGCGATATCGCCCACTCCGAGCGTTGCGGTGAGCTTGGCGAACTGGCCGTCATTGCCACAGGCAACGATGAGGTAGCCGTCCGAAACCGGAAACACCTGATAGGGCGCGATATTGGGATGGGCATTGCCGAGACGCTTCGGCGAAACCCCGGAAGTCAGATAATTCATGGCCTGATTGGCCAGCACGCCCACCGTGCTGTCGAACAGCGCCATGTCGATATGCTGCCCGCGCCCGGTGGTCTCGCGCATGATCAGCGCGGACTGGATCGCGATCACCGAATAGAGGCCCGTGAAGATATCGGCGAAGGCGACGCCCACCTTCTGCGGCTGGCCGTCCGGCTCGCCGGTCAGATGCATGAGACCGGCCATGCCCTGAATGATGAAGTCGTAGCCGGCGCGGTGCGCATAAGGGCCGTTCTGGCCGAAACCGGTGATCGAGCAATAGATCAGGCGCGGGTTGACCGCCTTCAGCGTCTCGTAATCGAGCCCGAATTTGGCGAGGTTTCCGACCTTGAAATTCTCTATGACGACATCGGCCTGGGCGATCAGATCCTTCACGCGCTGAAGGTCTTCGGGCGATTTGAAGTCCGCGGTGATGCTCTTCTTGCCACGGTTGCAGGCATGGAAATAGGCAGCGGCCTTGTCATCGCCCGCTTCTATGAAGGGAGGGCCCCAGCGGCGCGTGTCGTCGCCCTCGGGCGCCTCGACCTTGATCACCGTGGCGCCAAGGTCGGCCAGCGTCTGGCCAGCCCACGGGCCAGCGAGAATCCGCGCCAGCTCAACGACGCGCACACCTTCCAACGGATATTTCATGCTGCCTGCCCCGGTTGAAACGCAGGGGCCGGCACCGTCATGGCGCCGGCGCCCCGCCTGTTCTCAGAAAAACGCCTGCAGGCCGGTCTGGGCACGGCCGAGGATGAGGGCATGCACATCATGCGTACCTTCATAGGTGTTGACCGTCTCCAGGTTCTGCGCATGGCGCATGATGCCGAATTCGATCTGGATGCCGTTGCCGCCGTGCATGTCACGGGCCAGACGCGCGATGTCCAGCGCCTTGCCGCAATTATTGCGCTTGACGATGGAGATCATCTCGGGAGCGAACCTGCCCTCGTCCATCAGGCGGCCGACGCGCAGCGAAGCCTGAAGGCCCAGCGCAATCTCGGTCTGCATGTCGGCCAGCTTCTTCTGGTAGAGTTGCGTTGCCGCCAGCGGACGGCCGAACTGATGCCGGTCGAGGCCATACTGGCGCGCGCGCGTCCAGCACTCTTCGGCGGCGCCGAGAACGCCCCACGAAATTCCGTAGCGCGCCCGGTTGAGGCAGCCGAACGGCCCCTTCAGGCCCGACACGTTGGGCAGCAGCGCATCTTCGCCCACTTCCACATCCTCAAGCACGATCTCGCCGGTGATCGAGGCGCGCAGCGAAAGCTTGCCGCCGATCTTCGGGGCGGAAAGGCCCTTCATGCCCTTTTCCAGCACGAAGCCGCGAATGGCGTCCTTGCCGTCCTCGCCCTTCAGCTTGGCCCAGACCACGAACACATCGGCGATCGGGGAGTTGGAAATCCACATCTTGGAGCCGTTGAGGCGATAGCCGCCGTCGATCTTTTCGGCGCGGGTCTTCATGCCGCCCGGATCGGAGCCGGCATCCGGCTCGGTCAGGCCGAAGCAGCCGATCCACTCGCCGGAAACGAGCTTCGGCAGATATTTCCTGCGCTGCTCTTCCGAGCCGTAGGCATAGATCGGATAGATGACGAGCGAGGACTGCACGCTCATCATCGAGCGGAAGCCGGAGTCGACGCGCTCGATCTCGCGCGCCACAAGGCCGTAGGAGACGTAGTTGGCGTTGGCAGCCCCATATTCTTCCGGCAGCGTGACGCCGAGCAGACCCGTCGAGCCCATTTTGGCGAACAGCTCGGGGTCGGTCTTTTCCTCCATATACGCGTTTTCGATGATCGGCCGCAGTTCCTCGTCGGCGAAGGATTTCGCGGTGTCGCGGATCATCCGCTCTTCATCGCTCAGCTGATCGTCGAAAAGGAACGGATCGTTCCAGATGAAGGATGACTTGCTCATGGCTGCTCCCGATTATGTGCGTACGCGGTTTTGCCGGCGACACTGGACTTTGGCGAACGGGCGCACAAGCCATATTTACTCAAGCCACTTTGAGTTTTATGCAAACCCGATGAGCAACCTTCAACGCCGCCTCATACCTTCCACGGCTTCGCTCACCGCATTCGATGCCGTGGCGCGGCTCGGCAGCTTTTCCGCGGCCGCCGAAGCGCTCAGCCTCACGCCCGGCGCCATCAGCCGCCAGATCGCGGCGCTGGAGGAGCAACTGGGGGTGACGCTCTTCGTCAGGAACAACAAGGGGGTGGCGCTGACGGGGCGCGGAGAACGCTACGCAAGAGGCGTCGCGGATATCATCGAACGCATGCGCGTGCTGTCTCTCCAAGCCATGGCGCAAGGCGCTTCAAGCGTCCTGAGGCTGGCGTTTCCGCCAACCTTCGGCACGCGCTGGCTGCTGCCGCGCATTCCCGATTACGTGCGAAGCCATCCGGAAATGACGCTCAGCTTCTCGACCCGGATCGGCCATTTCGATTTCGACAAGGAGGATCTGGACGCTGCCATTCATGTCGGCACGGCCGACTGGCCGGGATGCGACTGCCGTCTGCTCCTGAAGGAAATGGTGGTGCCGGTTTGCAGCCCGGATTTCCTCGTACAGAACCCGATTTCCGGCCCGGCCTCCCTGCTGAAGGTGCCGTTGCTGGAAATGGCCTCGCGCCCGCATGCATGGAAACTCTGGTTTTTACATTTCGGCATAGCGGAGCACTACCGTGAAGGCATGCGCTTCGAACAGTTCATGAACGTCTCGCAAGCCTGCCGTGCCGGGCTCGGCGTCGCGCTGATGCCGTCCTTTCTCATCGACAGCGAACTGGCCAGCGGCCAGCTCGTCAAGGCGCTCGACCTGCCCGTGGAGAGCGCCAGCGCCTACTACTTCGTCACCCCGCACGAAAAGACCGCCGACGCCGGCGTGAGATATTTCCGCAACTGGCTGACCGGACAGATCGATCTGTTCAGGAAGGGCGGACAATAGATCATTTCATCGTTTTACCGAATCGATGAAATGATCTATCTGTTTGTTTCCAATGCATTTATGCGACGCCAAATGTTTCCATTTGGCTGCAAAATGCTCTAGCTTTCGCCACAAGGTGCGGCGCTTGCCGGCCGGATGTCCCGGAAGTGCGTGAGAGCGCCCGGCAGGCCGGCCTCCCGCACGGCGAGCCCCGCCCGGAGGCGGGGCCTTTTCATTGCCTGCCGACATTGCCGTTGGAGGCAGACTCCTGCGAAGCGGCAAGGAACATGAGCGTGGACGCCACTGTCCGGCGATTCCAGCCTGCCTCCGCCGCCTTGTCCAGAAGCGCCTCCAGAAGCGGCAGAAACACTTTCCTGCATTCCGATTCATGCGCCATGAACTCGCTCGGCGGGTATTCTGGCGCGGGAACGGTATCGAAACCCGGCATGATCGTCATGTCAGTTCCCGAATTGTTGTCCGAAGCCGTGCCCGCCCCGGTCAGGGAGCGGGCTTTGTGTCGGCCGGTCAGAAGTCCATGCCGGCGCCGGCAGGCATGGCCAGGGCGGCGTCCTTCTTCGGCTTCTCGGCGATCATCGCCTCGGTGGTGACCAGCAGGCCGGCGACGGAAGCCGCGTCCTGCAGGGCGGTGCGCACCACCTTGGCCGGATCGATGACGCCCTGCGCGAACAGGTCGCCATATTCGTCTGTCTGGGCGTTCCAGCCATATGAGAACTCCGGCTTCTCGCGCAGCTTTCCAACGATGATCGAACCTTCCGCGCCGGCGTTCTCGGCGATCTGGCGCACCGGCGCCTCAATGGCCTTGCGCACCACCTCGACACCGTACTTCTGGTCCTCATTGTCGGCGCTCACGCTGTCCAGCGCCTTCGCGGCGCGCAGCAGGGCGACACCGCCACCGGGCAGGATGCCTTCTTCCACCGCCGCGCGGGTGGCATGCAGCGCGTCGTCGACGCGGTCCTTCTTCTCTTTGACCTCGACCTCGGTGGAGCCGCCGACGCGGATGACGGCAACACCGCCTGAAAGCTTGGCGAGCCGTTCCTGGAGCTTCTCGCGGTCGTAGTCGGAGGTGGTCTCCTCGATCTGTGCCCTGATCTGCCTGACGCGGCCCTCGATCTCCTCCTTCCTGCCGGAGCCGTCGACGATGGTGGTGTTCTCCTTCTCGATCACCACTTTGCGGGCGCGACCGAGCATCTCCAGCGTGACGTTCTCCAGCTTGATGCCGAGATCCTCACTGATCGCGGTGCCGCCGGTGAGGATGGCGATATCTTCCAGCATGGCCTTGCGGCGGTCGCCGAAGCCCGGGGCCTTGACGGCGGCGATCTTCAGCCCGCCGCGCAGCTTGTTGACCACCAGCGTGGCCAGCGCCTCGCCTTCGACGTCCTCGGCGATGATGAGCAGCGGCTTGCCGGACTGGACGACCGCTTCGAGCACGGGCAGCAGGGCCTGAAGATTGGAAAGCTTCTTCTCATGGATGAGCACATAGGGCTCTTCCAGTTCCACCCGCATCTTCTCCTGATTGGTGATGAAGTAGGGCGAGAGATAGCCGCGGTCGAACTGCATGCCTTCGACGACCTCCAGCTCGGTCTCGGCGGTCTTGGCCTCCTCGACGGTGATGACGCCCTCATTGCCGACCTTCTGCATGGCTTCGGCCAGGAAGCGGCCGATTTCGGTATCGCCATTGGCCGAGATGGTGCCGACCTGTGCGATCTCGTCGTTCTTCGTCACCTTGCGGGCATTGGCCTTCAGTTCGGCGACGACCGCATCCACCGCCTTGTCGATGCCGCGCTTCAGGTCCATCGGGTTCATGCCCGATGCCACGGCCTTCGCGCCTTCCCTGACGATGGCCTGTGCCAGAACGGTTGCCGTTGTGGTGCCGTCGCCGGCGAGATCGTTGGTTTTGGAGGCAACCTCGCGCACCATCTGCGCGCCCATGTTCTCGAACTTGTCCTCAAGCTCGATTTCCTTGGCGACGGAAACGCCGTCCTTGGTGATGCGCGGCGCACCGAACGACTTGTCGATGACCACGTTGCGGCCCTTGGGACCCAGCGTCACCTTGACGGCGTTGGCGAGAATGTCGACGCCGCGCAGCATCTTCTCGCGGGCTTCGGTGTTGAACTTGACTTCCTTGGCAGCCATTGGATCACTCCTTCAGTAGGCAGTTTACTTTGACTGGTTGATGATCGAAGAATCCGTCAGGCGGCCTTCTTCACGGCGGCGCTCTCTTCGATCACGCCCATCACGTCGCTTTCCTTCATGATGAGCAGGTCCTCGCCGTTCAGCCGGATCTCGGTGCCGGACCACTTGCCGAACAGGATGCGGTCGCCCACCTTCACGTCGAGCTCGACCAGCTTGCCGCTTTCGTCGCGGCCGCCCGGACCGACGGCGATGACCTCGCCTTCCTGCGGCTTCTCCTTCGCGGTATCGGGGATGATGATGCCGCCGGCCGTCTTCTCGTCGGCTTCGATGCGGCGCACCAGAATGCGGTCATGCAGGGGACGGAACGTCATGTCTTTGTTCTCCTCTCATGGACAAACGGACTACGCCGTCCCATCCGGATCGTGCGGAGCGGAACGGCACGCGCGACCCTTTCCGGCGTCGCGCGGCTATCGATCTGGTTTCGCCGTTTCGGGGTTTCAAGAGGGATCGGCAAAAATTTTGGCACTCGCAGCACATCCCTGCTAGTGCCATGAAATCACGAAGTTTTTTTATCCACCCAACCATTCCGCACTTGATTTTACAGGATGCCGGCGGCACCTTTTGAAATGTGGGTGGCCGCGTGCAAACCGGCGGCGCAAGGGGGCATATGGAGCGCTGCGACCGCTCCGGACCGGAGCGTCGTGGGATCGGAGCCTCGCACCGCCCGCATCCAACCGTCGCCTGGCGGCCGGGGTGCAGGCGCGGTTTCTTCGGAACCAGCCCCGGCCATGTGGAAGGATGCGCAAATGGCAACCACGGCCAGCAGGGATTTCCAGCTTCAGATGAACGGCTACGGGCTTACCACGGCTGAAATCCATTATCATATGCCGGATCATCCCAGCCTGCTTCAGCTTTACATCTGGCAGGAATACGATCTCGCGCCGCACTTTCCCGAGTTGAAGGGCTTTCTCGACTACTGGACGAAGGAACTGGACGGCCCGCTCCATTCCGTGCGGGTCGCCCATCACCATCTGATCAGACCCTCGGAATGGCGCGCAGTGGAAGGCATCATAACCATCCACTGAATGCCGGCACCGTCGCCTTGCCCTCGACGACGGGCATCGCCGCCAGTGCCGCGGCCCATCAGGCTTCACGCCTCCTCGTCGTCGGGCTCCAGCAGATCGATCAACGCGGCAACGCGTGAGCCAGGCAGGGGCCGCCCTGCCCCCATCAGCGCCTCGTCGCTGTGCAGCCAGGCCCATGCTTCCCTGAGTTCCACGGCAGAAGCACCCGTCGCCATCAGGTCAGCGATGACTTCCTCGTCCGCAGGTCCAAGAACGGATATGATTTCCTCGCGTGTCATCGTCATGCCTTGTCTCCCCGATTTCATGGCTGACATCCCGATGAAACGGGGATTGCGGCTTCGAGGTTCCCCGGCGTCGCGGGAATGCGCAGGACCAGCGCCTCGCCGTTCACGCAAATGTGGCCGTGGGACAGGGAGATTTTTGCGCGGCATCGTCTAGAAGCTATGGTCTGGACGCAGATGACCGCAGAAGGAGAGTTCCGATGAGTTCAACCCGCCCCTTCATCCTTCGCCGGCCCTTTCTTCTGGCATTCTCGACCGCGATTGCCGTCGTTCTGGCCTCCGGTGCGGTTGTGTGGACCCGCGACTTCAATTCCGCCGGACCGAACACCGATTATCGCCCTGCCTTCGAAGGCCAGACGCGGGCTCCGGTCATCGCCGACGGGATCAGGCTCGACCGCACGGTGATCGCCAAAGGTCTGGAAAATCCGTGGGGCATGGCCGAACTGCCCGACGGCCGCTGGCTGGTGACCGAGAAAGCGGGACGCCTGCGTATCGTTGGAGCGGACGGCACGATTTCCGATCCCGTCGCAGGCTTGCCGGACGTGTTTTCCACCGGACAGGGCGGGCTTCTGGATGTGGAGATACGCGACGATTTCGCCGAAACCCGGCGCGTGTGGTGGAGTTATGCCGAACCGCGGGCGGACGGGCTGAACGGAACGTCGGTCGCCACCGGCATGCTGTCGCCCGACGGGCGCGAAATGACGGACGTCCGCGTCATCTTCCGGCAGGAGCCGGGATGGCGGTCGGAGGCCCATTTCGGCTCCCGGCTGGTATTCGACGACCAGGGCGGCCTCTTCGTGACGACAGGCGACCGGTCGGTGACGGACGCGCGGCCACTGGCTCAGGATGTCGCCACGCATATCGGCAAGGTCCTGCGCATCGATCCCGAAGGCGGGCCGGCGCAGGGCAATCCGGCCATCGACGGCGGACGGCCGGAAATCTGGTCCTACGGCCATCGCAACCTGCAATCCGCGGCCATCGGCCCCGACGGCGCGCTGTGGACCGTGGAGCACGGGCCGCGCGGCGGCGATGAACTGAACCGCCCCGAGGCCGGCAAGAATTACGGATGGCCGGTCATCAACTACGGGATCGAGTATCGGGGCGGCCCGATCGGCGAGGGCCTGACGCAGAAGGAAGGCATGGAGCAGCCGATCTATTACTGGGACCCGGTGATCGCCCCCAGCGGGCTCGTATTCTACGACGGCGACGTCTTTCCCGAATGGAAGGGCAGCGCCCTGATCGGCGCCCTGCGCGGGCAGGCGCTGGTGCGGCTCACGATAGAGAACGATCGCGTCACCGGAGAAGCGCGCTATCTGCAGGGATATGCGCGTGTGCGCGATGTTGCCGTCGCAAGCGACGGGGCCGTGATGATCCTCACAGACGAGACGAATGGCGAGCTGATCCGTCTGACACCTGCACGCGACTGATCGCCCTGCACCGGAATGAACCGCAACTGTGTACGGTTTCCTGAAAGCGTCACGAGGCTTTCAGAAGGTCCGGATAGTGCCGCTCGGCCACGTCCGGATGCGAACGCAGGCGGCTCTTGAGCACGTTGACCCCGACATCGCGAAACAGCGGATTGGCGGGATCGCTGGCCGGACCTTTCGCTTCGGCCGCCAGTTCTTCAGGGAGATTGAGCAGGGGTATTGTCGCGTCCAGACGCGCCCCGAAGAAGAACGGCACCGAATAGCGCTCCGCACCGCGCGGCGGGGTTACCACCCGGTGCAGCGTGGCGCGCAGATAGCCGTTGGACGCCAGCTCTAGAAGCTCGCCTATGTTGACCACCAGCGTTCCCGGAACGGGCTCCACCTCGACCCATTTGCCGTCATACTCGACCTGCAACCCTCCGACATTGTCCTGCAACAGGAGGGTGAGGAAGCCGCCATCCTTGTGCGCGCCGACCCCCTGGTCGTCATCCGTCTGCTCGCGGCCCGGATAGCGCACGATCTTCATGCGGTGATTGGCGCCCTCGCCATAGATCGGCTCGAACACATCCTCCGGCTGCTCCAGCGAAAGCGCGAACGCCTTGAGCAACCGGATCGCCACCTCGGCCACCCTGGCCTGCCAGTCGAGGATCAAGGGACGCAGTTGCGGCAACGCTTGCGGCCACTGGTTCGGGCCATGCAGCCTCGTCCAGGCCGGCTGCCTGCCGTTCTGGGGCACGGGATCCCGCTCGATGCCGAAGTCGAGTTGCTCGCGCCAGTCGGCCTGCCCGCGCGTGCGCTCGCCCGCCACCCGCGTATAACCGCGGAACTGCGAGGAATTCACCATTTCGATGCGCTGCTTCTCCTGCACCGGCAGGTCGAAGAACTGCCGGGAAAGCTCGAACAGGCGTTCGATCTCGTCCAGCGAAATGCCATGCCCGTCGAGATAGAAGAAGCCGACGTCGCGCGCTGCATAGCGCAGGTCCCGCAGGAACGTGGTGCGCGCCGCCGGGCCCTGCTCGAAGAGCGAGAGATCGAGAATGGGGAAAAGACGGGCCATGGGTGCCTCCTACCGCTGTCAGTCCGATAAAGCCAACAAATGCCGTGGCGAGCTGTGGGCGTATGATCCCGGACGGCTGGCATTGAGAAAAGAAACAGCAGGCGCGCCATTGCCGCCTTATGCGACAATGGCTCCTAATCAGGCCGCCCGCCATGGAAGCGGTTTTCTTGCGGAACCAATGAACCGTTCCGTCTCATGCCGCTTGCCAAGGCAATCAGGCCGATGCCCGAGCCGAGCCACAGCAGTTCCGCCGAATAGCGCCTGATGCCGAGGAAGTGCCATTCCTTGCACAGCGACATGGCGAGCGAACACAGGTCCGAGGCTCTGAAAAGCTGCACCCGTCACGGGGAATGCTTCATTCGCCATACCCCATAATGGAAAGGATATCGTGACGCAGACGCACGATGCGTAGAAAACACCCGCCCCCGGGGCGGCAATGTCCCCTTATATATTGCGGCGCTTGCCCTCCATGAGGTCGAGCACGGCGCGCGCGGCGTCCAGAACGTTGGTTCCGGGACCGAAAACGGCGGCCACGCCATGGTCGAGCAGGAACTGGTAGTCCTGACGCGGGACGACGCCGCCGACCACGACGATGACCTCGTCGACGCCCCGCGCCTTCAGCGCCTCAACCAGTTGCGGAGCCAGCGTCTTGTGGCCGGCCGCCAGCGACGACATGCCGACCACCTGCACCTTCGAGGCCACCGCGAGATCGGCCGCCTCTTCCGGCGTCTGGAACAGCGGGCCGGCGATCACCTCGAAGCCGAGGTCGCCAAAGGCCGAGGCGATGACCTTGGCGCCACGGTCGTGCCCGTCCTGGCCGAGCTTGGCCACCATGATGCGCGGCGCGGAGCCGAGCACCCGGGCGAACTGGTCGAGCCGGTCCACCAGATTTTCGTATTCGGGCTCGCCCTCATAGGCAGGACCATAGACCTTACTCACCACTTTCGGCACCGCCGAATGGTCGCCGAAGGCATCGCGCATGGCATCGGAAATCTCGCCGAGCGTGGCGCGGGCCCGCGCCGCTTCGACTGCGGCTTCGAGGATGTTGCCCTGCCCCGAGCGCGCCACCTCGCGCAGCCGGTCCAGCGTCTCCCCGGCCTTCTTCGGATCGCGCTGGCGTCTGGTGCGCTCGATGCGGGCGATCTGCGCCTCGCGCACCGCCTTGTTGTCGATGTCGAGAATGTCGATCTCGTCCTCGGTTTCGAGACGGTACTTGTTGACACCGACGATCACCTCTTCGCCGCGGTCGATGGCCGCCTGCTTGCGGGTCGCCGCCTCCTCGATGAGGCGCTTCGGCAGACCGTCATTGACCGCCTTGGTCATGCCGCCCATGGCCTCGACCTCCTCGATCAGCTTCCAGGCGGCGTCGGCGAGTTCCTTCGTCAGGCTCTCGACATAGTAGGAGCCGGCCAGCGGGTCGACGACCTTGGTGACGCCCGTCTCGTGCTGGAGGATGAGCTGGGTGTTGCGGGCGATGCGGGCCGAAAACTCGGTCGGCAGCGCAATCGCCTCGTCGAAGGAATTGGTGTGCAGCGACTGCGTCCCGCCGAGCGCCGCCGACATGGCCTCGAAAGCGGTGCGCACGATGTTGTTGTAGGGGTCCTGTTCCTGCAGGGACACGCCGGAGGTCTGGCAATGGGTGCGCAGCATCAGCGAGGACGGCTTCTTCGGCTCGAACTCCTGCATGATGCGGGTCCACAACAGCCGCGCGGCGCGCAGCTTTGCGGCTTCCATGAAGAAGTTCATGCCGATGGCGAAGAAGAACGACAGCCGCCCGGCGAACTCGTCGACGTCGAGCCCCTTCTTCAGCGCCGCGCGCACATATTCGCGCCCGTCCGCCAGCGTGAAGGCCAGTTCCTGCACCAGCGTCGCGCCGGCCTCCTGCATGTGATAGCCGGAGATGGAGATGGAGTTGAACTTCGGCATCTCCTTCGAGGTGTATTCGATGATGTCCGCGATGATCCGCATCGAAGGCTCGGGCGGATAGATATAGGTGTTGCGGACCATGAACTCCTTGAGGATGTCGTTCTGGATCGTGCCCGACAGTTTTTCACGCGGCACGCCCTGCTCCTCGCCCGCCACGATGAAGTTGGCGAGCACGGGAATGACCGCGCCGTTCATGGTCATCGACACGGAAATCTGGTCGAGCGGGATGCTGTCGAACAGGATCTTCATGTCCTCGACGGAATCGATGGCGACGCCCGCCTTGCCGACATCGCCGACGACGCGCGGGTGGTCGCTGTCATAGCCGCGATGGGTGGCGAGGTCGAAGGCCACCGAAACGCCCTGCTGGCCGGCGGCAAGCGCCTTGCGGTAGAAGGCGTTGGACTCCTCCGCCGTCGAGAAACCGGCATATTGGCGGATCGTCCACGGACGCCCGGCA
This sequence comes from Mesorhizobium sp., assembly GCA_022833215.1. GTDB lineage: Bacteria > Pseudomonadota > Alphaproteobacteria > Rhizobiales > Rhizobiaceae > Mesorhizobium. The sequence goes on along the minus strand of JAIPUZ010000114.1, from coordinate 2,520 downwards.
TACATGGTGGCGCGCGGGCCGCGCACGAAGGGCGCGAAGCCCGGCAGGCTGTCCAGATGCGTGACACCTTCCAGATCGTCGGCCGTGTAGAGCGGCCTGACCGGAATGCCTTCCGGCGTGTTCCACACCAGCGTGTCCGGATCGCGCTTGACCTCCTTTTCGGCCAGAGCGCGCCATTTCTCAATATTGGGGTCGGGTTTCGGATCGCTCATCACAATTCCCTGCCTACTCGAATTCGAGGATCAGTTCGTCGACGGCAAGGCTTGCGCCCGGTTCGACGGCGACACGGCTTACCTTGCCGCCCTTTTCGGCGCGCAGCACGTTTTCCATCTTCATCGCCTCGACAGTGGCAAGCGCCTGTCCTTCCTGCACCTCGTCGCCTTCCCGAACGGCGATGGAGGTGACCACGCCGGGCATAGGACACAGCAGCATCTTCGACGTATCGGGCGGAAGCTTGACCGGCATCAGCCGCGCAAGCTCCGCGACTCGGGGGCTGCGCACATAGGCTTTTGCATCGATGCCACGCCAGCGCAGGCGCATCGAAGAACCGTTGAGCGTGACCTTCACGCCCATCGCCTCGCCATCCACCACGAAAGCCGCATGGGTGGCGCCGGGCAGCCAGTCGCTCGAAACAGCAACGCTCTCGCCATCCGCGAAGGCTATCGCGTCGCCATCCGCGCCCTCCCTCACGGCGAGCGCAAATTCATGATCGCCCACCGTGGTCACCCAGTCGGTGCCGATGCTGCGCGGGTGGTTGGCAAGCACGCCGGAAATCTGCGCCGCGCGGCGCGCAAGCCGCAGATGGATGAAGGTGGCGACTGCGGCCAGCCGGCGCGCCTGCCCCTCGCTTGCCGTCACCCCGGCAAAACCGTCCGGAAATTCCTCGGCGATATAGGCCGTGGTCAGCCGGCCTTCGCGGAACCGCTGCTGGTCCATCACCGCCGACAGGAACGGCAGGTTGTGGCCGATGCCCTCGACCTCGAAATCGTCCAGCGCGCGGCCCATGGCGTCGATCGCGCCAATGCGGTCGGGGGCCCATGTGCACAGCTTGGCGATCATGGGATCGTAATGCATGGAGATTTCACCGCCCTCGAACACGCCGGTGTCGTTGCGGATGATCGTGCCATCCGGCTGCTCGCCTTCCGCCGGCGGGCGGTAGCGCGTCAGCCGGCCGATGGAAGGCAGGAAGTTGCGATAGGGATCCTCGGCATAGAGGCGGCTCTCGATGGCCCAGCCGTTCAGCTTCACGTCTCCCTGCGCGATGCGCAGCTTCTCGCCGGCCGCAACCCGGATCATCTCCTCCACCAGATCGATGCCGGTGATCAGTTCCGTCACCGGATGCTCGACCTGAAGGCGGGTGTTCATTTCGAGGAAGTAGAAATTGCGCTCGCCATCGACGATGAACTCAACCGTGCCGGCCGAAAAATAGCCGACCGCACGCGCCAGCGCCACCGCCTGCTCGCCCATGGCTTTCCGTGTCGCCTCATCGAGGAAGGGCGACGGGGCCTCCTCGATCACCTTCTGGTTGCGGCGCTGGATCGAGCATTCGCGCTCGCCCAGATAAAGAATGTTGCCATGCTTGTCGCCCAGCACCTGAATCTCGATATGGCGCGGCTGGGTGACGAATTTCTCGATGAAGATGCGGTCATCGCCGAAGGAGGATTTCGCCTCGTTCTTCGACGACTGGAAGCCCTCGCGCGCCTCGGCATCGTTCCACGCGATGCGCATGCCCTTGCCGCCACCGCCGGCCGAAGCCTTGATCATCACCGGATAGCCGATCTGGGAGGCGATGCGCACCGCCTCATCGGCATCTTCAATGAGCCCCATATGGCCGGGCACGGTGGAAACGCCCGCTTCCGCCGCCAGCTTCTTGGAGGTGATCTTGTCGCCCATGGCCTCTATGGCTTTCACCGGCGGACCGATGAAGGCGACGCCTTCCTGCTCCAGCGCCTCGGCGAAAGCCGCGTTTTCGGACAGGAAACCGTAGCCGGGGTGGACTGCATCGGCACCTGTCTTGCGGATGGCCTCAAGAATCCTGTCGATGACGATATAGGACTGCGACGAAGGCGCAGGGCCGATATGCACCGCCTCATCGGCCAGCCGCACATGCAGCGCGTCGCGGTCGGCGTCCGAATAGACGGCGACGGTTTTGATGCCTAGTTTCTTCGCGGTGCGGATGACCCGGCAGGCGATTTCGCCGCGATTGGCGATGAGGATCTTCTTGAACATCAGCCCGTCTCCAGTCCCCAAAACTTCAATCTTTGAATTTCTTTTCGTAAGGCATCGTCAGAAGCGCCGAGGCCGTGACCACGCCGCCGAACACGAAGGCGAAAGGCGCAACCAGCAGCAATATCGGAATGACCGGGTTTGCCGCCCGGTCGATGCGCGCGCCGATGCCCCCTATATCGAGCCAGATGATGGCGATGGCCGTCAGCGCCCCGATCAGCGCGCCAAGCGCTGCGTTCAGCGCCATGAAGCGCAGCATCTGCCAGTGGTCCTTGCGGGCCTCCTCCGGCGTCA
>JAIPUZ010000113.1 GCA_022833215.1 Mesorhizobium sp. | reverse complement strand
ACCGTTTCAAAAACCGTTTCAAGCCGGCATTTTGAAACGGTGTGATTTTGCTAAGTCTTTGAAATAATTGGCGCGCCCGAAAGGATTCGAACCTCTGACCCCCAGATTCGTAGTCCGAGACTATAGAATCACGGGCGATCACGCTACCTGCACTTAAACCCCATTCGACTCCGGTTTTCAATGGGTTACCGCGAGACGCCACGTCAATCGGTGCCCCATTGTTCACCGAGGCTCCCGAGAAAGTGCGCCCGATGTGCGCCCGAGATTGGGAGCCCTGAAAGAGCACCAGACTCAGGGTCGAAAAATGGAAAACCGAAAAAAAGCGAAACTCACGAAAACTATTGTGGATAACATCGCGCCCGGCGCGAACGAGATATGGTTGTGGGACACTGAACTGCCGGGCTTCGGCATCAGGGTCCAGCCGAGCGGGCGAAAGACCTACGTTATCCGCTACCGGGCGCGAGACACCCACGTCCAGCGCAAGATGACGGTGGCGCGCTGCGCCGAGATGCCGCCAGATCGCGCCCGAGACCTTGCCCGCAAGGCGTTCAGTGCCGTGGCCGAGGGCCGCGATCCGGTCGGTGATCAGCGCAAGGCTGTCGCTGACGCCAAGACGGTGGATGACATGAAAGAGCGGTACATGCGAGAGCATGCCAAGCCGTTCAAGAAGCCGGCCAGCGCCGAGCTGGACGAGAAGAACTGGCGCATCCACATCCTGCCAGTGCTTGGCAAGAAGTTCGTGCGTGAGGTCACGAAGGCCGACATCCTCACCCTGCACGGCAGCTTGTCGACCAAGCCGGCCACGGCGAATCAGTGCCTCGCGCTGCTCTCCAAGGCGTTCAATCTGGCCGAGGATTGGGAGCTGCGGGACCGGAACACGAACCCCTGCCACAAGGTCAGGAAATACGAGATCATCGAGCGCGAGCTGATCTTGACGCTGGCACAGATCAAGCGGCTGAACGCCATCATGACCGAGATGGTCGAGGGAAACGACATCACCCAGCCCTTTGCCAACCTCGTCCGGCTGCTGCTGCTCACCGGCTGCCGCCTGCGCGAGATCATGCACGCCAAGCGGGAGTGGATCGACGAAACCCGCCGCCTGCTCCTGCTGCCGGACAGCAAGGTCGGGCAGCGCCGAATCGCCTTATCCCCACAGTGCATGGAGATCATCAACACGATCCCAAGGGCGGACGAATGGCTCATCCCGGGCCGGGTGCACGGGGAGCCCATGCAGACCCCCTACCGGCCATGGCGGCTGGTGAAGAAGCGCGCCGGCCTACCGGAAAAGCTGCGCATCCACGACCTACGGCACAGCGCAGGATCGCTGGGACACATGGCGGGATTAAGCCAGAAGGAAATCGCCATCATGCTCGGCCACCGGCAGCTGTCGACGACGGAGCGTTACCTGCACGGCCACAACGGCACGCAGGCCACCATCGCGGACAAGATGTCGCAGACCATCACGGCGGCGTGGTGACCTATCGGCGGCGCTCCTGCACGGTCTTGCAGTCCACGCAGATGTGGTAGCCGTAGGAGCGCCGCACGGCTGGCATATCAGCCTCACACTCTACGCACAGGGCGGGTCCGTAACCGGGTTCGCCCTCGGCATATTTCAGGGGGCCGGGACGGGGTGCATTGACCCGCGCCCATTCCATGGCCTCCTGCTCTTGGGCCTTATCTTCAATCGACATTCTGCCTCGCGGTGCAATTCTTGAGCGAGGTTTCAAGCTCGCGTTCGTAGCCGATGCGCTGCTGGCGCTCGGCGCGCAGGGCGCGCATCTGGACATCGATGCCCGCGCCCAGCGGGAGGTGGTCGACGGCGAAGGCTGGTTTGGTCGGCACCACGGCGATGCATGGAACCGGAACGGGCACCCGCACCTCCACCGTCTCGAGGATGGTCTCCGGCGGGCGCGTGGCGCAGCCCGACAGGACCATGGAGAGAACGAACAGGCAGCAGGCGTAAAAAACGAGACGCGGGATCATCGCAGCCCCCTCTCCCGCCGCAGTTCGGCGTCGAACGCAGCGCTGGCAGCGTCACAGGCGTCCGCGCCGGGCGGCGTGGCCTCGCTCATGACCTCCTGCGCCAGCCGGTCGTGCTTCTCGCGCTCGAGCACGGCCTCCCGGCGCGCGTGCGCGGCTTGATCCTCGGAGGCCGCGAGCCGGCCGCGAAGATCCTCCAAAGCGCTGTTCTGCTGGTCCACGCGGTCGGTACAAGCCCGGGCCGACTCCCGCTGCCGGGCAGCCTCGCCGCGCGCGGCCTCCACGGCCTGCGCCGCCAGTTCCAGCCGGGGCGAGTAGTAGAGCCACCCCGCCGCCAGCCAGCCCGAGGCCACAAGGCCGGCAACCGCCAGCACATATCCCAGCCCGACCTGCTTAGACATCGCCGAGGTCATCCGGGCGTGGAGAGATGCGGGGCTGCCGCTTCTCGGCGTCCGCGCCGCGGCGGCTGCCCGGCAGGAACATGCCGCGCACGTCGGCGAACATGTCGCCGATGTCGCCGCTCTGGCGCCGGTCGAACCAGCGCACGAAGGCACCGATGATCCACCAGGCCGGCATGCCGGCGATGACCTGCAGCGGCGCCGAAATGTAGAGCACGCCGAACGACGGGTCTTGCCCGTTCAGCGCCGCCACGGCGGCGGCGGAGTCGAACAGGCCGGGAAACCACCCGTGCACGACGGCGACGAGGATCGGGCCGAACAGATAGGACGCCAAGAGCGTACAGATCATCCGGCCGAAAAACTCGGTCTTGGTCTTGGGCGGCAGGACGAGAAAGGCCAAGGCGGTCGCGATGACCCCCATGACGATCTGCGAGCCAAAATATTTGGCCAGCGCAACGCTGGCCGCAGAACTGGCGGATGCTGGCTCCATTGGGATTACCGTCCTAGAGTGGCCGCGTGACATGGGTTGAGCCTCTGCGCCATTCCCGTTCACTCGACCCGGTTCATGAGCCAGCCGAACAAAAACTTTCGCTGAGAGGGGCGAGCTTCGGTGATTTCGAGATAGCGGGTCGCCTGCACACCATTCAGGCCCCGGAACAGCGCCGTGCGGCCGTCGGTGCCGCGCCAGCGCAGAAACTTGGAAAGAGCGTCGAGGGTGATCGGCCCGACCCGCCCGTCGGCGAAGGGGGCCTGATAGGGCGCGCCCGGGGCGCAGAAGCCGGCCAGCCAGCGCTGCAGGAACGTGGCTGCGATCGCCGGCCCCATGTTGACGCCAGTGTCGACCAGCTCCGCCGCGATCTTGGCGTCGATTTCCGACACCTTGTCGAAGCCGGGGATCACCACGTACCGATCCCTGTAGATTCGGCGTGCCAGCGAAAGGGGCAGGTTGCGCATCGGGCCTGCGTAGCCGTTGGCGCGAGCCACGGCGACAGTGATGCCGTACATGGTCTCACCCCCACGGTCATCGGGGTCGTTGGCATAGCCGCCCTCGGCCCTGATGACGTCGTCGATGATTTTTTCGATAGCTGACATGCGAAATCCCTCGTTACAGGAGGGAGTGTCCCGTCACGACGTTTCAGCGCCTACACGCGGTCGGAAAGGGAATCGACGCGGCCAGCCAGCTCCTTGACCGCTTCGATCAGCAGGCCGACGAGGTTGCCATAGGCCACGGACAGGTACTCTCCGCCATCGGCGACAACCTCGGGCACGACGCGCCGAACTTCCTGCGCGATGACGCCGATCCTGCGAGCACCGCCCATGTGGAAGCTCACACCCCGCAGCGCGCGGACCTTTTCCAGCGCATCGGCAAGGGTGGTGACTTTGGTTTTCAGGCGCTCGTCCGAAAAGGCCGTGATATCGCCCGAGGCGGTGATCTGGCCCGTCACGCTGACGTTGCCGGTCACGCTCACGGCGCCTGAGATCGTGCCGCCGGCGGCGTTGAACTTGCTGTCCAGCGCTGCATCGAGGCCGGTGATCTTGCTCGTAGCCAGCGCAGGGATGCGGGCTGCGTTGAGGGTGCCGCTCGTGATTTTGGACGCGGCAAGGTTGGGGATCCGGTCCACGACGAATACGCCAGTGCCGATGTTGGAGGCGTCGAGGCCGGGCAGGCGCGCCACGTCGAACGTGCCGGCGGTGATCTTCGAGGCGTTGAGGTTCGGGAGCCGCTCGACGGGCACGAGCCGGCTCGCGTTCAGATCGCAGATCCCATTGGCAGCGCCGCGAGCCCCCTCCAAGGCAGAAATTGCCGAACCATGGGTATTCACGTCGCTTTGAACCGACATGAGAGTCGTCTCTAAATCGCTGACGTCGCTGGAAAGCCCCGACAGCTTATCGGGCAAGTTCGACGGGACAAGAATAGCCAAGGCTGTGACATCGTCGGTCAACGACGAGATGGCGCTGTCAAGGCTGGTCAGCGCCGTGCGAAGCCGGAGCACGTCGGCATCAAGGAAGTTTTCCTCGTGCGGAAGGGGCAAATCCAAAAAACTGGTGCGATCATCGGTCATAACTTTCTCAGGTGACGCTTACGCGCAGGCGCCCGACGATCGGACGCACGGTGACGGTTCCCGTCATCTGGATCCTTACCCGGACCATCGGCCACGTCAGGTTCTGCGCATAGTACTGGTACTCAAAAACCCCGTCCCCGATAGCCATCGGGTTCCCATCCATATTGATGCTCTGCCACTCGGTCCCGTTGTTCGAGATCGACACGCCCATGGACGCACCGGAGGGAACGAAGGCACTGAAAACGACCCGCACGTTGCTGCCGGCGGCGTCCATTTGGACGGCGCGCGAGATGTAGGTCGCGGTTGTGGCGACCCGGCCCTGAATGATCTGCGAGCCTGGATAAATCTGGGCACTCAGATCCGGCGTGGCGCGCAGCCGGGCGCGCACGGGGATATTGCCCGAGGTGAGCCCTTCCAGCCCGATCAGCTGGCCATCATCGGCCGTCACCCGCCGGCCATCCGGCAGGTCAAGCTCGATTGAACTCGTCGCACCGTTGGCTGGCGAGATCGTGAGCAGGGAGGCCAGCAGGTCGGTCGCGTTGGTGACCGCTACGTTGCCCAGGTTCACCACGCGCTCGCTTTCGGTGAAGCGGGCGAACTGCAGACGGAACGACAGGTCGCGGTCTTGGTGTGGGGTCCAAGTGCTGGCGTTCGACGAGGACAGCAGCGTGCCGATCTGGAAGGGCTGGCTGGTCACCCAACGGTTGTTCTCGGTGTCCCAAGCGCCCATTTCCGCGATGGCGACCTCAGAGTCGGCGTCGTCGCATAGGACGACAATGGAGTATTCCTGATCGGGGTTCAGCGTCAGCAGCTGCGGGAAGATCCAGCGATTCCACCGATCGACCGTGATTTCGCTGGGCTTGAGACGGGCCTCCGCCAGCACGGTCGAGGTGGGGATGCCCACCATCGTATCGCGGATCTGGACAATGATCGGGGTGGTGCCGAGCGTGACGACGAACAGATCGACGGCACCCAGCATGCCCCGGCGCGTAAGCGAAAAGGTCTGCGCCAGCGGGTCAGTCCCGACGCGCTGGACGGTGGTAGTCGTCTGCTCGATGACCTCCTGCATGGTCTCGGTGATGAGCGTCCCCTGCCCGGTAAACACCGCATCGCCGAAGCTGCCGCCGCTGCCCTCGAAATGGACGGATTTGCGGCCGGCGGGAACACCTTCAGGAATCGTGAATTTCCCCTGCACGACGCCGTTGTTGTCGGCGAAAAGGGCCATGGAATTTTCCTATCAGAGTGGTTCAGGGGTGACCGTCAGCCCGTCGAACGTCACATTCAGCAGCTGCTCGTTCGGGCCGAACCCATCGACTCGGAACTGCACGTCGATCTGCCGCAGGTTGGCGATTTGTGACTGCTCCGTGGACAGCAGCTCGGTCGTGGTCCGCGTGTCGGTCGACGAGCTTTCGCTGGTCTTGCTCCAGTGCCACTTGCGTTCGTACTGGATGACCGTGCGCGTGAACTCCCTCGTCACGGCGCTGGTCCAGTTGGTCTGGTGCTCGGTCCAGCGGTCGATTGACGGATTCAGCGTGACGCTGCTGGGCGGGATGCCGAACGACATGTAGGGGTTGATCTTCATCGACCCCGTGCGGGACGTCTGCTGCAGGAGCGGCTCCAAGACGTAGGCGCAGGTGGTCTGCTTGGTCACGTCGTTGGAGAAGCCGCGCGGCGCGGCAGCGATGGGCATTCGCAGCCCGCCATCGAACGAGGCCGCGTTCTGCGCCAGCCCTTGGTCGCGGTGGCTATCGTCGATGAACGGATCGACGAACAAGCCCTTCTTCGCCACCATTTCACGGGTGTTGATGTCTTGGACCAGCGTGTTCTGCGCGACCAGATCGGTCAGCAGGTCAAGGCGATCCTGATACGCCTCGATGACGTTCATCGGCACCACGCGAACGCCATCGTTGATGATGTAGCGGCGCTCGTCCCAATACTGATAGACCTGTGCCAGCGCCAGCATGGTATTCGGGACGGGCGGGCGGACGGGGTTGAAGTCCGTCGAGACGCCCTCGATCCAGAGCAGCTGGCCGTCCTCGTTCAGGCACAGCCGGTCGATGCGCGGCAGCATCGTGTTGTAGCTGGTCATCACCAGCGTGCCTGGAACCGCGCCCATGACGCTGAAACCGCGCGCATCCACGTCCTGCGGCGTGACGGTGGAGATGTACTGGAACGTGCAGGAGTAGGTCGAGCCGGAAGCCGGCTCCGCGCCGCTCGGCGACCAATCGACCTGCCCGCCGGTCAGGCGGTAGTCGGTGCCCTTCACGTAGGTCGTGCCGCCTTGGGTGATCGACACGATATCGACCACGGCCTGCTGCGGGAGGGCGTCGCTGGTGCCGGCGGCCGGGCCGCGGGTGATGTTGGACGTCTGCTGCTGTGTGATCCGCACCTGCGTGACGTTGCGCAGGGGCGGCCGGTCGACGTTGATGCGCTGCAGGGAGAGCGTCTCCGACAGCTTCGGCTCGGAGTCGATGAACCGGATCACCGGCTCGGCAGGGTAGATAGAGCGGCGGGAAGTGTGCAGGTCCACCGCGAAACCGTTCACGCGCGCCCGGCCTTGGTCCACCGAGTAGACCTGCTCGCCGGCGGTATTGTCGGGCAGCATGGAGACGGTCATGCCGGAAACGACGTAGTTCGAGCCCGTGCTGTCGCGGTCGTAGCGGGCGATGGCCTGCGAGACACTGCCCAGCGAGGGGGGCGCTTCCTTGCCGCGCAGCACGCCGTCGTCGACGTAATAGACGGGGTAGAACTCGCCGTCCTGCCCGTCGCCGTGGTAGCCCCACGCCGGCTCGACCACCAGGCGCCCCGCGCCAGGCTCGTTGTAGTTTCGGGTTTCCGCTGCCGGGTCCAGCAGGCTCTCGTCTTCTGCCTCGGTGACCACCTTCTCCTGAAGGAAGATGCCGACAAGGATCGTGCCCTCGACGGGAACGCGCAGCTCCCCTGGCGGCACTCCCCGCACCATGCCGTCGAGGTAGATGGCGCCGGCCTCGCACTTCGTCACCCCGCTTTCGGGGTCCACGACGACACGGGCATCGCGCACCACGTCGCCGTCCATGAAGATGGCATCGCCAATCGAGCGCACACGGTGCGCCGAAGCGTCCTGAATTTCGTTCAGTTCGGCCGACTGGAGAACTTTTCCGGCACGGAACATGTGCCGTTCGAAGTTCTGCGCGGGGTCGAACCGGTTGTAGTAGCTGTCGAGGGGAGCCGCCATGTCGATCCTTAGAACTGGACGACGAACTCGAACTGCTGGCGGATATCCGGCGAGCGGTCGAGTTTCGGGATGCGCTCAAGCAGCAGCAGGCGCCCGGGCGTCTGGACGTCCGCAGGAACGAAGTATTGCTGGCTCGAAGGCACCGACGATCGGATCGTCGTCCCAACGAACACGCCCAGCTCACGGATGGTGGCTGAGGGCGCGTCCAAGAACGCGAAGGTGAAGCGCATGAACAGGAAGTTGGTCGGCTCCGCAGAGATGGCGAATTTACCGTTCGGCACCTCGATCTCGCCGGACGAGCTGGGCGTGCAGTACTGCACCTGCGTCGCCACGCGCCGGCCGATCTCGTTTTCGAGCGCCACCGCCGTCAGCGGTTCGGGCACGGACTCTGTGTCCCACGCAGCCACGCCGGAACCCCACGCCATGTGGATGGGCTGGTCCTTCAGGATTTCGGCAACGGCCGAGCGGCCGGAATTGGTCAGGATCGCCATTCGATCTATCCTCCTGTGAGGATTGTGGCGTCACGACCAATTCAATCCATCGGCGTGGGTCCACCAGCCCAGCGTGCATCGCCCGACCACGTCCCGCCTTCCGACCAGCGCTTTGCCAGCGCCATGCCGGCGGCCCACGCCGAGCCGTCCAGCATGGCCGGAATTGCCGTGCCGAACTCGGACGTGCCGCCGAATGGCGACGCCGCAGGCAGGCCATACACGACGAGATAGCCGCGAGTGGACGGTGGCGAGACACGCCAGGAAGTGCCGAAGTCAGGCCCAACCGAAACCAGGGCTGCGCGGACCTGCTGCGCGCCAGCGAACACCTCGCCGGCGAGGTCCGTGACCGAACTGCCGGCCCGCCACTTGCGACGATCCCACGTCCCGCCCGCCTCCTTCCAAGACACACCTACCGAGTTCGTGACCGAGCGAATGGAAAGGGTCGCGCTGCGGTAGTTGCGGATCAGGTCATCCTGATCGAGAACCATCCAGCCCAGCGCTGCGTTCTGCCAGGCCGTGAGGTATGCGCCCGTGGCCGACATGCCCCCGGACCACACGGTGCCGTCGAGCTTCGCATTCACCCACGTGGACCACTCCATGCGCGGCTTCAGTATCAGCACGCCGGCCGGCCGGTTGCGGTCGATCACCGGCAGGACGTCGTCCCAGCTGATGACGGTTTCCGACACCGGCTGGATCAGGTGATAGCCGTAGTTCGCACCGTCGTAGAGGTGGTCGATCCCGGACAGCTCCGACTCGTTGAGCCGGAACATGTTGCGCCACGGCTCAAGGATCCGCACGTCCTTGCCGGTGATGTCCTTGATCGCCTTCTCGATGGCGAGGGCGTTCACCCGGATCCGAAAAGCTTCCTCGGGGATGCGCGGCGCATAGTCGCCGTCGTTCTCACCAGGCAAGCGCCCGATCCCGTAGAGCAGGCCCCAGACGTCCAGCCAGTAGCCCTCGGCCTGCGGGATCACCATCTGCCGGAGGGCTTCCTCCTTCTGGACGCCGGCCTCGCGCAGTTCCCGGGCGTAGGCGCTGAGCACAACCCACAGGAGGGACGTATACGCCTGCAGATGGTCGCCGTTCGACGTGTCCTGATCGCCCTCCCCCTCGACCAGCACGGCCGCGCCCAACGAGCGCAGCGTCGGCGACAGGTAGGGAATCTCGAACCCGTCCTCGACCAGATCCATGGAAAGCTGCACGAGCGTGCGGCCTGCCAGATCGTAGGTGTGCACAGCGAGGTCGTCGCCCACGGTCACGGTCAGCACTTCCTCGGCCACCTGCCACCGGCAGCCGGCCATGTGCCGGATGCGGATCGCCAGCTCCGCCGCCGGGCGCTTGTCGAAAACGCCGTGCGGGTAGCGGAGCAGCCGCTGCAGGGTGGTCTGAGGCGTCGCCATTACAGGACCGAGGCCGAGAAGGAACCGGGGATCAGGACTTCATTCTCGGCGCAAACGTAGTTCTCGGTGCTCACCGGCACGATGGCGCGCACGCCCGGGACGTGCAGGAGCATTTCGACCACGTTGCCGAGAAACAGCGTCTCGCCCGGGAGCACGGTGACGACCGCCGACGAGAAGATATCCCGCATGCGCTGGCGCACCTCGTTGGACAGCGCGGCGCCCGGAAGCATGCTCACCCGGATCGACAGCGTCACGGCCCGCTCGACCATCGGCAGGGCATCGACACGCACGCCGGCCGGCCGAAACCCGGGCGTGATTTCGCCGGTGACCTCGTCGCGCCAGCCATCAAGCCGGCGCTGGGCATCCGCCAGCAGCTCCGGGCTGGGCAGCCCGAGCGAGGAATAGAGGTAGATCCTGACGTGCCCCGCGTTCTCGACCTTGCCGGAGCGCGTCACATACTCGGTCTGCACGCCATTGCCGTCGATAACCTGCGCCTGCCGGGCCGCGTAAAGGCAGGTCTCGATGGTGCCGCGCGACAGGGCTGCGATGAACTCGGCGAACCGGGCTTCGCGCTCCACCTCGCTCTCGGCCTCACGCCCGGTGTTGATCCCTTGGTTGCTGATTGTGATCGGCGAATTCGCAAAATACGGCGACGCATTGATCGCGCCCGTCGCGGCGTTGCCGCCGATGCCCAGGCCCTCGGCCTCGACGAAGACCACGACCATGGACGAGCCGGCCGGCCACATGGTGTCCGCCGTGCTGGTGTATTTGTAGCCGTCGATGCGGCGGAACTCGGTGCCAGCCGGGATCGTCAGATCCTGCGTCCGCGGGAACTCGGACGCCACGGTCACATAGCCACGGGCGCGGGACGCCGGCAGCCGGTTGAAACCGAAGCTGCGGAACGTGGCGACCGGGATCGCCTCGCGCAGGCCGATGAAACACTGGTGGTAAAGCTCTTCGATCTCGACGGCCGGCGCTTCCAGCATCGTGCGCGCCACGGAGCCCGGCTGGAAGTCGGTCAGCTTGGTGGTTGCCGCCCGCGCCGCATTGATCTCGGAAGCGACGATGTCGGTGAAATGCTTGATCTGGAAGGCCACAGCGGCTCCATCAGAAAAGGGGTGGCCAGCCGCTCCAGCGAGAAGGCTCGTGCAACACTGGGTCGCGGGTTTCCACGACCTGTCCCTCGTCGTCGAAAATCGTCACCGGGGCGAGGAAAGACAGAAGCAGGTCGCCATCTACAGGGACAACTTCGTGCAAAACACCCGATCCACTCCATGTGCAGACCACCACGATGGGCCAGTCCATGCCCAACGTGGCGAAGGACTCGTGGTCGACCTCGTCCGACGTCAGGCAATCTGCCAAGAAGTAGCCGTCCCGCTCAATGGTGCCCGTCATCGGGCATTTACACTGGAAGCCATCGCCACCGAGCGCTTGCTGCTGATCAGGAGACAGGTCAGCAAAGGTCAGGCCAACCGGTATTCCGAGAACAATCCGTTTCATCAGACCATCTCCGCGATACGAACCGAGCCCACATAGCCACGGAACAGACCGACGCTGTAGATTTCAATAAGGGAACTCGTTCCGCCCCGACCCGCCGTTCCCAGGCTCATAACGCTGAGCTTGGACAGGTCGATGGATGAGCCTGTGGCACCATGATACTTGCCTCGGGAAGCATATCGAATGTTGGTCCCATTGAACGAAGCAGCATGTTTGAAGCGCTCGATCTCGTTGCTCCCATAGACGGATCGCAGAGGCCCTCCGTCCTCTTGAGCGCGAATCCCGTCCAAGCCAGTACTGGATGAAATCGTCAGGGCAAAGAATGAATTCACGTTCCCGCTATTCAGTGACGCGGAATAGGTCCAGTTCGACGGTGAGTCATTCAAGAACCTGCAATCGGCAAAGAAAGTGAATTGATCGGGCAGGTTGCTGAGAGGGAACTCTGCTCCTTCACTGGCGCGCGAAACCGGCACATCTTCAGTCGGAATGTAGCTCGTTTCGGCGGGCAGATTTTCAAGCTGAGGGCCATAGACATAGATTCCAGACACCCCGTCACCTTGGGTAACATTAGGGTTGGAACTCAGGGAGTAGATCCTCGAAGTGAGCGAATTATGGGCGTCTACGGTGGCTCTGATCGCGATCCTGAACCAGCCATCCCGCATACGGGCGACAGCGACGGAAGTGTTCGTGAACGAAGCAACTCGTTCGTTGAAAACCGCCCCAGTCAGCAGATCTACGTCAACTGAATAGCGAACTGTATCTACAGATGCGCCGCTCATGTAGACGCGGACTATGTCGTACTCTGCTCCCTTTGCGAACACGCTAAACGTCCACCTGCCGCTCTCGGCGGCCTTGTTTACGGTGGCTACGGTGCCAGTGCTGGTCAGACTAGTACCGGCGTTTTTCACCAGCTTGTAGGCATTAAATGAGCCATCTGGAGATCGCGTTTCAGCCGTTTGGACAACTGGATAATGAGACGTGTTCCATGCCGTCCCGCCACCATGACTGAAATTCGGAAGGTAGTTCTCCGAGGCCCGCTCCAGCAGAAGGCCCCGGCTTTCCAGCGAAACCGGATCATAGTGCAACCGCGGCGTGTTGGGCTGGGAGATTTTCAGCAACCCATCCGGGCCAACATAGGTTGCCGAGCTGGACCGCCCCAGTCGCAACCGGTCATCAACAAGATCACCTTGCGTGAAATCCAAGAAGAACTCATCATCGCCGGTCCAGCGCGAAAGCGTCGAGACAGGACCAAGTAGCGTTCCCCGGCTCATACCGTGGTCCCCGAGATAGTCCAGTCCACGGTCCCAAACGACTTGGCCTGCAGCTTGTCGCCAGACGCCAGCGAGAGCGCCCCGATACGAAACCGAGAGGACGCTCCAAACGCCAAGATGTCGCCAGGCACGAGGTTGGCCGTTGCGGAGCCCTTCATGAACCGCAGGGATACCTTAGCGTCACCAACCCCGTTGTTAGCGCAAATGGCCTGCGTAACGATCGCCGGGCCGGAAATCAGGTCGGTCCACGTATCGCCCGACGTGGTCCTGACTGCAGAGGTGGGCGTCATTGCCATGGTTAGCCTGCTCCTAGAATACCGGAGCAGGTTATCGTCACGACGGTGGACGAGCCGGGAAGCGGGTCTTCACCCCCTTGCATTGCTCGATCCAGTCCAGGGTCTCCTGCGGCAGGGCCACGCCCTGCGCGGCGAGCGCGTCGGCCATCTTCATGATGGCGTCGAGCTGGTCGCCCACCTCCCCATACGACGACGCGCGCGCCGCCCGAGGATCCTCATGGTGCCGGATTTTCAACGGTGCACTCCCAATCCATGTGCGGCCAGGCGCGGACCCGAATGTGGTACATGGCAGCGCCCGCCAGATCCAGCTCGGCCACCGTGTCGACGCACTGATATTCCTGACCATTGATGATGATGGCGCAGGGCGCCGGCAGATCGCGCAGCGTCAAGCCGTCCAGACTGGTGCGCTGGGCAGGGCGCGGCGTGGGCTTCTCGCCCAGCACGTAGGTCGTGCGGCCGTCGTGCCGGCCGCCGACATAGCCGGCATACGGCCCAGCGTCCAATGTGGCACGACGGCTGCGCCGGCGTGTGTTCGCCGATCCCGTCACAGTCATGACGGACACGATCTCACCAGTATCGAGGTGCAGAGAGTACGCGCTCGTTTTCATTTCATCCAAGAATTCATGAATAGGGTTCCGGTTACCCGATAGGAACTGGACAGCGGCCGGTCACACACCAACTGAACGTGGTTCGAGGGACCAGCGCTCATGTTTGATGCCCAAAATACCAGTGTGGGCGGGGTGCTCGATGAGTCGGAGTTGCTGTCGAAAACTCCGCTGCTTACGAGCACGCCATTGACGTACACGGACCAAGACCTGCCATTGAACTCACTACCCCCGGTTACCTTGAAGGACGCCACAGCGAATCCCGCACCATCGTTCGGCAGATTCACATAGGCGACTGCTTCGTTGGTCCCCGATGAACGACCGAAATCAAGATAGAAATCCTGCGTCACGCCGGCGGTCACCGCGCCATTTGCAAGCCGCGCATTGTCGACCTGCAGGAAGCCGATGTTCGCCGTCTTGATGTAGGCCACGTCGCTCGTGGACAGCCGCGTCGCCACGGAGTCCGCGATCAGCTTCTCGCCGGCAATGGTGTTCCCTTGGATCTTATCCCCGTTGAGGGTGTCGATGTTGGCGCTCTTGATCGCCGCGTTGGGGAGCGTGAGCGTACCGTTCGCATGCAGGCGCCAGCCTACCCCGTTGCTGGAGTTGAAATTGGACGTCTGCATGTAGTTCGAGCGGACGAGGATCCCGCCGATCTGGCCATTGCCGTTCGGCTCCAGTTGCCAGCCAGAGCCAGTTCCATAGGTGGAACTGCGCAGGTTTCCGCCCACCACGCCATCACCAAGCTGCAGCTGCCCGGCCGAGAGTTTCGCTGTGCTGATATCCTCGGCCAGAAGGGAGTTCAGCTTCAGCTGACCGTTCTGGAAGGTCATGAGCTGCACATCTTGGCCCTGCCCGTTCTCGAAAACGAGCTTGTCGGCAGAGAAGCGCATGACGCTGTCCAGCCGCTCCACCGAGCCGTCGATCACCATGTCGATGCCCGCGAAGGCATAGCGGCCGCCGGCGCGCGCCTCGACGCCGAGAGAGCGGATCGCGCTCACGGAATTGCCAAGGGTAGCCAGCGTGCTCATCGCATCGGTGACGCGCGCGTCGGCATCCTCCGCAGTCGAGCGGACCGCGGTGATCTGCTGGGCCAGCGCCGTATTGCCATCGGACCGAGCCTGCGTTTCCGTGGTTATGTCGGCCTCGGCCTGCGCCACCCGGCCGGTCACGACGTCCAGCCGGCGCGCAATGGCGAGGTTGCGCTGAGTGATGGCTTCCTGATCGCGTTGGAACATTGACAGCGACGGGTCGTCTTCGCCGTTCTGCGAGGTCAGGATCGCCAGCATGCGAGCGGCGTCCTCGGTGGTTTCCTCCAGCTGGTCGATGGCCGACCTGTTGCCGCCGACCGACGTCTCCAGGGCACCGACGCGCGAAGCGTGGTTGCCCGACGTCGTCTCCAACGTGCTGATCTTGGACTCGGCCGTGCCGACGCGAGTGCCCATCTGCGAGATTGCCTGCGCCTGCGAGCTGGACGCCTGCTGCAGGGACGTGATGCTCGACCCTTGCGTGCCCTGCGTGGACTCCACGATGGACAGCCGCGAAGCGTGATTGCTTGCGGTGGTCTCCAGCGTACTGACGCGTGACCGCGCGTTGTTGGCGACGGAGCTGGCGTCAGCCGCCACTGACTCGACGCTAGTCAGCCGGGAGGCGTGGTCGGCAGCGACGGTGCGCACGTCCTCGATGGCCGAAGTGGCGAGCCCAGACTGGAACCGCAGCCGGTCGATGGCCTGCGCTTGGCTGCCCGAGACGGTACGGATCTCCGCGAGCACGCCATCGCTCTCCCCGGCGGAGGCTTCGAGCATCGCCTGCCGGATCGCCAAGTCGCCCGTCGCCGCCTCCAGCACGTGGACACGAGAGGCAGCATCGTCGGCCGTATGCTCGACCGTGGACAACCTGCCGGCATGACTGCTGGTGGCGTCCTCCAGCGTCGAAATCTTGCTCGACGCCGTGGCGGTGGCGGTTTCCACCGTGGACAGGCGAGACGCATGATTGCCGGAGGTCGTCTCCAGCGTGTTGATCTTGGACTCGTGCGTGGCGGTCTTGGTTTCGACTGACGTGAGCCGCGTCGCCTGATCGGACTGCGCCTGCTCGACGGTGGTGATCCTGCCAATGTTCGAGCTGGACGCGGCCTCCACGTTGGAGATCCGCGTCGCGTGCCCGGCCTGCGCATTTTCGACCGTCGTCAGCCGGCCCGACTGCGTGCCCTGCTCCACGGAGATATCCGAGAGCGCCTCGGCATGATCGCCGGTCACGTCCAGAAGTTCCGTGATCTGCGAACCCTGGCCGGAAACGCTGGTTTGCAGGTTCGTCAGTTGCTGGGCATGCCCGGCCGTCGTCCCCTGCAGGGTGGTAATGCTGGTTTCCACCCCCTCCACGTCCGTCTCCAGGCGGCCGAGGCGGGAGGCATGATTGCCGGTCGTCGTTTCCACCGCCGTGACGCGCGAACGGGCATCGCCGGCGACCGTCTCCACCTGCCCGATCCGGGTTGCGTGCTGGGATTGCACCTCGAGCAGGTCCGTGATCTTCGACCCCGCGGCCGCCGAGGACGCCTCTACCGTTGACAGCCGGGTGGCGTGGTCGTCGGTG
Organism: Mesorhizobium sp.; assembly: GCA_022833215.1. Taxonomy (GTDB): domain Bacteria; phylum Pseudomonadota; class Alphaproteobacteria; order Rhizobiales; family Rhizobiaceae; genus Mesorhizobium. The sequence goes on along the minus strand of JAIPUZ010000113.1, from coordinate 77,177 downwards.
ACGTTGTCGAGCGTGGAGACGGAGAACCGCAGATCGCCAACACCAGTCTCGACCGTGGTGAGCCGGGCCGCGTGGCCGGCGCTGGTAGTTTCCAGAGACGACACGCGCGAGGCCACGCCGCCGACATTGGTCTCCACGGTGCCGAGCCTCGTCGCCTGTCCGGCCTGCACGTCCCGAATGTCCTCGATGGCGGACTCCGACGAGCCCGAGCGGACCGCCAGGCGATCGATGGCCGTCGCGTGGCCCGACTGCACGACGCGGATTTCCGTCAGGACTCCGTCGTTCTCGCCGGCGGCAGCCTCCAGGGTGGTTACCCGCATCGCCTGATCCGCCGTCGCTTCCTCCAGGGACTGGACGCGGCCCACGGCGTCGCCGGCCGAAACCTCCACCGTCGACAGACGGGACGCATGGTCGGCCGTCGTGATTTCGAGTGTGCTGATCAGCGCCTCGCTGGCGCCGGTCCTCGTCTCGACGGACTCCAGGCGAACACCATGATCGGCGGTGGCCTCTTCCAGGCTGCGCACACGGCTGCCAGCGTCGCCCACGCCGGACTCGACCGAGGACAGCCGGCTGGCGTGGTCCTCGCTGGTTTCCTCCAGCGTAGTGATCCGCGACGAAGCGGCAACACCATCAGTCTCCAGCTGGCTGAGCCGGGAGGCATAGTCCACCCCGGCCTGCTCGACAGTAGACACCCGCGACTTCACCCCGGCAATGTCCGCCTCGACGATACCCGAGCGCGTCGCCAGGCTTTCCGTCGCCGTCTGCAGTTCGGTGACCGCGGTGGAGTTATCCCCCGACGTCCGCTCAACCGTCACCAAGCGCGCAGCATGGTCGGCGCTGGCCGTCTCCAGGGTGGAAATCTTGGAGGCGCTGTCGCCAGCCTTCACCTCGACATTTTCAAGCCGGGTGGCGTGGCCCGCGCTGGTGGTTTCGAGCGACGACACGCGGGAGGTCACCCCGCCGACGTTCGTCTCGACGGTCCCCAGCCGGCTGGCGTGCCCGGCCTGCACCTCGCGGATATCCTCGATCACCGATTCGGCGGTGCCGGAGCGGACCGCCAGACGGTCAAGCGCCATCGCATGACCTGACTGGACGACGCGAAGCTCGGTCAAGACGCCGTCACTCTCGCCAGCGGCGGCTTCGAGCGAAACCATGCGCATCGCTTGGTCGGCCGACGCTTCCTCCAAGGTCACCACGCGCGAGGCGCTGTCCAAAGCCGACGCCTCGACGGTGACGAGCCGCGAGGCATGGTCGGCGCTGGCCGTCTCCAGGGTGCGAACCCGGCCCACGGCATCATCCGCCGTCGCTTCTACGGTCGTGAGGCGGGACGCATGCCCTGCGGTGGTCTGTTCCACGACGCCGACCCGCGACTGCGCATCACCGGCCACGGTCTCGACCGACGAGATACGGGTGGCCTGCCCGGCCTGCACATCATGCAGCTCGGAAATGGAGGACTCCGCCGCGCCGACGCTCACCTCGACCGTATCCAGCCGAGAAGCATGGCCGGCGGCGGTCTGCTCGACAGACGTCACCCGGGACAGCGCATCACCGGCCTGCGTCTCCACAACGCCCAGGCGGGAAGCGTTCCCAGCCGTCGTCTCCCGCAGATCGGTGATTGACGAGGCGGAATCCGAGCTGACAGTCTGCAAACGCTCAAGCCACCGCGCGTGGGAGGACGACGCCTCGATCATGCTGGTGATAACCGACTCGTTCTCCTCAGCGGTGGACTGCAGCTCGGCCAGCATTAGCGCATGATCAGCGGACGTCTCCTCCACTGACGTGATCCGGCTTCGGTTCTCGCCGGAAGTTGTCTCCACCACCGACACGCGCGACGCCAGATCGGCCGTCACGCGGTCGAGGTCAACAATGGAAGACTCGGCGTCCTCCGTTCGGGAGATCAGCCCGGAAAGCTGCATCGCCACTCCATCGAGCGACGAGGACACCGAGACGATCTGAGCCCCGAGCACCTCCGTGTCGGACTCCCGATCCAAGATTTCGCGCGCGAGCCCAGCAGCATTGTCCGCGATGCCTTGGGCTTGCTCCGAGATGCTATCGGCGTGCTGCTGCAGGGTCTCGCTGACATTCTGCGCCAGAGCGAGCCGCTCCTGCGCCTCGGCCTCCAAGCTGTCCGCGATGGCCGACACCGCAGCCTCACGGTCGGACGCCTCCTGCGCGATAGCGCCTGCGTTCTCCCGGATATCGTGATAGAGGCCCTCAAGCCCCTCATTCAGCTCGTTTGCAATGCGGATGATTTCGTCGGGCAGGTTCGTGACCTCGGCCAAACGGTCGGTCATTTCCTCCATGATGTCGCGGTTCAGCTGCGACATCGCAGATACCCGGTTCTGCACCTCGGCCTGCACACGATCAGACACGGCCGACACGCGCTGGGCTTCCTGCTGGATCCTGCCGTGCAGCTCGGACGCCTGGTCCAGACGCTCCTGCGCCTCGGCGTCCAGCCGGTCCGACAGCTCCAAGGTCTGCGAGGCACGATCGCGCGACTCCTTCACGATCCGCTCGGACTGCTCGAGCAGATCCTCCGTCATCTGCTCCAGTTCGCGCTGGGTACGCTCAAGCTGGCTTTCCAGCCCCTCGGACTCGTCGGGATAGTCGATGCGGAATGACCGCGTATTCCACCGCGTCCCGTCGAAGAACACCTGCCGGTTGTTCTCGTCCTCGACAAAGGCGGTCCAACCGGCGCGGGGGTCGTAGTAGGACCACCAGCCCTCGGTGCAGACCGCCAGCTTGCCACGATGCTCAGCCCACAGGCCGGCACCATCAAGCGGCACGATGTAGCGATCCCCATCCGTGGGGAAGGGTGGCGGCGTCTGCGCCGTGGCTGAGCGGACATAGATGTGCTGGATGGCGTCGACGGTCCGCAGGTTGCGGTTCATCGGATCGCCCCAACCGGATTCACCCGTGCGCCAGCCGGCGATCAGCCCCTGATTGGGAGAAGGCTTAGCGTTCATGCACCGCCACCGAAGTTATCGCCCCAGCTCTCACCCCAGCCGCCGGCACCCGGATCCTCGCCGCCGGTTTCCGGCGGGCGCTGCCATGGCCACGGGTTCCAGTTGCCGAGGGACGACAGATCCACAGGCTTGCCGCCCGTGACCGGGATCACTTCCGCCGCGATGCGCACCGTGTCGCCCGAGATTTCGGCCTCGGTCTGCGTCACCTGATCGACACGGAAATCGGACAGGAGCGCGGTCTGGACATAGTCCGCGCCCAGTTGCCCGGCCGTCGGCCCGTTGATGACGCCCAGGATGCGGTAAACACCGCAGCCGTAGTTCGGATGCCGGTACAGCTGGGCCAGCGGCGTATTCAGACGATGCAGCAGCTGCTGCTTCAGGTTCGCACGACCCGCCACGATACCGAGGTCGCCAAGGCCATCATCACGCAGTTCCCCCTGCACCAGCACGCAGTCCCGCAGGAACACTTCGTCGGTGTTGCGGTTCGGCTGGTACGGCATGGGCGCCGAGGGCACCAAGAGCATCGATCCGGCAAGAAGGACGTGGTCGCCCGCGCGCTTGGGGTCGTCCGTTAGGTACGGCGGGACCAGGTCATTCAACCAGGCCAGCTCATGCCAGCGGTTTGCGTCGCCCAGCTCACGCAGAGCAACCGCCTTCAGATCATCGCCGTGATGCGTCTCGGCATGGCGGAAGCCATCGACGCTGCGCTCGAATACGCCGCTCATTCAGCCACGCCCCCAAAGCCCGACACCACATTGAGCAGGTTGCGATTGATCTCCGACAGAGGCACCTCGTGCAGGACCGGGTCGAGGGAGCGAAGCGCCGAGATCGAGGTCAGGGCGGCTTCGTTGAACATGACGGGAGAGGTGCGCTGCTGCATCAGGTCGAAGGCATTGCCATCGGCAAAGCGGGAGAAGCCATGCATGCCCGTGGTCGACGAGCAGTTCGAGGCCCCGAACAGGTCGGTGTAGTCGTCATAGAAACGGCGAGGCCGCAGGGCGTTGTTGAAGATGCAATACACCTCGGTGTAGGCCGACGACACCATGCCGAGGGTGTGCTTCAGCTGGTACGGCACCGAGTGGATGGCAGAAACAGCGCGGAACACATTCCTGCCGATGGTCGCCAGATCGCCAGCCGAGCCGATCAGGATATTGCCCACCGCACCGATGCCGCCGCTGGCCGCGCGACCGACCCGCTCCACCGAACCGAATACGCGGTTCGACACATCCATGAACGAGCGGATGGTCCCGCCAATCGGCGCCCAGCCCTGATCCACCATGCGCACGGCGTCGTTCACCCATGCCTCTACGTTGCCGGCATAGCCCTCGATGGTCCGCAGGGCACGCTCCAGCGCTCCGAGGCCAGCCATCGTGTCGCCGGCGAACGGCAAGTCGATCACGGGCGCGCTCGCGCTCGTGTCGATGGCGTTCATGGTGATGTTGTACTGATAAAGGAGCGGCCGGGTACGGGAGCGGCGCAGCACAAAGGCCGTCGGCTCAACCGTCCAGACCGCGTTGTTCAGCGTGTCGGCGAATACCAGGCGGACCAGAGAAGGATCCCGGCCCATGTCGATGGCGCGCTGCTTCGCGGCCGGATAGTCCCGTGCCACCATCTGGTTCAAGCGCTCGAACTCTCGCTGGCCATCGCCGTAGCTGCTGTGCTGGCGCCAGCCGGTGTGGCCCGAGATCGCCAGCGTCGGCAGACCGGCGCCGAAATGGTCGGACCAGCCGATGACATCGCGGCCAAGGGTCTGGTGCGTCGCTACGCGGGCCGGCTCGGTTCGCGTCAGGTCTTCCGGCCGGATCACCAACGGCACCCACGACGGTGCAGCGCCGCCCGCCCGGTCGTCCAAGACGAACGAGATAGGACGCGCACCCGCTTTCTGTGAAGTGGGGGTGTTGATGATCGCCATACTCTCAGAGTATGGTCACGACACTTGGGGCTAAATTACTCGGAATCATGAAGAAAATCGCAATCGCAGCAGGGCTCGCCGTAGCCCTCACCACCGCCGCCGCGGCAAGCGGCGCGGCCAACCTGCAAAGGATCGAGCACGGATCTCAAGCGTTCCAGGATGCCTACATGATGGGGCCGGTCTACCGGTTTATGCCCGGTGAGGACGAAAGCTGCGCGGAGATGCCCAGCATCCCGACCTTCCATGCCAATTTCGGCGACGTCTCGGAATATTTCACCACGGGCGAGAAATCCGCCTTCATCGTCGTCACACAGAGCGATTTCGGCGACGAGCCAGCTGTATATGCCTACTCAAATAGCAAGAATGGGTGCGAAGCCATCCGAGCATCGTATCCCACCGCAGGTGAGCGAGTACCGACACCCCACTTCAGCGGCGGAATAATCACTATCGGGCAAGGGAGACAAGAAGTTCTCCTAAACCAGCGTGGCCGCTGCGACTTCGGCGAAGGAGACGGCAGCTTCGTCAATATGCCCATCTTCGGGAAGGGCTACGGTGCTGGGTGTTGGACGCAGCAAGGACATATCATCATCCTAAATGTGCGGGCGATTTACAACGGCGAAACCGGCTACTCTATGCCTGCAAACTTCGAAGTGGTCGTAGACGTGCCGGACATCTACTACCACTAAACCGGCTCCGACGTATTCGACCTGCCGCTTTGCACACCTCCGTGAACGTGGTTCACCAAGCTGATGCCCGAGGCGACCACGTCGCCGTCCACGATCACGTCCCCGGTGCAGTGCACCTCTGGCGTATCCACCTCGACGTGCGCAGCCTTCACCATGACATTGCCCTGCGCGTTGACCGTCACGGTCTGCTGGGTGTTCAGCGTCACCGCTCCATCCGGCGAAATCGTCAGGTCGGCAGTCCCGCCGCCCATGCCGATCCGCACATTGACCTTGCGCCCCGTGTTCCGGTCGACCGTCATGTTGGCGTCGGCGTCCTTGCCCGCCAGATTGTCGAGGTCCGGACTTTCCCCGATGCGGATGTACGTCCCACTCGGGTGCACGATCTGCGTGTTCCCATCGCCGTCGATTGACGTGTAGACGTCCGACTGGTGCCGCGACAGCTTGAGCCGAGGATCCTTGAACAGCATCTGGTTCACCTGCGGGTAGAGGAACCCGGTCACCACCGGCTGCCGGCCGATGTACCCCACCACCGCAATCATGTCCTGCCCGGTCCCCTGCATGCCCCACTTCCCGTCGCTCGGCTGATCGACGACGGGAAGGTCAACGGTCCCAGCCCGGCTGCTCGCCGACTGCGAGATGATCTGCACGCCGGCCAGCCGGGAGCCATTGTCGATCAAGACGAGATCGACGGAATTGTCCTCGGGGTGGGTGGCGGCGACGCGCGCCAGAGCAAGGCTCATGGGTGACCTCAAGCAAGACGGCGCATCTGTTCGACCAGCCACGGCGACTGGCGCCCGCCAGCCAGGCGGACGCGCTCGACGAAGCCCTCGCCGCGTTCGAGATGCAGGGTGGAGAAAAAGCCCTGATAGGGCAGGAATTCGTGCTCGATCATGGGCACGTAATAGTCGGCCGTGAAACGCCCTTGGCGGATGCGGGCATAGTCGCCGGGCTTCATCGGCTCCAGGCCATCGGCCCGCATGATACCGCCCTTGATCCGCGCCGTGCCGCGCTCGAGGATCACGTTGTCCTTGTTCATGTCGACCATGGCTTGACGCCGATAGTCGATCCAGTCCTTGACCTCGACCCGGCGGCGCTGCTCGGATTCAGCATCCTGCCCGCTGCCGTGGTTGAGGACCGCATCCCCGCCCTGCTGGGTGTCGGCATACATGGCGCGCGGGCCATAGTATTTCACCGCCGTGTTGGCGTAGTCCGCCAGGAACACGCTCTCGTCGCCCATGCCGTACTGCATGCGATAGACGTCGGTCACCAGATTGAACTTCGGGCCACGGACCCAGTAGAAGTTTGCGACGTTCGCGTCGGACCGCTCCACGCCGAGGCTGATGATGTCGTTATCGTTTACCTCGACATAGACAGGCTCCGGCGCGTCCTCCTGAATCAGGCGGCTCTTGCTCCCATCGGGCGCGACGACGTGCAGGGCGGGAACCGGGCGATATACGCCGTAGACGCCATCCTGCCGGTCCTCGACATACAGCTCGTTCCAGATCCCCACGTCACCATGAAACTTCATGATGTCGTACACCGACTGGCCGTCCTGACCGTCCATGTGCACGCTGACGGTGCCGTGCTTGACCAGAATGTCCGGCGTGATCTGGACCGGGTTCACGGACTTATCCGGCATCATCTTTTTCAGATGGTCGTTGACGATCTGTTCGATGGCCTGCCGGATGAAGTCGCCGGCCGGCATCGCATTCTCGAAGCCGACGCCGAAGGCTTCGTACATCTTGAAGTTGGTAAGCAGGCTCTCGCCGGTCAGCATGCGCGGCAGGAACAGGATCTGCAGCATCTGCCAGATTTTCCCGTAGTCGAGCCCGGAGATGACGACCGAGCGCTGCGGTCGGCCCTGCGCGCCCATGGTCTGCGTGCGGCGGATGGTGGAAACGAAGCCGCGCATGACGACCGGAGGAACAGGAACCGGATGGTGGCTCATGCGGATTTCGACGACGTCCTGCGGCTCCACCAGACCGGCGACGGACTCTAGCGCAGTCCCGTCGCCATTCGGCTTGTCGGGGATGGTGATGGTGAAGCCGCCAGCGGCCTCGCGCACCGACTTGGAAGTACGGACGGAACTCCCATCGCCAAGGAACGGGGTCAGGTTGATGTAGTCGGCCTTCCCGGCATAGCGCTCGGACACGGGCAGCTCGCCATCCGTCGACCGCGAGATCGTCTTGTAGAGGCGCACCTCGAGCTGGGGCACATGGGACTGGATGCGCGGCATTATTGGACTCCGCTGGGCATGGGCGGGCCGAAGGTAGTCTTCACGTCAGGCAGAGGATTCATCATGCGCTTGGCCTCCGGCGTGAGGTCAAGCTGGTGCGTGAACGACCCTGACAGAGGCATCGGGGAGAACAGCCCGCTGCCCAAGCCATCGTTCGCGGGCGCCTGAAGTTCGGGCAGCGTCGTCAAAGCGTCGTAGTTGCTGGCGCCAGCGCTCACATGGTCGTAGAAAGCCCCCCACGAGCGTCGGCCTTGGTTGCGGCTTGCGCCCGTGGGCAGGCCCTGCCACTCGTGGCCGAGCCGGCTGGCCGCACCGCTGAAGTCGCCTGCGGCAGCCAGGCCCAGAGCACCCCTCCCCCGCATCAGCTCGATGGCCGCGCGGGTCTGGCTGGTCGGCGAAAAGTCCGTCAGTCCCAGACGCGCCGAGACGCGCCTCCAGGTAGTACCGGTGATCTGGTAGGCGCCAGCGGCAGTGCTCGGACCGTCTGCCGTCCGAATACCGATTTTGTTCGGGTGCCGGCTGAAATCCGAGAAGGAGCCGCCACCCACAATCGTGTTCCAGCCCGCACCTTCGACACCGGAGATGCCGGACAGCATCGAGGCAATGTTCCGGCGCTCGGCAGGATCGGTGATGCCCTCCGCATCCAGCGCCGCAGCTATCTCCGGGCCGATGATGCCAGAGCCGCCGCCATAGCGGCCGCTGGCCGGGCCGGCCGGCACGGGGGTGATACCACCACCATCCCCTGCGCTCGTGCCCGCAGGAGCCGCGCCAAGGCCCCCACCGCCGCCATACGAAGCAGGCCCGGTTTGCGGGAACCGCTCGACCATCGAGCCATAGGAAACAGACCCGCCAGAGCCGCCGGCCCGAGCAGCCATTGCCTCATCCTCGGCTTTGCGCCGGACGCGCTCGGCCTCCAGCATGTCGTCGATTCGACGCTGCAGGGCCTGATTTTCCTGCTCGATCAGCTTGGTCTGCTCGTCGTACAGCTCGCGGATCCGGTTGGACGCCGTGGTCCTCTGTTCGGTGATCTCACCCAGCCGCTTGTTGTAGGCGGCGAGCTTGTCATCATCCAGCGTTCCAGCCCACGCTTCCTTGCGACGCTGCTCGAACAGGTCGCCATATTCAGTGCTGAGCCCATCAATAAGGGCACGCTGTGCGTCGATCTCGCGCTGCTTGTTGACCTCGATGTCGCCGATGCGGGCACTGGACTCCGACCGGAGCACCGCCGCGCGAATATCGTTCGGCGACCCGCCGCGCTCGCCTGCGAGGAACATGACGCCGTGCCGGATATCGGTGGTGAGCGGGACAAGGCGGCTGGCGAACTCCTGCACGACGCGCTCGACGCCGGCGATGGAGTTACGCACCTTCTCGCCCTCGGTTTCGGCCTGCCCATGGCGGGCAACCAACGTCGCCAAGGTGTCCCGCAGCGCATCATCGTCGCCGGAGTCCCATGCCCCCTGCAGAGCCGCCTGCTCGGACGAGGACAGCGCCCGATCCCCTTCCCGACCGGCCAGATCGCGGGCCACCAGTGCCAGCGCGTTCCGATCGCCGGCCTCGATCTGGCTCAACAGGTTGAATCCCGTCTCGTTGACGTTACCAAGGTCGATGTTCAGACGCCCCAGACGCGACTCCATCCCACCGAGCTGACCCGGCGACAGCGTCGATAGCGCCATGGCCTGATTGATGCCGATGCCGAACAGGTTCTGCACAGCATTCGCCATCATCAGCGGATTGTTGCCGTACTCCTTGCGCGCCTGGTCCATCGCATCGAAGATCAGCATGCGGTTGGAACCGGCCCGCGCGGGCGTGCCGAGCCCGTTGGCGGCCGCGAAGCGGGAATAGACGCTACCGGGACCGAAAGCCGAGGCGCCCGTGCCGAACGCACCCTGCTCCCGCCAAACCGCCATCTGCAGCGGATCCAGCCCGCGCATGCGCCCGATGCGAGCGAAGAAGTTCTGGCCGGCCTCGCCGGCCGCTCCGCCGGACTGAACCGACGAGTTCACCCTTGCCAGCAGGCCGGCGGCGCCCATCGGGTCCAGACCAGCGATGCCGGAGCCCGCCGCGGCGGACAGGTAGCCGGAATACCCGGCGACGTTCGCCGAGTTAAGGCCAAGCCGGGTCTGCTGCTCCGTGTAGGACGAGATCGCCTGCAGGATCTGGCCGGCCTGCGAGAAGCCGCTGGCGCGCGCAATGGTTTCGCCGACGAGCAGGGCCATGCGGCGACTGTCCTGCTCATTCTGCGTGACTCCGAACAGGCGCATCTGCGCTGAGAAGCCGACGCCCTGCGAAGGGTCCATGCCGAAGGCGCGCGACAGGCCCCCGCCGACGCGGACTTCCTCACCAAGCGCGTTGGCATGCTCATGGGTGGCGTTCGACAGCCGCGCGAACGAGACAGCCAGGCGCTGCGCCTCATCGAAGTTGACGCCGAGGGTGGCAGCCGACGCCCGAACACTGTCGCGCAGGAGACGGAAGCTGACATTCACGTCCCCGAGCGAACGCTTCAGCGTGTCATATTGGATGGACTCCTGCTCGGCCGCGCCCACCTTTTCCCGCACAGCGCTGACCGCCTTGCCGACTCCGAGCGCGAGCATGCCGCCCACCAGCCCCATGAGGCCGGCGCCAAAGCCAGCGGACATGCCGGTGCCCAGCGCGCCAGCGGCCACGCCGCCGGCCGGCCCGGCCGCCCGCAGGCCGGCCTGTGCGACCCCAGCGGCCATCCCCGGCACACCGCCGCCCCCGCCCCCACCGGAACCGCCACCCGGCGAGCGCGGCTGCCGGTTCGGGTTAGGGTCGGGCGCGCGGTGGCGCTGCCGGCCGGGCGGTGCGGTGCCCGGGCCGGCGCCAGCGTCCTGAAACGTGCTGCCCGTGACGTACTCGAACGCCTTCTGCATCGCGCGGCCGCGCGCATTGGCGTCCGCGTACAGGCGGTTCCAGTCCACGTCGAGGAAACCGGCGTTGGACTGGCCGGTCGCCTTCAAGCGTTGATTCAGCCCGCCCTGAATCCGCCGCAGCTGCTCGAACTGCTGCACGACGCGACGCACGTCCTCGACGGTGGCTTTGTCGATCGGGGTGAACTTTACCCGGTTCGTCTGGGCGATTTGCTGGCCGAGCGAGTTCATCTGCTGCCGGAACTGCTGGACAGATTTCTCGGCGTCCGCGCTGGAAAACTCCGCCGCTACGGGGATCTTGATGCCGGCCATATCAGGGTGTCAGTTGTTCCCAATCGAAATCTTCACTGTCGGGGTTTTCGTCCAGCTTGCGCAGCAGCGCGTCTTGGTCGAAGTCCTCGTCTACGACAGCCTGATCGTCGAGCTTCGGGTTCTCCAGATACTGGTGAGCCCACCAGTCCGTAAGCATGTCCTCACGACTGACGGCCAGGTATCGCGGATCATGCGGCGTGAGGCCGTATTTCCGGCGAAACCAGAACTCAAGTGACCCCGCCTGCGCCTTGCCCTTCTCCCGCGCCCGCTTTGGCAGGTCCGCGTCGAAAGGAGCGCTCCTTTTCGATCAGCGCCATGTGGACCTTCCCCATGCGCGCGTAGACATCCTTGTCCTGCGGGTCCATGTCGTCGATTTCCGCAGTGGGCTCGCCGAAAATGTCCTTGCCCCAGGCTTCAGGAGCCCGGACCGTCAAGACCTTCAGGACCGACTTCCAGCCGGCAACCAGCTCCAGCCACTCGGTCGGCTTCACGCCATCCAAGATGCGAGCGTACTCCACCTGAATCTTGAACTCGTCGGCCATCCGGCGGCGGGCAAAGGTGAAGGTGCCGACGCCATCGACGTCGACGGTGAAGTCGGAGGGATCGGGGGTGCGGGCCATGTGGTGCTCCAATGAAAATGCCGCCCGGCCAGAAGCGGGGCGGCGAACTGCGTCAGAAGGGGTTAGGCGCCGACGCCAACACGGTCGATGGCGTTGAACATGCCGGAGGCCATGACGATGCTGTGCTTATTGACCTCGACGTCACCGGACGCATACGAGCAGCCGGTGTATTTGTAGATGAGATCGCCGGACAGCTTGTCATAGGACTCGATGTCGAACACGAGGCCGCGAAGTGCGTCGTCGCCATTCTCCAGGGCGATGCCGAGGGAACGAAGGGACGCGCGGCGCAGCACCATCGAACTGACCGACAGGCTGTGGCGCGCCATGGTCGGAACGTGCTCGAATACGTGGATATCGCCGATACCGGAGGCAGGCTCGGGACCGTAGTCGTCGCTGGCGCGCACCGACTGCAGCGCCCCGACCTGCTTGCCATCGATCACGATGGCGATCCGGTTGCCGGAATGGACCTTGATGTTTTGCTGGGCCATGGAAGGCTACTCCTTAGATCGCCACCGCAGTGCCGCTGAACGGGACAGCGAACACGTTGGTGAGGACGTAGTTGACGGGGATCACGGGCGAGCACTCGAACTGTACGCGCAGGACGTCGCCCTCCAGCGAAGCGCGAATGCCGCGATAGGGCGGGCTTTCCTCGTTGCCGGCCAGCAGGCCCGGGCCTTGCGGCTCTTCGCGCGCACACTCGCGCAGCGTGCTCTCGGTGATGCTGACCGCGCGCGACAGCAGGAGCGGGTTGCCCTTCTCGCCGCGCAGCACGTCCAGCGCCTCGCGCACGTTGCGCACGACTTGGTCCAGCGCCGCACCGCACGAGATTTCCACGCGGTTGTAGTTGCGGTTCTGGCGCCAGGTCGAAATCGACTGCACCACCTTGTAGCCCTGCTCCGTCGTCTCCAGGCACAGCACACCGGCCTGAATGAGCACGTCGGTGTCGGTCGGGTTGCGCAGTTCGCGCTCCAGCCCGCGGCACTTGAACGTCTTGTTGGTCAGCGCCGTGCCAGGATTCACGCCGGCGAACATGCCGGACAGGCCAGCGGCCGTGACGTAGGGCGGAAACAGCTTCAGTTCGCCGTTCTCGTCGTAGTCGTAGAAGCCGATGTGGCACAGCGAGGTACGGTCGCTGTTAAGGCTGAATGCGGCGGTCGCGGCATCTTCATCGCTCGTGCTGGCGACAGTGCCGCAGTTCGCCCGGCGCTCCTTGCGGCCCTGATCCGACATGAAGGCGACGTGGGCATCGCACATGGCGTGTACGGCCGGATCGCCCGTCACCGGGGTGATCCACTGCGCGTCCACGGTCTGCGCGATCTGGAAGGCGTCGGCCCAATCTCCGACCGAGGTCGTACCGTTGGTGCCACCAGTCAGCGACGTGTAGGGGCGGATCGCCAGATTGCCTGTGGCGCCCGACAGCAGCTCGGCCTTCACGAACTGGAAGGCACTGCCGTTGAACCACGCCACGGCTTCCTCGACCGTCGAAATGTCAGGGCTCGGGCCGCAATAGTCGTTCCCGAAGCGCACGGTGATCCGTACCGTGCCGGCGACGGAACCTTCCTCGACGCGCACCTGAATATTCGTGGTGTGCTCGCCGGCATCCACCGAAACGACCTTCACGCCAGGGACGGGAGAGTCGTCATCGTCGTTCTGCAGCACGATCTCCGAGCCAGCCGCCGGATCCACGCGGATGACGGTGACCACGGCCGGCCCGCCGGTCTGGTTCGAGGGATCGAAAGCCTTCTTGACGGCATCCAGCAGGTCGCCGCCGCGCAGCAGGGCAATGGCCTCGTTGGGGTCGCCGAAGCGCAGGGGCTTCTGCGGCGTACCGCCCAGGCTGGAACCGATCAGCAGGATGTTGTTTCCGACCGTCAGGTTCCGGTTTGCCATGGCCGAGTCGTCGACCTTCGTGGCGCTGGTCGGCGTGATCAGCAGCCGACCGTTGAAAAATACAGGCATGATGACCTCGGCTTAGACAGGCTTCTTGATGAGGGCCTCGTACCGAGCCTGGTACTGCTGCTCGGTATCGGAGGTGCGGCCAGCATCGCGCTCCGTGAAATGGAACGCGGCGATCAGTTCCACCCGCCGGTCCGTCGTGGACAGCCGGCGGCAGAACTCATCGAGCACGACACGCTCGACGGGTGCGGGCGGGACGGTTGCGGGCGGAGCGGCGTCCGGCTTTTCAGCCGGAGCATCCGCAGTCGCTGAACGGATTTTCGACATCGTTGACCCCGATGGATATGGATTGGAGTTGCTGCGGCTCGCGACGGGTCGCCACAGACACGGGCGCGATGCAGGAGAAGGTGCCCTCGGCGAGGTAGAGGTTGGCCCCCTGCTCGCCGTTCAGCAGTTCGTTGTTCGTTTGCTCGAAGTTCACCTGATCCATGCCGTGGGAGGCGAAAACTTCGAAATTCGCTATGACCACGCGGCGCAGGGCCTTGCGTAGCTCGTTGCGCTCGTCGGGGTTCAGCGACCAGCCGACAACGGAAATGCGAACCGAGGCGACCCAGCCATGGCCGTCGAGGAAATCGCCGGTCAGCGGATCCTCGCCGATCCCGTCGAATTCCTCGCCGATGGCTCGCTCCTGCGGTGCATCGCTCTCCAGATGGATCGACACGAGCGGGAAGCGCAGGTTGTTGTCGTAGGGCGGCGGCGCGGTCATCACTTGGATAAAGCCCGCGTCGGCGCGCAGCACACCACGATCGACCTCGACCTTAAGGCCGGCTTCAAGCCGCTCGCGCAGGATATCAAACGCATCCTGCGACTGGTCCTCGTAGGCCGGTGCCGGAACGCCGCTGACGCTCTCCCCGGCGACGAACTGGCCGTCCACCAGGTAATACGGCCGATAGAACACCTCGACGGCGTTGCGCAGAAACTGGTGGTCGATAACGGTCAGGTCGTCGCCCTGATAGGCGATAAGGGCGCCGGGATCGTCCGGGCCGGTGAACGTGTCCCCATCCTTGCGCAGGATGCGCCAAGCTGCAGCCCCGGCCGGAGGGGCGAGGCGCAGCTTCATGGCGTTACCGACAGGAAGGGGATGGACCGAAATGACCATGAAAGCATGATGCCGTCACGACCGTGGCGTGACGGTACGCTGGCAGCATGATCAGATTTAAAGTCAACCTCGACCTCGGCCATGTCATGGACATCAAGGGCGCGATCACCAAGGAGGTGTTCCCGCTGCTGAATCAGGCCGTGCGCGCCATCGCGTTCCAGATGCACGAGAACTGGAAGGAAGCGGTGCTCAAGCAGTCCGGCATTTGGTCTGGCGAGAAGGACGCCTATGCCGAGTCGATCAAATGGCATATGACGGGCGACTTCTCCGCCGTCGTGGAAGCGTCCTACGACCAAGCCAGCGAGATCGAGTCAGGCCGCCCTGGGCGCGACCTCAAGAAGATGCTCGACACGAGCCCCAAGGTGCGGCGCTCGGCCAAGAACGGGAAGCGGTTCTTGGTGATCCCCATGCGCCACAACACGCCCGGCCACGGTGCGCACAGCAAGCCCATGCCGCCGTCCGTGCACGCCATGGCGAAGGCGCTGTCGCCCACGACCGTCATCGGCCGGACAGAGCGCCCCGCAGGCCAGATCACCTCCATGTCGCCAGGATCGGGAATGGCGCCGGCGGCTGGGCAAAGCGCGTTTCTGTCCAGCCCGGCCAGCCGGAACGCAACGATGGTGAACAAGAACATCTATGCGTGGGGCCAGCGCCTGCGCGGCAAAGACCTGAAGGGCGTCGAGGGCCTGACCGCCGAGGAACGCCGCCGCTTCAAAGGCATGGTGCGCTTCGACACTGGCACGCCGAACGCGCCGTCCAGCGCCTTCCTCACCTTCAGGATCATCATGGAAGGCCAGGCCGGCTGGGTGACCAAGCCCGAGGGTGCGCGCAACATCGCCCAGCAGGTCGAGCAAGAAATGCGCCCTCTCGCGGAGAAGGCGTTTCAGGAAGCCGTCAAGCGCACCCTCGGCTAGTAGCCGGCGGCGTTGCCGCGCCCGAGCAGATCCCACTTGCGCAGGACCGCGGCCTTCGGCAGCCGGGCACCGTGGTGCTCGTTCCGGTTCCGGGGAAGCTGCCCATAGACATAGTAGTCGAGGTGCTTGGTGCCGGTGATGGTGTAGCCCACGCCCACGGGTGGCCCGCCATTCGGCCACGCAAGCGTCCCGTCATCCGATACCGCCGGCGCAGACCCGTCGACCAGCTCCTGCGTCTGCGGATCGATCCAGAACACGCGCTCGACGGCCACCACGGTGAAGCGCAAGCTCTCCACCGGCGAACCGCGCGTCAACGTCACCGAGAACTGGTCGGTGGCGTTGAGCATGGTCACGCGGTCGTACTGGCCCATGCCCCACATAGGAGAGTTGCCGGGGATCGCCAGGACAAGGTCGCCGTTCTCCCACATGCCGGAGCGCGCCCACTCTCGCTGGACGTTCGCCGAGGCGACGCCGGCCTTTGCTGGGACCGGTGGGTGCCACATGCGTCCCTTCCCGCCACAGTGCGGGCACCGAGGATTGGCCGCGCCGGAGTTGGGATTGTAGCAAGGGCACGCATCGCTGCGCCGCCACAGGAACGACTGACCGATCCCGTCGAGAAACCGGTTGAAAGCGCTTGGATTGAGCCTCATCAGATCACCAGCGTGCGGATGCCGTGCAGCTTGGCGACAAGGCCACCATTCGCGCCCGGCGGGCCATTGAGCGCGGCGTCAATCGCCTCCTGATATTTGTCCATGTCCACGCTGATGGACTGTGACAGGCCATCGGCGCTGATCGAGCCGGACTGCGGAAGGAAGGTGTCGGAGACGATTTTCAGCACCGCAAGGCGCTTCACGATGTCGGGCAGCTCCGGGTAGTTCTGGTCCACGTCCTCCAGCCCGGCCGTATAGGAAAGCTGGATCATGAAGGGGATCGACCGCGAACTGGCGAGCGCCGTCATGATGAAGGCGTCCATGGTGGCGAACACCGCCGGGCTGGACGGCACCAGGCGGACGTGGCCGTATTTCGCGTCGATACGGATCCAGTCCAAGGGGATGTCGAAGAAGCCGGACTCCTGTGACGGGTATGCGAAGCGCAGGCTTTCGACCGAGATAATCGGCCGCTGACGAGCAATGAAATAGCCCCACTTCTCGAAGTGGAACATGTCGGGGTGGTAGTCGTAGGCAGGATCAACCGCCCACGCCATGCCCTCAAGAGCGTCGATCTGTGCCTGCGTGGGCTTGATCGGGAAGAACTTCGTCGGCACCAGCGGCACGCGCAACGTGTGCGCGACCTCGGACTCAGCCGCGCGGACCTTGTCCCAGATATAGTCGTCGGATACCTCGATCCCGGCAAGCAGGCTGGTAGCGGCAGCCATGATGCGGTCGCGGCGGATTTCGTCCACAACCAGATCCCGCACAAACAGGGAATTACGGGTCGGCACGGTCAGCGTCTCCACCCGCAGGCTGAAACGTTTGATGCCGAAGCCTCCCTGCAGCACCAGCATGTGCTCGCGCGGCTCCAGCGCTGCGGTCTGGGCGCCGGTCAGCGTCACCGCAGCCACGCCATCGGGCCAATCCGCACCCTCGCCGTTCTCGTCGAGATTGAACTGCGGCACGACAGTCGTGCGCGCGTCCATGGTCATGACCCGGGCGGTCACGCTGCCGCTGAGTGGCACAGGCCGGCCATCGGTCTGCACCGAGACGGTGAAGGTAGAGTCCGTACCGGCGATGATGGATGCCATGATGCCTCGCAAATAAATGGGCCGCAGATGCGGCCCGCGCCCAAAGGGCCATGAAACAGGAGGGGAATCAGCCGCCGCCGGCGGCGTCCTCGAGCGTCTTCACCCGGTTCGCCAGGGCAACGAACGCCACCTGCAGGTTACCAGCGGCGACTCCCGAGGCTGCGTCAGCCGCCACGTTCACCGTGGTCGCCGCCTGCGAGCCGCTGTGGTTCGCACGGTCTCGGAGGTTCGCGTCGGTCTCGTTGCGGGTTGCTTGAGCAGCGATCCCGTTCAGCTTCGACTTGTCCTGCGCCGACATCAGCCCGGGCTCGGCCGTCGTGGCCGGGGGAATATCCGCCGGAGCATCCGGCTCCGCCGCTTTCTCTTGCAGATCGGCGACGATATCTCCGAGCCCAACGCGGGCTGCGGCCGGGTTCATCTTGTTCAGCGTCTCGCGCACGCTGACGGGGAAAAACGGATCCGACATAGTCGCTCCTTAGAAAACCGAGCCCTCGCCTTCCGGGGCGCCGGTGGTCTGCTTGGTGTCGCCGGACTTCGAGCGTGAGCCCTTCGCCTCGGCCTTCTTGCCCGCTTCTTCGACGGCAGCCTTTTCGGCAGCCGCGTCTGCAGCCGCCTTAGCAGCGGCAGCAGTGGCAGCGGCTTCCTTCTCGGCAGCTTCCTTCGCGGCCTTTTCATCTGCAGCCTTCTGCTCGGCAGCGGCCAGCTGACGTTCGGCAGCCTTGGTGTCCTCGACCACCACGTAGCCCGGGGCGCAGAGGAACTTCTCGGCCACCTCGACGGTGATCGGCTCCGAGATCGAGCCTTCGGCGTGCGGCTTGAAGGCCACGCCGTTGATGGGGGTCAGCAGGCCGGGCTTCTGCCGGACTACCTGAACGGTCTTGCTCATAGTGAAACCTCCTGTGATGAACCGGGCGGCCGAAGCCGCCCAGTTTCAAGCCATTACGCGTTCGTGAAAGGCTTCCAGCTCGCGCTGCGCGGCACGACGTTCTTGATGACGACGTGCTGGTTGCGCTTGGTGATCCGCAGGTAGCCGCAGATCATCTGCAGCCACGGGATGATCGGCGAGTTCACCGCCGCCATCGGGATCTTCAGCATCGGCAGGAACTGCCGCCAGGCGATGGCATGGTCCGCCGCCGACAGGTTCAGCGCGTAGGCCGAGGTCGAGCCGGGGATCGCGCGGCAGATGTCCTCGTACACCGTGTTGCCGGACTGCTCCTTCGGTACGCGAACCATTTCACGCAGATCGTGCAGTTCGGTGCTGGCGGAGTCCTGCCGGCCGCGATAGATCACGTAACCCGTCTCGGAACCAGCCGCAGACGGAGTGATGGTGATCACCACCTTGCCACCGGCCGCCACGGTCACCGCGCCGCCGGACGGGAACACCGCCTGCGTCTCGCCGTCCTTGTTGATGCCGGTGACCGCGTAGACGTAGTCGCCGGCACGATCAGCGTTCCAGCGCGAGCTGGCACCGCCGCTGGCATCGGCTACCGCCGTCACGCCCGCGGGCTTGAAGTTGGCGTTCTTGACGGCCACTTCCAGCAGGATGGGGTTGCGGACCTCGAAGGGCTTCTTCAGGTAGCCCTCGGCATCGCGGATGAACACGTCGTTGCGAGTGGCGATGGCGCCCCAAGACGTCTGGATCGCACGAACGTGGGTGCCGTAGGCGATACTGTTCGGCGTGTTGTCCAGCGCCACGCGGAAGGCGGGATCCAGATGGTTGTTCAGGTCGGTCTGGATGCTGGGCGGGATGTACAGGTCGGTGATCACCCCGAAGTTGCCGAAGCCGAACACGGTCTGCGCTGCCTTCATCACGGGGTCGACCTTGTCCAGCGGCTGGCCGTTCATGTCGATGACGTGATCGGTGCTGCCGAGATCTTCGATCTGCTTGGTGATGCCGGGGAACGACAGGGGCAGAACTTCGTCGTCGCCCTCGAACAGGCCGAACTCGATATCGGACAGCAGCTGCTTGGTGCCGTTGACGGTTTCCAGTGCGACCGGATCGGACAGGTTGTTCTGGCGGTCGAGCACGATCGGGATCTTGCGGTAGGTCGTCTGGTATTTGACCTTGCCGACCATGCGCTGGTACTCGCCATGCGTTTCCATGGCCGCGCCGTCCTGCGTGTTGAAGGTCGAGCCCAGCCAGCCGCCGATCGACTTCTGCTCGGACCATTCGTCCAGCACCGCCGTCGCCTTGGGCTTCGCCAGCGCGTTGAACAGCGCGAAGTGCTTGTTGTCCTGCACGGTGGCCTGCAGCGTGGTATCCAGGGACTGGATACGCAGCGCCGAGCCGCCCTGCAGTTCAGCCATGTCCGAGCCATAGCCGGCTTGCAGCGATTTCTGCAGTTCCTGCAGCTGCTGCGAGGTCATCTCGCCCGCCACCCCCAGGCCGGAGGTGTTCGGATTGGTAAGGAAGTCCATGTTTTCTCCTGAGAGGTATGCGGACGTTTTATGGATGCGCTAGGGTGCGGCTTGGCCGATCAGGCCATCACGCGACGAACGAGGTCGTCGGCGACGGGAACACCTTCGTTGAGCGAGGCTTCGATGCGCGCCACGTCGAGGCCGGTGAGCTTGCCGCTGGCCTGCAGGTCGAGGGCCTTCGCCATGAATTCCTCGGCCTTGAGGCCCTTGGGTTCATCGGCCTGCGACTTGCGCAGCGCGGTCGGATCCTGACGCTCGTTCACGGACAGGATGGCTTTGCGGCCACGACCAGCGGTCGAAACCTTGCCGATCTGCGCCTGCAGGTTCTTGATCATTTCGCCCTGCGACTTGATCACCGCGCCCTGCGATTTCACCAGGTCGAACGTGGCGCCCAGCGCCTGCTGGATCGCGCCCTCGGATTCTTCGACACGGGTGAAGAGCGACTTCACCAGTTCGGTGCCGTCCTGCGCCTCGATTTCGGTGCCGTCCTCCAGCGTGAACTTGAACGACTTGCCGAGGGTTTCCTCGCCGTCCTGACCTTCGTCAGCGCCGGCATCGGCATCGCCCGCGTCGTTGTCATCTTCGCCAGCGGCAGCGTGGATTTTCTCGTCCTGATCGCCATCGTCGACCTGCGACTTTTTCAGCTCGTCGGCCGCCTCGTTCGCGGCCGCCAGAAGCTCCTTGAAGTCCATAATTAACTCCTGAGTCCATTTTTCAGATCGCGCAGGAAGCGCGATACCCATTCGGTCGCCGCGTCGGACGAAAGGCCGAATACTTCGCCGCAATGCTTGATCAGCGCGTCCTTGCTCTGGCCGGTCCGGCCTTCGAGCACCTGACGCGAGATGGCATCGCGGAATTCGTGATAGGTGGCGGGCGCGCCGTCCAAGGACTGGACGCGCAGCGCGGAGCCGCCGGATAGCTGGGCGACGTCGGAGCCGTAGCCCGCCTCCAGAGATTTCGAGATCACCAAGCCGTCAGCGGTCCAGGACTTCGCCAGCGCGCCGAAAGGCACGGTCGACAGTCCGCCCACATGCTGGTTCACCGGGTGCTGGCTGATCGCGAGATTGGTCCAGCGGACCTTAGAGACGACGGCAACCCGGTCGCCGGTCTTCTTGTCGAGCTGGATGGACTTCGCCATGACCGCCCCGCCGACGCTGGGATACCAGCGCTTTGCCGGGTTCAGCTTGGTCATGCTGTCCCACACCATATTGGCGCGCCCGGCCAGCGGGGTGTCGCCCGAGAACAGCTTGGCCTTTACGAACGTGGCCCCGTCGCGGAACCTGACGTCGACGGGCACGCCGACCTCCCACAACTCGGGCTGGTCGATGCCATAGCGGCGAGCGACCGAGGGCATCGACTTGTGGTCGATGTCCAGATTTCCGAATTTCAGGAAGTGCTCGGCGCTGTCCCCGAGGGCCTTCTGCAGGACGATCTCGTTCTGCTGGTCGCGATCCTCCTTGGACGCTTCCATATAGACGAAGCGCTCCCCTGCTTCCTCGGCCGGCGTGGCCTTGAGCATGGACTCGATGCAGATGAAGTCCGGGACTTGCCCGAGAAGTTGATCGTCGGATCGCATGACGCAATGTTGACGTCACGACTCTCCGGGCCGCGCATGGGGCCACAAAAAGGGGCCGCAAAAAGCGGCCCAAGGCATCCCAAGGTAGGGGAAAACCTACACGCCAAGCGCCTCTCGTGCCTTGGCGATGACAATACTGACCTGCCCGAGTTCCTCGGTCATGGCGAGATACCGCGAGGCGGCACCCTCATCCAGAACGGCGTCCTTTTTCGTGGCGTGCATCTGCGCCTGCAGATCATCGTGGCGCTTCTCCGCCGCCGCGAGAATCTTCCGCTCGTCGGCATCGGTGCGCGCCTGCAGCGCGGACAGATCGGCAAGCTGAGAGCGGACACCATCGGGTTTCATTTCCGCACCTCGGCCAAGCACTGCGACCGCATACCGGAATCGTGGATGGCGTAGCACCGGCCCGGATCGCCATGAGCACGCGCGAGGCAGTACATGCGCGCATCGCCATCGGCGATGGCGTAGCACGAGCCGGCATCCGCAGCGACGGCTGCGACGGAACCGGGCAGTGCGATCGCCGCCGCGACGGCGAGGCACAGGATGGCGAGGGATCGTTTCATGACACTGATAATACTCAATTTTCGGACAAGTGTCCCGCATCTGCAGCCTGACGCTGCCGGAGATACCATGCGAGTCCGCTGTCATCGAGCCCTTCCAGCGGCGACGTCATCAGGTCGCGGATCCCGTACTTTTTCTCCAGCCGATCCCGAGCGCGGAATTCCTCCCGGTGGTTGGCGACCATGTCGATAAGCTCGACGTCGTTCTTCTGCCCGAGACGGTCGATCCGGGCATTGCGCTGGCCGTGGGTCTTGGCTGTGTCGGGGATATCGTGCTGGATCAGGTAGCGGCCCGACTGCAGGTTCATGCCCACGGCGCCGGCGTCCGAGGCCAGCAGGATATCGGCCTGCGCCTCGCCCTTTTCCGGGTTGAACATCTTCTTTTTCCGGTCCTTCTCCGCCGCGCTGTCCGAGCCCGTAATCGTGACCACGCGCTTGCCCGCCGCCTCCAGCTTGGCCTTCAGGCCGGCAACATCGGCACGGGCATGGGCGAACACGACGCCTTGCCGATCCGGCCGCGCCATGACCTCCTTCACCGTAGCCTCGTATTTCGCGTTGTCGGGGTGGGAATTGATGACCCGGCGCGTCGCGGAGTTTTTCAAGATGCCCAGCGACTTCTGCAGCTTTTCGGCCACGGCCTTGTGCTGGTCGTCCGGGACGCCCTCGAACGAGCCGGGCGAGATCGCCTTCATCGCATCGACCGCGACCTCGCCGCGCATCTTCGCCAGGCGCGCCGTCGAGAAATGGCCGTCCAGGTCGCGCAGGGCCTTCTTCTGGCCGGCGGAAAGCTCGACCTGCACGCGCTGCCGATCGGCGTTCACCCCGGAGCTGATCTTGTTCGGGAACACGTAGCGCGACATTTCCCGGCGCAGGGCGTCCTTCGACGACATGGTGTCCGCGCCGTATTTGCGCATGAACTCGGCCCGGTCGCCATACCGGCTGCGGTCCAGCTTCTGCAGGACCGAGTGAATCTCGGAGGCGTCATTCTTCACCGGGTCGCCGGAGAAATAGCCGTAATACGGGGTGTGGTCGCCCAGCGCCTCGGTCAGGTTGGACAGACTGGAGTCCTGCTTGCCCGCACGATTCACCGTTTCGTGGGCCTCGTCCACGGCCGTCATGTCGAAGCGGATGCCCTCTTTTTCCATGACACTGCGGATCCAGGCTTGCCGCTCGCCAGGCTGCATGCCGGCAAGCTGCTGGGCCATCGCGGCCTCGTCGACCCCGGCATGCTTCGCACCCAGGTGGATCATGTCATCCCGGAAGGACTGGTGCGTCATGACACAGAAGTGGTGCGACGGATCCTTGTAGGCGGCGATGCGCTCATCCCGGCTGGCGCCCGGCTGGATATGCCACTTGTACTTGCCCGGCTCGAGGTAGCGCAGCGCCTCGCCGGCGAACTGGCCCTGCACGATCGAGGGCACCAGCATGATCGCCCGCTTGACCTTGCCCTTGGCATGCAGGTGCGAGAAGCCGCCCAGCATGATGGCGGTCTTGCCCGAGCCCGCGCCGAGCGCGCCGCCCAGCCGCCGGTTCGCCTCCCACATCTTGATCGCGCGCTGCTGCGGGGCGTACTTCCCCGACATGGAGGGATTCCACAGCTTGACGGGATCGCCCGGCTTGAAGTTCTGCCCGACCATACCGGCCATCTGCGCCAGCTGACGCTCGGCGACATGGCCGAGGGTGTGCCGCTGGTCCGCCGCCAGCTTCGTGTCCGGGGCAGACGCCGGGGCTTCCTCCGACGAGAAGAAGCCCATCTGCGCCTGCTCGAACGCGGCCTGCTGCTCGCGGGCAGCATCCAGCTTGCCCGAGATCGCGCCGCCGGCATATTTGCCTCCGACGCGCTCGCGCAGAGAGTCCCGCAGCGCCGCCTCCTTGGCCTGCCGCGCGGCCCGCGCCGCCGGGTCCACCGTGTCGAGGTGGGTGAGGTTGTTGCGGATCGAAGCCCGGCCTACCTTCAGCGGGGCGTCCGGCCGCAGCGCGTTGTGATGATGCGCGAACTTGTCCGCCACGTTCGAGCGGATCAGATCCTGCATGGATTCGTAGGCGCGCGCCGTGCCGCGGTGGGCCTTGACGTACTTGTCCCAGGTGAGCGACGCGGCGTTGTGCTTGGCAGCCGACTCGTCGCGTTCGGCCTTCCACTGCGCCCAGGCGGGGTTTTCGGAAACCTCGCCGAACATGTCGGTGGCCGTGCGTTGGGGCTCGGCCGCGTCCAGTTCCTCCACCCGCGCACGCAGGGACGATTCCTCCGGCGACTCGCGAGCAACGTTCTTGGCGAAATATTCCCGCAGCGCCCGCTGGTCCTGCGGCGTGAGATCGCCCACCGGCTTGTAGGCGACGACACCCTCGGGGTGATCCGACAGCGCCCGGTGCATGGCCTCGACGGACACCTTGTCCATCGCCACCGTCTGGCGGTTTAGCGTCGAGCGCTCGCCGCCGTAGGCTTTCTTCACGAAGGCGTCGGCATACTGGTCGAACAGCGGCGCCAGGGCGTCAGCCGTCTGCATCTTCCCGTCCGCGCCCTTCAAAGGGGCGACAGCGTCCAGAGCGGTGCGGTAGGCGTCGCTATCGCCGGCTTTCTGGAACATTTCCGCCGACTGGACGTCGGCCAGAATGTCAGCCGGCAGGTCACCATCAGCCATTCGGCCGCCGATGTAGTCCTGCAGGGCTTCCGCCAGCTCACCGCCGGCAGGGTCGAACGGCCGCGCCAAACGCGGGGCGACGCCGGGCGATACCGGCGGCATGGCCAGATCGGGCCGGAAAGCGAACCCGAGCGGCAGCCAGCCTTCCTCGTCGTGGCCACCACGAATGATGGCTTGGCTGCGCTTGATCTGCGCCAGATCCTCGCGGTCTACCGGCTTCGCCAGCCGGTCCATGCCCTCGGGCGCGACGGTCATGACCAGTTCCGCACCGACACGCTCCAAGGCGTAGTCGCCGTCCTGCAGCCCGAGCGCCGCCGCCTGCTTCACGGCCGCGTCCTCGCGCATTTTCCCCATGGGCACTTCGAGTTTGTCGGTGCCAGGCGCCTGCAGGGCAGCCACCAGGGCGGCGTTCGCCTCCGTCTCGCCCAGCACCGTCCCGAGGATCCGCTTGGCCTCGCCAACAGCACCACGACGCCGCTCGTTCAGATCCTGTGCGAGCTGCATGTCCTCGGCCGTGGTGATGGCCGTCGGCAATTCGATCCCGGCGGCGATCCCGTGCCAATCCTTCGCCTGCTTCAGGGCGTCGGCGGTAGCCGTGGCATAGGTGTCGGCATGAAAGCTGCCCAGCGCATCGCTGACCTGCTCGAACTCTGCCGGCGACAGCGACGACCGCAGCCGGCGCGCCAGCACCTGCGCGGCACCGGCCACGCCCAGCACGTCGACCACGGAGCGGTCGATCAGCCCCTGCCCGGCGACAGTCAGGGACAGCGAATTCATGGCGTTGTACGCGCCGACGCCGATATGGCGCCCGAGCGCCCCACGGTCGTGCTGGTCGATTTCGGACAGGAACGACCGCGCAGCAGCCGTGCGCAGGTCATTCTCGATATCGGCACGCACGGACGCCTCCAGCTGGGCGTCATCGTCCGATACGTCCAAGCGGTAGGCTTTCGGCAGCGCGTCGGCTTCGTCGATCTCCCTCCCGGCGGTAGCGGCCTGTTGCTGCAGGAGTTGCAGCTTCTTCCGGGCTTTCAGAATTTCAAGCGACGCCTTCATGTCCGCCTGCCGCTCGGCCCCCTTCGGGTCGAAAAGGGGCGTGTCGCGCACGGCATCCAGCTCCTGCGCCAGCTGCTCCTTGGCCTTGCCGCGCGCCAGCACCGCCTCGCGCTCTTCAGGCGTCATCGCCGCGAGCTTGGCCTCCCGGGCCTGCGCGAGCACGGCAGCAGCCTCGGCCGGGCCGACGCCGGCCTCGGCCGCTCGTTTGCCGTAGTCCGCCGAGAAGCCCAGCCCCGAGCCGGCCGGCTTCACCGGGTCGATGTCCGCCACCGACAACGTGTCCGGGTCTTCGGAGGCAAGCGGGATTTCGCCCACGGCTGCCTCGCGGGCGCCATGATCAAGGCGGGCCTGATCGCCAGCCTCCCGGGCAGCCGCATGCGCCGCCTTCAGGGTTTCGCGGTGGTGGCGAGCTTCGAGCGATTTCATGGCACGCGGCGACAGGTCGGGGAACTTGCCGGGATCGAACTGCAGATCAGCCTCGTTCCAGCCCTTGGCCTTCGCCACGACAGCGATGAATTCCTGCTCGGCAGCCTTCTTCTGCTCCTGCAGCGATTTGCGCGCGGCCTGTTTGCCCTCGTGGAGCCCGGATTCCTTGTCCTGCGCTACCCGGTCGGCCCTCGCCTTCTTACGGGCTTCCTGACGCCGCTGTGCGGCCTGTGAGGCGCTTTCGCCAGTCCGGGAGGGGGTGATGCGCAGTCCGGTCAATTTTCCGCCTGCGCCGCCGATGATGTGCGCGGAGCCGTCCGGGTTCTCCCGGATCAGGACAGGGCTGCCCTTTTCGTGGCCGGGCGGGCGGACCGTGATCCACCTCTCTCCCGGCCCGAGCGGGGCAGCGGCTTTGAGCAGGTCAGCGATGGCAGGGTGGCGACGCATCCGACCATGGTGCGGTCACGACAACGTGACCCGCCCGCGAGGGGAAAACCCGAACCTAACCTGACCTTTCGGCGGTTCCGTTCAGGTTACGCCTGAAAGTTACGAAAAAGTGCCCGAAAATCAATGCCTTATATATAATATAACTTATGTAACCATATAATTATTTATATATATATATACATGCACAGGTGCACACATACGCGCGCATGCATGGGATCTATATATCCATTTTTTGAAAACCCGGTTTGACGGTTACGTGTTCCATTTTTATTTTAATAATCATAGGTATAGGGCGTAACCTGCACCTTAACCGTCAAGGTTTTTCAGGTTGGACATAACCTGACCCGCGGAGAGGACCGATCAGACTAGACCGAGCCGGCACGCTCAAGCCGCGAGCCACAGTGAAAAATGAACCGACTCCTGACGGCAGCCACTTATGCCGCCACGCATGCCGCTGGCCACATCGATGTCTCCGACATGGCGCGAGCGGCAGGAATGAGCAGAAGCTATTTCACCCGTCGCTTCAAGCAGGCGATGGGCATCACCCCTGCCAGGTATTTGACGGCGGTCAGGATCGAGAAGGCAAAGGTGCTGCTGGCGACCACGGCAATGCCGATCATCCATGTCGCGGTCGAGTGCGGTTTCAGCAGCCAGAGCAGCCTCACGACGGCGTTCAAGGCCGCGACGGGGATAACGCCGGCGACCTACCGCAGGCAAAGCGAGCCGCCGCCGATGGCGACGCCGATCTGCGCGGAGTGCCCCCTGTGGGAGATATTGGGGGCCTCGGCGAGGGTCAGCTAGGCTTTTTCGACAGCAAGTCCTGCAGCCAGCCAGCGAACTCGGGATCGTCCCCCTCCTGCGCCTCCAAGACGCGCACCCAGCGCCCCCGGCAGTTGGGATGCATCAGTCCGGCGGGGATGAACCACAGCTCATCCTTCGTGCGCGGCACCAACTGGTTCCCTACCCGCTTGTGCGTGGCAGCCGCACGCCCGTAGTTGGTCTTGCCGACCCATACCTCGGTGTCAGGATTCTTGCCGGGCTTTTCCGGCGCCACCACCGTCATGACCCGCCCGTCGATCTTCCTGCAGTGCGGGCACGCGTTCATGTACTGCTCCACCCGCTTGACCTTCGTGCCGGGCTTCAAGCTGGCGATGAACCCGACCAAAGCGTTGTTGCCGGCCTCCGTCACGGCGATCCGCCGCCAGTCGCGGTTCAAGTCCGCGAAGGCGTCCACAAGCTGGGTCTGGAGGGACTGGCCCGGCGTGCCGCGCACCCGGAGCATACTTTCCTCGGCGTGCCGGCGGATGATGCCGCGCAGGCGCCGCCGGGCATCGTCCGCGAAGTTGGTGACGTACTCAGCGCCCCGCGCAGCCGCCACATCGAGCACGGCCTGCTGCGTGCGCGTGAGCGGAAACTGCTCCAGGGCCGCGGCGACCGTGTTCGGCAGCGCCACCAGGATGGTATCGGCCTGCGAGATCGTGGGCGGTTTGTCGAGGTTGGCCTGCACCTTCCCCATGAGCGTCGACCGCGTAGCCATCCATTCGGCCTCCGCCACCAGTGCATCGGGGGGCAGGTAGCGCTGGAACACATAGTCGACCATCATCATGTGGTCCTGCAGCGTCCAGTCGGCCGGCGGCAGCGCGCGCAGGTAGATGCGCACGAGATCGGCCTCGGCCTGCGTCCAGCGCTGCATCGTGCCAAGCGGACGCGGCGGCACCTCGCCGGCCTTGTGATACTTGCCGGCCGCCCACTTCTGCAGCTCGGCCTGCACCGTATCGAGGTAGGCGAGCCCACGCTGGTGGAAAAGCTCGATGATCCGGCGCACAAACGGCGACTCGTGGGGCGTGTCCCCGGCGTCGTGGTCATGCACGGATTTATAGATCTCCGACAGGGCGCGCTCGGTCTGCGGCTCGGAGAGGTGGATGATGTCGAGGAACAGGCCCATGAGGCCAGAATGGCATCACGACACCCGGCCGCAGATCACTGCGGCAGGGCACCGGCCTGCCCCCGCTGGGGAGGAATGGAACAACGTGACAGGCTGCGGACCTTTTACCCGAGTAAATCCGCCATCGGGGCACACGCACAAGCTACGAAGATGATCGTGCCGTCACGACAACGAAAAGCCCGCCGGCTGTTTCAACCGGCGGGCTCTCGGCAGGTTTTTAAAGTCTCGGCAGGACTTATCGCGGTGGGGCGTGAGGGAATTGGTTGCGGAGGCGGGATTCGAACCACGCGACCTTCGGCTTATGAGACCGACGCGCTGCCAGACTGCGCTACTCCACGGCCGGAATAATACCACGAAATGAGGCCGCGAACCGTAGGTAATACCCTAACCATCCCAACCTTCAGCCTTCATGTTCGACGCTCCCCACATAGCGACGCCGGCCACGGGCATCGGTGACGACCAAGCCGTCCTCGCCTTCCTCCACCACGGTGTAGTCCTGCGGCGAGCGCCGCTTGTGGCCGAGCACATTGTCCCACTTCACCTTATGGCGTTGCTTGCCGCACTGGAGGGTGCAGCCGTGGCGGCCGTGCGCCAGTACCTTCCCGGAGACGGCCCCGTGGCGCGGATGGCGATAATACAGCTCGTCGCCGGCATGGACCCCGGCGCGGCGCGGGTGTTCAGCATTCGGTTTTTCGGGGTTGCTCATACCTCGATCCTCAAGACCGGCAGGCCGAAGGATTTCTGGATCGGCTCGCCATCGTCGTCTTCTTCGTCGGCGCCAGGGGCGCCATCACCCGCGTCGCTGGCGTCATCCTCGTCGTCGCCAGGGGCACCGCCAAGCTGGCCGTCGCGATCGTCATCACCGCCGAAGTCCCCATCCTCATCGGGATCGCCGTAGTCCTCGCTGCTGGTCTGGTTCTCGGCCTGCCAGGCGGACATCAGCGCGGGATTCAGCGGGGCGTCGCCCCAGCTGCCCTTCACCGGATCCTGCCCGCGCGATTGGCGGGCCTCGTTCACCGTGGAGAGCGTCTTTTCCTCGTCCCACAGCTGCTTCTCATCCTTCTCGTCGAGCCCGGTCCAGCGGAACACATACTTGTCGGAGAACTCCGCCACGACGTAGTCCGAGAACAGGTCTTCGAAGTGCGTCAGCAGCGGCCGCAGCCCCTTGTCCTTCGACGAGATCAGCTTTTCCTCGGTGTCGTTGCCCGACAGGGACGACGACCGGGTCGAGAACGAGTCGAAATTGATCTCTTCCGGCGACATGCCATAGATCGCGCAGATGATCGCGGTCAGGAAGGTCATCCAGCGCTCGAACAGAACGTCGGAGACCTCAATGCCGAAGTTCTCGAACGCGGCCTTGCTCTCCTGATTTTTCGACACCATGACCGGCAGGGTCCAAGCATTGTTGATGCCCCGGACCATGCTGTTCCAGTACCGCTTGAAGGCGGACAGATCCTCCGGCGAATAATCGCCAGTCAGATGCAGAAGCCCCTTCGGGATGGCGTTCTTGTCGAAATAGCTGGTGTTGTAGGTGAAGGCGTTCAGGAAGCCCGTCACCACGCGGACCAGCAGCTCCGTCTCGGACATCCCATAGCCGCCGGACATGACGTCCGTGACAGGGTTGCGCGGGACGTAGATCAGGTCGTTGTAGGTGTAGACCGCGCGCGGCCGGCCCTCGACCACCTGCAGGGCGAAAATCTCGTCGTCGCCCTGATAGCCCTCGTCGGTGCACAAGCGCAGCGTCGCGCCGTCCACGGCGTACATGCCATCCAGGCCGAGGGAGCGGTCGCGCTTGTACTCGGTTTCGATGGGGGCCGAGTCCATGGTCAAGCTGTCGCGCACCAGCTTCGCCATGAAATTCGAGAAGTTGTCGCGACGCAGCCGGGCGCGCTGGCGGGGGTTCTTCTCCCAGCCGCAGTTCGTGAAAAAGTCCTGCAGCAGCGCGATCGATTCCGTTTCCGCCCGGCCGGCCTTGGCGTTCGGATCCTTCAGACGGATCTGGAAGCCCGGCCCCTTGCCGGCCTCCGACACGCGACAGAACCGCTTCACCTGCCTTCCGCGGGTCAGGATGACGGACGACAGCACCGGCGTTTGCGCCACCATCTGTCGCATGGTGTCGTAGGAGAAGGCCGAGGGCCGCTCATACCAGTCGCCCATGACGTGGACGCGCTGGTCGTCCAGCCAGACCGATTGCATCCCGGGCTTGCCGCGCTCGACGGCGCGCGAGGGGAACGGGATGACCTTGGCCCGCTCCAGGGACTTTGTCATCTGCTGCTCGCGGTACTGCTCCGCGACGTACTGGACGAGCGGGAGCATGTCCGGCACCGACGACGGCGCGGCCGCCTGCTGCAGTTCAGCTTGGGCGTCGAACCGCTCGTCGGCAGGCGCAGCGGGATCGAAGGCAATTGCACGGGCAGTGTCGCTCATACCGCAAGCGTAAGATCACGACGGGGCGGCATCAGACACGAAGTCCGGCGCCGGTCCCCGGCAAGCGTTTGTAACTGCACTCCTTTCCTCAAAATTGAGACACAATGGGCGCGTATTGGGCTCATCAAGGAAAGGAAATGGTCAAGGATGGAGTGCACAAGGTGATCGCCGAGGCCAAAAAATTAGGCTTCGCCGTATCCAAGACACGCGGCGACCATTGGAAATTCAGCCGGCCCGATCCGCCGCCGGTGTTCTTCAGTTCAACACCAAGCGACGCGCGAGCCTTCAAGAACGGGCTGGCGAAACTACGCCGCGCCGCCACTAGTATTCCACAGCCATAAACTGGAAACAGCCGGGATCCTTCGGGCGCACGAGCACGCCGCGCTCGACGCAGCGGCCCTCGGCAAAAGCCGTGCACCGGCCGCACACATCCCCGGACAGATGCTGCGCCGCCATGACCTCCTGCGCAGCCATCGGCAGCGACTGCGTCACCGCCGAGCCGCCGCCGCGGACGATCTGGACGGGTGCTTCCTCCGGTGGCGCCGCCGGCGGCATGAGGAAGGTTGAGGTGCCGTAGGCGCGCGCCCATGCCACGTCGCACAGCATATTGGCATAGCTGGTGTGCGGGTCGATCCCCACCTTCACCACCTTGCGCGTGAACTTCTTCTCTTCCTCGTCCTCTTCGACGACGAGCGCGGTCTTTGTGAAATGCAGGAACGCCAGCTCGCGGCAGATCGCCATGTTCTGGCGCACGCCCTTCTCGATCACCTCCTGCACCAGCCCATCGGGATCCGGGAACAGGCACAGCTTCTTGACGAAGCGGGCCATAGACACCTGCATGCACTTGTACTGGTCGAGCGCGACCGTGTAGCGATCCAGCGCCTCGTCGTCGGTGCGGCGATCAGAGGCGTTCGCGGTGGGCGTGTCGCCCCAAACCAGCATTTCCCCGTCGAGCTTGCGGTAATTGGCGAGGAACACCCGGCCGGGGTGGCGCTGGGCAAAGCGCTTCGCGTCGTTGTAGTTCGGGAGGATTTCCACGACGCAGCACTGCACGCCGTAGATCCCCATGAGGTCCGAGCAGCGCGCGAACGGATCCGAGTCGAAGATGTACTCGAGGTGCACCGTCGCCTGCCGCCCATCGGGCAGCCGCTCCTTGATGATGACGACGTTGAACTGGCCCATCTGGTCGATGCCCATGAACGTGCCGGCGGCGCGCGTCTTCCACACCAAGCCGAGGCGCATACCCTCGTCGGCGCACGCCTGCAGGATCTCCAGGTTCACCGGGATCTGCGACGGGTCGGCCCACGGCTTGCCGAGCTTCCGGTTGTAGAAGTTCTTCAGGCTGGCCGCGGTGTTGTAGGCATGGATGATTTCGCCGGCGCTGATCGTGGGCGACAGGAACTGCGGGAAGTGGATCGACTTGATCCGCATCGGCCGATCTTTCAGCGGGATGCTCGGATCACCGGGCGCTTCGAGTTCCGGCGCCTCGGCAATCCATTCGCCGCGCTGGGTGTCGTCGATCCAGCCCCCACAGGAGAAGCAGACATACCTGTGCACGTTCCGGTCGGGGTCAAAGCGGATGCACTGCGGGAAATAGTCGTCGAGCGGCTTCTTCTCCAGGCAGTGCGGGCACTCGGTGTGAAACTTGTTCCGGCTGCCCCGCTTGTACCAGGCGTCGATGTCCGCGTCGGGCCAGTTGGCGGTCGACCCCATGAGCGTGAAGCGCACGGGCGAGGCCGACAGACGCTCGCGGGTCTTCTCCATCTGGTCGAGCGTCATCTCCTGCACTTCGTCGAAGGAGAGCACGTCCATCGGGATCGACTCGGTGGTCGCCTTGCCCGAGGTCCACGAGAACACGAACATGGCCGAGCCGATGTTGCGCACGCGCACGTTACCCTCGCCGGCCTTGCGCCCGGACCCGTCCAGCGCATCCATGGTCATGAGCGCGTGCACATCAGGCACCGAGCGCACCACGGGCATGAAGCGCTTGGACGATTTGATGTCCGCCAGATTGGTGTCGGGCAGGAACATGCCGACCGTGGCCGGGCCGAACTTCAGCCCAAGGTAGATGCAGGCCAGCATTTCCATGACGGTGAAGCCCACCTGCGCGCACTTCATCAGCACGAGCACGTAGTTGTAGGCTTCCTCGTGGGTGCTGGGGATCTGGTCATAGATCCACGCCATGGCCGGCCGGTCGTCCAGCTTGAACGCCTTGCCGTCGACCTTCAGGCCATCCTTCGACAGCCGCTCGCACCACTGGCGGAAGGTCTCGCCAGGCTTGATGACGCGCTGCCCGGCATTGAGCACGAAGGCAACGTCGAGGAACTCCGCCTCGAACCGCTGCTGGCGCTCGGGCTCGGTGGCCGCATCCATTTCGGCCCGAGTGTCGTCGGGAAGGTGAGGGTTCGCGTCCGAAGGGAACTGCCAGCAGGCGAAATCGGGATCGGCGGCGCCCATGCGCCAGAGCTTGTAAAAGTGGTTCTTCTTGCCGAATGCGTGGGAGAGCACCCACGCCGTGCCCTGATGCTGGCGCAGCGACGGCAGGAACACGTCCTCCCACAGGTCGAGCAGGCGATCGCAAGCGGCCGCGTCGTCCACCACGATGGTAGCGTACTGCTCCACGGCATCAAGCCGCTTGTCGTCCAGGGTGTAGAAGTCGATGATCCCGCCGGTGACCAGCTCCACGCGGCGGCGGCTCGGCCGGGCCGAAATCAGGGCATCCACAGCTCGGAGAACGCGGCGCCGGGCGTCGGTCAGGTCGGCATCGGTGGCGGAGAACCACGCGACCGGGTGGCCGCGCAGAGCGCCCTTGTCGCCAGCCAGAAGCGCCTCGATCCCGAGGGTGGTCTTTCCGCCATCCTCGCCCATCGCGACAATATTAAAGCGCTCGGCACGAGCGAGCGCTTTCTTCTGAGCCGGGTGAGGGTCCGGCAGCCTGACCTTGATCTGCTGAGCCATCCAATCAGGATGGCATCACGACAGTCTACCAGCCGAAGGCGGGCTTGTTGGCCTTGTTGCGGGCGATTTCGTGATTGGTGAGATCACGATGGTGCACGGTTTCGGTGTACCCATCGGAGTGCTCGACAACGACCTTCCCGTCGCGCCCACCCTTCACCTTCCCTTGCCGGGTGACACCTTTATCGTTCTTGTACGAAACCTTTTCGCCGACCCGGTGCGGGCCGAGTGCTTCATTGTCAGGGTACAGGGAACTGCGGGCCGACTTGGCTGCGGCCTGTCGTTTGTCGTCGTGCTCGGCAACGAAAGTCCCGTCCTTTCGGGTGTAGCCACTGATCCGGGACTTGGTTAGTTCACCGAGAGCACCGGGTTTGCCGAACAGGAGAATGCATTTTTGCATGACAGGATTCCAGAAGCCGAAGCGATAAATGGGATGCTGCCATTCTGCGGTCACGACCCGGAATGTGCCCGACCAGCGCCCGAGGCCGCTGGCCGAGGCCGTCACCCCAGCGTTTCCAAGCCCGGCGCGGGCGGGGCATCAGACTTGCAGTCAGGATCAAGGCCGAGATGAAGCCGCATGGCTTCCTCGAACCCAATCCACTCGCCATGCAGGCCGAGCCCGCGCGCGGCCAGTTCGGCACGCACGCAGAGCATCAGGTCGAGGTCGCCACGGACGAACGCGCTCAAGATGGCAGTGGGCACGGTCTGCATGTGCTCCTGCGCGACATCTTCCAGAGGGCGGATATTGGTGTCCATCAATGCATTTCCTCGAACAGATCCCGACGACCACGGCGCACGCCAGAATAGGGCGCGGACGTCTGCAGGCCGGCCATGATGCTCCAGACCCGGCTCAGCGCATTATGGAACGGACGGTTTTTGACCGATGACTTGTAGTTCCCGTAGCCCAGCGTGTTCAACCTGTTGGCAATCGCGGCGACCACTTCGTCGCGCTTAAGTACCGCCCGGAAAAGGTAGTCATTCCCAGGCGTCCTGATCACCTTTGCGTGAGGGAAAACCCGCTCGACGTCACCCTTCCGACGCGCCCGTACAAGCAGCTCATCGGGCTTGCAGTCCTTATGGACGATGGACAGGAAACTGTCCGAAAGCATAATCCACATGCCATTCACCTTCTAAATGTGTTTCCATATTTTCCCAGTTTTGATGCTGGATATCGTGCTGGGGGTGACCCCGTATTCGTTCGCCAGAGCACGCCCCGTCTCCCCGGCGCTCAATCGGCCCCGGATCGCCATCACTTTTTCAGCGGTTAGGATTGCCGTTCTGGACAACTCGCCACGCGGCCCGGCATGGACCATCCGTCCCTTGTTTTCGGCATCCTCAAGGTTTTCACCCTGAGAGCCGGCAGAAAGATGCGATGGGTTCACGCACGGGCGGTTGTCGCAACTATGCATGACAACGCCGCCATGTCCTCCATCTCGGCTGGGTATCTCACCCTTGTGGGCGAGGTAACTGGCGCGATGCGTGGTGTACTGGATCCCTCGAAATGAGAAAACGCCGTACCCATGCGAACCGATGGAGCCAAGCCATTCCCAACAATCGTTCTCCCCTGAGACAGCCGTTCTGGATAAAACGGAGCATTTTAGAAAACAGACCTTCTCGCTGCGGTGTTTCTCAAACTCAGAGCCGCAATGCGAACATATTGCGCATGTCATACACCTCCCGAACTATTGAAATAGCGGGTGTATGCTAACTCAGAAATGAGTGCAAGTGTCTGAAATAGCTTGTTTTTATGCGCCGAAAAGGTCGCCCGTCTTCCCGGGCGGAGGCGAATATTTCGGCTTCGGGGGCTTCGGCCCGGCGCCGATGACCTCGGCGATATCATGGTCGGTGTGCATGTTCAGCACGCTATAGAGCTTCTCGACCGGGCAAAGCGACGCCGCCTGACTCTCCCAGCCCATGGCGGACGGCGTACCGCCGACCCGCTCGGCAAGGTATATGCGGGCGACCGACGTGGTGCGGTGGAAGTCGCCCACGAAGCCGGTGATCCTGACCCGGAGCCCGGTCTCTTCGAAGCACTCGCGCACGGCCGTGGCCTGCAGTGACATGCCCTCGTCCGCCGTGCCCTTGGGGAACGTGCACTTGTACCCACCGAAACCGTTGGTCGGGTGGGTGAGCCAGACGCGGCCATCCGGCTCACGGATGATGACGCCAGCGCTGGCATGCTTGCCGTTCGGGGCATGGAAGGGCGGCTCATCGAGATCGTCGTTGATCTCGGGCAGGTATTCCCAGCCGACATCGGTGTGCGGATGGTCGGCCCACGGCTCGAACGCCACACCATGCAGGTCAGTCGGCATCGGCCCGCCAGGCACCACCGTCGCGACGGCGTGCGGGTCGGTCCACGTCTCCAGCGGTGTCGGCGCCGTGGGCTTCTGGACTGTCACAGTTTCCCCGTGGTGGTCCCTCTGAGGATGCTTTGCAACCCCCTTCGGCGCATCTTTTCGGTAGTACCCCTTTACCTGAACGCCTGCGCGCAGGTGGGGAGCCACGAACCCCTTCAGGAACAGGATGCACTCCATCAGCGAACCCCGAGGATGAGGTCGGCAACGGCGCTGATCCCCGCCTCGACATGGCTCTTTGCCTCGCCGTCCTTCAGGTTGCCGTCCTCATGCGCGACCACCACGTCCAGCAGCGAGCGGGCCAGCGCGAGAAACAGGGCCTTGCCGGGGTCCGGGTCTTCGCCGGCCTCGGGCAGCCGCTTATCGATGTGCGCACCGAGCTGGTCGGGAGAATTCCAAGGCAGCGCTGTGTATGCGCTGTCGCGGCCCATGATGACGTCGCCATACTGCCCAGCCAGCCTGTCCACATCGGCCAGCGCGTCATCGTTGGTCAGCTCGTCGAGGTTGTAGCGCCGTCGGACGTCGACCACAGCGGCACTGAACTCGCGAACGACCTGCAGGACGACATCGGGATCACCCAGCGACGGGCGATCACCGGCCGGCCAGCCAAGATCCTCGGCCCGCCCCCGATCTGCCGCCCGTTCCGGCGAGCCCTCAATTTCGCGTTTGTCCATGGCCATGATTCTACACCCCATCTTACAGGCCGAGGTCAGGCGGCAACATCAGCAATTCCAGATCGAGGCGCTGCCCACCGGTGCTGGACGGAACCATCTTCCGCGAGAGCACGACGAAGCGGCTGTTCGGCAGCGTGGTCACCTCCTTCTCGCCTTTGTATTTTCCTGATCCGAAGGACTCGACCGCCTTTGCGCCTTTGGCATAGCGGATGATGACCCGGTGCTTGCCAAAGTGCGTCGTGGCGGTCGGATCGTAGGACGTGCACATCGGGCCGGTGGCCTGCACCACCGTGCCGACCGGCGATTTCAGCACATGCTGCACCATCGGGTCCGTCATATTCTGCCAGCGGTACAGCGTGGTGCCCTCCGGCTGGGTAGTGGCGTGCTCGAGCGCGGCCTTCGCCACGTCCGCCAGGCTGTGGCCGGAGTGGTCGTGGGTCTTCCCGTCCCGGAACAGGGTGTTGTAGGAGCCCGACGCCTGCACCGAGGAAATGAAGTGCTGCGCCAGCGGCGTACCCTGCGAAAACTTCTTCTTCGCCGCGGCGATCGCCGCCGACGAGAAGTGCGAGGTCGCCTTCGGCTTGAACTTCTCGACCGACGACACCTGCCCCAGCGCCACCCAGAAGCCGAGCTTCTCGTTGGATTTGACCTTGGCGACCGTGGTGCCGAACTTCTTCGGCGGGAACGCGGCGGCGATGCCGGCCACGGAGCCCACATCCGTCGCGCGGAACAGCTTCAGCGGCTCGGGCGGATTGGCGATTTCGTCAAGCAGCGTCACCAAGTCCTGATGCAGCTGCACGACGTGCTTTGACGGGTGCTCCGAGATCGGGTGCGAGGCGCCCGTGGCCTGCCCGGACTCCTTGTTCAGGGACTTGAAGGTGAAGGCGCGCAGGGCCGGCAGGTCGCCCTTCGTAGCGATGGCGAGCATTTCCTGCTCGACGGCCGCGTTTGCAGCATTGACGTAGCCTTTCGACGACAGGCCATTGCCCGGCCCGTTCCAGTTGGCGAAGTCGTGCGCCTTCGGCAGCCGCAAGGGATCCACAGGCAGCTTCGTCGGGTCCAGCTTCTTCTTCACCGCCTTTGCAGCCGCCGGGTACTGCTTCAGCAGGTCGGCCTTGCGGGCGATGAGCGTCTCGGCCAGCTTTTTTCGCGCGGCGACCGTGCCGGGGCCGTGCTCGAGCACGAGCGAGCGGATGGCCTCGTCGGGGATGGCGGCGATCTTCGCCACGCCAGCGGTGATGTCGGCCGGCGTGATGCCGGCGAACATAGCCGAGGACTGCGCGTTGATCTTAGGATCCAGCAGGGTCTTGGTTTCCCCGACCTTCGAGCCGAAAGGCTTCTTCGCACCCTGCGCGCGGAACTCCATCGAGGCACCCACGTCGATGCGCACGGCGCCGCCCGTCGGCTTGAGCATGACGTTGTCGAAGCCCAGGCCGGCCACGTCGTAGTTTGCCAGCCAGGCGTCGGCGGCAAAGCCCGCCTTCACGCTGTGCACCTTGCCAGAGGACAGCGCCGGCACGTCGTGCTTCAGGGACTCGTCCATGAGCGAGGCGATGCCGACCTTGCCGTTCTGCGTCGCCATGCGCGAGATCGGGGCCGTGATCCCGGCCAGCTCGTAGAGCTTGGCCGCGAGAACCTCGGACTTCGCATGGTCGGGATTTTTGGGGAATTTGACGTAGTAGCGGGCGCCGTCCGGGGCTTCGAACACGCCACCCGGGTTCGAGCCGGCCTGCGGGCCTACCTGCTTCCAGCCGGAGATGTCCAGCGGCTGGGAATCTATATGCGGGGCGGCCGGCGCAGACGGCTGGTCCTGTTCGACCTTCACCCAGCGCCCGTGCTTCAGCACGAGCATGCCGTCCGCCCCCTGCTTCGTGTCGCCTTCCTTCGGGCCGGCCTGCGAGACGCTGGCGACCTTGGGCGAGGCCGGCGCGTCGGGCAGCTTGCCCGAGGTGTGCTGATAGCCCTTCTTCAGCTTCTGAGCGGCAAGGGCATTTGCATAGGCGAGCGCCACGGACGGGTTATCGAACTTCTTCGTCGTGGTCTGGCCGGTGGTGCCGATCGCGCCCCACTTCGTGGATACCTGATCGCCGCTGACCGAGATCCAATAGAATTTGTTGTGGCCGTCCGTCTTGTGCTCGAGGGTGATGGTCGACGAGGGCGCGAACGATGCCACCTTGGCGACGCGCGGCGGCTTCGGTGCGGGAGCTGCCGCAGGCGCAGCGGACGGTGGCACCGCTGCGACCTTCGCCACCTTCGGCGCGGGCGTAGCGGCCACCGCAGCAGCGACGCCCTGCGCGGGCGCGCCGAGAGCGGCAAGGATCTTGGCCTGCGCAGCCGCGAGCTTCTTGCCGTAGGTGTTCACCCCGAACTTCAGCGCCGCGACCTTCTCGGGCTCGCCGGTAGCCGCCGCCTCTTTCAGTGCGGCCAGCTTCTTGTTCACCGTTCCGGCGTTGACGTTGGTGTCGGGCAGCGTCATCCCGGTCCAATCCACCGCCGCCAAGGCGAGCGTGGCAGGATCCGGCTTCGGCGGCTCGGGAGCGGGCGCCGCCTGCGGCTTGGCCTCGTCCGGCGGCGACAGGTGCGACCACTGCCCGCCCGTCGACTCGCCGATCTGGCCCAGCAGGTCCGACTGCTTGTCCTTGGACAGCGCATAGAACGCCTTCCACTGCGCCGGCGTCGGGTTTTTGCCGGAGCTGGCAACCTTCTTCCACATCGACACTGCGGCAGACTGCGATGCGGCCGCCTGCAGTTCGGCAGCCAGGCCCTTTACCTTGGCGGACTGCTCATGCGGTGCGAGGCCGTGCAGCTTGCCATCGGCTTGCAGCTTCTTGACCGCAGCGACATGGTAGTGAGAGATCGCAACATGATGCGCGTCGGCAGGCGCCGTCTTGTCCCCGCCAACCTTGTGCCAGCGAGGCGGGTTGCCGTAGAGGGCATAACCCGCCTTGTTCTTCATGGCTTTCAGGAACAAGACGGGGAACGTGGAGACGGAGGGCGTCGACATACCCTGCAGGGTACGGTCACGACGATTTCGCGGCGGAGCGCGCCCTATACGCGCCCGGGGCGGGGCAGATGCCGGCGCCGGCCGGCTATACCAAGGGCTTCTGGCCGGCCGGCGCCAGACTCAGCATCAGGTGCCCGGTCACGAGCGGGGCTTTTTGATCTCGCCCGTGACAGCCATCATGAAGCCCGGATGCGGGAAGGTGGGATCGAACAGCCGGCGCGCAGCCACCGCCAAATTCCACACGAGGTCAGCGGCATCAAGCAGCCATTCCGGCAGCCCGTTGCGCACCGCCACGACTGGAGCGGGGCCAAATGGATCGCCGATGTAGACGGGGATGATGCCGTAAAACCGACCGACGTGTGTATAGACAGTTCCGAGTTCCGCCTTGGGAACTCGGCCGAAGATTACAGCCATACCAATCCTAGTTGAAAGGGTCCGCGATCTTTTCGAGCTTTGCCAGCGCCAGCTTCACCCAGCCCTTGCGCTCGGCGTAGATCCCGCCGGCGACGCCGAAAAGAACTGCGAGGATGTAGAACATGGAAATCTCCGTCGTTGACCAGCATGGAGGCATCGCCCCTCCCAGCATGGTGCAGTCACGACGGAGGACGACTCACCGCTTCTGCTTGGTGATACAGAACCCGTTGTGCATCCGGTTCCCGCACATCGTGCAGCGCAGGCGGGGCTCCAGCGCCTTGATCCGGCAGTCCTTCCCCAGCTTGGACGCCAGCAGCCAGCGGTCGATGAAACCGATGTGGTCGCACATGTAGCAGTTGCCGAAAAGCACGTACCATTCCTCGAGCGTGCCGAGGGTGGTGCGGATATTCTTCTTTGCCTCGCTGATCGGATAGTGGCGCATGCCCCCGATATAAAACCGGGGGAGTAGGAAAACAATCCTACAGCGCCTTCTTCTGCGCAGCCTGCAGGGAGGCTGCGATGGCCTCCCGGTGGACGGCGCACTGCGCCCCCAAGAGCATTCGCCCAGCCGGGCACGACACAATGCCGGACCCGGCTGGCGGCACCGCCGCAGGCTTCGACAAGCACTCCAGAATGTGCAGGCACTGCGTCACGCTGACCGATTCCAGATTGTGATCGATGATGCCCGCACGCTGCCCGGCCAGCAGGATCTCGCGCATGAGCTGGGCGCGGTCTGCGGCGGCGTTGTTCACGGACGCCATCAAGGGTGGGGATGGGCAACCGGCATCGGCCTGTATTGCAGCCGCCAGCTTCGCCTTCACGTCCGCGACGCACCGCACCGTGCCGTCAGCGCTCTGGTAGCCACGATCCACCCGGCGCTCCAGCCAGAGGATGGCGGACAGGGCGTCGGCGAGCAGGTCAGCGCCGGCCTGCTTGGGATCAATCTCAGGCCGAGATTGGTTGACGGGCGGCCGCTGCGTCATACCGCACCTCCCGGAGCCGCATCCAGCCCTTCGAGTTCCGCCTGTGTCAGCGTGATGCGCTCCACCGGGACATCGTTGCCCGAGGCAAACTTCTGGTCGATCAGCTTCAGCAGCGCCTGCAGGCGCTCACCAGCCGGGCCGACCGCGACAAACACCTGCTGGCCCGACGAGATAGCCTCGGCGAGAGCCCCGAGCGACACCATGGTGGCATCGTTGAGGGACGCCGACCTGATTTTCAGGAACACCAGCTCGTGGCCTTCGGGGATGGTGCCGGCGCTCTTCTCGACCGAGCAGCCGAGATCGGCATGCCGGAGCATTTCCTCCGTGACGATGCGAC
Source organism: Mesorhizobium sp. (assembly GCA_022833215.1). GTDB lineage: Bacteria > Pseudomonadota > Alphaproteobacteria > Rhizobiales > Rhizobiaceae > Mesorhizobium. Next base: position 35,635 of record JAIPUZ010000113.1, on the reverse strand, counting down.
GGCGGATGAACTGCCAGATCGCGCGCCAGCTGTCATAGCCGACTTCGGCTTTGATCTTGTGATAGAAATCGTTGTACGCCTCGGCGCAGAGGCCGTCGTCACTGGCTGTCCGGGCAGCCGGGATTTTCAGGTCCATATCCTTCCTTGGTTGGGTTAAATGGTTGCGCGACCGAGGCAGTCGCACAGGTAGTTTTTCAGCAACTCGATGGTCTTGGCGTCGTCGCCAGCCCACAGCGAGCGGAGCATGGCTTGGCGCTGGGTATCCAGCCCTGTCCTGGGCAAGAACTCCGAGGGTTGCTTACCCCGGCGCTCCAGTTCATCGATCAGATCCTGAGTGTCGAACACATTCAGCTCGACATCAACGTCCACCGTTACCTGCACTTGCGTCATAAGCCCCCCATAAACACGGGCACAGCGCCCGATGTGCGCCCATTATGGCTCAAATTTGAGGAAAGGTGTGCGATCCCAAAGGGTTACCGCACACCCGAAACAGACTGGGGGTCAGGTGTCGATGTGGCCGCGACCACGACGAGCCCGGCGCGCCACCTCGCTGACGTGGTGCCGCTTCACGCCCTGCCCCACCTGATCGGCGATTTGCTGGTGGGTCAGCCCGCCCTCGGCCAGCAGCCGCGCGATCTCGCGGCGCACCGGGATGTCGAACTTAGGCTGGCGTCCGCCACGGCCGGAGGCAGAGTGACCAACCACCGACAGCAGCTGGGCGACCATGTGGGCGATGCCGGTCATGCGACCTCCGGCGCAAGGGCGGCAGCGGCGCGCACGATGGCGCGGCGGGTGGAGGCAAAAACATCGCCGTCGTGTGGCTCGGTTACATAGACCCGTTTGGAATCCACCCTTGCGCATGCATACGACTGGAATGCACACGACTCCACAAGGATCCGCAGCTGCACCGCCAGGCGCAGCGCGTCGCCGTCATCAGAGAGCGGATCCCAGCGCCCCGGTATGCCATCCACAACAATGGCGCCGTTCGCTGGCTTGTAGTCGTACCCCGCCGCCTTAGCCGCCCGCGACAACAGTTCACGGTCGTTCATCACACGACTCCGTGACGCCCCCCAGCCCGAGCGGCACTTCATCGACCGGCACAGCCTCGCCGGTGCGCATGTTCAGCCCGCCCTTGCCCTTGCACAGGCTGCAGTGGTCGCGCTGATAAATGCCGGATCCCCGGCAATCGGGGCATTCCCGGAGATCGTCGAGGCCGGACTTGGCGAGGATTTCGGGGTCATGCTGCACGGGCCGCCTCCGTGGGGTAAGGGGCCGTCAAGCCGCGCCAGCGGGCTGACCGAAGGAATATCACCCGAGGCCCATCTGGAAACAGGCGCCAACTCGAGCCGTTCCAATAACGGCGGCGTATCCTTCTGCCCTGGTCCTGCCCGATTTCGTACCATCCCGTGCGTTGCGGCTGCTGGTCCATATTGAACCAAGGCGTGCGAGGAATCTTTGATGTGGTCGCCATAGTCAGAACGCCTTCCCGCCAGCCTGCGCGCGGTTCTCGGGGCGGTGGTCCGCGCGCTGGGCGTTGAACAGCAGCTTCTGCACGAACATGGCGCCCGAGTTGAAGCCCAAGCCGCCGGCCAGATCCCACGAACGGATAATGCCGTCCTGCAGCTCGACGCCGAACATCGGGAACTCCGGCAGCTTGTCGTCGGGCAAGCCTTTGCGCAGGCCCTCGAGCCCTTCGCTGGCCTCGGAGTGGATCAGGGCGATCTTGGTGCCAGCCCACCACCCGAAAAACTCCGGGTCGAGGTCGCGCACGTCGGTGCCGTTCTTCGCTTTCCACCAGCCGGCCTCGGAAGCCAAGCCGTGGCAGAGCGCCTGCAGGTTGTTCACCATTTCGGCGTACTGGTCTTGATAGCCGCGCAAAAACTCTGCCCAGCTCATACCTTCAGGTTTTCTCAGTTCCATCCTTTCCCTTGCGCCCCGGAGGGCAAAATAGCCGGTGACCGACCGGCTGCGGATAACCAGATTTGAGTATACCTCCGGCCCGGCAGAAAGTGTCGGTTGCGCCGGGCTTCCCCATGGGATATACCATGGCATATCCCAACAGGAGGCGCCCATGGCAACACCCGCACAAACCCCACCGAGGGAAACCACGATCTTCCGCAACAACCGCAGCCTCGCCGTGCGGATCCCGCCGGAGTTCGGCGCGCCGGGCGACAAGGTGCGCGTCCTGCGAGAGGGCGACCGGCTGATCATCGAGCCGATCCGCAAGGCGGGGATCACGTCCCTTCTGGCGAAGTGGGCGAAGGAGCCAGCGCTCGGGCCGGAGGACCAGTTCCCTGACATAGACGATGAGCCGGTCAAGCCGGAGAACATTTTCTAATGCGCTACATGCTCGACACGAACATCATCAGCGACATCATCCGCAATCCCATCGGCCCGGCCGCGAAGGCGCTGCTGCGCGTCGGCGAGGATGCCGTCTGCACCAGCATTATCGTGGCCTCGGAACTGCGCTACGGCACCGCGAAAAAGGGGTCTGAGCGCCTCCTGCAGAAGGTCGAGGAAATCCTCGCCGAGATCGCGATCCTACCGCTCGACGTGCCCGCCGACGCCGAATACGGCGGCATCCGCGCCGAGCTGGAGGCAGCCGGCCAGCCCATCGGGCACAACGACCTTTTTATCGCCGCCCACGCCTACGCGCTCGGGGTAACGCTGGTCACGGCCAACACGAGCGAGTTCAGCCGGATCAGGGGCCTGAAGGTCGAGAACTGGCTGGCGTAGCGCCCGACCAGCGCCCGGCGGCAACGGTGGGCAGCAGAAAGCCCCGGAACGCAACGCGCGCCGGGGCTTTGTCGTCAGACTCGGAGTCAGATGGACCGCCCACGCGCCCGCCGCAGCTCCGCCAACCCCGACCGGAAGGGCACAACCGGGATGGGGCGTGGAAGCGTTGGATGCGCAACGAACTGCGCATAGGGCGCGTCCTCGCCGAGCCGATGGCTTAGCGTCAAGGCATACGACACGGCCTCGGTGTTCGCGCCCGCGCCGGACGGAAGCTTGCCGGAGAGCATGCGCTTGATGACCGCGTCGGCGGCCGCGACGTACAGCAGTCCATCGGCGGACATCGGGACGAGCAGATCCTGACGCGTGCCAGGCGCCCACCGCTTACGCTCCCACACGCGCACAGCGGCGGGCTTCTGGTTGAGCTTGAGCTTGTGTTCGGCCCATTCAGACGGCGAAACGCCGATGGGGCGGTTCAGGTCTAAGCCCTTCGGCATCGAAATTTGGGGGATTGACGTGCCCAGCAAGCCGCGCAGCGTCGCAAACGGCGACCTCGGCCCAATGAAATCGGGGTGGGATTCGTTCATGCTGCAGTCCTCCGAAGAACGGGCACGACGTGCCCAAGGTTCGAGCGCGAGAGCGCGGCCACGTTGGCGACACCATACGCGATCAAGCAGATCGGCGCGCCGGAATTGAACGATGCCCGCTTGCCGTCGACGTGGTGGAAGTGCGGCCGGCCCTGCAGGAACAGCACCGCGTCGGCTGCAAACCACACCGTCTCGTAGAACATCTCCGTCTCGGTGCGTGCCGGCAGCAGTGCGATGCCGTTGCCGTGCTCGACCATGCGCCGCATCCACGTCGCCGCGGCACGCCCGAACGGCGGGTTAAGCCAAACACGGCCATGCCAAGCACGCACCAGGCCGTTGTCGAGGATGGTGAAGTGCTGCGCCGCCGTCGGCCACGGGCGCACGACCGGCGCGCACGGATCCAGATCGAACGGCCCGAGCGCCGCCAGAATGTCCGGCGGGGTGAGCCATTCGTCCTTGCCGGCTCGCGCAGACTGGTGGGCAGACAGGCTCACTCGCCTCCCTCGGCGGGCTCCACCGCCTGCCCATCGCCACCAGCCGCCTGCTCCCGGATGAACCCTGCAGCATCGCGCAGCACCTCCGTCGCGGCAGCCATGCCGGGCAGCTTCAGCTTGTCGAACGCCAGCGCCATGCGCAGCAGCTGGAACTCGTGGTATTGAGCGGGCGTCACGCGCCTCCCTTGCGCGGGATCTGCGCGCGCCATTCTTTGATCTTCGCCTCGCAATTCTGCGCGTCGCGGACATACTCGGCGACCCGATCCCGGGCGCGCAGCAAGGCGACGGGGTCGCGCCGGCCTATCGGCAGCGCCTTCAACCGCGCCACCTCGGCGCGCTTCATCTTCGCCAGATCGCGGAAATGGCGAGCGTCGGCCCGAAGGCGCGCAATCTCGTCACGGATGGCAGCGCTCATGCGGCCTCCTTCGCCTTCCGGCGTGCGACAACCTTCTCGGCGAAGCGCCGGGCCGAGCCATGCCCGCGCTCGGCCCCGAGCCGGATGAAGTCTTCCGCTGCCAGGGGCAGCTTAACCCCCATGTCGGCCTTGTCGGCCAGCACGGCGCGACCGTCGACCACCCCCAGCACCGCAGCGCCGGGGTTGGCCTCCATGTAGGCGTTCGCCGCGTCCACGCCGTCGTCCGTGTCGGGGAACTCGGCCAGCACCACGAAGGCCAAGCCGAGATGACGGAACATCGGGCGGACTTCCGTGAAGATGTCGCTTATCGCACACGACGGGCCGGGCTTTCCGGCCGGCTTCGCCCGGCGCCAACCGACCTTTTCCCAAGCCTCCCCGTCGTTCAAGAACAAGCCGCCCAGCGGCAGGTCAGCGAAATTCATGATGTCTCCTGATTCAGAACGGGATGATCAAGCCGCACTTCTGGCACTCTTGGCCCACCGGATCGCCGTCCTTGCGCGCCCCCCACTCGCAATCCGGATCGCAGCTGCCCTGCACGACAGCGGCGGCGGATTCCTCGGCCACGTCCACGAACTTGTAGACGCGGTAATTCAGGAGCACCTTGCCGTCACGATAGAGCACCGAGCCCTGTGTCCCGAGATAGTCGTCAAGGATCCAGCCCGGCTCCTGCGCATTTTCACGCAACCATGCGCGGAGATTATCCCTCTTGTAAATTTTCGCCTCGCCCAAGACCTCGATCTGCCGGCTTTCCGATACGCGGCGTTTCCCGATGCGATCGAGCCCGTGCACGTCCAGCTCGCAATGCGTCTCCGCCAGCCCGAACAGGGCGTCAGCAAAGTCTTCCGGCGACAGTCGCAGAGCCGCGAACACCGTCCGCGACTCCTGATCCCGGACGTAGACCCGTACCGTGCCCGACGAGTCCTTGCAGATCGTCAGGGAACCTCGCAGGGGATTGCTGGTCGCGCTCATGATCCCTCCGGCTGGTCGGCAGCGATAGCGGCGTCGAGGGCAGCGATCATGCTGTGACCGTGGAAGAGCTTCGCACGCGGCGACAGCGATGGCCCTACACGCACGGTCCAATCGCGGGTCGCGTCGTCTTGGTAAATCCCCACCGACTCATCGCTGCTATCCTCGACATACCCGCACAGGCGGCGCAGGCCATCGATGCGACCTTGGGCGAGTTGCAGGGCCGAGGCCCCGGCCAGCCACGCGCGCAGGTTTGCCTCCTGCTCGGCGACGGTCAGTTCGCCGTTGAACTTCACCGCCGCCAGCCAATGGCCGTTGTTGGTGATGAAATATTCGTTGGGCTCGCCTTGGGCGAAGGCCAGCAGGCCGGTTTCGGTTGGCGGCACGGCCAGCTTGCGCAGCAGGGCGGCGGCTTTAACGCGCTCGGTGGTGACGTTGGCAGCGTTCGTGATGACATTGGCCGCCGCCCGCAGCAGAGCGCGATCTTCGTCGGTCAGTATAGGTGTGGGCATATCCTTCCTTGGTTAAGCGCCGAGGCGGCGCGTGGTTGCATTTGCCATGCCGCGCGCGTGGGCGGACATGGACTGGATTCGTTCGACGAGATCGGCGCGGCGCTGCATGAGATTGGCGATGCGAGCACGGTCCTTCCCCGAGCAAGGGCCGGCCTGCAGCACCAGCAACTCGGCGTCGATATCGTTGCGCCGCGCGCGCAGCTTCCACAGCGCGTCGAACCCGGCGGCGACGGTTTGGAGGCTGGTGGGGATCACGCGGCCACCCCATACAGCGCCCGGTGCGCTTCGAACCATTCATCAGGCAGTAGCGCGAGGCGCTTGCCGGCCCACTCCTTCACGTAGCCAACCATCCACGTCGCCACCCGAGGCGGGCGCTTGTACGGGGCCAGACGCACCGACAGCCGGCCGGCGACATAGGACGCCACGAAGCGGATGCCGCGCAGATCGACCAGTGCCGACCACGCGCTGGCGTCGGGCTGGGCGGTTTCGTTGATGATTTTCATGGTGGGCGTGGTCGTTGACGATGGGCGAATTATGCCAGTGATTTCCCGTGAAGTGCCGGGAATTACCACACCTTTTTTGTAACTTTGCGCCCTATCGGCGCCCGGCAATCGCAACCACCCGCACAGGCCAGAAAATCCGGGCGGTCACGGCGCGCGGCACCAGACTCACGATCAGATGTCCGCAGCCTCGCGCAGCGCGACCTCGTAGTCTTGGACGATGGCCGCCAGCGTTGCCGAGTCCCGGTAAACCGTCCGCTCCTGAAGATCCTTGAGAAACCGCAGCCGAGTCGCCGCGTCGGTAGCAGACGGCCGCAGGTGAAACCCGCCGGACACCAGCCTCTGGAACATGGCAAGTTGCTCGTCGGTCAAGTAGTAGCGGGAATACGTGCCCGGCACCTTCTCCCGACTGACCCGCCCCCTCAGCACCAACCGGCTGGTCACGCGGCTCACGATCCGGGAATCCAGCTTTGCCAGCCTCATGATCGTTGATACTGGGATCGGTCGGCCTGCGTCAGCCAGGGCCGCGATTACGGCACGGTGATGGTTCACGTTCACGCCATCCAGTAGCCGATCACCAGCCCGGCCAGAAAGAACGCGATCCACGAGAACACGACGCCATCGGCGGTCAGCGTGATGCTCACGGCCGCACCTCTCTCGGAAGCACGGACTCGCCGAACTTCGACTCGACGAACACGCGCATGGCGGCGATCAGCGGCGTGGGGCCGCGTCCAGATACGAGCCGGGCGCAATCGTCCGCGACCATACCTGCTATCCATCCGCGATCAGTGAACACCGCAGGAGATACTCCGATCCTCTCGCGCTCGACGATCGGCCCACCGTCGGACCAAACCGTCGAGAAGCGCGGGGACTGCTTCACGCTGGCCGTGCGCAGTTCGGTCAGGAACAGCCATACCTTGCCATCCTCGATATGCGACACATCCAGACCTTCGGCCTTCGCCACCCACCAATCCAATTCGGCACCTTCAAGTTCGGCGGCGGGCTTGCGGTTATCCATTGTGCGTCTCCTGCGGATAGTGGCTCATCAGCCGCGAGATCCAGTCATTGACGTCTGGATGGACGTAGACGCAAAGCGGGAACCCATCGGGTGTGGCACCAAGCTGAAAGCAGCGATATTGGTGCTTGGTGATGTTGATCGGCTCGACGCCGCCGCGACCCGTTGTCTCGGCGGCTATCCACGCTGGAGGCGGATCCCCAAACACCTCGCGGCGGCCATCGATCGGCCCGCCGATGAAAAGGACGTTGGGTGTTCTCACGCCAGACCCTCCAGCCGCTCCAGCGCCACGGGCAGCGCGACGTCGGCCCATTCCGCTGCCATATTCGCGCTCAAGTTCGGGAGGTAGGCCGCGAACAGTGTCAGCCAGACATGCTGGGAAATATTCAAGCCAGGCGCGTCGACGGCGAACAAATCGCCGGCGCGGACCTGCTGGGGAAACGCCGGCTGCTTGCCGAAAGGGACGGGGTCGGGCACGGGCTCCATGAGCGGCACGCGCGGGTCCAGTTTGGAGACGTCGGTCATTTCTTCCTCACGCCCGAGGCGGGCAAATCGGGCGGCGCAATGCCAGCCCTCACGGATGGCGGCTGGCCGCGACCGGGTTACTGACGTAGCGTTGCGCTTTCGCGGAACCTACGGTTTTCGACCGGAAGTCACATACGGCAACCGCCATGCGTGAAGGTGCCGGGTACGTCTCCGGCGCGGAGTTCCACCGCCGTGGCCATTCCCGCGGCCTCACGGCCCTGCCGGGGTATGCTGAATCCCGGACCACCGAATCTGCGCTGCAGGTCGTACTCGCTGCATCTCGGGGCGCGATGGTTGGTATTTCACAGCCCACCCGTTGCCCGAGCATCCGCTTTCCTACGGCGTTGCAGCCGCGCCACCCGTTCACCCATGGGCTTACGCTGGGGCGGGCTACCCTCCCGCTTGGCCGCATGCTCACGGCTTCACCTTTGATGACGGCCGGAGTCGAACCGGCAACGCTGGCCTGTACCCAGCGCCGATAAGGAATGCGCGCATCGGGCTGCGCGTTCGCCATCAGGAAGCCGCCGAACTCGGGGCTGGCCCCGGATTCACGGTGCGGCCAGCGCTGGCATACGATCCTGCGCCGGGTCTGCCGTGCTCGGCGGCTTCACTTTTGATGGCGACGGGGCCACCGCACTGTACTGCACGCCATCAGGTAGCCGCCCCACCTACGGGCTAGGCTCGATTGCCGGTTCAATTATGACCGGCGCCGTCATCGCGATCAGCAAGGCGGCTACCTGATGGCCCTCTCCCGTAGCAGTCCTGAATGGGAGAGGTATTTGCTTCTATCGACCGAGGCCGAAGTGCTGCGCAAAGGGTTGATGGCGCCGCGCGCTCTACATCAGGGAGGGCCTACGCCTTCTGCCCCGGTATCGGTCCAACCCCGAAGGGTCGTCACGGAACTCCGTCAGGCTTTCGCCTTCGCCATCATCGAAGCGGCTGCGCCGCAGGTCAGGCTGTCATTTAAGGCCCGGCTACAACCCCGGGACCACGCCGCCGCTTCGATGATGGCCCTGCCCGAAGGCAGGGCCGCTGATTTGCCCCCGCGAAGGGAGACGGGCTCAACTGGCCCACGGCAAACCGGCCGCACGGGATGGCTTACAGTTTCGGCTTCTCTGTCGACCCTTGGGCTGGCATCCCGGTTATCCATCCGGGGTCGATTTCAGGTTTCAGGTGCCTCATGGGCTGCTGCCATCATCGGAGCCCCCTGCGCTCGGTGGGCAACATCTTCGCTACCGGGACTTTCACCCGAAAGGATGCTCCGATGATGGCCCTCGGCCGCGAACCGACCGCGCCGAGGACTGTGGGTTGCAACATTCGCGTGCCGCAAACCACGGAACGAATATTGCCACAAATATGAGGGCAGGTGTGCCCGGTCAGCGCCCGAAATTGTAACAGCCGCCGGAAAGCGCAATCTTTCCAAGCGGGTGTCCGGTTGAAACAACAGACTAGGAATCAGCCGGAACCATCTTCACCTTGTATTCTTGGCTGTAAGTCATGGAAAACCCGCCCTCGACTTCCCATGTCGTCGAGTCATTCCCGCTGGTGAAGAATACGCCAGTAGGGGAGAACCTGACCCCATCAACAACCACATCGAGCGATTCGACCAGACTAACTACGTTGCCAGTGAAAACCACCCGGCCATAGCGCGGCATCCCCGAGCGAGTGACATCAGCAAACAGTAAGATATCTTGTACGGGAGCCCCAGGCAACGAATCGAGCGATCCTTGCCCCTGCTGTGGGATGTACCCATAATTCGTCACTACCACACTTGGGCCTACAGTCGTACTGTAGTAGCCCGAAACAAGCAGTGCCCCGTCGGATTTTCCGCGCAGATCTGACATACTGATCTTGCCGGACAGGATCCCAGCAAGATCACGAACAGCGCTGCTGCCCAGTGAAATAGCGCCTGACCCCGACATCTCAGATCGGACCTGCGACATGGCCAGAGGGCCGGTGGTTGGAAGCGCCACAGTGCTCTCCTAAGCTCAGGCCGGATCGGCCGGGAACTGTTCGCCGGTATCGGCGTGGACGGCACGACGGCCGGTGTAGTTCTGCCAGCGGCGCACGATCACGTCGACGTAGCGCGCGTCCAGCTCCATGAGCCGCGCTGACTGGCCCATGCGATCCGCCGCCATGAGCGTCGAGCCCGAGCCGCCGAACCCGTCGATCACGATATCGCCGGCGCGCGACGAAGCGCGCAGGTTCTTCTCGATCAGGCCGACCGGCTTCATGGTCGGGTGCTCGCCATTGCGGGCCGGCTTCTCGTGGTAGATGACCGAGCTCGGGTGCTGCTCCAGCTTGGCCTCGCCGTCGACCACCAGCACGTCGTCGCCGATCTTCACGGCCCACCGGCCGTCCGCCAGCTTCGAGATAGGCCCGCCCTCCCCGTGCTCGAGCACCGTGGTCAGCTTGCGTCCGCCGTACCAGCGATGCGCAGCGCCCGGCTTCCAGCCGTACAGGACCGGCTCGTGCTGCCACTGGTAATCCGAGCGGCCCAGCACCATGACGTTCTTGCGCCAGATCAGGCAGCCCGAGAGCTTGAACCCGGCGTCGATGAACGCGCCCCGGAAATTCAGGCCCTCGGTGTCGGCGTGGTAGACGTAGATCGGGGCACCCGGCTTCATCACCGTGAACACGGCCGTGTAGAAGTCCAGCAGGAACTGGCGGAAGTCGCCGCCGGACATCGAGTCGTTCTCGATCTTCAGCCGGTCCTTCGTCTTGCCCTCGTAGGCCACGTTGTAGGGCGGGTCCGTCACGCAGATGTCGGCCCGCTCGCCGGCCATCAGCTTGTCCCAGGCATCCACCTCCGTCGACGAGCCGCACATCACGCGGTGCGGGCCGAGGATCCACACGTCACCAGGCTGCGAGATCGGGTCCGGCTGCAGCGGCGGCGCGTCGTCGGGATCCTTGCCGTTGGCCGGCAGCTCGCCGGGATTCAGCAGGTCGGCCAGCTCGTCGTCCGAGAAGCCGAGTAGTTCGATGTCGAACCCGCCATCGCGCAGGTCGCCGATCTCCAAGCGCAGCAGATCCTCGTCCCAGCCGGCGTTCAGCGCCAGCTTGTTGTCCGCGATGATGTACGCCCGGCGCTGGTTCTCCGTCCAACCGTCGCACGGCATTACCGGCACCATGCCCTCGGGGATCTGCGCGCCGTTCATCCAGCGAAGGCGCCCGCCGTTGGCGTAGATCTGGATCGCGGCCGCCACGCGGCCATGGCCAGCAACGATACCCTGCTCGTCGGCAAGAATGGCGTTCGTGAAACCGAACTCGTCCATGCTGTCGACCAGCTGGCGAATCTGGTCCTGCGAGTGCGTGCGCGAGTTGCGCGCGTAGGCCATCAGGGATTCGATCGGGCGATATTCCCAAGTGGGAGCCGCGATCATGGGAACGACTTTCACGAATTATCCTCCGGCGCTGGAGCGCTCGATGACGACGACGGGGGCCTGCTTTTCGGGGTCGATCGCGTCCAGGCCCCATGCCTTGCGCTCGCCGTCCTGCCAAATCTTCATGGTTTCGCTGGTGATCTTCGCCAGCTTGGCGCGCTCGAAGTCACGGCCTTTGATAGCCTCATTGGAAAGGCCCTTGATGATCGCCCATTCGCGCCGGTGTCGGGCGATGACATCCGCTCGCTGATCGGCAGGGGTGTCAGCGGTAGGCATTGGCGGGGGCTCGCCTGCGTCCTTCTTTTCTCTGACGCCCGCGTCAGGATCGTCAGAGACTTTCGCTGACTGACGGTCGGCGATGCGTTGGGCGCGCGCCGCGATGTCGGAGAGCGTTTGCTTTTTCTCCCACGGGTTACCCTTCTTCTCGTCGGCCTTCATCCGGTAGTGGACGGATTGCTTTGCAATGCCCAAGGCGTCCGCCAGACGGCCGAGCGTCATAGTGGGGTCAGACTCCCAAGCCACGCGAGCGGCGGCCCATTCGTCGGCGGATAGTCGTTTCACGGTTGCCATGACAGAATTTTACCGTCCCGACTCGTCAACCTGACGGGCGACGATCTCGTAGGGGTTCTCGGGGCAGACCGCATCGTTGACGATGCAGCGCACGCCCATGTCCTTGTAGCCGTGCACCTTCTCGGTGCCGGCCTTGCCATTGCGGAAGATCTCGCGCCGGGTGACGGTCTTGATCTTCAGGCCGCAGGAGCAGATCACCTTGGGGTGCGTGCCCTCGCCGGCGGAGCCGCATCCGGTGCATCGGTAGTGATAGCCGCCGCCTTCGCGTTCGGCCTGCACGATGCGCGAGAAGCAGATGCGGCAGCAGTGACCGGTCAGCGCCCAGGCATGTGAAGCGATTTCCGGGCCTGTGACGGGCTCATTGCCATCGTCGCGCCCATCCCCCCGGGGTTTCGGTTTCGTGGCCTCCTGCGGCCCGTGGTGGCTTCCCAGCGACATCAGAACATCTCCCTTTGCGCGAATTGCGCGGCGGCAAACTTGTTGGGGATGAAAGTGACGGCCCCGGCGCTATCGCGCAGCGCGGAGACGACGAGTTCGGAATGGTGCTGGGTGAGCTGCCGGTAAATGACCTTGGGCTCGTCGGCTTCCATGATGCGGATGGACCGGGGAGCGAGCGGGAGCATCTTGGTGGGGCGGCTGCCCTTGGCATTGCGGCCGGTGACCCATTCGCGCTCGCGGTTCCAGCAGGAGACGCAGAGGTGCTTGCCGAGCAGCCAGCCGCGCGAGGACGTCTCGTTGCAGCGGCCGCAGATGAGCGAGCCCTTCAGGTTCGAGCAGGACGCCTTGTCATGGCCGGCATGCTGGGCGCCGAGCGCGCACGAGCGGCATGCCTCGCGGCGTTCATCTCCGGCGTTGGCGGCGGTCCAGTTCGACCGGCATGCGTCGACGGTAAGTGATGCCCGCAAGCGGTCGCAGCGGAACATGGGGCGGTCAAGCCCCTCGACCTTGAAGTATTCGACCATGGGAGTGGAATCGGCTCGGATTTCGGTATGCGTCGGATTGTATCAGAACCGATCACACGCACCGCAGGAACGCAGCGCATTGTTGGTGCCGCCCGTGGTTCCCACGACACACATGCTCAAATTTGAGCACGGTTAGGCATTTCCGGGGCATAACCGGCGGGGTTTGACCGAAAGTTACGCCTAAGTGTTTGATCTGTAAAGGAAAAGACGGATTCCTAACCGCATAACCGTCCAAACCCGAAAAAACAACAGAACCATACCTGCATGTGCATGCGCATGTACGTGCGTATGTGCAGGCGCATGCATGTACGTATATATATAACTATATACATGGTTACATGGTTATATTTATATATAGGAAGGGTATTTTTCCTATATAGATCAACAACTTAGGTCCGTAACCAAAAACATAACCAAGCCCTAACCGGACAGGGTCAAACCGGTTACGTTCAGGCCTGCCAGGCTCTACCCCTCCCGGTTTGGTTACACGGTTACGCTTATAAATCAATGACTTACGCGCAATTAGGTGTAACCGTAACCACCGATTGCCGGTGCGCGATGCCCGAGGCGGGCCGGGCAGCAAAAAGCCCCCACGGAGTTGGGGGCCGTGAGGGCTTCTTTGGGCTTGGGTCTGGTTGGCAGCCTAAGCCGCCAACAGGCTACGCCAAGAATCTAGCATCGACGTGGAGCCTGGCAAGCCCCCTACTTCATGGCGGCGAACGCCTCCAGCTTCGCCAGCACGGTGGTGCCGTCCGTGCCGAGGGCGATCTCGTCTTGCAGCTTGCCGCGGTCGACGTTGACCGAATCGCGGATCTGGTCGACCTTCGCCGCCCGCGCTTTATTGCGCTTCGTCCACGCAGCGACAGCACGATCATGTTCCGGGTATCCGTAGGCGTCGACCAGGCGGATATAACCCGACAGACCCTTGCGCAGCAGCTTGGCCTTGCCGGCGAGGATCAAGGCGACTTTCTCGTCGTTCGTCAGATCGGGGCACTCCGGGAATGGCGGCAGAGCCTTGATGCGGCGCTCGATCAGCGCCTCCGCCAACTCATGCAGCCGATTGGAGGCATAGCGCATCTGCCCCGTCGTCAGCGGGCTGGACGGCACAGGGTTGGACGTTCCGGCCGGCGCGGCCGCTACACGCTTCTTCGTCATGGTGATTTCCTATGGAGAGCGGGCCAGCCGTAGCCGGCCCAACGAGTTACGCCGTGGCTTCGGCGGAATCGGTCGCGGGCGCCTTGTACTGCAGCAGCTCCAACAGCGAGCGCACCACGCGGGAGACGATCATCGTCTCGACGCTGGCTTCATGCGCCCAGCCATCGACACTTTGAGCACCCTCGTCATCCGGCCCGGACTCGAACGACAGGGAGCGCAGCGAGAAATCGTCGTTCAGGGTGAACGTCACGCCGGGATAGTCGAACCGGATCGACGTCACGCCAAACTGCGACACCAGCGCTTCGCGGATCGCGGCGCGGGCCTGCTGCAGGTCGGCGATCTGGATGGACAGGCGCTCCTTGCCGCTATCCACCCGGCGCGAGAGCGTCACGGTGTCAGAGGGCGTGAAGTCCGTCCCGAACGCGAGATCGGGATCCTCGTCCTCGTTGTCGTCCAGCATCAGCCATCTCGCCAGGCGCGTGGTCAGCCCGTGCTTGACCTCGCTGACGTTCAGGGTGCTCGTCTCGACCGAGCCGATGGCCTGAATCAGCAGGCCGGTGACGATGTCGGCCGCAGCCTTGCTCGAGGTCGGCACGATCAGCAGGTTGTCCTCGACGTGATAGAACGCATGCAGATCGACCGTATGTACCAAGGCACGCGGCAGCAGGGTGTCGAACGCCCGCTCCTTCAACTCCTTGCGGGACTTGCGCCCGGGCGGGAAGCCGTTGTCCTTTTCATACGCATCGGCCAGCCGCTGCGTCTCGGCCTTCACCGCGCTGGGCGGGATCACCTTCGTGTCGATGCGCACGGCGAAGGCGAAGCCGCCCTCGAACGTCGCGACGAACTCGCCATCCTTCACGGGCACGAACCCGGCGCCGGAGACTTGCAGGCTGGACAGCTCGCCGAACTGCTTCTCCTGCAGGTGGCCCGCAACGAGATCAGCAGCGGGCAGCTTCGCGCTATACAGCCGCGCGGCTTTGATAAGGGTCTTCATGATTTCCTCCGCGCCGTAGGCCGGCGCTGGTATTGATTGGCCGGGGAGCCGCCCCGGCGTCGGTTCAGAATCCCAGCGCCGGCCCGACGAACAGCACGAGCCAGACCAGCGTGGCCATGAGCGCGCCACCCAGCACCCACCAGAGTGCGTCGACGATGCGACGATCACGCCGGCGGCGCTGCGGCTCGATGGTGCCGAGCCCACGCCCGAGCACCGCAGCCTGCACGAGCCGGGCATCGCTGTCGGCAAACGGGTTGAAGCCGCGATAGACGCCGGCGTGCGGTTCGAGGCGCTCGCGTAGGGGCGGTTGCCATTTCGAGCCGATAGCCACCTTCGCCATGAGGCCGCGGCGCTCGGCGGCGGGCGTTTCGAGAGCGCCAGCACTGGCCGCGCGCAAGTTCACGATGGGGTGCATAGGATCCTCCGGGCGATCAGGCGGTGATGAGGTAGACGGAGTTGCGGCCCTTGCCCGAGACACGGCGCGCCTGCATGCCGCGACGACCGCCGGGCATGGTCAGTGTGCCCAGCGCTACCTTGCGGGCGACGCCGATGTGCTTGGCGGTGCGCGCGCAGGTCTTGGCGAAATCGGACTTGCGCTCGCGATGGTTATTGACGGCCCGCCCATAACGGCCGGGCCTGCTGCGGTTCAGGCCGACCGGCGTCGGGACGGCGTTCTGGAACAACCGCTCCATGCCGAGCGCGCCCAGCAGGGACATCGCAATATTGCTCTTCATTTTCTATCCTTGGAGATCAGGCACAGCGCCTGCCGGACGGCCGCACGCGACCGTCGAGCCGGGGCTGTTAACAAGCGTCGACCCACTTCTGCGAGGCCGAGCACCAGACGACGGGCACGGCCTCGGCGATGATGTGGCTGCCGACGACATCCTCGACGGGATAGCCGAGCCGGTAGTGCTGGTCCTCCCGGATCGAAACCAGCTGCTCGCCCGGCTTCAGCTCGACGAACATGACCCGGTTGCCGTTCTTCTTCGGGCGGCTGGAGTAGATTTTCATCGCGCGACCTTAACCAAGCCGACCAAGTCTTCGGGGTCGATACCGAGCAGATCGACAGCGCGATCACCCGCGATCCCGAACCGGTCCTCGAGCGCCGCGATGATCTCAAGGTCGTTCTCCCGGTCGCGGTATGCGCCGAGGATCACCGGAGCGGCCAAGCCGGCCCGCGCCATGATCCCGCCGGCCACGGCCAGCAGCGCGCCCATTTCCTCATAGGTGGCGGGGGTGCTCATGCCGCCACCTCCTCATGCTTCGAGAAGCGGGGCAGGAAGCAGTGCAACAGCTTCAGGTTTTCCGGATCACGGTTCAAGTGCCGACCGATGCCGAACACGTCGTGGCCGAAGTTGAAGTCGTCGGCAGCCAGCAGATCAGCCAAGCGCAGCGGCTGGATATTCAGGTGCACGGCGGTCACATCCATAGCGTAATGGGAGAGCGGTTGCGGCATCACCCCTTGGGCCTTCAACATTTCGACGGCGCGCTCCGCGATCTTGTTCATGATGGGGCGGTCCTCCGCAGACAGGTTCCAATCGATCATTTCCTTTCCTTGATAGAGCCCTCGCGGGCGGGTTAATCCTTGGGGAGCCGGGCTCGGCCGGCCTGCGGGTCGTACCAGGCACATTCGGGCCGACCGTCGCAGGGAAGCCAACGGCTCCAGCCCATCGAGCCTCGGAGGCTGGCGACGCGGCGCAGACGGTAGAACCACTGCCCGTCCTCGCGCTGCGCAGCCTGCTTGCCGCCAGCACCTACCGAGAAAATCGGCACGCCTGCCATATCGCCCCCCAAAGTTGACGGGTTAATATTACCGTGACTTTCCGTGATGTTGCGGGAACCGTTGTGAAACCAAGTGTAACCGCAAGGCATTGCAGCCCTGAACTCGTACTCAAATATTATAATAGTGGCCCCAATACTTGAACCACTTGAAACCATGAGCAAATCACCGCACGAGCAACGCATCGCCGACCTCATCCTGCAAAACAGGGCTTGGGAGATGGTGGCCACCCGGGCCATCGAAACCCGTGTTCAGGCCGAGCGCCTGCTGGCCGCATCCCACGAACGCGAGCAGGAACTGAACCAGCAGGTCCAGGGCCTGCAAGGCCGCGTCAACGAGATGGGCGAACTGGTCGCCACCACCATCGGGCAGGTCAACCAAGTGACCGATGCGGCCAAGCGAGCGACCGAGATGAAGGCCGACGTGGCGGTGCAGGATGACCACAAGCGCCGGCTGCAGGAACTCGAGCGTTTGCTGCAGGCAGCCGCCCACCGGGAAAATAGCCTGCGCGCGTTCATCAAGGACACGGGCAGCGAGCGCGAGGAATACATCCGGCGCGGGGCCGAGGTGATGCGCGAGAAGATCGCCAAGCACATCCGCACGCACCCCGACAAGGCACTCGGGTCCGAGATCGCCAACCACATCATGCACCGCATCGACCCGCCGACGATCGACGAGGTGACCACCTACGCCAACGCGCAGGAGCCCGACGACGGCATCGGCGCCGGATCCGGCCGGTAGAAACAGAAACGGGCCTTGCGGCCCGTTTTTTTCGTCAGAACGGCGGATCGTCGCTGTCGGGATCCCACCTCGGCGCGGCGCTGGCGTTGCCGTAGGGCAAGGTCGACTGCTCGTCGTCGGCGAAATCGAGCGGCAGCGAAACGCACTTCGTCTCCACGCCACCGATGCGCACGGTCTTGTTCTCGTAGGTGTCCGCCCCTGGGACACGCTTGAGCGCGCCACGCACGTCCGATGCGTAGGGTGTGCCCGTGAACAGCTTCTTGGCCTGCTCCGACTTGTTCGACACCAGCAGCCGGCCGTCCTTGATGCGCATGCCGTAGCGGGCCAGCACCGCCGCGGCCCCGACGCTGGACATGCCGTCCACGCCGTCGACGGCCTTGTTCAGCGCGATGCGCACCAGCTCATAGACAGTGACCGTGTTGCCGCCCTGCAGCTTGATGTGGGCCTCGATCAGCGCGGCGAGCGCGCGGGACGAGTCGTCGCCGTCCGCGCCCTCAAGATGCTCGGACCAGTCGTAGCGGTCGATCATGGCGAAGGCGTCGTCGAGCGTCGCGAGCTCGCCGCTGATCAGCGACCAGGCGCCGGCCAGCAGCGTGCCATACTGGTCACCGTCGCGCTGGCTGCCGAACCGCTGGGCGGCCGCCGTGGCGAACGTCTCGATGTTCCGGCGGGTGATCGGCAGCAGGTTCAACGAGCGGCGGAACAGGCGCGCCGGCAGGGTCTCGTCGCGGCCGAGGGCGTAGAGCGCCTCCTTCAGCGCCTCCCACGTCGCCAAGAAGTTGCTGTCCTCGCGCTTGGGTTTGAGCGACAGCCGGGCCATACGCTCCATGTCGGCCTGCTGCTTGATCGCGACCTGAATAGACGACAGGCAGAACATCGAGCGGATATGGAACGCCAGCGCGTCGCCGCCGGCGGTGCCCTTCAGTGTCTTGGCCTGCGACTCGGTCGAGGCTTGCCGGATCAGCGATAGGATGTTCTGGACGCGGACGACGTCCTTTTCCTCGTTGGACTCGGACTCGTCGAACAGAACCGGCAGGGCGTCCGATTTCAGCGTCTGCCGGATCCCGGCCTCGGTGGAGTTGCCCTGCGCGTAGATTTCGATGCCGTTCATGAGCGGGTGAACGAACCGCTCCATCACCGTGGTCTTGCCGCAGCCCGGCCCGCCGGTAATCCAGATGTGCGGACGCCAGCGCAGCGCGCCGCAAAGCGGGGAGAGCGCGACCCAGCCGGCGAGCAGCGCCGAGCTACCCTCCTTCGTCCAGCGGAACATGCCTGCCAGATCGAGCAGATTCTTGCCCTCGGCGTCGGTCAGCGCATCGGGCGCGGGATCCGGCAGGGAGATATCCAGCTCGTAGACGTAGCGTGAGCGGATATGGGTGATGGGCGTCGCCGAGCCGTCGACGGTCAAATACCCGCCATGGTGGAACACCATGCGCTTTGCATCGACCCACGCGCCGCGCCCGCGCAACCGCTTCGGATCGTAGATGCCGGCTTTGTTGCAGCCGCGCATGATCCAGTCGACCGCCGCCTTCTTCTCGATACCGCCCTTCTCGGCCGGGAATTCCATCTCCCACCAGTTCAAGGGGGCGAGCGCGATCAGGCCGGCCTCGGTGAAGTCGCTCTTGCTGTAGACCAGCACCTGCTTCTTCTCGTGCTGGAAAATGTAGTAGCGCTCGTGGTCGTAGCCGAGCAGCACGAAATACCCGCCGCCCTCCTGCGACGGCGGGGGCGGCGCATCGTCCTCGGCCTTGGCCGGTGCCGGTGCCGGCGCAGGCGCGGGCGGCGGTGCCGCTGGCTCCGGATCGGCGGCTGGCGGCTCGGCCGGCGCCGGCGGCGTGAGCGCGAGCCCGATCTGCGCCGCCACCTCGTCGAGCCCCTGCAGCGCGTGGAGGTCGTTGAAGTCCGAAGGCTTGGTCGCCAGATCGGCGAACTCGGGCACGACGAGCAGGCCGTTGACCTCGGCCGCTGAGCGCTTCGCCCAATGGACGCCGGGGTTCTCCACCGGCTCGGTGGTCCATTGGTCGTTGTCGGCGCAGAACACCAGCAGAGCGCCGGGGAACGCGCCGCGCATGGCCCGGCCGACATGGAACATGTTGCCTGCGTCGAACGTGACCACCACGGCGTGGCCCGTGGCCTCGTGGATGCTGGCGGCGGTGGCGTAGCCCTCGGCCAGCAGGATGACGGACCGGCCGTCGACCTGTTTCGGCTTGCCGATGGTGTAGAACAGGCCCTGCTTCTTGCCGTCCTGCAGGAAGGATTTGTCCCGGCGAAGCGGGTTCTTGTCGCTGGCGAAGATGCCCTGAAGCGACCACACCCGCTTCTTGGTATCGCGCAGCGGCACATAGAGCGCGCGCTTCGTGACCAGCGTCACCTCGCCCGAATCCTTTCGGGTGACCAGCCACTGGCCCTCAAGCAGACCGTAATTCTTGA
This sequence comes from Mesorhizobium sp., assembly GCA_022833215.1. Classification (GTDB taxonomy): domain Bacteria; phylum Pseudomonadota; class Alphaproteobacteria; order Rhizobiales; family Rhizobiaceae; genus Mesorhizobium. Next base: position 15,873 of record JAIPUZ010000113.1, on the reverse strand, counting down.
CGCCCTTGCGCTGCAAGTACGGATGGTCATCGCCCGGGTCGGTGCCCTCGGTGAGGATCAGCTCCGCGCGGCTGGCAGCGGCGTTCCAGCGCTCGGCTTCCTCCCGGGCTTTCTGCTCGCGCTGGGCGCGCATCTTCTTGCGCAGGGCGATCCGCTCCTCGGGCGACAGGTGCACGACCTTGTCGCTGGACCACTTGATCCGCACGTCCATGCCCAAGCGCTTATTGCAGCCGAACGCCCCGGCCGGGTGCTGGTCATAGTGCAGGATGTACCAGGCGTTCTTCGAGCCCTTCTTGTCGCCATGGACGTGGATTCGGTGGATCTGCCCGTCAGCGACGATGTCGCCGGCGTCGACCTGGATCCCATGGGAACCCATCGCATCGACGAACTTACCAACAACGTCTGCCTCATGCATACCGCCTCCGGGTCACGGAGACAGGTTCCAAATCGTTATTCAATGTGCCCTCCTGCTACGGACGCTGCTGAAAAAGGGTGGGCCGGCGGCAGCAGTAACCGCCGTTCAACGCCGGGAGCTACCCGGCGCCTAGCCCATGGGAACAGTATGGAGAATCGGGAACTACAGGGCGCGATTCAGGGAGAGATCGCGGGATGAAGAGTGCATGATAGCGTCATTCCGGCGGGCCGGGTCGGCGGAATCCGGCGAACCAGTCCGAGATCATAGCCCGGACATCGGCCGCGCACCTCACCACGCCAGCGATGCCGCCGTCACGCTGCACGAGGGCGATGTGGTTGCGCTGCTCTTTCGAGACGCGGCCACCCGTGGGCGGCTTGCACTCGGGATTGATGTAGACGGCAATCGTGTGGCCGACCATATCGGGCGTGACCACGACAGGCAGCCAGCCGGCGAGATCGCCGACGCCTGCCACCGGATCATTGTGCACGTCGGCGAACCCGAGGCAGACCAGCTGCGGCACGCGGATGAGCACCGCGCCGCCGGACAGTCGCTCGCCCTTGCCGGCCCAAGCCCGTCCCGTGTTGATGCGGAACGCCTTGGCACCGGCCCGGCCGAGTTCACGCCAGCATTCACGCTGGGCGGGGTTTTCGCGGGCGCCCATCAGAAAGCCGCCGCCAATGCCTCGGCCTTCAGGGCTGCATACGAGATGCAGTCCTCGGCACTGTCGGCATGATATCCAGGCCGAGTAAACAGGCGAACATCCTTCAGCAGTTGCATCAGCAGCCAGCCCTCGGGCTCTGTCAAATCCCGGCCCGTGATCGCGTTGAAGGCTTGCACCGTCCGGCCCATTGAGCGTTCGCCTTCAGGCTTATCGTATGTGGCGGCGCGGTCACGCATATGACCTGCCGCCACATCGAGCAGCCCCAAGGCAGTGATGGGGTCTGTCATGATCAGAAGGGATCGTTGCGAGGACCGAACGGGATGTCATCATCCATGGCCCGGCCACCTCCCGACGATTGCTGGGGCGCGCTGCGCTGCGGCTGGCGCTGACCGCCGCTGCCACTACCGTCGCGCTCCTTAACGTCGAACATCGACACCATGATGCTGTCGCTGCCTTCCTTGAACGGGACGCCGGCCGGGTTGAACGAGCGCTTCAGCATGATGAACTTGCCGTTTTCACCCTCGAACACACCGCCCACGTTCTCGTAGCGGTTCTTGGTTTCACCGTCGCTCGACTGGTACGAGCCCGTCTTCACGGCCAGATCTTTGATTTTGCGAATAGCCATAGCCTTCCTTGGTTGTCGCCCTACCGGGCGGGGTTAGAAATCGATTGCGGCCTGCTGCTGGGCAGGCTGGCGGACAGCGCGCCACACGGCCATGTGGTCGTCGACGCGCTTGCGCAGATCCCGCAGTTCGCGGGGTTTCATGCGTTTGATGTCGAATGTGCTGACGCCGAACGTGTCCGGGGCCGTCTGGCCGGTCTGGTCGAACCAGTCCCGCATGTCCTCGACCAGGCCGTCGATCAGCGCCTGCTTCTCGATGCGGGCGTCGATAATTTTCTCGGCACGCGCCCGCGAGTAGCCCAGCTGCTCGATCATGTCCTCGACGGAGCTGGCCCGACCCTGCGCCGCGCGCGCCTTGCGTGCCGCCTCGCGCTCCATTTCGGGTGTGATCTCGACGAGCCGACCATCCACCTGATCCGGCGCCGAGCGACCACCGGCAGATTTGACCGGCACGGGCTCATCGCACGAAGGGCACTTTTCGGGTCCGGCATCGAAAATGTACCGGCAGTGCTTGCACTGGATCATTTCGATGACCGCCGGCTCGTCGTCCTTCTTGGCGCGCGACCGCTTCTTGCGGCCCTCAAGCGCCTGCGACCAGTCTCGCTCAATGTGGGGCATGCCGTGTTTGGCCTTGAACTCCGCGCCCTTCCAGCGCCCGACGTTGCCGGCTTGGTCGATCAGGAAGCACTCGGTCTTGCCCTCGTCGATACGCATCACGCGGCCGACCTGCTGCAGGAATACGATCTCGGACTCAGTCGGGCGCATCATGATGCAGCAGACCAGCCCGGGGCAGTCGAAGCCCTCCGACACCAGATCGACCGTGCAGATGCCGTCCAGCTCGCCGCTGTCCAGCTGCTCGACAATACGTGTGCGCTCGCCTTCGGACACCAGTTCCTTGTCGCCGACGAGCAACGCGAATCGGTAGCCCGCGGCATTGAACTCATCCCGAACGTGGATGGCGTGCTGGACGTTGACGCAGAACGCCACGGCGCGCGCGCCCGGGCAGACCTCGGAATATTCCTTGACGGCGTTACCGATCAGCCGGGGCTTGTCGACCCGGTGGGCAAGCTCCTTCGCATCGAGGTCGCCCTGGGAATTGAGCTTGATCCCCTCGATGTCCGGCGCTTCAACGCAGCCGAACACGCGAGGTTTCAGCAGGCAGCCGCGCTCGATCAGTTCGGGCACGGACGGGCCGACGACGATGGTGTCGGCGATGCCGCCGTGCCCCTTCCCCAGCCCCTTCCCATCGGGCCGGCCGGGCGAGGCTGTCACCAGCAGGGTCTTCATCTTGACCTTGCGACGCTCGGCCTGCTCGGTCAGGGCCTGCCAGACCCGGCCCCACTTGCTCTCCAGCGTAACGTGATGCCCTTCGTCGAAAATGAGCAGGTCGCCACGCACCAGCGCGGTCTCCAGCAGGCGCCGGCCCTTCTTCGAGTCGAGTGCATCCACGCTGGCGACCTGAATAAGGGCCTTCGGCTTCGGCGTAGCCCACGGCGCGATCAGCCCGTGTTCGATCCCCATCTTGGACAGGGACTTGGACGCCTGCTTCAGCAGCTCCTTTCGGTGCACCACAATCAGGACATGGCGCCCTTTCAGGGCCGCGCTGTCGGCGATGTAGCAGAACGTGTAGGTATTGTGGGTGACGGTGAAGTCACCCAGCATGAACAAATGGTCGCCGTCGATCTCGAAGCCGAAGTATTCGCCTTCACCAATCGGATCGACCGTGATGCCAGTGACGAGCGGATCCTTCTTCTGCCGACGCCGCGCAGCGAACTTTCGGGGCAGTCGGCATGGAATGGCGTCCACATCGCCAGAAATAGTGCAGCGCCAATAGGAACCCTTCGCTACCTTGTAAGCCGCGAAACCCAGCGAGCGAGCGACGAAGATCGCATCGTCCAGCAGCCGCTCGTTTTTCAGGCAGAGGTCATAACCCTTGCCGGTGTAGTGGCCATCGGTATCGAGCAGGCCGGCCAGCAGTTCGAGCCTCTCGCGACGAGACGCGATCTTGAAATCATGTGGAACGTGCTTGTTGTGTAGGACACCATAGGCACGCAAGCGGTTCATGATCGGCGTCCCGCCACGTCCGGTCGGGGCCTTTCCCCGCAAGAACATGAGGATCGAGCCGGGGCTGTTGTCGGCCCAGCCGATCTGCATCCCGAGACGATCGGCGTAGTCGATCAGATACCGCGCGATTTCCTCGTCCCCGGTAGTCACCGCAGCGATGTTCGAATGGCCGTCACCGAGCCACAGCCCCAAGAAGTATGGCTCGATGCGCAGATGACCGCCAGACGGGAAATCCACGGCGGCGCGCCACCCCTTGTGGGTATGCTTGAAGGTTGCGCTTTTCGCCAGATACTCACGAACGCTGATATTCACGACCGCCCCGCCGCCCTGCGACGGGTACAGAGAGGTAGCCTTCGACCCGGTACGCTTGAGGCTGAGAATGTGGCTTTCGTTCACCACATACGGGTCGCCCTTGACCGGTGTCACCCGATAAAGCTGCTCCCGACCGGAGGCCAGAGACAAGACGCGACGCGGCCGGCTGTCCGGCCCCATCAGCATATCGCCCACCTCCACATCCTCGACGGGCTTAATCGACCCGTCGAACAGGAGGACGGGCGTGCCGCGACCAAGGCATTTCCCGCCACCCGTTGGCAGCACGAACACGACAACGTCGTTGCTACGGAAGGCGCCGCGGATATCGTTGACGCCGCCCTCCTGATAGTCGCGCAGTACGATGTTCGACACGAGTCACCCCCTGCCGAGGCGGTTGAACAGCCGTCGCAGCGCATAGGAGCGAGCCAGCGAGACAACGGTGAACAGTGCACCGATCATCAGGTGGTCGTGCATCGCCACGTTGATCCCGAACCACGGGAAGATGATCGCCTGCGCAGCCACCGCAATCCCGTAGCCAATCGCCACGTTGGCGACCGACTCCACCATCGACCCCACCCGCGATTGCGCCATCACTGATCCCCGGCCTTGCGTCGACGCGCCGGCTCGGTGACCTCGGCGGCTTCCTGCAGCTTTTCGACCAGCACAATGGAATTCGGAGGCTTCGCCAGCCAGCGGTCCGGCGTGGCGCGCGAGATCCCCGCCTCCTTGCAGAGCGCCCGCATGGAGACGCCCTTCTCGGCGGCCTTGGTCTTGATGTCGGTGATGGCCGACTTGAACGTTTCGGTGAATTTTTCGCTCATTTCCGGTGCCCGGACAGGGCATGAAAGAATAGATGAGCGGCAATTGTGCCCGGAATTGAGCAAGCCCGCAAATCGTCAGCGAGTAATACTAGCGCATCAGCGTGAACTTACATGACATTGCAATATAAACAAAGAATAAACACGCATCAAAATTGCTGTGTCCTCAAATTCGAGGCACAATTGCACCATCCCACCACAGAGAACGAGAGATGGAACGCACGTTGCACGGGCACGTCGAGATGACGAACGACGAATATCACCAAGGGCCAGGCGTCAGCAAAACCCATCTGGACTGGATCGCGCCAGAACTGGACCGCACGCCCCTTCACTACTGGAACCAGTACCAGAACCCCAACCGTGAGCCGGAGACGCCCACCCCAGCGAAGATCATCGGATCGGCCACGCACATCGCCATTCTGGAGCCCGACCTGCTCCGGCAGAGCGTGGTGCGCGGGCTGGACGTCGAGCGCCGGTCTACCGCCGACAAGTTCGCATGGGCGCAGTTCGAGGAAGAAAACGCCGGCAAGATCATCCTGAAGCCAGCAGACTACGAGCGGGTCTTGCTCATCCGGGACACGGTACACCGCCACCCTGTCATCGGGCCGCTGCTGCGCAACATCAAGACCGAGCAGTCATTCTTCACGACCGACACGGACACAGGCGAGCTGATCAAGTGCCGCTTCGACGGTCTCGCCGCCAACGGCGCTTATAGCATCGACCTGAAAACAACCGAGGGCGCGGGCCGGGAGTTCCGCTGGTCGGCCCGGAAATACCGCTACTACATTCAGCCGTCTTGGTACGAGGACATCCTGCAGGATCTGTTCGGCGAGCGCCCGGCCTATTGGATGTTCATCGCGGTCGAGAAGGATCCGCCCTACGCCTGCGGCCTCTACTACGCCACGGACGAGATGCGCCGCAAAGGCCGCGAGACGGCACGCCGCGACCTGCGCCTGATCGCCGAGTGCCGAGCCAACGGCTTCTGGCCCGACTTCGCGGTCGAGGCCCAGCCCCTCGAAATTCCCGGCCAGTACGGCGTCCCCGACGCCGCCTGACCGACTTTTACCCCCCCAACCACTGGAACTCAGCCCATCATGACCATGCACATCGCACGCCTGAAGATCGAAAACATCCTCGGCATCAAGAATCTGGAATTCGAGCCGCAGACCGGCTTCAACGAGATTGCCGGGCCGAACGGCAGCGGCAAGACCTCCGTGCTCGAGGCTATCAAGGCCGCGACCGGCGCCGGCCACGACGCCACCCTGCTGCGCAACGGGGAATCCGAGGGCGAGATCGTGCTTGTGCTCGACGACGACTCCACCACGGAGATCCGCCGGCGCGTGCGCGAGGACAAGAGCGACACCGAGGTCCGCCGCGACGGAAAGAAGCTGTCCAGCCCGGTCTCGACCCTCAAGGCGCTCACCGACATGATCAGCGTCAACCCGGTCGATTTCCTGCGCGCACCGAAAAAGGACCGCGTGCGCGTCCTGCTCGACAGCATGCCGTTGGAAGCCGACGCCACCCGCCTCTCCGAACTGGCGGGCATCCCGCTCAAGCTGACCGAGGGCACGCACGCCCTGCAGGCCATCGACGCGGTCCGCAAGCAGATTTTCGACGAGCGCACCGGCACGAACCGCGCGGTCAAAGAGAAAGAGGGCACGATCAACCAGCTGACGGAGGCCATGCCGGAGATGCCCGGCGGCGTCGACGGCGACGAGGACAGCCTGACCCAGCAGCTGGAGACGGCCCGGGTGGCCCGCGACAACGAGCTGGAGCGCGTCCGCCTCAAGCTGGGCGGCATCCAGAAAGAAACGAGCGACACCATCCAGCGGCTGCGCGACGAGGCACAGGCCAAGATCGACGCGATCAAGGCCGAACTGGAACAGTCGGTCGACGCCCAGCGCAACGAACTGGCGGGCGTCGAGCTGAAAGCCAACCAGCAGCGCGACCGCACCAAAGCCAAGTTCGACGAAACCGCCGCGCCCCTCAACGCCGCGCTGGCGGCTATCCGCGCGAACCGCGACCTCGCCGCCAAGCGCAAGCAGCAGCAGGCCCTGATCGAGCAGATGCGCGACGAGTACGACGAACTGGTCGAGGAAGCCGCCAAGCTGACCGCTGCCCTGAACGGGATCGAAGCCTACCAGTCGGAGCTGCTCTCCAGCATGCCCATCGACGGGCTGGAGGTGCGCGACGGGGAGGTGTTCCGCCACGGCGTGCCGCTGGATCGGATCAACACCGCCGGGCAGGTCCAGATCGCGGTCGAGGTCGCAAAGTTGCGCGCAGGTCAACTCGGCATCTGCTGCCTCGACGGCGTCGAATTGCTGGACAGCGAATCGTACAGCGAGCTGAAAAAACAGATCGAGCAAACCGACCTGCAGATGTTCGTGGCACGCGTGGATGACAAACCATTCACGATCAACCCCGACGAAGCCTAACCAGCCGCAATAAACACCGGAATTACAGTACAATTCCGGTTCTCACCTCCCTTATACATACCTCACCTTTCATTCTGGAGTATTCATGGAAAATCTGCCCGCCAATGTCGGCCACGAAGTCTCCCACGCGGGGAACCCGTTCGGCCGCATGGTCGCCCATACCGGCGGCATGAACGTCGGTGCGGTCGCCATCGAGCAGGAGCGCGCCATCGCCGAGGCGCAAGGCAAGCTGGTGCTCGCCAAGCGGTTCCCTCGCGACACAGCCCTCGCCCGCCGGGAAATGGCTGACGCCTGCAAGGACATGGCGCTGGCCGAGGTCGCCTTCTACGCCCTGCCGCGCGGCGACGAGACAATCGAAGGCCCGACGATCAAGCTCGCCGAGGAACTGGCCCGCTGCTGGGGCAATATCGACTATGGCCACCGGGAGCTTTCCCGCAGCGACGGCAAATCCGAGATCGAGGTCTATGCGTGGGACACGCAGACCAACACCACCTCCACCCGGCAGCTGACCGTGCGCCACACCATCGACCTCTCGGGTGGTCGCAGCCGGGCCACGAAGAGCGAGAAGGAGATCGACGACCTCGTCGCGCGCAAGGCCAGCGCCCAGCTGCGCGGCCGGATCCTCGCTGTTCTGCCCAAGTCACTGGTCCAGACCGCCATCATGGCCTGCCGCCAGACGCTCAAGGGCGGCAACGGCGAGCCGCTGTCCGCCCGTATCGACAAGATGGTCGCCGCCTTCGCCAAGATCGGCGTCACGGGCGACATGCTGGTGAAGAAGCTAGGCCACCCGCTGGACCAGACCACGGCCGACGAGCTGGTCGACATGATCGGCGTCTTTACCTCGATCCGGGAGGGTCATTTCACGGTCGAGGATCAGTTCCCGGTCGAGGATGCCGAGCAAGAAGGCGATCCCGAGAAGTCCGGCGCACAACAAGTCGTCAAGCAGCAGCAGGCCGCTGCAGCCAAGGGCCAGAAGGAAGATTCGGCAAAATCCACAGGAAAAGCCGCGGGGCGTCAAAAGGCGCAGGCGGCTGAACCCGCTGCCCCGGCAGAGCCCAGCCAGCCCAAGGCCGCTCCTGAACAATCCGAGGGCACACCGGCGAAAGAACCGGAAAAAGTGGAACATGTACAAGCCGATCAGGAGGGAACCAACTCAGGCAACAACGATGAGGACGTATTTTGATGAACGACAACGACCCCAAGCCCGGCGGGCTGGATGAACTCAGCCCCGACGAGGTGTCGGCCCGCTACAACGGGCGCATCTCCACCCGGACCCTCGCTAACTGGCGCACGCTGGGCAAAGGCCCGAAGTACATCAGGCGCGGCGGGAAAATCTTTTACCCAGTGAAACTGCTGGACCAGTGGGACGAGCAGAACACCTACCAATCGACGGCGAACTACAAGGCGTCGTAACCCTGTGCGGGGCTTCGGCCCCGCCTCCCACCTCCCCACGGACAATTTATGGAATGGACACCGCAGCAAGCTGCCGCGATCGACGCCGTGCACGCTTGGCTCAAGGACAAGAAGGGAAAACAGGTATTCCGCCTGTTCGGCTACGCCGGCACGGGCAAGACCACCATCGCCACGGCGATCCGCGAGGGCATCAGCGGTAACGTCCTCTTCGGCGCATTCACGGGCAAGGCATGCCTCGTTCTCCGGCGCAAAGGCTGCGCCGGCGCCAGCACGATCCACAGCATGATCTACAAATTGGAGGAACAGCGGAACGGCCAGCCGCTCTTCATCCTCAACCGCGATAGCGACGTGCAGGGCGCGAAGCTGATCATCATTGACGAATGCTCGATGGTTGACGAGGAACTCGGCCGTGATCTCGAATCTTTCGGCACCCGCATCCTCGTACTCGGCGATCCGTTCCAGCTGCCGCCAGTCAAGGGCGCTGGCTACTTCACGGAGGGCATCGAGCCCGACGTCATGCTGACCGACATCCGGCGCCAGGCGCTGGACAACCCGATCATCCGCATGTCGATGGACATACGCCAGGGCCGCAGGCTGACCATCGGCACCTATGGCGACAGCCGGGTCATCACCCGCAACGAACTGGAGACGCAGGACGTCATCGACGCCGATCAAGTGATCGTCGGCCTGAACCGGACGCGCCGTGGCTACAACGGCCGGATCCGGCAGTTGCTTGGCTTCCAGTTTGACATGCCCCAGCGCGACGACAGGCTCGTGTGCCTGCGCAACAAGCAGGAGAAGCAGTTACTCAACGGCGGGCTGTGGACGGTCAAGCGGTCCGGCGTGCCCGACCGCCACGGCATTATCAGCATGGCGGTGAAGTCGGAGGACGACGACATGCTGACGCATCCGGTCGAGGTCAACGTCTTTCAGAATTTCTTCTACGGCACCGAGGACACGCTCGACTGGCGTGACAGGCGAGCCACCGAGGAATTCGACTATGGCTATGCCCTGACCTGTCACAAGGCGCAGGGCAGCCAATGGGACAACGTGATGCTGTTCGACGAGAGCAGCACCTTCCGGCTCGACGCCGACCGCTGGGTCTATACCGGCGTCACCCGCGCCGCCGAGCGCATCACCGTCATCACCAAATAGGAATGGATATGACCATCGAGGAAACCATCGACTGGCGCGCGGCGTGGGTCGAGCGCCACATCGGGCGCACGCTCACCGACTTCCAGCGCCGGGCCGTGGTGCTGGTGTGCCGGGCCATGCGCTGCGGCCCTTACGACTTCGCGAGCACATTCAAGAACGCCGACTGGATGTTCGGCAAAGGCGTGCGCTTCATTCTGCGTCTGCCACAACTGTCGACCTTCGACACGGATGGTCTGACAGCGCTTGTCATAGGCGCCCACGATGAGGCGATCCGCGTCGAGATCAATGCCCGAACGTTCCAGCACCTGGCGGTATCATGCACCCGCGCCAGCGCGAGCACGAAAACCAGTGGGGGCGTCACCCCAGCATCGAGCATGCCGTCGCCATCTATCGCGGCAACCTTCATGCCGGGCGCACCCCGACCGCCTACGCGCTGGAGCATGCCGAGTACATGGCGGAGGCAGGGGAACGGCTGCTGGATGCCATCAACGCGGTGTGCGAGGCCGATCAGGCCGTCGAGAACGGGAGCGACACGGTTGATGAACACGCTGTCAAGATCGAGCGACACATTCAAGCGCTGGAAACGCAGGGCGAAATGTTAAGCGCCATGCGCAACAGAATCTACGAATTCCGCAAACGTTCCATATTAAGTCGACCATAGTGAGTAGCAAAAGAAAAAGGCCCCGCTCAACGCAGGGCCTTTTAAGTTATAGGGCTGGAGATTAGAACTTGTAATTCACACCGACGCGAACGGTATGGAAGTTGAACTTCCGGTCGAGTTTGCCGTTAACACCGGTCACAATTTCATCCGAGTACAGATTAGCCTTACCCAGATCGGTGTAGAGATATTCGGACTTGAATGTCCAGTTGTCAGTGATGGCATATTCCGCACCTGCACCAACGGTCCAGCCGGTCTTAGTCTTCTTGACGCTTTCGCTGAAGCCTGCCCCGTTCAGAGAGCCGTTGATGTAGCTCTTGGTTTCACCATAAGCGAGACCGCCGGTTGCGTAGACAAGGAAGCGATCAGTAGCGGTAACGCCGAGACGGGCGCGAAGGGTGCCGTACCAGTTCAGCTTGGTGCCGATCTCGCCCGAGAGCGTATCGGTGCCGTCAGTAAGAGAAACGCTAGTCTCGCCCTTGACGTTGCTGCCTTGGAAGTCAGCCTCGATACCGTAAACGAACGAATCCTGCTGGAAATTCCAGCCGGCCTGAACGCCGCCGAGGAAACCGCTGGAAGTCATGTTCAGCGAGCCGCTGGCCAGCGTACCCGATGTGTTAGAGATACTGAAAGGATGCTTGGCCTTGCCACCGCCATAGCCGAGATTGAAACCGACATAACCGCCAGACCAGCTATAGAACGCCTGCGACGGAATCGAGTCGCTATAAACAATAGCGTCTGCCGCGAATGCACTGGACCCCGCCAAAAGTACGATAGCGGTGGTAACCCCCAAAAGCCTCTTCATAATCATAACCCCTTGTTGTCAATAAACTCTCATGTAGGACAGAACCCATCAGGAGTCTGTAACATATCCGCAACACCTAACAACCTATTGGTGAAGTTTCGGATAACATTCGAGATTTATAGTTGGGCCTGTGCCGACCGTTCCGCACGACAAGGCCAAAGAATCCTACCCCGGCTTCGTCGCTATCGCAGCAGTCAACTTATGGATAGCCTTTGTTCACGAGCGATAGTTAGCGGCCTGCATGTGCCACGGAATTTGCAAGTGATTACCAGGACTAGAGACAGGTCCAAAGGAAACCGCCATGAATAAGTTGGAGCGAACAGTCACGCTGGAGGTCGGAACTGAAGCGTCAAATTTCTCTGAAGCCTATCGCCACGAGTGCGAGTGCCGCTATGTCCTCGACCGGCTGCCGGACAAGTGGGCTCGCAACAAGTGGCTGTATGGGAACCCTAACGGCGTCCGCGACGCGACGGGGCGAATCAACGAAGCCATGGTTCGCCGCCCCAGCATCGGCGCTGCGCGAGGGCTGGCTGCAGCCGAGCGGATCCGCGCCGGCGTCATGCAGATAGTCGAGGCCCGGAAGCGCGGGAAAGCTGCGCCCTAAACTGCGCCCGAGAGTGCGCCCCACGAGAAAAGGCCAGCGGCATCGGCCCGCTGGCCTTTTTCTTTCCCGACGCCGGCACGTCCCCGGGAAAACCCAGCAATCCCGGCAAATCCCGTCGAAACCTGCGCCCTATGAGCGCCCGAGCCTTTGTCGCGCCCTGAAATGCGCCCTGTTGACTTTGGCCGAGATGAACCATAAGTCACTGAGAAACCGGAGTTTTTTGGGGTAGCAAGTGGCGCGCCCGAAAGGATTCGAACCTCTGACCCCCAGATTCGTAGTCTGGTGCTCTATCCAGCTGAGCTACGGGCGCGCGTCTGGCCGGCGGAACCGACCCAGCGTCCGGCTGTCGGTGCCGACCGCGAACGTGCCGCTTCACTAGCGACTGATTTTGCGAAATGCAAGCCGGCATTTTAAGTTTTCTCACCTGCCTTGCAAAACACTGGCTCAGCCATGCCTGCGCTGGCCATCGAAGGCGCGGCCGAAAGGAAGGGGGCGATCGGCGATGCTCACCGCGAAAGTGGTGTTGCCGCTCTCGCTGCCGACGAGCTCCAGGGTTCCGCCATGGGCGCGCACCAGTTCCTGCGCGATTGCCAGCCCAAGGCCGGTCCCCCCCTGCCGCGCGGCGCCCCGAAAGGCGGAGAACAGGTTCTCGCGCGCCCTGAGCGGCAGGCCGGGACCGGTGTCGTTGACGACGATCCGGCACACGCTCCCCTGCCGCTCGGCCGAAACGGTCAACCGGCGCACGCTCACCCTGTCGGCTTCGGACGACATTGCCTGCACCGCATTGCGCGCGAGATTGGTCAGCACCCGGAAAAGCTGGTCGGGATCGGCGTCGACCTCGAAGTCGGGAGGCACGGCATTGACGAATTCCGTGCCGCTGTCGGCATTGACCATGTCGCGCAAGTCCTCGACCAGCGAATGGAGCTTCACCAGACGGCGCGCGGGCGCCGGCTCCTGTGTGCGTCCATAGGCCAGCACGCCCTCCGAATAGGAAACGGCGCGGTCCAGCGTCCGCAGCAGACGGGGCGCGAAGGATTGCACGGTCGGGTCCTTCGACGTCGAGAGCCTGTCCGAAATGAGCTGGGCGGAAGCCAGCATGTTGCGCATGTCGTGGTTGATCTTGGAAACGGCCAGGCCGAGGTCGGCTAGGTGACGGCGCTCCGCCAGCATTTTCTGCAACCGCTCCTGCATGCGCGAAAGCTCGCGCTCGGCAAAGCCGATCTCGTCGGCGCGCGCGGCCGGGGCGATGATGCGCGTGGGGTCTTCCGGCGCCTGCGAGAAAGACAGCATGGAGCGGGCGAGCCTGCGCATCGGCCGCACCATGATGCGGTCCATGGCGGCATAGACCAGCATCGCCGCGAAAACGGAGATGAGCAGCGACAGCAAGGCGACGTTGCGTGCATAGATCAGCATCGCCGCGCGCAGCGCCTTGTCGGGCATGATGAGCTCGAATTCGCGCTCGTCCTCTCCGGCGGGCCCATAGACACGCAGCATGCTGCCGCCGCCGTTGATCAGCGTGTCGAGCGCGCCGGCGATCTCGCCGAACATGCCCACATTGGCCATGTCGATGTGCTTGTCCACTTCCGGAGGCATGTCGGCCACGACCAGCAGCCGCGAAACGCCGCCATCGGTCATGGCGATCGCCCTGGCGCCGATGGCCATGAGGACGTCGTCCTGAGCCTCGCGCGAGAGCGCGGCCGGGTCGCCCTGCACCAGCACGATAGAAACGGCGGCGGCCGTGGCAAGCCGGTCGCGCAGCCAGCTTATGCGGTAGCTGGCCACCGAGGGCAGGAAAATGAAGGTTTCGGCAAGAAGCACGAACACAAGGGTGAGCAGCAGCAGCTTGGTGGAAAGGCCGCGCGCAAGCGGAACCGTGGCCGCGGCCGGCTCCGGCGTTTCCTGTCGCTGCACGTCCTGCGTCATGCTTTCCCGAGCTTTTCGGTCTCTGCCATGCCCTTTTGCGGGCATGAACAGCATAGGGGAAAAGAGCCTTCCTGTCTGCGGCGGCCGTCGCGAACCGGGCCTGCGCGGCAATTGACTTCACCGGCCCCAATCCATATAAGCCGCTCACGCTCGGGCCTGACCTCCCGGCGCGGTTTCGGTCGCGTCACAATGGCTGAGCACAGCTCCTGTCGCATCGATGGCAGAATCAAGAAGGGCCGCACACCGCGGTATTAAATAAATGAAGCGTACCTACCAACCCTCCAAACTCGTTCGCAAGCGCCGCCACGGCTTCCGTGCCCGCATGGCCACCAATGGCGGCCGCGCTGTCATCGCAGCCCGCCGCAATCGTGGCCGCAAGCGGCTGAGCGCCTGACGGAACGAGTTCGTTGCCCGGCGCAGGCAAGCCTTCGGGACCACAGCCCGGGCGGCTTCTCAAACGCGCGGAGTTTCTGGCCGTGCGGCGCGGTGAGAAGCGCCGTGGTCGGCTTTTCCTCGTCGAGGTTCTCGACCGGGGCGACGACAAGGCGCCGCGCGTCGGCTACACCGTCACCAAAAAAGTCGGCAACGCGGTTGTGCGCAACCGCGTCCGGCGGCGGCTGAAAGAAGCCGTGCGCACCCATGCCGCACATGACATGCAGCCCGGCAGCGATTATGTGATCGTCGGGCGCGAAGATGTGCTCGGCGCCACATTCGACCAGCTCAGGGTCGAGCTTTCCCGGCGGATCCGCGGATCACGATAGGGTTCAGGATGGAAAACAATCGCAATTTCTTCATAACCATTGCGCTGTCGGTGCTGATCCTGTTGCTCTGGCAGGTCTTCTACATGAACCCGCGGATCGAGGCGCAACGCGAAGCGGCCCGGATCGAGCAGGCTCGCCAGGAACAGACGCAGCAGAACAACGACCTGCCGGCACCCGGCCAGACCGCGCCGGGCCAAACCGCGCCGGGACAAGCCGCACCCGGACAGGGCGCGATTCCCGGCTCTGGCGGTCCCGATGGCCAGGCGGCACCCGCAGGCCGTGCACAGGCGCTTGCGGGCACGCCGCGCGTAAAGATCGACACGCCGAGCGTGGAAGGATCGATCAACCTGATCGGCGGGCGGCTCGACGACCTCAAGCTCAAGGATTATCGCGAGACGGTCGACAACAACTCGCCCGAGATCGAGCTGCTCAACCCGGCCGCCATGCCCAACGGCTATTATGCCGAGATCGGTTTCGTCGGCAGCGATGCGACTGGCGCGGTGCCCGGCCCCCAGACAGAGTGGACGGTCGACGGCAACCCGATCCTCACCCCCGCCACACCGGTCACGCTCACCTATACCAACGAGAAGGGCCTTACCTTCAGGCGTACCTATTCGCTCGACGAGCACTACCTGTTCACCGTGTCCGACACGGTCGAGAACGGCGGAGCGGGCGACGTCACCCTGTTCAGCTACGGCCGCGTCACCCGCTTCGACAAGCCCACCACAGCCTCGATCTACGTGCTGCACGAGGGGCTGATCGGCGTCACCGGTGAGGAAGGGCTGCAGGAGCACAAATACTCCGCCGTCGAGGACGACAAGCAGTACACGCCGGGCAAGTCCAGCGACGGCTGGCTCGGCATCACCGACAAGTACTGGGCGGTGGCGCTGGTGCCGACCGCGAAGCAGCCGTTCCAGCCGCGCTTCGCCTATTTCGAGGACGGCCGCCCGCGCTATCAGGCGGACTTCCTCAGCGATGCCATCCCGGTCGCCGCCGGCCAGTCGGCCACGGTCGAATCGCTGGTCTTCGCAGGCGCCAAGGAAGTCGAGACCATCACCGCATACGAGAAGGAGCGCAGCATCCGCCGCTTCGACCTGCTCATCGACTGGGGATGGTTCCACTTCATCACCAAGCCGATGTTCTGGCTGATCGACACGCTCTACAAGATGCTCGGCAATTTCGGTCTGGCGATCCTCGCCACCACCGTCGTCGTCAAGCTCATCTTCT
>JAIPUZ010000112.1 GCA_022833215.1 Mesorhizobium sp. | reverse complement strand
GTCTGACTATCCTCGCCGCAATGTGACGGACGTCAAACCCGAAAGCGCGACACATTTCAGGCAGGCGCCGACCGGAAACCTTCGCGCACAAACAGCACCAGCAATGCTGAAAAATCTACAAAATCAATCGGAAAGCACTACCCGCGCACAGGTCTCGTAAGGGCATTTGCGCTTTTCTTCGAATCGCAGAAACGCTTCGCACTTTTGCTGGAATTGCTCTGGAAACGTCGCGCTCGTTTGACGGCCAGGCGCGGCTGATATACCCGCATCCGAAGATGAGGTTGCGGAGTCGTCCCTTGAAGAAGCTTGTCCAGATATTGCTGATCGCTGTAATCGCGGTGGTCATTTCGGTAGGCTGGAGATGGTACAGCTACGTGACCAATACCGACACGCCCTATGACGAGGTCGGCATAGAATTCAACAGCCACATGCCGGGGCCGATCAACAAATGGGGCTGCGACAAGCTCCACGCCACATTCGGCAACGTGGCGCCGCCCTACGGATGCGGCGCCAACGATGGCACCCGGAACTGGCGGTAGGCATCTGCCGCAGCCGGCACGCATGCGCCGGAGACTGCCGACGACGGCTACTTCTTGTTCAGGGATGAAACGGCCAGATTGGTGAGCTTGTTGTTGGCGGCCTTTTCCTGATCCAGAATCTCGGTCAGAAGGTTGTGGGCTTGCGTGTTGCCGAGCACCTTGGCCCATTCGCGCAAGGAGCCATAGCGGGCGATCTCGTAATGCTCGACTGCCTGGCAGGCGGCCAGCAATCCGGCATCGAGCGCGTTGCCCGAGGCTTCTTCCATCAGACCTTCGCTTTCCTTGATGAGCCCTTCGATGGCATCGCATTTCTCACCGGCCGGATCCACGCCGATGGTTTCGAACACCTTTTTCAGGGTCTGGATCTGTCCCTTCGTTTCCTTCAGATGCCCGTCGACCGCCTTTTTCAGATCGGCGCTTTTCACGGCCCTGGAAACTTTCGGTAGCGCTTTGGTCAGCGCATTCTCCGCATAGTAGACATCCTTGAGCGTATGCTCGAACAGGTTCGCCAAAGTTTTCATCGCTTGGTCCTTGTGAAAGAAGAAAAGCTCCCGCCTTCTTCATGAATGAAGGTGGCCGCTCTCTGGTTCCACTGGAGCTATGTGCGCATTGCGGAAGAAGGAGACCCGATGCAGCGCAATCAGGGCGCCGGGCAGGATGCTTCAGCCACCCGCCCGGGCATGTTCGCCACAACGATCGCGTCGGAACAGGAAGTCCGTCGTCAGGCCGCCGGGTCGGGAGGCGGAGTGTCGGCGGATGCAGTATGTTCGCTGTCGGCAGCCTCGCGTTCGGCTTCCTCTTTCGCGCGGGACCGCTCGATCATCCGGGCCGTCCAGATCGAAATCTCGTAGAGAATGATGGTCGGGACAGCGAGGCCGATCTGGCTCAGGGGATCGGGCGGGGTGAGGATGGCGGCCACGACGAAGGCGAGCACAATCGCCCATTTGCGCTTGTCGACCAGCGCCTGCGACGACAGCAGGCCGACACGCGCCATCAGGCTGGTTACCACCGGCAACTGGAACACTAGGCCGAACGAGAAGATCAGCGTCATGATGAGGCTGAGATATTCGGACACTTTGGGCAGAAGAGAAATCTGCACCTCGCCCTCGCCGCCGGCCTGCTGCATGGTCAGGAAGAACCACATCACCATCGGGGTGAAGAAGAAGTAGACCAGAGAGGCGCCGATCAGGAACAGGATCGGCGAGGCAATGAGGAAAGGCAGGAAGGCGGCTCGCTCGTTCCGGTAGAGGCCGGGCGCGATGAATTTGTAGATCTGGGTGGCGATCAGGGGAAACGCGATGACCATGCCGCCGAACATGGCAAGCTTGATCTGCGTGAAGAAGAACTCCTGCGGCGCAGTGTAGATCAGCTCGACCTTGGTCGGGTCCAGTCCCGCCCAGCTCGTCGCCCATTTGAAAGGAATGACGAGGATGTTAAAAAGCGCCTTCGCGAAGAAGAAGCAGAACAGGAACGCAACGAAGAACCCGCCGATCGACCAGATCAGCCGGGTGCGCAGTTCCATGAGGTGTTCGATGAGAGGCGCAGACGACTGGTCGATCTCATCCTTTTCACTGGCGCTCACTTCGGCTTCCTCGTCGTCTTGCCCGAACTGCCGGAAGCGCGGGGTTTGGCGGCAGGCTTCGCCGCTGCGGGCTTGACCGCGACAGCCGCTGAAGGCTTCGTCGTCTTAGGGCCTGCCTTTCTGGCGGGCGGCGCTCCGGCCGGGGCCGCCTTACCATCGGCTTTGCCAGGCGCGCTCTTTTTCGCTCCCTTGCGCGGCGACTTCGCTGTCTTTGCAGTCGCATCGGCGGCCTGCGCCGGCGGCACGGAAGCATCGGTCATGGCAGGGAAAGGTGCATCGGCATCGGCCTGCGGCACTTCCGGCACCGGCGTGGCCTTGAGCTTGCCGGCATCGTCGATGCTGCTCTTCACATCAGATGCCGCCTTTTCGAACGGGTTGAGCTGCTTGCGGATTTCCGCCGCCGGATTGAGGCTGCGCAGCGAATCCACGGACTTCTTGACGTCCTCGAGCTCGGCTTCCTTCAACGCTTCGTTGAACTGCCGTTGAAAATCATTTGCCATGCCGCGCATCTTGGTCGTCATGCGGCCAACGGTGCGCAGCATCTTAGGCAAATCCTTAGGCCCGACGACCACGATCATCACGATCGCGATCACCATCAATTCGGACCAGCCGAAATCAAGCATAGCTATTCAACCCGGATGCGGAAACGGAATCAGCTCTTGCCGGCTTTTTCCTTGGAGGGAGAAACCGTTTCATCGGAACGATGCTCGACGGTGCGCGCGTCGTCATCATCGTCGGCCATGCCCTTCTTGAAGCTCTTGATTCCCTTGGCCATATCGCCCATCAGCTCCGGAATCTTGCCGCGGCCGAACACCAGCAGCACGATGACCAGAACGATCAGCCAGTGCCAAATCGAAAACGAACCCATTGCACTCTCTCTCGTAAGTGTTCCAGAAACTGATCTATGCGCTTTCGCGCCGCGTTTCAAACGCTACCGAAGCAATCTTCACGAATGATTTGCGAATGTCACGTGCTTTTGGCCTGCACGCTCATGCAAAAGCGTGCATCGGCGGTTCGAAGCCCTCAATCTTCCGTGACACGCGGCGTCAGCAGGCCGAGGTCCTCCAGATCGATGTCGGTCAGAGGGTCCTCATCTTCCGTAAGCGCATCGGCGTCGACGGGCGGCAGCGGTATGGAGAAGTTGGCCGGCATCCGGCCGGACAGAAGTCCCGCGCCCTTCAATTCCTCGATGCCCGGCAGATCGCGCAGTTCCTCCAGCGAAAAATGGTCGAGGAACGCCTCGGTCGTGCCATAGGTAACGGGCCGGCCCGGGGTCTTGCGGCGGCCGCGCATGCGCACCCATTCGGTTTCCAGCAAGGTGTCGAGCGTTCCTTTCGAGGTCTCCACACCGCGGATTTCCTCGATCTCGGCGCGGGTTACCGGCTGGTGGTAGGCGATGATGGCCAGCACTTCGAGCGCGGCCCGCGACAATTTCTTTTGCTGCACGGTGTCGCGGCTCATCAGGAAGGAGAGATCGCCTGCCGTGCGAAAGGCCCAGCCGTCGCCGATCTTCTGCAGGTTGACGCCGCGCATGGCATAAATCTGCTGCAAGTCACGCATCGTTGCTGCCAGATCGATGCCTTCAGGCAGGCGCGCCGCCAGCTGCTTTTCGCTGACCGGCCCGGCGCTGGCGAAAACGATCGCCTCAGCCATGCGCACGATCTCTTCACTGCTGGCGGGATTCATGCGCTTTGTACTGGGCGCATCATCCTCGACCGGAAAGGGGATGACGGAGGCGTTGCTGCCATCGGTCATGGTGACGCCTCTTCTTCCCCCCTCGCCCCTCGTCCACGCAGGTAGATGGGCGCAAAAGGCTCCTGCTGGCGCACCTCCGCCCTGCCCTCGCGAACCAGCTCCAGCGAAGCCGCGAAGGAACTGGCGATTGCCGTGCGCCTGTCCTCGGGCGACGCGAGATAGCGGATCAGATACCCATCGAGAGACGCCCAGTCGTCCAGTTCGCCAATCATACGCGTCAGAATCTCGCGCGCCTGCTTGAGCGACCACACGCCGCGCCGGGCGATATGAACGCTGGTGACTGCCTGCCGCTGACGCTGCGACGCATAGGCGCTCAACAGATCGTACAGGGTTGCAGAATACTGGTTGCGCTTTTCGACGATGACGAGTTCAGGCATACCGCGCGCAAAGACATCCCGCCCCAGGCGGTTGCGATTGACCAGCCGCACGGCCGCGTCGCGCATGGCTTCGAGGCGGCGCAGGCGGAACTGCAACACCGCCGCCAGCTCCTCGCCGCTCTGCCCCTCCTCGCCAGGCTGCTTCGGAATGAGCAGTTTCGATTTGAGGAAAGCGAGCCATGCCGCCATGACGAGATAGTCGGCGGCAAGTTCGAGGCGCAGGGCGCGCACCTTGTCGATGAACAGCAGATACTGTTCAGCCAGCGCCAGAACCGAAATGCGCGCCAGGTCCACCTTCTGGTTGCGGGCAAGGTGCAAAAGCAGATCGAGCGGGCCTTCAAACCCCTCGACGTCGACAACCAGTGCGGGATCGTCGGTGCGCCGGTCGTCATCCGCCCACAGCCGCTCCATCGGCGTGGGCCGCGGTGCCTTCTGCTCTCCTGCTGCCGGTTGCGCCACGTCTCTCCGCTCTCCGATCTGCCCGCCGGCGGTTTTCTCCGCCCCGGTCAGCGGCATCAGGCCACTGCCGCGAAATACTCCGTGAACTCCGCCCGAAGCTCTTCCTCGCTCCCTTCGCCGCCATGACCCGTCACGGACAGCGCACGTTCGGCCCGCCTGAGCGCCTCGCCCTCCAGCGCCCTCGCCTTCGATGCGGCAGCCGACATTTCCTCCATGACACCATTGCAGTGAAGAACGATATCGACACCAGCCGCAAGAATTGCAGCGGCTTTGGAGCCGAAATCCCCAGAAAGTGCCTTCATGGAGATGTCGTCGCTGATCAGCAGCCCGTCAAAGCCGATCTCGCCACGTATCACTTCCTCGACCACCTTGCCCGAAGTGGTCGCAGGGCCTTTGGGGTCGATGGCGCTGAACACCACATGCGCGGTCATTGCCGCAGGCAGATCGTTCAACGCCCTGAAGGGGGCAAAATCGTGTCGGCGCAGATCATCGAAGGATTCGTGCACCGTCGGCAACTCGAAATGCGTATCGCAGGACGCCCGGCCATGGCCCGGGATATGCTTCATGACCGGCAACAGGCCACCGGCCATAAGCCCCTCGGCCGAGGCGCGGCCAAGCCGGGCGACCGTTTCCGGATCGCGTCCATAGGCGCGCTGGCCAATGACGTCACTGGCGCCTTCCACCGGCACGTCGAGCACCGGCAGACAGTCGGCGCTTATGCCATACCGTGCGAGATCGAAGGCATGCATGCGCCCATGCAGCCATGCGGCACGCAAGCCGGCTTCGCGATCGCGACGGTAGATTTCGCCGATTGCGGCAGCGGGCGGGTAATTCGGCGCCAGCGGCGGGCGCAGGCGCTGCACCCGGCCGCCCTCCTGATCGATGAAGACTGGAGCATCTTCACGCCCGACACAATCGCGCATCGAGGCGGCGAGGTCGCGAATCTGCTCCGGCTCGCTGATGTTGCGGGCAAAAAGGATGAAGCCCCAGGGACATTCCCCCCGGTAGAAGCGAACTTCCTCCCGGGTAAGCGAATGGCCGGCACAGCCGAGGATGAGCGTCTTTGATTCGGTCATGCTGCGAATCTAGTGGGTTCGGAGCAGAAAGGGAATCGCCCGTTCGAAACGGGAAAGGGCCGGTGCAGTTTGCACCGGCCCTCATGAAGTGGAGCGTTTTTCCCTTACTTCGAAACGAAGCAGTTGCCGCCCGCCGCCTTGTACTTTTCGCACAGGCTGATCGCTTCGGCGCGGGAATCCGCGGCAACCCGAACCCGGTAGAAGGTCCCCTTGCCGGCCACCTCGGCCTTGATGATGTTGACGCTGCGGCCCTGAAGCACGCCGGCATAGCGGCGGGCAAGGTCCTGATAGGTCGACTGCGCCGCCTCGACGCTTGGTTGCGAAGCGATCTGCATGGCCCAACTGCCGGCTGCCGCGGCGTTCGGATCGAGCGCGGCGACCTGACCCGGCTTCACCTCGCCGACGATATCGACAGGCTGTTCAGCCGGACGCTGCGGCGCAACGGGTGCCGCCGACGGCGTGCTGGCGGTCTGCTGGGTGTTGACGGCCGGCGCAACAGCGCCAGTCTGCTCGGCGCCGGGCGCGCTCACCGTCTGCGGCGCAGGGTCCATCGGCTCGGTGGCGGCGATCTGCTGCGCAGGCTGCGGATCTTCGCGCGCCACCAGCGTGCCATCCGGGCGAACCACCATTGTGCGCACCTTGCGCGGTGCAACGGCGGGCACTTCGTCCACGGCGGCTTCGTCATCGACCTGCGCCGGCTGGATACGATCCTCGGACTTGGCGGGTGCGCCCTCGCTCACAATACGCGGAGCCGAAGCGCGAGCAGCAACGTCGACCGGCTGCTCTGCATCGGAAACCAGCTTCTCCTGCGTGGGAGTTGCCGGCTTGCCGCCCTTGGCCACCATATCGTAGACCTTGTTGTCCTGATTGGGGATCACGGCGCCGCCGGGATTTTCGGGTTTGACCTTGATCGGGCTTTCATCGGCCCTCACGAGAACCGGCGCATCGCCGGAATCGCCACCACCGAAGGACAGGGCAAACGCGCCGATGCCTCCGATCAACGCCACCGCGCCGACAACGGCCGCAACCAGGAGCAGGCGGCTGCGCGGACGCTGCTCGTCCACATCGTCTGCCTCGGACATCGCCTCACCGGCATCCGGATCGTAGTCGAACCCGTCATCAGCCGTATCCTGCGCCGCATAGGGCTGGCGGGCAAATTCACTGAAATCGAAATCGCCGAAATTCTGATCGCCTTCGCCGGCTGGCTGGTTCGGTGCCACACCGGTAGCCGCCGCAGCAGCATGCGTCTCCGCATGCTGCCCCGGAGCCTCGAAAGCGGCCGTCGATCCGGCCGGATCCGTCTCGCTGACGTTCATCTCGCTCAGAAGGCTGGTAAACTCGGCGTCGAGATCGTCATAGGCGGGCGCCTCGGCCTTATCCTCCTCGAAAGGAACCTCGGGAATATCGAGATCGTCTGCCAGAGCGACAGCCTTCTCCGGTATTTCAACGGTTTCCAGCTCCGGCATGTCCGCAGCTGGCCGAAGAGGCGCAGACTGTGCGGCAGACGCTCCATGTCCGGTCTCGACGGCCGCTGCGGCGCGAGCCGGCGGGGAAACCACATAATCCGGCGCAGCGGCGGCAAATGCGGGCTCATGCTGCTGTGGCTGAGCTGCCACCGGCGCTGCCTGCTCGCCCGAGGTCTGATGCTGGCGAATAAAGGGCGTGCCGCGGCTCCAGCTGTGCGCCTGCGCCGAAGCAGCCGCGACCGCCGCGGCAGGAACAAAGGGTTTCAGGGCTTCTACGGGATCAACCGGCGCTTGCGGAGCGCTCTGCGGCTGCGCATCAAAAGCTGCGAGATCCAGATCGAGGTCGAAATCCTCATGTGCGGGCGCCTGAGGCTGCTCGTAGCCCTGATGGGCCGGTTGCTCGACATAGGCCGGTTGCTCGACATGGACATCAAGCGGCCTCTCAAGCTGGAACTCGGGCTCGTAAGCCGGCTCCGGCCGCGCCGACATCCGGTTCAGCAACGCATTGAGTTCGTCTTCCAGCGAGACTTGCGGCGCTTCCGCCACAGGTTGCGGCTCGACGCTTTCCACGAATTGCTGCGCATAGGTGTCTGCAACCGGGCTGTCCGCACCCTGCGTGCCAGCTCGTTCATCACCATCGTCAAAAACCACGGCCGCCAGCGCGCGCTCGAACTCGTCACCATTGTCGTCGAATGCCACGTGATCGAAACCGGCGGCAGCGGACGACTGGGGCGCGGACGCCGCCTCCGGCTGCTGCTCCTCGAAGGCAAAATCGGCATCGTCGAAAGCGAAGAATTCATCCTCCGCCGACAAGGGCTGGGAAAATTCCGGAGCCGGCGCTTCGTCCCGCGCGGCAGAGCCGCTCCCGGCTTCGACGCGCGTATCGGTCAGCTCCGATGCGAGCATGTCGTCGAAATCGGCGAAATCCGGCTGGCCATCGGCAATGAAATCCACTGGCTCGCCATGAGATGCCGCATGAACCTCGTCAAAGGCGCTCTCGTCGGAGAACAGGTCGGCGGCCACAGACTCGGCAGCGGCCTGATCGGACTCTCTGCCGGTGTCGAAATGGGCGTCACCGGCCTGTGAATACCCGACATCGTGCGCAGGCGCATAAGATGGCTGCTCAACGGGAGCATAAGCGATTTCAGGGGCAGATTCAGGCTGAATCTCATCGCCGAACTCGCCCATCAACTCCTTTTCGAGATCGATGGCGAAGTCATCCTCGACGGCGACTTCGGAGCGCTGTTCGCTTTCGGGCGCGACCGGAACGCGCGGATCGAAGCCCATGATCCGGGTCAGTTCCGCGAACGGATCGTCTTCCGCGATGTTGTCGTCGCGGTCTGCTATCCTCAGCTGGGTTCTGTCTGCCATCGTCGTTCCCGAACTCGCACAATCGGACGCCATCGACGTCGCGTAAGGTTGGCCCCTACCAGCGCAATGTGGGC
>JAIPUZ010000111.1 GCA_022833215.1 Mesorhizobium sp. | reverse complement strand
GCGACTACTGGAGCACGCGCGCCGCCGACACGCCCGGCTCGCGCAACTATTCCGGCATCAAGGACCCGGTGATCGACGCGCTTGTCGACCGGGTGATCTTCGCCACCGACCGCGACGACCTGATCGCCGCCACCCGCGCGCTCGACCGTGTCCTGCTGTGGAACTACTATGTCGTGCCGCAGTTTACCCGCCCGAATCTGTGGGTCGCCTACTGGAACAAGTTCGGCATGCCGGACAAACAGCCCGAATATATCGGGGCCGATATCGATTCCTGGTGGATCGACCCGGAGAAGGAAAAGGCGCTGGCGGCCAGATATCAGAGCGCCAACTGATGAGCGCCTTTTCGCGTCGTGACTTCCTTGTGCTGGGGGGTGCTGCGGCCGCGTGGCCGCTGATGCCCGGCCCTGCCTTCGCCACCGCTCCGACAGGCGTGAAGCTTCACGGCCTCTCGGCCTTCGGGGAGCTGAAATATCCGCCCGGCTTTGCCCATTTCGACTATGTGAACCCCGATGCCCCCAAGGGCGGCACCTTCAATTTTCCACCGCCCAACTGGGCTTTCAATCAGAACCCGCTCACCTTCAACACGCTGAATTCCTTCACGCTGCGCGGCGATGCGCCACCGCGCATGGAGTTCTGCTTCGATACGCTGATGGCGCGCGCGCTGGACGAGCCGGATGCGCTCTACGGGCTTCTGGCCGAAGCCGTCACCATCTCGCAGGACCGCAACAGCTTCGACTTCCACCTGCGCAGCGAGGCGCGCTGGCACGACGGGACGCCGCTGACGGCCGGGGACGTCGCCTTCACCCTTCTGCTTTACAAGGACAAGGGGCACCCGCAACTGGCGCTGCCACTTGTCGAGCTTGCCGCCGCCGAAGCGCTGGATGCGCATACGGTGCGCCTGACCTTCACCGGCAGGCAGCCGCCGCAGGCTATCCTCACGGCGGTCGAAATGCCGATCCTGTCGAAAGCCTACTATACCGAGAACGAGTTCGACGCGGGACGCATGACGCCCCCGCCGGGCTCCGGCCCTTACAAGGTGGGCAGGGTCGCAGCCGGACAGTTCATCGAATATGAACGCGTGCCCGATTACTGGGGTCGCGATCTGGCGGTCAACCTTGGCCTGTATAATTTCGACCGCCTGCGCATCGATTTCTACCGCGACCGCAGCGCCGCCTTCGAGGCGTTCAAAAAGGGCAACACCCACTACCGCGAAGAGTTCGTCGCCCGCACCTGGGTCTCGGAATACAACTTCCCCGCCATTGCCGACGGGCGCGTCCTGAAGCGCGAGTTCGACGGCGAGAAGTGGCCCGAGATGCAGTCTCTGGCGATCAACCAGCGCCGTCCCCAGTTCCGCGACGTGCGCGTGCGCCGTGCCATCGGCCTGTGTTTCGATTTCGAGTGGACGCGCCGCACGCTGTTCTCCGGCGCCTATGAGCGCTCACAGTCCAATTTCGAGAAATCCGAGTTCAGGGCCGAGGGCCTCCCCTCTCCCGCGGAACTGGCCCTTCTGGAGCCCCTGCGCGCCGACCTGCCGCCGGACGTGTTCGCGGAACCTGCCCTTCAGCCGGTTTCCGACGGCTCTGGCCGCGACCGCAAGCTGCTCGGCGAGGCCATGCGACTGCTTCGCGACGCCGGCTGGAGCCGCAACGGCTCCTTCGTCGTCAACGACAGGGGCGAGAGGCTGAAGGCGGAAATATTGGCCGACGACGATTCGCTCGCCCGCATTTTCCTGCCCTGGGCCGAAAACATGAAGGCGGTCGGCATCGACGCCTCGGTGCGGGTGATCGATTCCGCGCAATATCAGGCGCGCCAGAACGATTTCGACTTCGACATGATCCTGATGCGCGTCTCGGTCGGCGCAACACCGGCTCACGCAGCAATGGAATCGCTTTATCACTCCCGCGCCGCAGGACGGCCCGGCACCCGCAACTACCCCGGAACCGAGAGCAGCGCTGTCGATGCGCTTGTCGATGCAGCGGGGCGCGCGAAAACCCGCGACGAGCTGGTTACGGCGCTGCGCGCGCTCGACCGGGTCTTGCGTGCAAGGCTCGACTGGATTCCAACATACTTTGTTGCGAATCACCGGGTCGCGTACTGGGACATGTTCGGATTTCCCGAAACCAAGCCCGATTACGGCTTTCCGGTCGAGACGCTGTGGTGGTTCGAACCTGAGAAGGCTGCGAAGATTGGCAAGGGCTGACGTGAGAAGAAAAGGGAGCAGCGCCTGATGGGTGCCTATATCCTGCGCCGCCTGGTGCTGATGATCCCGACCCTTTTCGGCATCATGGCGATCTCCTTCGTCGTCATCCAGTTCGCACCAGGCGGTCCTGTCGAGCAGGTCATCGCCCGCCTGACCGGTCAGGCGGGGGATTCCAGCGACCGTCTCGGCTCCGGCGGGGGCGGCGACACAGGCATGGCCGGCGGCTTCGAGGCCGGCGGCGGCGCCATCTCTGGCAAGTATCGCGGGGCGCAGGGACTCGACCCCGAATTCATCGCCAAGCTCGAAAAGCAGTTCGGCTTCGACAAGCCTCCGCTGGAGCGCTTCGGCCTGATGCTGTGGAACTACGCCCGTTTCGATTTCGGCGAGAGCTATTTCCGCGACATATCGGTGATCGACCTGATTCTCGAGAAAATGCCGGTGTCGATCTCACTGGGACTGTGGATCACGCTGATTTCCTACCTGATCTCGATACCGCTCGGCATCCGCAAGGCGGTGAAGGACGGTTCGGCCTTCGACACGTGGACCAGCGCCATCGTCATCGTCGGCTATGCGATACCCGGCTTCCTGTTCGCCATCCTGCTGATGATCCTGTTCGCCGGCGGCTCCTTCTACGACTGGTTCCCGCTGCGCGGGCTCACCTCCGACAACTGGTCGCAGATGTCGTGGCCGGACCGCATCGTCGACTATTTCTGGCACCTTACCCTGCCGCTGACCGCCATGGTGCTTTCGGCCTTCGCCACCAACACGTTGCTGACGAAGAATTCCTTCCTCGACGAGATCCGCAAGCAATATGTGGTGACGGCGCGCGCCAAGGGCCTCTCCGAACACCGCGTTCTCTATGGCCACGTCTTCCGCAACGCCATGCTGATCGTCATCGCCGGCTTTCCCGGAGCCTTCATCTCGGCCTTCTTCACCGGCTCGCTGCTGATCGAGAACATCTTCTCGCTCGACGGGCTGGGTCTGCTCGGCTTCAAGTCGGTGGTCGACCGCGACTATCCGGTGGTGTTCGCCAATCTCTACATCTTCTCGCTGATCGGCCTGTTCGTCAGCCTCATCTCCGACCTCACCTACACATGGATCGACCCCCGCATCGACTTCGACCGGAGGGACGTGTGATGGTCGAGGCCACGATGAAGACGGATGCGGAAAGCGTCGCTCCCCAGCCTGTCACGCCAAGGCGGCGCCGGCCGTTCCTGTCGCCGCTCAACCAGCGCCGATGGGCGAATTTCAAGGCCAACCGGCGCGGCTACTGGTCGTTGTGGATTTTCCTTTTCCTGTTCATCGCCTCGTTGTTTGCCGAGTTCATCGCCAACGACAAGCCGATCATCGCCTCCTACAGGGGCGAAATTCTCTTCCCCGTCCTCGTCGCCTATCCGGAAGAGAAATTCGGCGGCTTCTATGCCGTCACCGATTATCGCGACCCGGTGATCCGCGACGAGATCGAGGCCAATGGCTGGATGATCTGGCCGCCGATCCGCTATTCCTACCGCACCGTCAACAACGCGGTGCCACAGGCCGCCCCCGCAAAACCCTCATGGCGCTACGATGTCGCCACGCGTTGCGCCCAATATCCGCAAGGCGCGGCGGACCCCGACTGCATCGTCGGCAACTGGAACTGGCTCGGCACCGACGATCAGGCGCGCGATGTCATGGCGCGCGTCATCTACGGTTTCCGCGTCTCGGTGCTGTTCGGGCTGACGCTGACGCTGGGCTCGGCCATCATCGGCGTTTCGGCCGGCGCCATCCAGGGCTATTTCGGTGGCTGGGTCGACCTCCTGTTCCAGCGCTTCATCGAGATCTGGTCGGCCATTCCGGTTCTCTACCTGCTGCTGATCGTGGCGGCGGTGCTGCCGCCCGGCTTCTTCATCCTGCTCGGCCTCATGCTGTTGTTTTCATGGGTGGCCTTCGTCGGCGTGGTGCGGGCGGAATTTTTGCGCGCACGCAACTTCGAATATGTGAACGCGGCGCGGGCGCTGGGCGTCTCCAACCGCACCATCATGTTCCGGCACCTGCTGCCCAACGCCATGGTAGCGACGCTGACCTTCCTGCCCTTCATCCTCAACGGCTCGATCTCGACGCTGACCTCGCTCGACTTCCTCGGCTTCGGCCTGCCGCCGGGCTCGGCCTCGCTGGGTGAAATGCTCAAGCAGGGCCAGCGCTACCTCAACGCGCCGTGGCTCGGCATCACCGGCTTCATCACGCTTTCGATCATGCTCTCGCTGCTGATCTTCATCGGCGAGGCCACGCGCGACGCCTTCGACCCAAGGAAGACGTTCAGGTGAGCACGCCCCTTCTTTCCGTTCGCGATCTTTCTGTCGCTTTCTCGCAAGGGGGGCAGACCTCGCTTGCCGTCGATCATGTGTCTTTCGACATCGCCAAAGGCGAGACGCTGGCGCTGGTGGGTGAATCCGGTTCCGGCAAATCGGTCTCGGCGCTGTCGGTGCTGACGCTCCTGCCCTACCCGCCCGCCAGCCACCCTTCCGGGGAAATCCTGTTCGGCGGACAGGACCTGATGCGGCTCGGTGAAAACGGGCTGCGCAAGGTGCGCGGCAACAAGATCACCATGATCTTCCAGGAGCCGATGACCTCGCTCAACCCGCTGCACACGATCGAGCAGCAGATCGTCGAGGTGTTGAAGCTGCATCGCGGCATGGGCGATGCGCAGGCGCGCAAACGCACGCTGGACCTGCTCAACGAGGTCGGCATCCGCGAGCCGGAAAAGCGGCTCGACGCATATCCCCACCAGCTTTCGGGCGGACAGCGCCAGCGCGTCATGATCGCCATGGCGCTCGCCAACGAGCCGGAACTGCTGATCGCAGACGAACCGACCACGGCGCTCGACGTGACGGTTCAGGCCCAGATTCTTCTTCTTCTCGACACCCTGAAGAAGAACAACGGCATGTCGATGCTGTTCATCACCCACGACCTCGGCATCGTGCGCAAGATCGCCGACCGGGTCTGCGTGATGACAAAAGGCAAGGTGGTCGAGACCGGGCCGACGAAGGACATCTTCGTCAATCCGCAGCATGAATACACCCGCCATCTGCTGGCGGCGGAACCCCGGGGCAAGCCGCCTGCCGCGGACCCCGCCGCCAAAGCGGTGATGCGTGGCGAGGACATGAAGGTCTGGTTCCCGATCAAGCAGGGTTTTTTCCGCAAGACGGTGGACCATGTGAAGGCGGTGGACGGCATCGACGTAACCGTGCGCGAGGGCCAGACGCTCGGCATCGTCGGCGAATCGGGTTCCGGAAAGACCACGCTCGGCCTTGCGCTGGCCCGCATGATCTCCTCCACCGGAAAGATCCGCTTCGACGGGCGCGACATCGACGCGCTGTCGTTCAACGAGATGCGGCCGCTGCGGCGCGAATTGCAGATCGTGTTCCAGGACCCTTACGGGTCGCTCAGCCCGCGCATGTCGGTATCCGAGATCATCGAGGAAGGGCTGAAGATCCACGAGCCGAAGCTCTCCGCGGACGAGCGCGACGACCGTATCGTAGACGTGCTCAGGGAAGTCGGCCTCGACCCGGAAACGCGCTTCCGTTACCCGCACGAGTTTTCGGGCGGGCAGCGCCAGCGCATCGCCATTGCCCGCGCCATGGTGCTCAAGCCCCGCTTCGTCATGCTGGACGAACCGACTTCGGCGCTCGACATGAGCGTGCAGGCGCAGGTGGTCGACCTGCTGCGCGACCTGCAAGCCAAACACAACCTTGCCTATCTTTTCATCAGCCACGACCTGAAGGTGGTGCGCGCGCTCGCCAACGAGGTGATCGTCATGCGCAACGGCAAGGTGGTGGAGGCCGGCCCGTCGGCGCAGATCTTCGAAGCGCCGCGGACCGACTACACGAAGGCGCTGATCTCGGCGGCCTTCCGGATCGAAACCGCCCCCGAAGGCGTGGTTTCGGAATAATTGACGAGGAGGATATCTTGAGCAACCCGGGCACGGACCGCGTTCTGCTTGCGGTCAACGCGTTCCACCCCCAGCGCTGGCACGAACTGCTGTCGGCCGAGCGGGAGGTGGTTCTGGAGCGCAATACGGACACCGATGCCTCCATCACCTATGCGGTCGTGTGGAAGCAGAAGCCGAACCTGCTCGCCGGACTGCCAAACCTCAAGGTCATCTTCTCCGTCGGCGCGGGCGTCGATCACATCATGGAGGACGCCACCATCCCCACGGACGTCCCGGTGGTGCGCGTGGTGGCGGAAGACCTGACGCGGCACATGGTCGAATATGTCGTGTGGCGCGTGCTCGATCATCACCGGCAGGGCCGGCAGTATCGCGAGCAGCAGCGCCTGCGCGCATGGCACGACATCGACCAGCGCAACGCCGAGGACGTGTCGGTCGGCATCATGGGCTTCGGCCATCTGGGGCGCGCGGCAGCCAGCGCCCTCATGGCGCTCGGCTTCCGCATCAATGGCTGGGCGCGCTCGGCGCGCGAGATGGAAGGCGTCACCACCTATGCCGGCGACGCCGGGCTAGTGCCTTTCCTCAACGCCACCGATATTCTCGTCGTGCTGCTGCCGCTGACGAAGGCGACCACCGGCATCATCGACTACAAGCTTCTCAAGGAGCTGCGCCGGCGCAATGCGCTGGGCGGCTCGGTGCTTGTCAATGCAGGACGGGGCCGGTTGCAGAAGGAAACCGACATAGTGCGTGCTCTGGACGACGGAACGCTCAAGGAAGCGAGCCTCGACGTGTTCGAGATCGAGCCGCTGCCGAAAACCAGCCCGCTGTGGAGCCATCCAAAGGTGTTCGTCACACCGCATGCGGCAGCGACTTCGGACCCTCGACACCTGGTGCCGGTGATGCTCAGGCAGATGGCGGCCTATGAGCGGGGCGAGGAGCTGGAAAACCTGATCGACCGCGAAGCCGGCTACTGAGGCACGGCGGGCGCCTGCGCGACACATTTCCGGCGCTTCAGCGAACGGTTCATGGCGTCGATCTCGCCGCGCGCGCTCTCGGCCTTGCGGCGGTGTTCGGAACGGATATCCGGCGTCAGCGGCCCCGTGCCGTAGGGCTGCCGCACGAAGACGGGCCTGGCATCGGGCGGCAAGCCGTATTGCACGGCCAGCGCATCGCGGTGCATGAACAGCGCATCGCAGGGCACGCTGTCGTAAGGCAGCGCCGAAACAACGGCCTGATCCTGACGCTCGGTCAGCGAGTTGCCGCACCCCGCCACCATCACGCTTATGCCGGCGGCACCACAAATCCGCGCTGCTGCGACCAATCTCGACAATGCCGTCTCCCTGTCCCGACGCAGGGCCGACTTATGGCAGGATTCGGGCATTGTGTAGACCATGCGGCGAATTGGCCGAAACAAGGCGCGGAAAAATTCAAAAAGCGGTTTCCCGTTCCTTTCCCGATGCTATAGGCAGGCTGTGCCTACAGCAGGAGTGCAAGGAATGAGCGCAGGGACCCTGATCGCACCGTCGGTTCTGTCATCGGATTTCTCGAAACTCGGCGACGAGGTCGAGGCCATTGTCGAGGCCGGCGCGGACTGGGTGCATCTCGACGTCATGGACGGGCACTTCGTGCCCAACATCACCTTCGGCGCGCCCGTCATCAAGGCGATCCGCAACCGCACCGACGCCTATTTCGACGCCCATCTGATGGTCGCACCGGTCGATCCTTATCTCGCGGCCTTCGCCGAGGCCGGCTGCGACGGCATCACCGTCCATGCCGAGGCCGGCCCGCATCTCGACCGCTCGCTGCAGACCATCCGTAACCTTGGCAAGAAGGCCGGCGTCTCGCTCAATCCCGGCACCCCGGAAAACGTCATCGAATATGTGCTCGACCGGCTGGACCTCATCCTTTTGATGACCGTCAATCCCGGTTTTGGCGGACAGGCTTTCATTCCGGCGGTGGTGGACAAGGTGAGGCGCGTCAAGGCGATGATCGGCTACCGCCCCATCGATATCCAGATCGATGGCGGCGTCACGCCGGAGACGGCGCCCCTGGTCGCCGCCGCCGGCGCGAACGTGCTGGTGGCAGGCGCGGCCGTGTTCAAGGGCGGCACCGTGGCCTCCTACCGCGCCAATATCGAGGCGATCCGTCAGGCCGCCGACGCCGCCCGCCGATAGATAGCCAGCGCCGGCCTTTTTTCAGTTCGGCTTGCGCCTCGGCCTTTTTGATCGGCTTGCGCCTCAGGCCTTTTTTGATCGGCCTCGCGCCTCAGGCCTTGAACGAGCGCACGCCGTCGATCCATACGGAGGCCACGTCGAGGTCGTCCGAGAGGGCGACGATGTTGGCGCGCATGCCTTTCGTCAGCCGCCCGAGACGCTGCGACTGCCCGACCGCCTGCGCCGGGTAGGTCGAGGCCATGCGCAGGGCCTCGCCGAGTTCAAGACCGATGGTGCGGTGCATGAAGCGCACGGCCGAGATCATGTCGAGATCGGCACCGGCCAGCGTTCCGTCGCCAAGCCGCAGGCTGCCTTCCCTGCGATAGACGGTGCGCCCGTTCAGCGTGAAAGAGGACATGTGCGTGCCGATCGTCGCCATCGCGTCGGTGACGAGGAAAATTCTCGCCGGACCGCGCTTGGCCCTGAGCGCAATCGCCATGGTGGCCGGATCGACATGGATGCCGTCCGCGATCAGGCCGGCGAACAAGGTGCCGGTATCGATGGCCGCGCCGGCGAGCCCCGGCTCCCGGCTGCCCAGCGGGCTCATCGCGTTGAAGAGGTGCGTGGCCATGTTCGCGCCGGCTTCCGCATAGGCGGTTGCCGTCGCATAGGAGGCGTCGGAATGGCCGAGGCTTACAATGACGCCGGCCTTTGCCAGCGCCTCCACCTGTTCGGGGCTGACCGATTCCGGTGCGATCGTTGTCAGAAGCACCGGCATGGCGCCGACTGCCGCCGCCAGCGCCTTCAGATCGGCGTCGTCCATCCTGCGGATCAGTTCCGGATCGTGCGCGCCCTTGCGGGCCAGCGACAGATGCGGACCCTCCAGATGCAGGCCGAGGAAACCGGGAACATTCTTCGCGGCCGCCTGCCTGCCCGCGTCTAGCGCCGCCGCGGTGATCCGCGGCGTATCGGTGATCAGGGTGGGCAGCAGCGCCGTGGTGCCGAACGGCAGATGAGCAGAACAGATGGTTTCGATGGAGGCGAGGTCGGGATGATCATTGAGCATCACCCCGCCACCGCCATTGACCTGAAGGTCGATGAAACCGGGCGCCAGCACGGCGCCACCGGCCTCGACCCGTTTCACGCCGGCGGGGATGGAAACAGCCGGCACAATGGCCTCTATCGTGCCGTGGGCCACGACCAGAGCCGCGTCGTCATGCCAGGTTTCGCCATCGAAAATCCTGGCCCCCGAAAGGGCGAAACGCTCGCTCATATCGTCTCCGTTACCTTGCGCAGATTGCGGGGCGTGTCGGGATTGAGGCCCCTGTGCCGGGCGAAAGCCTCGACGAATGCATAGAAGGACACGATCAGCGGCAGCGGATCGGTCAGCGGGTGGCCGGTGGCCGCGAACGGCAGCCGCGCGGCCTTCGCCACACGGTCGCTGGTCGCGAAGGCGGCGGCCTGCTTGTCCGCCAGCGCATCGACGGCCTCGACCAGCGACGGCTCGGCCGCGTCACGCGCGGCGAGCGCCAGCACCGGAAAGCCCGGGCCGACCAGCGCCATCGGGCCATGCATGACCTCTGCCGCACTATAGGCTTCGGCATGAACGCCGCAGGTTTCCTTGAACTTCAGCGCTGCCTCGCTGGCCATGGCGCTCGATGGGCCGCGCCCGAGAATGAACAGCGAACCCTGCCTGCCGAACGGCTCGATCAGCGCGCTCCAGTCGCAGGCGAGCGCCCGCTCCAGCGACTGCGGCAGCTGCTGGAGCGCCGCCAGAAGCGTTTCGTCCCGGGTGGAGTGCGCCATCAGCGCCAGCCCGGCCACAGCCGAGTTGACGAAGGTCTTGGTGGCGGCGACGCTCCGCTCCGGTCCGGCCATGATGTCGATGGCGTGGTCGCAAACGCCGGCCAGCGGCGAGCCGGCCGTGTTGGTGAGGGCAATCGTGACCGCCCCCTGCTCCGCCGCGCTTTGCGCCAGAGCCACGATGTCCGGGCTCTTGCCGGACTGCGACACGGCCAGGCACGCCGCGCGATCGAGGCGCAGCTTTGCCCCATAGATCGAGGCAACGGACGGTCCGATCGGCGCCACCGCGAGTCCGGCCGTCAGTTCCACCGCATATTTCAGATATGTCGCGGCATGGGCGGACGAACCGCGCGCCACGGTAACGACGAAGCCCGGCGCACGGCGGCGTAAATCCTGCGCGACATCCTCAAGCAAACTGTCCGACCGGTCGAGGAAGCGGGCGACGGCCTGCGGTATCTCCTCGATCTCGGTTCGCATATGGGTTGCGGCCGTCGTCATGCACTTCCTCCACTGTCATCGCCGGGCCCGCTCAGGCGCAACTCGGCCACGAAATCATAGGCATCGCCCCGATAGACCGAGCGGGTGAATTCCACCACCCTGCCGCTGGCAAGATAGGAGATGCGTTCGATGCTCAAGCCGGCTGCGCCAGCCGCAACCTTCAGCAGCTCCGCATCCTGACCGGTGAGGTTGGCAGCCGAAATGCGCTGCACGGCCCGTACCGGACGATAGCCCGCCTTGCCCAGCGCAGCGTAGAGCGAAGCGCCGATGAGCTCCGGTTCGGGCAGCATGCTGGCCGACACGCAGGCACGCTCGATGGCAAGCGGCGTTCCGTCGGCCATGCGCAGGCGCGCCATGCGCACCACCAGTTCCCGGGCCGACAGGCCGAGCACCATCATCTCGTCCGGCGAGGGGGTGAACACGCCCCGGTCCAGCCATTGCGACGTCACGGCCTTGCCGCGCCTTGCCATGTCCTCGGTGAAAGAGGTGAGCCGCGACAGCGACTGTTCGACACGCTCGACGCGCGGGGCCACGAACGTGCCTGAGCCGTGGCGCTGCACCAGCACCCCGCTCCCGACCAGATCGCGCACCGCCTTGCGCACGGTCACACGCGAAATATCCGCCTGAACGGCTATGTCGCGCTCGGAGGGCAGCGCGTCGCCCGGCCCCAGCAGGCCGTTCCCGACGGCTTCCTCGATGGTCCGGCGCAGATGCAGGTAAAGCGGCTGACCCCGTGCCGTCTCCCTGATCCCCGCAAACAGATTGTCGGCATCCTCAGCCATTGCCGGTCCCGCCCGCATGGCCGAAATATCGGGCAGCCATGCGCACCGCTCCGGCCAGCGCATCGCCCTGCGGCTCACGCAGCAAGGCCCGGTAGCGCGGCGCAAGCAAGGGCGCGTAGAGACTTGCCAGCCCGCCCAGAAGGCAAAGCACGTCACCTTCGCCGAGCCGCAACGCTCCAAGCGATCCGTCCACATCGGCCACCGCCTTGTCGACGATACGGCGCGCCACCGCATCGCCCCGCGCGGCATGGTCGAAGACCTTGGGCGCGAAACCGCCATAGTCGCCCGGCTTTGCCGCCACGGTGAATTCGACCACATCCTCGGGATTGTCGCGGAACACGGCCATGATCTCGCGCGTCAGGGCGGAGGCTTCGCATATGCCGTCATAGGCAAGCAGCGTCTGTTCCAGCAGGTCGCGACCGATGCGCGCGCCGCTTGCCTGATCGCCCACCTGAAAACCCCATCCGCCGACAGGGCGCGAAACGCCGTTGCGGCGCACCCGGTAGGCGCTGCCGGTGCCCAGCACCGCAATCGCGCCGTCGCCGCCACCGATCGCGCCTTCCAGCGCGATCTCGGCATCGCTTTCCACCCGGCTTTCCCGGAACGGCAGGATGGCCTGCAACTGCTGGCGATAGGTGCCGACATTGGCGCCGGCGAGCCCGAGCACGGCCGGAGTGTGCACGATCAGCGCGGAATCCTTGCCGGCCGCGATAAAGGCCCGCTGCGCCGCCTCGACGATATGACCGCGGGCGCTGGTCAGGTCGGTACGGATGTTGGCCGCTCCCGAACTGCCGCGCGCCAGCACCTGTCCGTCAGGGGTGGCGAGCGCCGCCCTGCAACCGGTTCCGCCGCCATCTATGCCGAGTATGAAATCCACCTTCGACCCTCCATTCCTTATAATACCACTTAAATACCAATATCCAAGTGTTAATTTTGACGGCATAACGCAGCGGCAGCAGAACGAGCAATTTTGTTAAAATACAAGAGATTTTCATGCCGCATCCGCTTGCCCGCCAGCAAAAGGTTAATAAGCGTGGACAAGTGGTATTTTTTTGGTATTGTTTCAATCAGGAGAACGAGGGGAGCGATGGATATCCGCAGCAAGATTGCGCACCGGACAGCCGGCTTCCGCAAACATCTGCGGCAGCCGCAAGCCCGCATCCTTTTCCAACACGCCAGTCGAAGCCAGCCGGAAACCCGCTTTCCGATGGCCGCGCACCTGTCCATAATCGGGAAAGCGTTCAGGCAGGGCTTCCGCAGCCCGGCGCGCCGCCGCCCGTATGCGCAGCTTCATTCGACACAACCGGCCTGAAAAGGCCCAACAGGGAGACCGAGCATGAACATGAAACTCTTCACCGCAGCGCTTCTGGGATCGAGCCTTCTGTGCTCGGCCGCCCATGCGCAGGAAGCCACGCTCACCATCGAAAGCTGGCGCAATGACGACCTCGCCATCTGGCAGGAGAAGCTCATCCCCGCCTTCCAGGCCGCCCACCCCGATATCAAGGTGGTGTTCTCGCCTTCGGCCCCGACCGAATACAATGCCGCCCTCAACGCCAAGCTCGACGCCGGTTCGGCCGGCGACATCATCACCTGCCGCCCGTTCGACGCCTCGCTCGACCTGTTCAAGAACGGCAAGCTCGCCGATCTGACCGATCTTTCCGGCATCGAAAACTTCTCCGACGTGGCCAAATCCGCCTGGACCACCGACGACGGCAAGCAGACCTTCTGCGTGCCGATGGCCTCGGTGATCCACGGCTTCATCTACAACAAGGACGCCTTCAGGGAGCTCGGCATTGAGCCGCCGGCGACCGAGGACGAATTCTTCGCCGCCCTCGACAAGATCAAGGAAGACGGCAACTACATTCCCATGGCCATGGGCACCAAGGACCTGTGGGAAGCCGCCACCATGGGCTACCAGAACATCGGCCCCAACTACTGGCATGGCGAGGAAGGCCGTCTGGCGCTCATCAAGGGCGAGCAGAAGCTGACCGACCCGCAATGGGTGGAGCCCTTCGCCACGCTGGCGAAGTGGAAGCCCTATCTCGGCGATGGCTTCGAGGCGCAGACCTACCCCGACAGCCAGAACCTGTTCACGCTCGGCCGCGCCGCCATCTTCCCGGCCGGCTCGTGGGAGATTTCGGTGTTCAACACGCAGGTCGACTTCGAGATGGGCGCCTTCCCGCCCCCGGTCAAGGCGGCCGGCGACGCCTGCTACATTTCCGACCACACCGATATCGGCATCGGCATGAACGCTGCTTCCAAGAACCCGGAAGCCGCGAAGACCTTCCTCACCTGGGTGGCTTCGCCGGAATTCGCCGAGATCTATGCCAACGCCCTGCCCGGCTTCTTCAGCCTGAACTCGACCCCGGTGAAGATGGAAGATCCGCTGGCGCAGGAGTTCGTCTCGTGGCGCGACAAGTGCAAGTCAACCATCCGCTCGACCTACCAGATCCTGTCGCGCGGCACGCCCAATCTCGAAAACGAAACCTGGGTGGAATCCGCCAACGTGATCAACGGCACGGTGAGCCCGGAAGATGCGGCCAAGAAGCTGCAAGCCGGTCTCGACAGCTGGTACAAGCCGGCCGAATGACCGGATTTCCCCTCCCCGGCTTTCCGGGGAGGGCTCCTTCCGCATTCCCTGCCCCAAATCCGTGCTTTCCGTGCCCCCGGCCCTCTGGCGCCGGAGGCTGCGGAAAGCTTATGATGAAGTCTTCGACCACGGACCACATTCATGACGGCCAGTGACGCGAAACCGAGAAAGCCCTTCCGCTGGCACATCATCGTGTTCCTGGCTCCGGCTGTTCTGGTCTACACGGCGATCATGATCGTGCCGCTGTTCGGCACATTGCAGTTCTCGCTGTTCCGGAATGTTTCCGGCGGCCAGACCTTCGTGGGGCTCGACAACTTCCGCACGCTGTTCGGCGACCCGAACTGGTCGAGGGGCTTCTGGAACGCGCTGTGGAACAATGTCTGGTTCTTCATCATCCACATGCTGGTCCAGAACCCGATCGGCATATTGCTGGCGGCGCTGCTTTCCAGCCCGAAACTGCGCCTCTCTTCCTTTTACCGGACCGCCATCTTCATTCCGACGATCCTGTCCTTCGTCATCGTCGGCTTCGCATGGAAGCTGATCCTGTCGCCGATCTGGGGCGTCGCGCCGAACCTGCTCGACCTCGTCGGCCTGAAAAGCCTGTTCACACCGTGGCTCGGCAAGGAGGAATATGCGCTCACCGCACTCAGCCTGATCTCGGTGTGGCAGTTCGTCGGCATTCCCATGATGCTGATCTATGCCGCGCTGCTCTCCATTCCCGATGAGGTGATCGAGGCGGCCGAATGCGACGGCGTGACCGGCATGGCGCAGTTCTGGAAGATCAAGCTGCCGTTGATCCTGCCGTCCATCGGCATCATTTCCGTGCTGACCTTCGTGGCCAATTTCAATGCCTTCGACCTCATCTACTCGGCTCAGGGCGCGCTGGCCGGCCCCAACTACTCGACCGACATTCTCGGCACCTTCCTCTACCGCGCTTTCTTCGGCTTCCAGCTTCAGGTGGGCGACCGCAACATGGGCGCGGCAATCGCCACCATGATGTTCCTCATCATCCTGACCGGCGTGTGCCTTTATCTGTTCCTCATCCAGACGCGGCTGCGCCGCTACCAGTTCTGAGGCGAAGACGATGAACCGCGCCACCGCCTCGCTGCCCCGCTCGGTCGCCGCCCACGCGATCCTGATCTCCTACACGGTGATCGCGCTGTTTCCGGTGTTCGTGATCCTCATCAACTCGTTCAAGACCCGCAGATCGATCTTCGGCGCGCCGATGATGCCGCCGACGCCGGAAACCTTCGACCTCGTCGGCTATCGCATGGTGCTGACGCAGGGCGATTTCCTCACCTATTTCCAGAACAGCTTCATCGTCACGGTGGCGTCGCTGTTCTTCGTGCTGCTGTTCGGGGCGATGGCCGCTTTCGCGCTGTCGGAGTACCGCTTCCGCGGCAACCGGCTGATGGGGCTTTATCTGGCGCTGGGCATCATGATCCCGATCCGCCTCGGAACCGTCGCCATATTGCAGATGATGGTGGCCTCCGGACTGGTGAACACGCTGACGGCGCTGATCCTCGTCTACACGGCGCAGGGCCTGCCGCTCGCCGTTTTCATCCTGACGGAATTCATGAGCGGCGTTTCCGACGACCTCAAGAATGCCGGGCGCATCGACGGGCTTTCGGAATACCGCATCTTCTTCAGGCTTGTGCTGCCGCTGGTGCGGCCGGCCATGGCGACGGTCGCGGTGTTCACCATGATCCCGATCTGGAACGATCTGTGGTTCCCGCTGATCCTCGCGCCGTCCGAGGCGACCAAGACCGTCACGCTCGGCGCGCAGATGTTCATCGGCCAGTACGTCACCAACTGGAACGCGGTGCTGGCAGCCCTTTCGCTGGCGATCCTGCCGGTGCTCGTCCTCTACCTCATCTTCTCGCGGCAACTGATCCGCGGCATCACCTCCGGAGCCGTCAAGTGAGTTCAGACAAACCGATACGCGTCGTCGTCGCCGGGCTCGGCAATATGGGCCGCAGCCATGCGCTGGCCTATGCGACCAACCCGGGCTTCGAGATCGCAGCACTCGTCAACCGCTCGGACGTCGAGCTGCCGGAGTCGCTCAAAGGCCATCCGATCCGGCGCTCCTTCACGGAAGCGCTGGCGGACGAAAAGCCGGACCTCGCCTGCATCGCCACCTATTCCGACAGCCATGCCGACTACGCGGTACAGGCGCTGGAGGCCGGCTGCCATGTGTTCGTGGAAAAGCCGCTGGCAACGACCGTGGCGGATGCACAGCGCGTGGTGGATGCGGCAAAGGCCAATGGCCGTAAGCTGGTGATCGGCTACATATTGCGCCACCATCCTTCATGGATGCAACTGATCGCAGAGGCACGCAAGCTCGGCGGTCCCTACGTGTTTCGCATGAACCTGAACCAGCAATCTTCCGGCCCGACATGGGAAACGCACAGGCAGCTGATGAAGACGACCTCGCCCATCGTCGATTGCGGCGTGCATTATCTGGACGTGATGTGCCAGATCACCGATGCCAGGCCGGTGGAAGTGCGCGGCATGGGCCTGCGCCTTTCCGACGAGATCGATCCGGCCATGTACAATTACGGCCATCTACAGGTGCTGTTCGAAGACGGTTCGGTCGGCTGGTACGAGGCCGGCTGGGGGCCGATGATTTCCGAGACCGCCTTCTTCGTAAAGGACGTGATCTCGCCCAATGGCTGCGTGTCGATCGTCATGGCTGAAGGTGCGAAATCGGACGACATCGACACCCACACCAAGACCTCGACCATTCGACTGCACAGCGCCGCCACCGGCCCGGACGGACGCTTCGCGCAGGAGGACCGGATGCTGTCCATGCAGGGCGAACCCGGTCATCAGGACCTGTGCGACCTCGAGCAGGCGTTCGTGCTGAAGGCGATACGCGAGGACATCGACCTCACCCGCCACATGGACGACGCCGTGAAATCGCTGGCCGTCTGCCTCGCCGCCGACGAAAGCGTGCGCACCGGCAAGGCGGTGCGCCTGTGAGCCGGATCGCGACATTCGACAAGGACTGCACATGGGTTCGCTGAACATCGAGAACGTGAAAAAATCCTTCGGACAGGTCGATGTGCTGAAGGGCATCGACCTCGATGTCGCGGATGGCGAATTCGTCGTGTTCGTCGGCCCCTCGGGGTGCGGCAAGTCCACGCTGCTCAGGGTCATCGCCGGGCTGGAGGACGCCACATCGGGCCGCGTCGTCATCGACGGCAGGGATGTGAGTTCGACGCCGCCGGCCAAAAGGGGCATCGCCATGGTGTTCCAGACCTATGCGCTCTACCCGCACCTGACGGTGAAGAACAATATGGGGCTTGGCCTGAAGCAGGCGGGCACACCGGCCGCCGAGATCGACAAACGCGTGGCGGAAGCCTCCGCCATGCTGTCGCTGGAACCCTATCTGCAACGCCGGCCGGCGGAACTGTCGGGCGGGCAGCGCCAGCGTGTCGCCATCGGGCGCGCGGTGGTGCGCGAGCCCAGCCTGTTCCTGTTCGACGAGCCGCTGTCCAATCTGGATGCGGCGCTGCGCGTCAACACGCGGCTGGAAATCGCCCAGCTTCATCGCCGCCTCAGGGCGACGATGATCTATGTGACCCACGATCAGGTGGAAGCCATGACGCTGGCCGACCGCATCGTGGTGCTGAACGGTGGCTGCATCGAGCAGGTCGGTGCGCCGATGGAGCTTTACAACTCCCCCGCCAACGAATTCGTCGCCGGCTTCATAGGATCGCCCAAGATGAATTTCATCGAAGGCGCAAGGCTCGGCGAAAGCGTCAGGACGATCGGCGTGCGGCCCGAGCATATCGCCGTCGATCCGCACAAAGGCGACTGGAAAAGCACGGTCATCCATGCCGAGCATCTGGGCGCCGATACAAATCTCTATCTCGATTGCGAAAAGGCCGGGCTGATCACCGTTCGCCTGTTCGGGGTCTACAATGCCGAGCCGGGGGCGACGCTCTATGCCACGCCCGATCCTGCCCGCACCTACCGCTTCGGGCAGGACGGCAGGCGCATCTGACGAAAAAGGCCCCGGCGCTTGCGCAACGGGGCCTTTCGGAAAATTTCCGGACCCCTGTCAGCCGACGAAAGCGCGCTCGACCACGAAGTCTGCGGGGCTGTTGAGCGAGCCCTCGACGAAACCGCGCTTCTCGACCAGTTCCTTCACGTCGTGCAGCATGTGCATCGAGCCGCAGATCATGACGCGGTCGGTTTCGCGATTCAGCGGCTCGATTCCAAGATCGCTGTAGAACTTGCCGCTCTCGATCAGCGTGGTGATGCGGCCCATGACCGGCGTTTCCTCACGCGTCGTCGAATTATAGAGCGTCACGCGGTCGGCATATTCGCCGATCAGCGGATCTTCCTGCAACGCGGCCACCAGTTCCTGCCCATAGGTGAGCTCGGCACGGTCGCGGCAGGTGTGGGTAAAGATGACCGTCCCGAAGCGCTCATAGGTGTCGGGGTCGCGCAGCAGGCTGGCGAAAGGCGCGATGCCGGTGCCGGTGGAGATCATGAACAGCCGTCTGGCCGGGGTGAGCGCATCGAGCACCAGCGTGCCCGTTGCCTTCTGGCGCAACAGGATGGTGTCGCCCGGCTGGATCTTCTGCAAGTGCTGGGTCAGGGGGCCGTTCGGCACCTTGATGGAGAAGAACTCGAGCTCCTCGTCCCAGGCGGGGCTGGCAACGGAATAGGCGCGGAACACCGGCTTCTCGGCATTGGGCAGGCCGATCATGACGAACTCGCCCGAGCGGAAGCGCAACGATTTCGGGCGTGTGACACGGAAGGCGAACAGCCTGTCCGTGTAATGTTTCACGGACACCACGGTCTCCGCATAGACATTGGCCGGAATCGGGAACGGTACCGGCCTGGCCTCGGATGAATTCAACGTGGGAACCGTGTTCATC
Organism: Mesorhizobium sp.; assembly: GCA_022833215.1. Lineage (GTDB taxonomy): Bacteria > Pseudomonadota > Alphaproteobacteria > Rhizobiales > Rhizobiaceae > Mesorhizobium. Next base: position 50,106 of record JAIPUZ010000111.1, on the reverse strand, counting down.
AAGAAAACTTTCTGCAAATGCAGCGCATCGAAAGCTGCGCGACCGACCCGTCCGGGTCCAGCGCGCTGAGGCGCAATGCTGTCTGGCAAGCCCTTCCCTGCCGGGAAACTAGATATATAGAGGCGAGTTTAGCGTCAAGGAGCGGGGGCGGAACGCCTTTTCAATCTGGAACGTTTCCATGGTCGCAGCGTTGCGGCTTCAGGCGAAATCGCGCAAACCCGGCCCATCAGATGAAAATACGGCTTTCCATTCGCTCTTCAGGCACCATCCCGCGCCGGTAGACAAGGCAGATAACGCTGTTGCCACTGCGCGTGCGGGTTCCTATAGAGAGAAGAGCCTGCTCCGGGACCGGGAACATGGCAGTCAGACGATGATCTGCCGGGGACAAAGCAGGGGCAGCAGCATCCTGAAGCTGCAGCACCGGAACGGAACAACAGGAAAGGAACCGGATGGCCGACCAGCTCGCAACCGAAATCATCGACAAGATCAAGGAACATGCCGAGCCCGGCGATGAGGAAATCACCGTCGGTACGGAACTGACATCGCTCGGCATCCACTCGCTGGAACTGACCGAGATCATCTTCGATCTCGAGGAGAAGTACGGCATCGAGATCGAGATGAATACGGTCGACGCCTGGGCCAACCTGAAGAATGTCGGCGACATGATCGAGGCGGTCCGCGGCCTGATCGCGCAAAAGGGCTGATCCGGCACCGCATGCGCAAGCGCGTCGTCATCACCGGCATAGGCGGTCTTTGCGGCCTCGGCACCAGTGCGCCGGCGATCTGGGACGCCATGCGTGCCGGGCGGTCTGCTATCGGGCCGATTTCCAATCCCGCGCTGCATGACATCAAGGTCGCCACCGGCTGCGAGATCGGGGAACTGCCCGACCACGGCGTCGAGCGCAAGCAGCTCGTGGCCATGGACCGCTTCAGCCTGCTGGCCGTGATCGCCGCGCGCGAGGCCGCGCATCATGCCGGCCTGACGATCGACGAGGCCAGCACGCACAGGATCGGGGCCACCGTCGGCGTTGGCGTGTGCGGCTGGGAAGTCATCGAGGAGAACTATCGGGCGATCCTGCTCGAAGGAAAATCGCGGGCGGGCATCTTCTCGGTGCCGAAGGCCATGCCCGGCGCGCCGGCCGGCCATGTCAGCATGAATCTGGGGCTGCGGGGCCCGGTCTTCGGCGTGACCTCGGCCTGCTCCTCCTCCAATCACGCCATCGCTTCCGCGGTCGACCAGATCAGGCTGGGGCGGGCCGACGCCATGCTGGCCGGCGGCACCGATGCGCCGATGGTCTGGGGCATCCTGAAGGGCTGGGAGGCGCTTCGCGTGCTTTCACCCGACACCTGCCGTCCGTTCTCCGCCGACCGCCAGGGGCTGGTGCTGGGCGAAGGTGCAGGCATGGTCGTGCTGGAAAGCTACGATCACGCCATGGCGCGCGGCGCGGACATTCTGGCCGAAATCGCCGGCGCCGGATTTTCAGGCGATGCCTCCGACATCGTTGCGCCCACCATCGACGGGCCGGAGCGCGCCATGCGCGCCTGCCTTGCGGATGCGGGCCTCAACGCGGAAGAGATCGACTATCTCAATGCCCACGGCACCGGCACAAAGGCCAACGACCAGATCGAAACCGCGGCGATCAAGCGCGTGTTCGGCGATCATGCCTACAAGCTGTCCGTGTCCTCCACGAAATCGATGCACGCGCATTGCCTCGGCGCCTCCGGAGCGCTGGAGCTGATCGCCTGCGTCATGGCGATCCGCGAAGGCATCGTCCCGCCAACCGCCAACTACCGCGAGCCGGACCCGGAGTGCGACCTCGACATCACGCCCAATACGGCGCGTGAACGCAAGGTGCGCACGGCGATTTCCAACGCCTTCGCCTTCGGCGGCACCAATGCGGTGCTGGCGATGAGGGCAGTGTGATTTTTCGACGATGACGGCAGCGGCGGGCGTCATCCTGCGTCTGCCACGGCCGCATTCCCGGCAATCTTTCCAGCAGGAGTTCTTGCATGGCCGATCTGTCCGCTTTCCCCGTCACCACGCGCTGGCCCGCGCAGCACCCCGACCGCATCCAGCTCTACTCGGCGCCGACGCCGAACGGCGTGAAGGTTTCGATCGCGCTGGAGGAGCTCGGCCTGCCTTACGAAGCGCACTATGTCGATATCGGCAAGGATGAAACCTGGGGGCCGGAATTCCTTTCGCTCAACCCAAACGGCAAGATTCCGTCCATCATCGACCCGAAGGGACCGAACGGCGAACCGCTGGCGCTGTTCGAATCCGGCGCCATCCTGCTCTATCTCGCCGAAAAGACGGGCAAGCTGCTGCCTTCCGACCCGGCGAAGCGCTATGAAACCATCCAGTGGGTGTTCTTCCAGATGGCCGCCATCGGCCCGATGTTCGGCCAGCTCGGCTTCTTCCACAAGTTCGCCGGCCGCGAGATCGCCGACAAGCGTCCGCTGGAGCGCTACCGCGCGGAGTCGCGCCGCCTCGTCGGCGTTCTCGACGGCCGTCTCAATGACCGCAAGTGGATCATGGGCAACGACTACACCATTGCCGACATTTCCATGCTGGGCTGGGTGCGCAACCTGATCGGCTTCTACGAGGCGCGCGAACTGGTCGGGTTCGACGATTTCCCGGCGGTCGCCGCGTGGCTGGAGCGCGGCCTGGCGCGGCCGGCCGTGCAGGCCGGGCTGGAAATCCCACAGCGTCCCTGACGTTTCAGCCGCCTTACAAATCCTCCCCGTCGCCGACGATCATGTCGGCGGCCCGGCGTCTCGCCAACACGCGCCCGGCATTGGGCATATCGTTGGCGACGACCTTGGCGCGCGCCTCCTCATCGGCCAGACCATGATCGTGCCAGCGGGCCAGCAACCGGCGCTCTAGCACCGTGGCCGGCACGTCGAGAAAGACGGAGAAGTCGAACAGGTCCGCCAGTCGCGACCACGGCTCCTCGTCCAGCAGCAGATAGTTGCCCTCGACCAGCACGAAGCGGACCTCCTTGTCCAGTACGGCCGCTGCCGCGCGCGATAGTTCCATGCTGCGGTCGAACACCGGAATCGCAATGTCGGGCTCGCCCGCCCTGATACGCTTCAGCAGGACCTCGAAACCGGCGAAATCGAAGCTTTCGGGACTGCCCTTGCGCGTTCTCAGCCCGCGCCGCTCCAGCACGATATCGTCAAGGTGGAAGCCGTCCATCGGCACCACTTCCACGGCGCCTTCCGGCAACAACTCCCTGAGCTTTTGCGAAAGGGTGGATTTGCCGGCTCCCGGCGGCCCGGCAATCGCCACGATGAACCGCTCGGATTTGCCGGCGCGCTTGAAGATCGCCGAGGCTATGGACGCGATTGCGGACATGAAACTTTTCCCTCTTCCGCTACGGAACGCTGCAACCTTTACGCAGGTTCCATTCCGGCACGCTGCACGCCGACGCGCAGGAAGCCGCCATCGAACGGCACCTCGACCGTGCCGCCATCGGCCATGACAAGGCGCAGCGTTTCAGCCTCCGCCGCAAGCTGGCGGGGCAGTCGCAGGGCACCCAGCGGCAAGGCCCCGAGCACCTGCCGGAAGGCCACGCGCCCACCCAGATCGAAGGCCGTGTCGACACCCTCGCGCCTGAGCCAGTTGTCACCGAGCGAGGCGGCGTGCCCCACCGCCGTCCTGCCGTCCTCGATGCCCAGGACGCCCGTGTGACGCCCGCTCCACGGCGCATAATCGCGCCCGCCATTGCTGATCCACAACATGGTGACCGGCAGTTCGGCGGGGTTCTTCAGGACAAGGACAAGATCGTCCTCGGCCCTGCGCGCCACCGCCGTCCAGCCCAGCCGGGCGTTTTCGGCTTCGACCAGCGTGACGAAATCCTCCTGCCGGCGACCGGAGCGGTACTCCGTGAGGTCGATCACGCCGCCGTCGGCTGCCGGAAAACGGGTAATGTCGGCCGTCCGCGCCGGATAGGCCAGAAGCGAGCGGCCGCGCGCCGGGTCGGGCTCAAGCGCCTCGTCACCGGTCCCGGCAAGGCGCTTCGGCGAAAAAGCGAGACGCCCGCCATCCGCCATCGCCGTCATGGCGTGATGCGCCACGGAAATCGCGCCTGCTCCGCCGGTGAAGACATGCTCCTGATAAAGGAACGGATGACCGTTGCGCACGGTCAGCATCTTGTCCACCGTCGCGCCCATGACCTTGCGCTTCAGCCGGAACGAAGCCCGCCAGCCGTTCTCGACCGCGCTGCTGTCGACCACCTCCCAGGCACTGTTGGCCGTCCAGCCATGCAGCGGCGCTTCCTCCACGTCGGCGCGCGAGAACGGGGCGCACAGGAAATCGCCGGACAGGCGCACGACGCCTTCGGGCAGATGTTCGGGCAATGTCTCGCGCGGCTCGTCCACCCATGGCGCACGATGCAGGGGTTTCAGCGTTCTCCCGTCCCGCCCGATGATCAGATCGGCGATATGCCCGACGGCAAGATCGACGGACACCGAAATCCCGTCAGCGCCGAAAGTGAAGATTTCCATGGCGGTCCTTTCCGAAGCTGCTGCACGCGGGCCACAATGCGCAAGCCGCGTGCGGCTGGCAATGGGCCGGACCGGCGAAGCGAATGGACGCGCACAGCGGCTTGGGCTAGGGTCCGCGCAATTTGCGCCTTTGCCATCCGGCCAGCACCATTTCTCACGGCAAGCTCTTGTCCCGACTGCTCCGAAAACTCGTCGTTCTCTTCACCCTGACCGCGCTGATCGGCGGCTGCACGACGGCCATGCCGCCCGAAGCGGTGCTTTCCGTGCCCGCCGCACCGCAGAAATATGCCTCCATCGTGGTTGATGCCCGCACCGGCAAGCAGCTTTTCGAGATGAACTCGACATCTGCGCGCTACCCCGCCTCGCTGACCAAGATGATGACGCTCTACATGCTGTTCGAGGCGCTGACGGCAGGGCGCGTGGAAAAGGACGCCGAAATCCCCGTTTCCGCCTATGCCGCCTCACGCCCGCCCAGCAAGCTCGGCCTGCGGCCCGGCGAGCGGATCGATGTGGACACAGCCATTCGCGCGCTGACGGTGAAGTCGGCCAACGACGTTGCCGCCGCCGTGGGCGAGTATCTCGCCGACAGCGAAGACGCCTTCGCCGCCGCCATGACCGCGAAGGCCCGGCAGCTCGGCATGCGCAACACCACCTTCCGAAACGCCTCCGGCCTGCCGGACGAGGGCCAGTTCACCACGGCGCGCGACATGGCGGTTCTGGGCATCGCCCTGCGCAACCGCTTCCCGCAGTATTACCACTATTTCTCGGCCAGGGACTTCATGTTCAGGGGCAAGCCGGTGCGGGGCCATAACGACATGCTGGGCCGCGTCCACGGCGTCGACGGCATCAAGACCGGCTATATCCGTGCTTCCGGCTTCAACATCGTCACCTCCTACAGCGCGGACGGGCGCCGCTACGTGGTGGTGGTGATGGGCGCCAACACGGCCCGCGAGCGCAACGCCCACGCGGAATCCTTGCTCGAACGGGCGTTGGGCGCTTCGACCGACAAGACGCGGGTGGTGTTCCAGGAGAGCCAGTAGGCCCGACCTGTTCGCGGGCCCCGGTTGCGAAGCTACTTGGCGGGAATGACGATCCGGTCGGTCTTGTCGCCCTTGGGGCGCTCCACCGGCATCTGTTCGCCCGTGACGATGAAGTAGATCGTCTCGGCGATGTTGGTGGCATGGTCGCCGATGCGCTCGATGTTCTTGGCGCAGAACAGGAGATGCGTACAGGGCGTGATGTTGCGCGGATCTTCCATCATGTAGGTGAGAAGCTCGCGGAACAGCGACGTGTACATGGCGTCGATCTGGTCGTCGCGGTCGCGCACGAAACCGATGGTGTCGACCGAACGCGAGGCATAGACGTCGAGCACTTCCTTGAGCTGGGTGAGCGCCAGATCGGCAAGCGCCTCCAGCCCCCGATAGAGCGAGGCCGGCTGCTTGCTGTTGTCGCCCACCGAGGCGACGCGCTTGGCGACGTTCTTGGCGAGATCGCCGACGCGCTCGAGATCGGCCGAGATGCGGATGACGCCGATGACTTCGCGCAGGTCCGTGGCCATGGGCTGACGCTTGCCGATGAGCAGGATCGCCTTGTCGTCGACCTCGCGCTGGCCCTGATCCAGGATTGCATCATCCTCCACCACCTTGCGAGCAAGGTCGGGGTCGGCATTGACGAGCGCCAGAACCGACTGTTCGACCATGCGCTCGGCATGGCCGCCCATGGCGGCGATACGCTTCGACAGATATTTCAGCTCCTCGTCATAGGCGCTGACAATATGCAAGGACTGCATGGACGGAACCTCCGCGGCCGCTGTGATTCGGCCCTGCCTGTTTCCCCTTCCGTTACGCCACTCACATGACAATTGCGCGAAAGCGAAACGATTTCCGCCTTTCACCCTAAAACGATAGGCCCGGCAATTCTAGTTGGTCGGCAAATAAACCGTGAAGGCCGATCCTTTGCCGAGTTCGGACTGGATGGACAGCCGGCCATGATGGCGGGTGAGGATGTGCTTGACGATGGCGAGCCCCAGTCCGGTTCCCTTGCGCGACTGGGCGGTCTCGGAATCGATGCGGTAGAAGCGCTCCGTGACGCGCGGAATATGCTCCTCGGGAATGCCGGGGCCGAAATCGCGCACCGTCACCTCGATGCCCGGCTGCGGAGCCTTGTCGGTGCGGGCGATGGAAACGACGACGCGATCGCCGTCCTGCCCATATTTGCAGGCGTTCTCCAGAAGGTTCTCGAACACCTGATAAAGCTCGTCGCGGTCGCCCGGCACCTCCATGGGACCATCGGCGAAATCGCGCTCGATGACGAGGTTGTTCTCCTTCGCAAGCGGACCGAGGGAATCGACGACGCTTTCGACGACCTGCTTCACATCCACCCGCGCGCCGGGCTTCAGGTAGGGCTTCATCTCCAGCCGCGACAGCGACAACATGTCGTCGATCAGGCGCGCCATGCGTCCGGTCTGGTTTTGCATGATCTGCAGGAACTGGTCGCGCGCGGCCGGGTCGTTGCGGGCCGGGCCACGCAGGGTCTCGATGAACCCTGCGATCGAGGCCAGCGGCGTGCGCATTTCGTGGCTGGCGTTGGCGATGAAGTCTGCCCGCATGCGGTCGATGCGGCGCGCCTCGCTCTGGTCCTTGAACAGGAGCACATGCAGGCGCGAGCCATGGCCGACCGCGGAGGCGGTGACGCGGTAGACACGCTCGACCGGCAGCTTGTCGATGAAATCGGCGGATGGCGAGCCGCCGCCGGTCAGCGCCGCGTCGATCAGGACCTGCATTTCCGGCGCACGGAACTTGAGCTGCAACGACATGCCCGCGCGTAGATCGCCGAAGGCGGCAATGGCTGCCGCATTGGCATGGATGATGGACGCGTTGTCGTCGAAGACGATCAGGGGATCGGTCACCGCAGCGGCGAGGTTCTCTGCCGAAAGGCTCTGCAGTTCCCCGGCCTCGGCGGCCGCCCTGCTCTCCTCGCCGTCACCCGCTGCGTCCCCGGAAATTCCGGCGGCCAGCAGCAGGGCGACAATGGCGGCCGGCAGGACCATGAAAGGCAGGTCCGCAAGAAACTGCACGCAAAACAGGGCAGCGACGGCGACGGCCAGAAGCCAGCGTGCCTGCCACAGGTTGCGCATGAAGCGCCGTGCACCATACTTCTGTCGATCGCTCAAATCGGCCATGATGTCCGGCAGATAGCTCCTGTATGTCCGCATCTTGTCCTAGCATGAACTTCAATACACGAAAGGTCAGCCTGCATGAAAAACTCCGATGACAACCCTGTGACAACCGGCACCGATACGCTCAGGATAAAGGTCGGCGGGAAGGAACGCCTGTTCGATGTCGACGCGCCGAAGCTGCCGGACTGGATCGAGGAGAACAAGCTGACGGCAGGCGGCTATCCCTACGACAAGAAGCTGAAAAAGGAAGAATACGAGCCCACGCTCGAAGCACTGCAGGTCGAGCTTGTGAAGGCGCAGGCGTGGATGCAGAAGACCGGGCACCGCGTCATCTGCCTGTTCGAGGGACGCGACGCCGCCGGCAAGGGCGGCACCATCTTCGTTCTGCACCAGTACATGAATCCGCGCTCCGCCCACACGGTGGCGCTTACCAAGCCGACGGAGACCGAGCAGGGCCAGTGGTATTTCCAGCGCTATGTCGAGCATTTCCCGACCGCCGGCGAGCTCGTCTCGTTCGACCGCTCCTGGTACAACCGGGCCGGCGTCGAGCCGGTGATGGGCTTCTGCACGCCGGAGCAGCACAGGCATTTCCTGGAGGAAGCTCCGCGCTTCGAGAAGATGATCCGCTCCGAAGGCATCCACTTCTTCAAGTTCTGGCTCGACATCGGCCAGGAAACGCAGCTCGAACGGTTCCACGACAGGCGTCACAGCGCGCTCAAGAGCTGGAAATTCTCGCCGATGGATATTGCCGGCATCACCCGCTGGGACGACTATACCAGGGCCCGTGACCTGATGATCGAAACGACCCACAGCAAGGCGGGGCCATGGACGGTGGTGCGGGCCAACGACAAGCGGCGCGCGCGCCTTGCCGTCATCCGTCGCCTGCTGCTGTCCCTGCCCTATGACGGCCGCGACACAGCCGTCATAGGCAAGGAGGACGACAAGATCATCGGCGAGGGGCCATCGCTGCTGCTCGCATAGGCCACAAGGCCGCCGCCCCTGCAATCTGCCTCGTTGCCGATCCGCCCGCCGGCGGGCCGGCCAGCGATGTCATCATGTTTTCATGCGGCGTCTTTTCCCATCGGAACGGCTGGCGCCAGAGCTGCCAGATCGCGCGCCAGCCGGCCCAGGACATCATTGCCCAATAGACCGGCGTCAACGCCACGACCTTCCAGAAACCACGCCTGTGACCCACTGCAAGCGTACGCCAGCCAAGCAGCAGAAAGGCGAGATAGCCGAAACTGACGTTGACCATGTCGACAGCCAGCAGGGCGGGAAAAGGCTCATCGCCTGTCATGCCGAGCTGAAGTCGCACGGTAACGACAAGGAAGGTCGCCAGCAGCACCGGGTGTAGCAGCGCCGACGCCAACATGCCGCCGAACAGGACCTGCGCCATCAGGAAAGAGCGGAACCCGAGTTCGCGGGCGAGACGTATCGGGTGGCGCATATGCACGAGCCAGGTCTGTGCCCAACCTTTGAACCAGCGGGTTCGCTGGGGAATCCAGATGCCGACGGTGCGGGGCGCCTTTTCATAGGTGGGCGATGACAGGACATCGGCCCTGTAGCCGAACCGGGCAAGCCTCAGACCGAGATCGGCATCTTCAGTGACGTTGAACGGATCCCAGCCACCCACCTCCTCCAGCGCCGCGCGCCGGAAATGGTTGGATGTCCCGCCCAGAGGCAGCAGGAATCCCCTACGCGCCAGAAAAGGCAGAAGACCGTGGAAAAGCGCCCGGTATTCGAAAGCGAACATGCGCGCCACCTTGCTTTCCGGAGCATTGGAAATCTCCAGCGGCGCCTGAAGAACGGCAACGTCGCGTCCGCACTCCCGAAACTTTTCCCAGGCTTCCGCAAGCTGCATCGGGTCCGGCCAGTCCTCGGCATCGTAGAGCACCACGAAATCGCCGCTTGTCATTGGCAGCGCATAGGAAAGCGCCTTTGGCTTGGTGCGCGGGCCGATGGCCGGCACCTCCACCACCTCTATGTGGGACGGCAGCGGACAGGCGCGGATGGCCGCCAGCGTTTCATGGTCGTCCGCCTCGCAGACCAGCTTGATCTCCAGCTTCTCGCGCGGCCACACGATCCAGTCCAGCGCCGTCAGCAGGTCGGGAACGACGTTGGCTTCCTTGTAGAGGGCAATCAGCACCGAATAGGTGGGCACGTTGCCTTCGGGTACAGGAGGGGCGGCACGATGCTTCACCGGGCCGGACGCCATGGCCGCAAGAAACCTCAGGACCACGCAGGCGAAGAAGAATACGGTTGCCAGCGCATGCACGAGCGTCAGCACGACCATGGGGGCGAGCACTATTCCCACAGGCAGCAGAGACACGAGGATGCCCACCATGTAGCCCTGCCATGCATTGGCGACGATATGGGCGGACATGCCGGGATGCTTTTCCGAAAGACCGCTCACCGCAATGCGCGACAGAAGCGGGCGCGCCCGCTCGATCAGAGCCGCGCGCAGTGTCCGGTCGTCGACGATGCGCATGCGCGGCGCCAGACGCAGGCGGGTGCGCAGACAGGCTCGCAGGCGTCCGGGACGTATCGCCCGGGTCGAAAGCAGATAATAGACGTTGCCGTCCCGATGCAGATATTTGACGGGCAGATGGCTGCCATTGCCGCGCAGGAGCATGAGAAGCTGGTCGTCGCTCAGCAGCATGCGATGCGGTTCGATGGTGCCCAGCCGTTGCAGTCCCAGTTCCTCGGACAGGGCCTGCAGAATCTCGCCTCTCTCGCAGCCCCCGCACGATGCCAGAACGGATATGATGTCATTGTGCGCACCGGGCGTGCGGGCAAGCTGACCGAGTTGTTCACGGGAACAGCCAAGCCGGCCCAGTACCGGCCGCCACTCCTCGATGAAATCAGCGTGCTCCGGCGCCGTTCCGGCACCGGCGGCGCGGCATTCATCGCCACATCGCCGCTCCGCAGGGAGGTCGGCTATTTCGCCAATTTCGTACACCGTCCTATGCATGACACCCCCATGTCATCCATGACCGGGCGGACCACGCGCCCCAACGCTCGCTGACCACAAGCCAACCCGGCCCCGGACAACGGCCGCGGCATCCCAACAGCAGGTTTTGGCTCAGATCAGTCGATCAGAAGAAATATATATGTATAGACAAGAGAACCGTCAGTAACCCGGAGGCTTATTCATAAATATTACCCCGGAACATATAAGATATATTCCGGGTCGCATCCTTGCGTGAAATTCAGAAAGCAATTGTCTTCCCCCAATCTTCCCCAACGGGAATGTATGCTAGCATGGTTTTTCAAATATGCCAGTTTTTGATCGGACAATAAAAAACCCCGCCTCGCGGCGGGGTCAACCAGTGCAACTGGTCCGGCTGCGTGCAGATCAACGCACGCGGCGACGCTCCGAGGCCGGCTGGAAGGCCAGGCGGGCGTGATAGGCGCAGTAAGGACCGTTTTCTCCGGCCTCGTTGCCGCAGAAATGGAAGTCCTCGGACAGGGGGTCGCCATTCGGCCACTTGCAGGTCCGCTCCGTGAGCTGCGTCAGGTCGAGGCGGCGCGAGATGGGCACAACGACATTGCTGTCGACCGCACGCAGATGCTGGCGCGCGACCGGCTCTGCGTCGAACTGCACCTGCAGGGCCGTTGCGCCGACCGTGGGAGCGGCCGCGCGGGCCGTGCTTGCGGCACGCGCGGGCCTGGAAGCCGGCGCCGAGGACGCCTTCTTCTGACGTGCCGGGGCGGTGGTGGTCCGGCCGCGACCGGACAGCTTCAGGCGATGCACCTTGCCGATGACGGCATTGCGGCTGACCCCGCCGAGCTGCGCGGCGATCTGGCTGGCGCTCAGGCCCTCCGCCCACAATTTCCGCAAGAGTTCAACACGCTCGTCAGTCCAGTTCATAAGACTGCACTCCTTTGAACGTACGGCTCCCGGAATCCATTCCCGTTCCGACAAAAGCCGGTCGGGCACCACATCTATGTGGAGGATTGGATAAGCCGCACGAAATCTGGTTATTTCCGGCCCATGATTACAATATGCATGGACTCGGTGACAAGAGTCGGAGCCGAAACCCGAATCAGTTTTTGTGGTTTTCCCCAACTTGACCCGCTTTTCAAGCCCGTTTGACGCCACGGAACATGCTTCCGGGCCGGGGTCCCGAACAGAGAGCTTTCCATTGACAGAAAGTGGCAAAACCCTGATAAGCGCAGGGGCCGCCGATTGGGCGGCTTTTTAATTTCCGGTCCCGGAGACGCATATAATGAGCGGTTCGGCGCTTTACGATACCTTCGCACGCATTCCCCTGGTGTTCGAGCGCGGCGAGGGCTCGTGGCTGGTGACCGACAAGGGCGAGCGATATCTCGATTTCGCCGCAGGCATCGCCGTCAACTCTCTGGGCCACAGCCATCCGCACCTGGTCTCGGCGCTGACAGAGCAGGCCGGCAAGCTCTGGCACCTGTCCAATCTCTACGAGATCCCGGAGCAGACGCGGCTGGCCGAACGCCTTGTGGCCGCCAGCTTCGCCGACAAGGTGTTTTTCGCCAATTCCGGCGCCGAGGCGCTCGAATGCGCGATCAAGACCGCCCGCCGCTATCACTATGCGAACGGGCAGCCGGATCGCTATCGCACAATCACCTTCGAAGGCGCCTTCCATGGCCGCACGCTCGCCACCATCGCGGCCGGCGGGCAGCAGAAATATCTGGAAGGCTTCGGCCCCAAGGCCGACGGTTTCGATCAGGTTCCGTTCGATGACATGGAAGCGCTCGAAAAAGCCATCGTGCCTGAAACCGCCGCCATTCTGGTCGAACCGGTTCAGGGCGAGGGCGGCATCCGGCTGCTCTCCGGCCAGTCGCTGAAGCGGCTGCGCGACCTGTGCGACAAACACGGCCTGCTGCTGATCTTCGATGAAGTGCAATGCGGTATCGGCCGGACCGGCAAGCTGTTCGCCTACGAATGGAGCGGCGTTGCCCCCGACATCATGGCAATCGCCAAGGGCATCGGCGGCGGCTTCCCGCTGGCCGCCTGCCTTGCCACGGAAGAAGCGGCCAGGGGCATGACCGCCGGCGTGCATGGCACCACCTTCGGCGGCAATCCGCTCGCCATGGCAGTGGGCAATGCAGTGCTGGACGTGGTGCTGGCCGACGGTTTCCTCGACGAGGTTCAGCGCAAGGCGCTCCTGTTCAAGCAGGGGCTCGCAGCGATCGCGGACGAATTTCCCGGCGTGATCGAGGGTATTCGCGGCACCGGGCTGATGCTGGGCCTGAAATGCGTCCTGCCGGCCGCCGAGGTCAACGCAGCCCTGCGCGGCGAGAAGCTGCTGGCCGTTCCGGCCGGAGACAACGTCATCCGTCTGCTGCCGCCGCTCACCCTGACCGACGAGGAAATCCAGCAGGGCCTCGCCCGGATCCGCGCCGGGGCGGCCAGTCTTGCCCCCGCACAAGCAGCCCCAGCAGAAGCAAAGTGATTGGAAGTCCCAGATGAGCCTGCGCCATTTCACCGATCTGTCCACCATCCCGGCGCAGGACCTGCGCTCCATGCTGGACGACGCGGCACGGCGAAAGGCGCGTCTCAAGGCCGGTGAACGAACCCGCCCGCTCGAGGGCAAGGTTCTGGCGATGATCTTTGACAAGCCCTCGACGCGTACCCGCGTGTCGTTCGACGTCGGCATGCGCCAGCTTGGCGGCGAGACCATCATGCTCACCGGCGCCGAAATGCAGCTCGGCCGCTCCGAGACCATCGCCGACACCGCCAAGGTGCTGTCGCGCTATGTCGATGCCATCATGATCCGCACCACGGCGCATGAGCGTCTGATCGAGCTGACCGAGAACGCCAGCGTGCCGGTCATCAATGCGCTGACCGACGACACACACCCCTGCCAGATCATGGCCGACCTGCTCACCTTCGAGGAGCATCGCGGCCCGGTGGCCGGGCGCACCTTCGCCTGGACCGGCGACGGCAACAACGTGCTGCACTCGCTGATGGAGGCAGCCGCACGCTTCTCCTTCAACATCAATGTCGCCGTGCCGCAGGGCAGCGAGCCGATGCAGAGATATGTCGACTGGGCCCGCAGCAACGGTGCGAAAGTGACGTTCTTCCCCAGCGCCGAGGAAGCGGTCAGCGGCGTCGATTGCGTGGTGACCGACGCGTGGGTGTCGATGAACCAGGAACATAGGGCCCGCGGGCACAACGTATTCCTCCCCTATCAGGTCAATGCCGAACTGATGGCCAGGGCGAAACCGGATGCGCTGTTCATGCATTGCCTGCCGGCGCACCGGGGCGAGGAAGTGACCGACGAGGTGATCGACGGCCCGAACTCGGTGGTGTTCGACGAGGCCGAAAACCGGCTGCATGCGCAAAAGGCCGTGCTGGCCTGGTGCCTCGGAGCCGGGAACGCGGCTTGAAACCGTCAGGGACGGTGCCTATCTCCGGCGCACCATCCCACAACAGGACGATGCCCCGGCCGGCCTTTCGCGAAAAGGCAGGGCCTGCGGCCGGAGACAAGCCATGCTGGAATCCAGGCAAGTGACCGGATACGAACCCAAACTCCACGAGCCGAAGCTCGGTGAATTCGGCCATGCGGGCGACGACCATGTCGTTCCCTTCGAGGTGTCGGCGCTCGACGTGCGCGGCCGCGCCGTCCAGCTTGGCCCGATGCTTGACGCCATCCTGTCGCGCCATGCCTATCCGGAACCGGCCGCCCGGCTTCTGGCGCAGGCATGCGTGCTGACCGTGCTGCTCGGCACCTCGCTGAAATTCCAGGGCAAGTTCATCCTCCAGACCCGCACCGATGGCCCGGTCGACATGCTGGTGGCCGACTTCACCACCCCGGATGCGCTGCGCGCCTACGCCCGGTTCGACACGGGCAAGCTGGCCGCGCTCGAGGCTGTGGGAAAGGTTGATGAAGTCAGCCTGCTGGGGTCCGGCGTGCTGGCGCTGACCATCGATCAGGGCGTTCACATGCAGCGCTATCAGGGCATCGTGCAGCTCGACGGCATCACGCTCGAGGAAGCCGCGCGCGTCTACTTCCGCCAGTCGGAGCAGATACCCACGGACCTGAGGCTGGCCGTCGCCAAGCAGGTTCTGGCCGGCGGAGACGAGCAGTGGCGTGCCGGCGGCATGTTCGCGCAGTTCCTGCCGCAGTCCCCCGAGCGCATGCGCATGCCCGACCTGAACGGCGGCGACGGCGACGAAAGCGATGCCGGCGATCATCCGCAGGACGACGCCTGGCAGGAGCTTCTGATGCTGCTTTCCACCATCGAGCCAGCCGAGCTGATCGACCCGACCGTGGGTGCCGAGCGCCTGCTTTATCGCCTGTTCCACGAGCATGGCGTGCGGGTGTTCGACAATGTTCAGGTGGCGGACCGCTGCTCCTGCTCGCAGGAGCGCATCGAGGGCATGCTGCGCGGCTTCACCGCCGAGGAGGTCCGCGACAGCATCGAGAACGGCCGCATCCGCGTCGAGTGCCAGTTCTGCTCGAAGGGCTACGAGTTCGATCCGACGGATTTTATGCCGGCGGGCGACTGACGATCCTGTGAAATAGGCCGGTCCGGCTGCGGGCCGGCCTCTTGCATTTCCTGCCTCAGTTCACCGTCCGGCGCTCGTCGGGAAGGTCGAGCGAGAAGGCCGGAATCTCGATGTCGAAGGTGTCACCCCCGGCCGTGCGCATGGTGTAGCTGCCGGCCATGAAGCCGGATGGCGTCGCAAGCGGGCAGCCGGATGTATATTCGTAGCTGTCGCCCGGATTCAGTTCGGGCTGATCGCCGACCACGCCCGCGCCACGCACTTCCTCCACGCGCCCCGCCCCATCGGTAATGCGCCAATGGCGCGACATGAGCTGGACGAACTGTGCCGAGTGGTTCCAGATCGTCACGCGATAACCCCACACATAGCGGTTCCCCGCAGGGTCCGACCGTTCCTCCAGATAGAAGGGTCTGACCCGGACCTCTATGTCGCGTGTCGTGGCACTGTACATGATCCGCATCTCCTGCGCGGGAGAATTGGCCGGTAAAACGGTTCGGTCAAGCCTTGCGCGGCCAAACCCGTTGCGCCACGCAAAAGGCTGCCTGCGGCGATGCGGAAGCAGGCGAAGGCAGCAGCCGGAACAAAACCTTCCGGCCGCTTCCCCCGCGGTTGCGTCAGTCAGCCTTGCCGACAGCGGCCAGCGCCTGCCCGATGTCCTCCAGAAGGTCGTCGGTGTCCTCGAGACCGATGGAGAGGCGCAACGTGCCGGAGCCGATGCCGCCTTCGGCACGCGCCTCATCGCTGAGGTTCTTGTGCGTGGTGGTCCCGGGATGGGTGATCAGGCTCTTGGCGTCGCCCAGATTGTTGGAAATCAGCACGATATCCAGAGCGTTCTGGAAGGCGAAGGCCCCGGCCTTTCCGCCCTTCACATCGAAGCACACAAGGGTCGAGCCGCCGGACATCTGCCGGGCGATGACGTCGGCCTGCGGATGGTCGGGACGCCCGGGATAGACGACGCGCTCGATCTGCGGCGATTGCGCCAGGAAATCGGCGATACGGGCAGCCGAGCGCATCTGCTGGTCGACCCGCACGGGAAGCGTTTCCAGTCCCTTCAGCAGGGTCCAGGCATTGAACGGCGACATGCACGGGCCGGTATGACGGAAATAGTCGTGCAGGTTCTCGTCGATCCACGCCTTGTCGGAAAGGATGATGCCGCCGAGGCAGCGGCCCTGCCCGTCGATATGCTTGGTGGCGGAATAGACGACGACATGCGCTCCGAGGTCCAGCGGGCGCTGCAACAGGGGCGTGGCAAAGACGTTGTCGACCACCAGGCGTGCGCCGATCGAGTTGGCAAGCCCCGCAACAGCGGCGATGTCGATGACCTCCAGCGTCGGATTGGTGGGACTTTCGAGGAAGAACAGCTTCGTGTTCGGGCGCACCGCCTGTTCCCAGTTGGCGATGTCGGTGCCGTCGACCAGCGTGGCCTCGATGCCGTAGCGCGGCGCCAGCGTATCGATGACCCAGCGACAGGAGCCGAACAGGGCGCGCGCCGCGACGATATGGTCGCCCGCCTTCAGGCTGCACAGGATGGCGTTGGCGACGGCGGCCATGCCGGAAGCCGTGGCGCGGGCATCTTCGGCACCCTCCAGAGCGCACATGCGCTTCTCGAACATGTCCACCGTGGGGTTGGCGTAGCGCGAGTAGATGAAACCGGGGCTTTCCCCCTTGAAACGGGCCTCCGCCGACTCGGCGCTTTCGTACACATAGCCCTGCGTCAGAAAGATCGATTCCGACATCTCGCCGAACTGGGACCTGAGTGTCGCGCCGTGCACCAGAGTAGTGCGGGGTCTCCAATTGCGTGTCTTGTCCGATGTCATGGCTCTCTTCCAACAACAAAAAAACCGGTCGCGAAAGTCGCAACCGGTACAGACGGCCTTGAGGCCAGACGGTCCTTTAGCGACTTGTTTAACGTGGCTGCAAGCCGACCGGCCAAATCACCACGGGATAAGCCCCCTTTAAACCTCATGCCGTCTTGCGTCAATTGGCCGTATGTTTAAGACATTCGCGATTGTGGCCCGATCATCGGCCGGGAGCGTACCCTTGCGTCAGACAGGCATTCTACCCGATCAGGACATCGCCGCGCTGTTCGAGAGCGGCGCGCTCGTTTCTCCGCGGGCGCTCGACGCAGACCAGATCCAACCGGCCAGCCTCGATCTGCGGCTCGGCGAAAAAGCCTTCCGGGTGCGCGCCTCCTTCCTGCCCGGCCCCGGCCACTCGGTTGCGGAAAAGCTCAATCGGCTGCAACTGCACGAGATCGACCTCACCGCCGGAGCCGTGCTGGAAACGGGCTGCGTCTATATCGTGCCGCTGCTGGAGAGGCTTGCATTGCCGCCAGAAATCTCCGCTTCGGCCAACCCCAAGAGCTCAACCGGGCGGCTCGACATCTTCACGCGCGTGATGACCGACCATGGCGCCGAGTTCGACAAGATCGCCGCCGGCTATCACGGCCCGCTCTATCTGGAAGTCAGTCCGCGCACTTTCCCGATCATCGCCCGGACCGGTTCACGGCTGTCGCAGATCCGCTTCCGCATTGGCAATGCGCTGCTTTCCGAAGATGAACTCAACGCGCTGCATCGCTCCGAGACGCTGGTGGCCACGGAGCCGCCCGACATTTCAGGCGGCGGCATCGCCCTGTCGATCGACCTGGAGGGCGGCGCCGGCGGGCTGATCGGCTATCGCGCCAAGCATCATACGGGGCTCATCGACGTGGACCGCCGCGCCGCCCATGACGTTCTGGATTTCTGGGAGCCGCTCTACAATCGCGGCGCGGCCGAGCTGGTGCTGGACCCGGACGAATTCTACATTCTGGTGAGCCGGGAGGCGGTGCACGTACCGCCGCTGCATGCCGCCGAAATGACGCCCTTCGACCCGCTGGTGGGGGAGTTCCGCGTTCACTATGCCGGCTTCTTCGATCCCGGCTTCGGCCATTCGGCCGCCGGCGGCACCGGCAGCCGCGCCGTGCTGGAGGTGCGCAGCCACGAGGTGCCGTTCATCCTCGATCATGGCCAGATCGTCGGCCGGCTGGTCTATGAGCACATGCTCAGGCGCCCCCAGGCGCTTTACGGCACCGATCTCGGCTCCAACTACCAGGCGCAGGGCCTGAAGCTGTCCAAGCATTTCCGCAACGCTTCCTGACGCAGGGTCATCTCACTCTACTTTGAACCTAAAGCTTTCGGCTTGTGTCCGTGCTGTGGCTGTGCTTGGCTGCGCACAGGCCAAAGGGGGCCTGAGATTTTTTGGGAAGAGGTTCACTATGCGTATTTCCGGATGGCTCGCAGGCGTCGCCACGGCAGCGGTGGTCGCCCTTGTTGCCGGGCAGGCAGCGGCACAGGAGGGCGGCAAGCTCAAGATCGGCACCGAAGGCGCCTACCCTCCCTTCAACACACTGACCGCGGACGGCAAACTCGAAGGCTTCGACGTCGACATCGCCAAGGCGCTGTGCGAACAGATGAAGGCCGAATGCGAATTCGTCGTGCAGGACTGGGACGGCATCATTCCTGCCCTGCAGGCCGGCAAGTTCGACGCCATCGTCGCGTCGATGTCGATCACCGACGAGCGCAAGGAACAGGTCGACTTCACCAACAAGTATTATGTGACGCCGCTGGCGGTGGCTGCCGTCAAGGACAGCGAACTCAAGGGCACCACGCCGGAAGACCTCGCCGGCAAGACTGTCGGCGCGCAGGCGGCGACCACGCAGGCGATCTACGCCCAGGACCACTACGCCAAGGCCGGCGCCGACGTGAAGCTTTATCCGACGCAGGAAGAAGCGGTGCAGGACCTCATCAACGGTCGCCTCGACGCCGTCGTCTCCGACAAGTTCGTGATGGTCGACTGGCTGAAGAACTCGGCCGATGCCGATTGCTGCAAGATGATCGGCGACGTGGACGGCACCGAGCTGGAAACCGGCATCGCCATCCGCAAGGGCGAGAACGAACTGCGCGAGAAGCTCAACGCGGCCATCGACGCCATTGTCGCCGACGGCACCTACAAGCAGATCCAGGCAAAATATTTCGACTTCGACATCTATTGATGTCCGAAACCGCCTGCAAAAGCACGCCGCCCGAAAGTGGGAACCGGTTTCGGGCGACATGCGCCAAAACGGGAACATGAAGCGCAGGGAGCGAAGCTGAAAGATCGCGACACGCTTTAACGCCCCAGCAAAGGCCGCAGTAACCTACTGCGGCCTTTTTGCCACGCATGCCCCCATATATCGCCGGCTCAGCGAAACACCCTTCCTCTGCCCTCGCACAGGTTTTATAGAAAATATGACTCATGTAATCATATTTTCTGACAGCCACTTCCGGCCATGCGGAAGGGCGATCAAGAGAGGGGTCGTCAAAAAGCGCTTGCGCTCGGACGACATGTTCTGGATGCGAATGATCAAACGCTGAACAGACCAATCGCACCGGCACCATGCATGCCGATACCGCCCTTCTTCCACACCAGCCAGTCAACCGACCAGCCACAGGGGAGCCCCCCTCGTGGAGTCTTCGGCGCGTATTGGCGAACAGTGAAGTGAGGGACAATCGCAATGAACTTCCACAGAGCTTACCGGGCAGCCACCGCCATTGGCCTGCTCATGTCTGTCAGCATGTTCTCCGCGCACGCGCAGACAACGAACGCAAAACCCGACGAAGAAAAGGAAAAGGCCACGCAGGAGCAGGCCGGCGCCATCGTCCTCAACGAGGTCGTGGTGCTTTCGGCTGGCGAGCAGACGAAGCAGGCGCCCGGCGTCTCCAACATTTCGGCCGAAGACATCGAAAAGTCCCCGCCTGCCAACGATATTTCCGAAATCATCCGCAAGATGCCCGGCGTCAACCTGACCGGCAACACGACCACCGGCAACCGCGGCAACCAGCGCCAGATCGACATCCGCGGCATGGGGCCGGAGAACACGCTCATCCTCATCGACGGCAAGCCGGTTTTGTCGCGCAATTCCGTGCGTTTCAGTTTCGGCGGCGAGCGCGACACGCGCGGCGATTCCAACTGGGTGCCGGCCGAGGCGATTGAGCGTATCGAGGTTCTGCGCGGCCCTGCCGCAGCGCGCTACGGTTCGGGCGCATCGGGAGGGGTGATCAACATCATCACCAAGCGCCCGACGGAAAAATCCGTCAGCGTGACCACATATGCGAATGTGCCCGAAGACTCCAGGGAGGGCGGCAACCGGCGCGCCAACGTCGTTGCCTCCGGGCCGCTGAGCGAATCTCTCTCCTACCGCATTTACGGCAATGTCAGCGTCACCGACCCCGACGATCTCGACATCAACGGCCCCGGCACGGAGACCGTGGACCGGAACGGCAACACGGTGATCACCATGAACCCCGCCGGCCGCGAGGGCGTCGTCAACAAGGACCTTAAAGGGCTGCTCAGCTGGCAGGTCAATCCGGATCACCGCATAGATTTCGAAGCCGGCTGGAGCCGTCAGGGCAACAAATATGCGGGCGACACCCTGTTCGGCGGAACGTCGAGCGAAATCCTTCAGGAGATCGCCCGCAAGGGTGAAGAGACCAACCGCATGACCCGCACGACGCTGTCGGCGACCCACGCGGGGCAGTATGATTTCGGCGATTCCGACAGCTATATCCAGTGGGAGCGCACGCTCAACAACCGGTTCCAGGAAGGCAATACAGGAGGCGGCGAGGGCACCATCATCACCAGCGGCGACGGCCCCCAGCGCGTGGAATCCACTCTCGACGTGGTTTCGGCACGCTCCGAATTCAACATCCCCATGACGCTTGTCTACGATCAGAAAATGACCGTCGGCGTGGAATACAGGGGGGAATTCTTCGACGATCCGGCCTCGATTTCCATCGGGCAGGCGCTTCCGGGAGATGTGGGCGTGCCGCTTGCACCCGGTGACCGGCCGACAAGCAGTTCCGCGAACATGGTCGGCATCTACCTCGAGGACAACATCCTCGTCGGCGACGACTGGATCGTGACGCCCGCAATCCGCTTCGACTATCACGACAAGTTCGGCTTCAATGTAAGCCCAAGTCTCAACGGGTCATGGAAAGTCACGGACGACATCACCATCAAGGCGGGCATCGCGCGCCCGTTCAAGGCCCCGAACCTGTTCCAGACAAACCCGAACTACATCTATAACAGCGCCGGCGGAGGCTGTCCTCCCGGGCAGGGACCCTGCTATATCCTCGGCAACGAGGACCTCGATCCCGAGGTCAGCGTCAACAAGGAAATTGGCATCAACTACTCCAACGAAGCGGGGTGGAACGCCGGCGTCACCTATTTCCACAACGACTACAAGAACAAGATAACCACCGGCGACACGATCTACGGCATCTTCCATCAAATCTGGAACAGCCGTCTCAACGGATATTACGACAACTATGTCTATCGCTGGGAAAATGGCGGGCCCGGCGTCATCCAGGGGCTGGAAGGAAATCTGTCCATTCCGGTTCTGGACAACCTGACCTGGTCGACAAACTTCACCAAGATGATCGAATCCCGCAACAGCCGGGGACAACCCTACTCGCTGATCCCGGATTACACGATCAACACCTCGCTCGAATGGCAAGCCTCCGAGAAGCTGGCCCTCCTGCTGTCGGCGACCCACTATGGCAAGATCAAGCCGGCCACCAGATCTTCCGGTTACAGCAACAGCCCCGTCACCGGCGTAGACCTGACCCCGAGAGAAGCCTACACCATCGTCAATGCAGGTTTCGATTTCAGGGCCAATGAGAACTTCAAGTTCAGCGCAGGCGTGAAGAACCTGTTCGACAAGCAGCTCCTGCGCACCGGCGAAGGCGCCAACACCTACAATGAACCGGGACGAAGCTACTACCTCTCCCTGACCGGAACCTTCTGATTCGCGGCGGGAAAACGGAACCGGATCGGCATCCGCGCAAGGCGCGGGTGCTTTGCCGGTGTCACCGGCATCAGGGCAGCGGAACCCGGCGCGGTCAGGTTGCGTTCATCTTTGATGTGCATTGTGCGATGCCGGCTTGGCAGACAAGGAGATGGAAAGATGAACGTTTTTAGATTCGCCGCCATGGGCGCCGTGGCCCTGACGATCGGCCTTGCCGGCTGCTCGCAGACGCCGCAACAGCAGCGCGCAACCACCGGTGCGGCACTGGGCGGCGCAGGTGGCGCGCTTGTCGGCCAGGCCATAGGCCGCGACACCAAAAGCACGCTGATCGGCGCCGGCGCCGGCGCGCTGCTCGGAGCCGTTGTGGCCACCTCGGGCGGCCCGCAGCCGGGCGACCGGCAGATGTGCCGCTACCGCGCGCCGGACGGACGCGTCTACGTTGCCGAATGCGACGAGCGCTATTATCGCGGCCAGTACTAAAACGTCGGATGGAAAGCAGGATCGGGCCTCGGATCGCTCCGATGCCCGATCGCAATATCCAGGCATCCTGCGTGCGCCCGCAAGGGCGCACAAGGGTCCGGATGAGGAAAATCCGGCCGGTGCAGGCGCTGCGACAGACTCCAGCGGCTGACATTCACCAGTTCCCGGTTCCGACATAGAAAATCGCCGGAGCCACCGGCTTCCCGCCATTCCTTCATCATTTCCATGACCGCTGCGGACGCCGAAAAAGGCGAGGCCCGATTAGCGCACAGCCTCCGCGCGGCGGTTCGCAACGCGCCCACCGGCCCGGCGAGTCCCGGACTTCTCCCGCCGATCATCGGTCAGGGAGCATGAAATTCCAATTATCGCCTGGCGCAGAGCAAACGCATATTCCGGAACGCGGGCAAAACGCGATGGACAAAGTCCACTTGATTTATAGACTGAATCGAATGGAGAACGACATGAAGCATCTGCTGTTCAGTCGCATGCCCTTGCCGCACATTCCGGCCAGCCAGCTGGCGGCCTACGCGGTTTTCGCGCTTTCCTTCCTGTTCACATCCGCGATCGTTCTGGGCCTTCTCGGCTGAAAGGGCTCCGCCGACGCGACACGGCAGAAGGAAATTCCAGGCTAAGGAGGAGTACAATGTCAATCGACTTCGTATTTGTTCCTCGTACCGACCGTCAGTCCGCGGGCTCCGTCAATCCGCCATTCTTTTTCGACCCGGCAATCGCCAGCCGCGAACTGGCGGCTGCCGTGCAGGCCGGGTTCAGTTCCGTTCTTGTCGACGATGCGGCGGGCGCTCTGGCGAACCTCGACCTTATCTCCAGCGTCGCCCGGTGGAACGGGTCTCTGGATATAATCCTCACTCACTGGGTGGATGTCACCACCCCGCTGATCGCCGCCTCGGACATTGCGGCGCTCGACCGCATGACGGGCGGGAGGCTGTCGCTGCGTATCATCGGCGCATCGCCCGATGTACCGGGTTCCCGCGGATCGACCTTGGGGTGGCAGAAAACCGACGAATATCTGACGCTGCTCAAGCGTCTGTGGTCGAACGATCTTCCCTTCGACCATGAAGGCAGGTTCTATTCGCTTCACGGTGCCATTGTGCCGGACAAGGGACCGCAGGGTTTCGCGCTGCCGATCCGGATCGCGGGCTATTCCGGCAAGGCCGTGGAAGTGGCCGCCCGTCACGCCAGCATCTTCGAATTGCCGCCGGGACCGCCGGGCGAGACCATCGTCACAATCGAGCGCGTGCGCAATGCCGCCCGCAGCTTCGGCCGGTCCCACAAAATACGCTTCTCGCAATGGATTCACGTCCATGACGGGTTCTCCCCCGCCAACATCCCGGCTCTCTCGCGGCTTGCGGCAGCCGGGGTGGGCGAGTTCATGATTTCCGGGTTGCACGATGCGACCGAGATCAGGCGCTTCGGCGAAGGCGTGGCCAGAACCTTCGGCGCGGATCGACCTTCGCGTCTCCGGCAACCATTGCCGGCATTTCCGAGCCGGGATGGGAGGACATAATCACGGGGAGCGCGGCGATCACTTCCGTGAAGGCCGCGCAGGCTTCCTGCACGATATTACCCTTGCCGGCAGGCCCCCCTGCCGGCCGGATGAGCGGACAGCCTGTCAGGGATCCCGCTTCGGGCCGTGGATCGCACACCCCTCGCAGCCGAACCGATAGATGCTGTCCTCGCGCAGCGATGCGTGAATATTCCGTCCGGCAACGAGGCGTTCGTCCAGCGGCGTCCTGAATGTGAGAATATCAGCCGTGTCGAGCGAAAGATGCACGACCGTCTCATCGCCCAGATGCTCGACCCTTTCCACCCGGCCTCTCCATTTTCCGCTGTCGGCCGACCAGTCGATAGCCTCCGGCCTGATTCCGATGGTGCGGGCGTCGTATTCGCGCGCCCTGGCGCCTTCGATGAAGTTCATCTTCGGAGAGCCGATGAAACCGGCGACGAACATGTTTGCCGGCCGCCGGTAAAGCTCCAGCGGTGTGTCGAACTGCTCGATGCGGCCCGCATTCATCACCGCGATCCTGTCGGCCATGGTCATCGCCTCGACCTGATCGTGGGTGACATATATCATGGTGCTGCGCAGCCGCTGGAGCGGGTAGCGGGAATCGAACCCGCGCGTTCAGCTTGGGAAGCTGACAGGCTACCATTACATCATACCCGCGCAGCGCTTCGTTAGCATGTGCGGGTCGCCTGCTGCAACGGCAAAGCGCACCGGGCCGACCCGCTTTCCTGCGCCATCGAAAGCGGGAGCTGTTTTGCCGGCGCGCCGGGCGACTATCGGCTTTTGCAGGGACAATATCGCCTGCGGCAGGTGCGTGTCACGCGCAAGTCCGGCTGCCGCCAACAACTCTTCAAGTTAACCCGGCACCGGGTCCGCCATCCAGTCTTCGCCCCACTCCATCACCATATGGCCGGGCGAAACGTCGGTGTATCTGCGCACCGGCGGTTCGTAGTCTGCCCGGCGGACGGGGCTCCTGAGTTCGGCGCTCGCTATCCGGCGCTTTTGCCCGCGTCTCGCCGGATCGGCCACGGGAACGGCCGACAGGAGGCGCTTTGTATAGGGATGCTGGGGGCTGCTGAAAATCTTCTCACGGGGTCCGATCTCGACGATTTCCCCCAGATACATGACCGCGACCCGGTGGCTTATGCGTTCGACGACGGCCATGTCGTGAGAAATGAACAGATAGGCCAGGTTCATGCGCTTCTGCAAATCCAGCATCAGGTTGACGACCTGAGCCTTCACCGAAACGTCCAGAGCTGACACCGATTCGTCGGCTATGATGAGGCGAGGCTCAACCGAAAGCGCCCGCGCGATGCAGATTCGCTGCCGCTGCCCTCCTGAAAATTCATGGGGCAGGCGCTCCGCCATATCGGGCTCCAGCCCGACTTTCCGGAGCAGGTCGGCAACCTTGTCCCTGATTGCAGCCGCTCCGAACAGGCCGCTGACGACAAGCGGCTCGGCTATCGATTCGCCGACCTTCATGCGGGGATTGAGGCTGGCGAAGGGGTCCTGAAAAATCATCTGAACAAGCCGGCGCTGTTCGCGCAACCTGCTTTGCGTCGTCTTGAGCACGTCCGTGCCGTCCAGCAGGATGGACCCCGAAGAGGGCTCGACCAGCCGCATGATCGACCGTCCCGTGGTGGATTTTCCGCAGCCCGATTCCCCCACCAGAGCCAGCGTTTCTCCCGGATAAATGTCGAATGAAACGTTTTCCACGGCATGAACCCGGCCGAGAACAGTGGCCAGGATGCCTGAGCGGATATTGAAACGTGTCGTGAGATTGCGAACCTCTATGACCGGCTTGTCCCCGGACTGAACCGTGTCCGGCTGCTCCTGCGGGCAATCCGATTTTCCGGTTTGGCGATCCACAACGGGAAAGCGCATCGGACGCACGCGGCCGGCCATCGATCCCAGTGCGGGAACTGCCGACAGCAAAGCCTTTGTGTAAGGCCGGCGGGGGGTAGAAAATATGCTTTCGGTGGATCCGGCCTCGATCATCTCCCCGTGGTACATGACCATGGTTCGGTCCGCGGTTTCGGCCACGACCCCCATGTCATGCGTTATGAAAAGGACGGACATGCCCTCTTCCGCCTGAAGCTCCCTGATGAGTTCAAGTATCTGCGCCTGAATCGTCACGTCCAGAGCGGTCGTGGGCTCGTCCGCGATCAGCAGCCTGGGCTCGCAGGCAAGCGCCATGGCGATCATCGCCCGCTGCCGCATCCCGCCGGAGAACCGGTGCGGATACTCGCTGAGGCGCGACCTGGCATCCGGGATGCGAACCCTTTCCAGCAGGCGCACGGTTTCGGCGTCTGCGGCTGCGCGGCTCATTCCACGATGCAGCATCAGGGATTCGGCGATCTGGAAGCCGATGGTGAGCACAGGATTGAGGCTCGTCATCGGCTCCTGAAATATCATGGCGATCTCGTCGCCGCGTATCTTGTTCATCTCCGCTGGGGACAGAGTGGTCAGTTCCTTCCCGCAGAGCTTTACCGAGCCTTCGATCCTGGTCGATGCGCGCGGCGTCAGCCCCATGATCGAAAGTGCGGTGACGCTCTTGCCGGAGCCGGATTCACCGACAATTGCCACGGTCTCGCCTGCCGAGACATCGAACGAGATGCCCTTCACCACCGGGCGCCAGCCGCCCTCCACCCGAAAGGACGTCACGAGACCGGATACCGAAAGCAGGGAAGACGTCGACGGGCAGGCGACTGCGGGTTCTGGGTTGTTTTTCATCATATGCGCTTTGCAAGCCTCGGGTCGAGGGAATCCCTGAGACCGTCGCCGAGCAGGTTGACTGCGAGGACGGTGAGGGAAAGGAACAGGGCGGGGAAGAATACGATGTGCGGCCTGACCTGCCACAGCGCCCTGCCTTCAGCCATGATGTTGCCCCATGTCGGGATCGAAGGCGGAACGCCGGCGCCGATGAAGGACAATATGGCCTCGACGATCATCGCACTCGCGCAGATGTAGGTCGCCTGCACGGTCATAGGGGCGAGCGTATTGGGCAATATATGCTTTGCGATGATGCGGGGCGCTCCGGCGCCGCAGGCCACCGCCGCCTCCACATATGGCTGTTCCCGCAGCGAAAGCACGATGCCGCGCACGAGCCTGACGACGCGCGGGATCTCGGCAATGGTGATGGCGATCACCACATTTGTTACGGTACCGCCGGTCAGCGTCATCAGCGCGATGGCCAGCAGCACGGGCGGTATGGACATCATACCGTCGACGATGCGCATGACGATGCCGTCGGCCCAGCGCACGAACCCCGAGAACAGCCCTATGGCGAGGCCGATGGCGGAAGCCAGAACGGCCACCAGGAAGCCGACCAGCAGGGAGATGCGGGCGCCGTACACGACCCGCGAATAGATATCGCGGCCCAGCATGTCCGTTCCGAACCAGTTCAGTTCGGAGGGCACGCGGGTGCGCTTCGTTGCAGAGATCGCGGACGGATCGACTGTCCACAGGACGGGAGCAAGGATCGCGATCACCAGCATCATGCCAAGCAGCGCCAGTCCCACCGCGACCGGGGGATGCCGGCGCACATAGCGCTCGAACCACGCGGCGGTCCGCGATGACCGGCGGCCGGCGGGAAGAATGTCCTGAGCTGTCGGCGCGTTCAATATCTGATCCTCGGGTCGACGATTGTGTAGATGATGTCCACGATCAGGTTCACGATCACATAGGCGAAGGAGAATACGAGGATGACGCCCTGGATGACCGGGTAGTCCCTCCTCAGCACCGCATCCAGCGTAAGGCGTCCGAGCCCCGGAATGGCGAACACGCTTTCGGTGACCACGGCGCCGCCTATCAGCAGGGCGACACCGACACCGACAACGGTGATGACCGGGATGGAGGCGTTCTTCAGCGCATGGACGAACAGGATGCTGCGCCGCGAAACGCCTTTGGCCTCGGCCGTGCGGATATAATCCTGCCCAAGGACCTCCAGCATCGTTGCGCGGGTGATGCGGGCGATCAGGGCGATGTAGACCGCCCCCAGCGACAGCGACGGCAGGATCAGGTTACGCAGCCAGGGCAGGAACCCGTTCGACAGCGGAGTATAGCCCTGCACGGGCAGCCATTGCAGTTGCAGGGCGAAGACGTAGGCCAGAAGATAGCCGACAACGAAAACGGGAATGGAAAAACCGAGCACGGCAAAGCCGACAAACAGGCGATCGACCCAGGTTCCCGCCAGCCATGCCGATACAACGCCGATCGGCACCGCGACGACCACGGCGATGACCAGCGTCATGATCATCAGCGACAAGGTCGGCTCGATCCGCTGCGCAATCTGCTGCGCGACCGGGACGGAAGAAAAAATGGAGTTGCCAAGATCGCCCTGCAGGACGCGCATGACCCATTCGCCGAAGCGCACGAGATAGGGACGATCGAGCCCCAGGCTCTGGCGGATGCGCTCGATATCGGCCGGCGTTGCGTGATCGCCGGCTATGATGGAAGCCGGATCGCCGGGAGCCACATAGAGCAGGGAGAAAACGAACAGGGCGACGAAAGCCATGACCGGAATTGTCGAGACGACCCGGCGAATGATGAATGCGTACAGTTGCTTCACTCCTTCCAGTCGGTGAACGTTTCGCCGGAAGCGTTCCGGTTGGCCCCGCGCCCGCACATACACGGGTGCCCGACACCGGGGCCGCCACGGGTGTCAGCTGATGCTGCCGTCCACCGGCGGCAAATCCAGCCCCGGGCAGCGGGCGTCCTGGCGAACGCTGCTTCCGCTGCCCCGGTCTCTTTTATCAGCCGCATTCATGCGACGCCGGACAATCCCGTCCGGCTGCAAGATGCCCTAGGCCCGGCGCACGTTCCAGGGCACGCACCGGGGCGCGACAAGCCCGGTGATCGACTTGCGATGTGCCGTGTCGATGAAGAATTGCCCGAGCGGAATCGACGGCATCTCCCTGAACGCCAGTTCCTGCATCTGCGCGGCGATGCGAATCCGGTCCGTCTCGGATTCTGCCAGAAGCCAGGCGGAGTTCATCGCCTCCATGTCGGCGCTTTCGTACCAGCCGGTCCAGCCCTTGGCGCCCAGGCCCCGGATCATGGTGTTCACCGGCGGGAACGAGACCGCAAGGCCACCCCACCATGAATGGTAGATGTTCCAGCCGCCCTTCTCGACCGTCTCGCGATTCTGGACGCGCGCCAGCGCACCGCCCCAGTCGGTGGAAACCATCTCGACATTGACGCCGGCCTTCTTGAGCAGCTCGAAGGTGATCTCGCCAAGCGGCGCGATCGTCGGGAAATCGGAAGGGTTGACGATCACAACTTTTTCGCCGCGGTAGCCGGCCTCGGCAAGATCGCGCTTGACCGCATCGAAATCGGGCTCGGCAAGCGGGTCCGACGCCAGCGGGGTTCCGTATTCGGTGCCGCACGGGAAAAAGGCATGGCATGTCTGGAACTGGGAAGGATTGCCGCCGGTGATGGCTGACAGATACTCCGTCTGGTCGATCATGCGGATCAAGGCACGCCGCATGGCCGGATTGTCGAAGGGCGGAATGGTGGAATTGAAGCGGAGCAGCGGCATATAGCCGTACGGGTCGAGACGCCTGACCTCGATGTCGGAGTTGCCGGCGAGCAGCGGTGCAAGATCGGGGTGAACCTGGTCCCACCAGTCCACCTCGCCCGCCTGCAAGGCCGCTGCCGCAGTGGCCGCATCGGGAATGATCTGCCATTCGATACGGTCGAAATGCGCGACCTTGCCGCCTGTCGTGCCCTCAGGCGCTTCCTGGCGCGGGACGTACTGATCGAACTTGCTGTAGACAACCCGGCTCCCGACGACATGCTCGTCGGCAACGAAACGGTAGGGACCGGAGCCGATCATCTCGGTGATCTGCGTCGTCGCTTCCGTATTGGCCAGACGCTCCGGCATGATGAAGGGCACGAAGGGCGAAAGCCGCCCCAGTGCAAGCGGAAGAATGGGGAGGCGCTGTCTGAGCTTGATGCGCAGCTTGCGGTCTTCCGGCGCTTCCATTGTGTCCAGCATGCCGGCAATGTCCTTGGCGAACACATCGCGCGACATCCACCGCTTCAGGCTGGCGATGCAGTCCTGCGCACGGACCGGCTCGCCGTCATGGAAGCGCAAGCCCTCACGCAAGGTGATATCCCAGGTGCGGCCGTCGTCGGATTCGACATGACCCTCGGCCATCTGCGGGCGCGGGCGCAGGTTGGCGTCAAGACCATACAGGGTATCGAAAATATGGAAGCCGTGCTGGGTTGTCACGCCGGCCGCCGAGAAGCCGGGGTCCATGATCGACAGCGACGCGTGAGGCACGAACTTCAGCGTCCGCGATGGATCCGACTGAGCCAGCGCGGGTCTGGCAAGCGGCAGGGACATTGCCGGCACGGCGGCGGTCGCCGCAAGGCTCGCGGCAAGGAATTGACGGCGATTCACGCCCTTCGAGGCTGGCGCTCGCCCCCGGTTCCCGTTCTTCATATGCGATCCCCTCATCCGGCCTTTTGTCGTTATCGGTCAATTTTGAACCATATGATCTCTAAACTGTCAACAGAATCATTCAGTTCAATTTGGGAGGGATACGCCGTCGGCGACCTCTGCGCGCAACGCCTCCGCTGTACGGGAATCGGAACGCAACGCGGGGAAAGAAGCGCATTGACAATGAATCGTTTGATTCCTAGCCTTAATTATGGACCTAATATTCCAGACGGCACCGGTACTGCATGCTGCAGCGCGTTTTCAGCTTGGTCGCTCCTGCCGGATTGTCGCCCCGCGCAGTTTCCTGATGGCAGAAAGGTTATTTGAATCGTGACTGGAGAGAAAAAGAAGACGCCGGGCGTCCGGCCGGCCGAAGGCGCGTGGCCGGCGCGGTCCATTTCCGGCTCCGGCATGGCCGCCAAGAGCACCTGGGTGGAAATACCGGAAGAGGCCGGCATCGCAGCGGCCTGGTGTTACAGCGACAGGAGGAGCTACGATGCCGGGGAGCGCGTATCGCTCTGCATCTCGTCCAGTCTTCCCGCCATTTCCGTCAGGGTCTACAGGGACGGGCTGCGCCCCGACACCCTGATCGAATGGGAAAAAATCGACACGGTTTTCCAGCCGACACCGGCAACGGCCTATATGTCGGGCTGCGGCTGGCAGGAGACGTTGTCGATAGAGCTGCCGCAGGATGCGACGCCAGGCGCCTATCTGGTCGAACTGCGGCATCCCGGCTCGAAGGAGTTCGAGCCGCCGCTCGGACACCACATCTTCTTCGTGCGCGCTGCAAACAGGCCCCACAAGGGCGCGATCCTGCTGGTGGCCTCGACCTGCACATGGACAGCCTACAACGACTGGGGCGGCGCCAGCCACTACCGCGGCCTTCACCCGGATTATCCGCAGGGAGCCTGCCCCACTCTTTCCACCAGCCGCCCATGGGCGCGCGGCCAGGTTTGGCTACCTGCCGATGCGCCCCGCATCTGCTCCAAGATCCGCCCCCGCAAGCCCTCGCTCCCCAATCAGGATTCCAAGAACTGGGCCTATGCAAACGGTTACGGACGCTACTATGCCTCGACGGGATGGGCCACGTTCGAGCGCCCCTTCGTGGTGTGGGCGGAGGGAGAAGGCTACGAGGTCCACATCGTCCCGCAGGACGACCTCGAATTCAATCCGGCCATTACCGGCAACTATGACTGCATGGCCTTCATCGGCCATGACGAATACTGGTCGAGACCGATGCGGGAGACCGTCGACGCCTTCGTCGATCGCGGCGGCAAGGTCGCGCGCTTCGCAGCCAACTTCATGTGGCAGGTCAGGATCGAGGAGAACAACGGCAGGCAGGTCTGCTACAAATATCTGGCCCGCGACCGCGATCCGCTGCGCGAGGAAAATCCGGCACTGATGACCGGCGCCTGGGAAGACCCCCGCGTCGGCTATCCGGGGGCGGAAACCTTCGGCGTCAATGCCTTGCGCGGCATCTATGCCGGGGTCTACTCCATGGCTCCCCGGTCTTCCCGGGGTTTCAACGTGTTCCGCCACAAGCACTGGGCGCTCGAGGGAACGGGGCTGGGATATGCCGACATGTTCGGCGACGAATCCAACATCTTCTGCTTCGAGGTCGATGGGCTGGACTACAATTTCGTCGACGGCCTGCCGGTTCCATGCCACACAGACGGCGCGCCGCAAGGGCTCCAGATCATCGCCATGAACTGGGCAACCAAGGCCGAATACGGCCTTGAGGAACACTCATCCTACCACTGGCTGTCCGATGCGGACGCCCGCTTCACCGCCTCCGTTCTGGAAGGAAACGAGGAGCAGCCGGCCGTCGAGCGGCACTCGCGCGGCAACGGCATGGTGGTTTCCTTCGAAAGAGGCAAGGGCGAGGTGTTTTGCGCAGGCACCTGCGAATGGGTGAACGGACTGATCGAAAAGGACTTCTATGTGGAGCGGATCACCAGGAATGTGCTGAACAGGTTCCTCGGCAGATAATCCTGCCATCCGCGCGCCATGCGCCTTGCCCTCGCGGCCGGGCGCGGACATTCCACCCGCCCCGATCCACCTGAAGGCATCGGGGCGGGTTTTGCTTGCCGCGGGGCCGGCACTTGCCTATCTGGTGGGTGAACGGATCCGAAGGAGAACGCCTTGTCCGCCCTCACCCGCTTCCTCGGCGATACGCCGCTGCGCATTCTGGCCAAGCTGCTGATCGTCTCCTTCCTCGTCGGACTGGTGATGAGCGCCTTCGGCTGGTCGCCATATGATGTCGCGATGGGCATCCGCAACTTCTTCGTCGACATCTGGAACCTTGGCTTCCGGGCCATCGACCGCGTGCTTGGCTACGTGCTGCTCGGCGCCGCGATCGTGATCCCCGCCTTCCTCCTCATCCGCATCGCCAACTACCGAAAGTAGCCGGCTTCGGCACGAGTTTACCGGCGCGCCGGTCTGCGCTATCGATCGGAAGCGTTTGCGGCCAGGCGGGAACGTCCGGCTTCCATCGGGCGGCCAACGATCAGGCCGGGGGAGCGGATGGAGCTCATCGCAACGTCCGCCGTTCCGGCAGGAAGCACCGGCATCATGCCGCATCAGGGGGCGAAGACAGCGTGACCACCCAGCCTCGGCCGGTGCAGGCCTTCACCGTAACCAACCGCACGGTTCTGGCCATCGCCGTGCCGATGACGCTTGCCTACCTGACCACGCCGCTGCTTGGACTCACCGACACGGCGATCATCGGCCAGTATGGCGATGCGGCCATGCTCGGCGGACTGGCGGCGGGCGCGCTGGTGTTCGATTTCGTGTTCTCGACGCTGAACTTCCTGCGCGCCGGCACCACGGGTCTGGTGGCGCAGGCATACGGAGCCGGAGACACAAGCGAGGAACAGGCCGTGTTCTGGCGAGCCTTCCTGATCGCGCTGGTGCTGGGGCTTGCCGTTGCCGCACTGGCGCCACTGATCGCGACGGGCGGAATACGCTTTCTCGGCGCAGAAGTGGAGGTCAATCGCGCGCTCGACACCTATGTCCGCATCCGCCTCCTGGGCGCGCCCTTCACGCTCATCAACTATGCGATGCTCGGCTACCTGCTCGGGCGCGGCGAGGGACGGACGGCGCTGGGCCTGCAAATCCTGCTCAACGGCACCAACATCGTCTTTTCACTCTATCTCGGCCTTCATCTGGGCTGGAATGTCGCCGGCGTCGCCTGGGGCACGGTCTGTGGCGAACTCATCGCAATGCTGGCCGGCATGGCGATCGTGCTGTCACGGTTCCGCGCCGGCCCGCGCGTCGGCATGGCCCGGATCGCGGACATGGCGGCCATCGGGCGCATGATGACGCTCAACCGGGACATCATGATCCGTTCCTTCGCGCTTATCGCGACCTTTGCCCTGTTCGCCCGGCAGGGCGCGCAATTCGGCACGGTGACACTGGCGGCCAACGCCGTTCTCATGAACTTCTTCATGGCGACCGCCTTCTTCCTCGATGGATTCGCCACGGCGGCCGAGCAGCTTGCGGGCCGGGCCGTCGGCGCAGGCGACCGCATCGCCTTTCGCCGTGCCGTGCGGCTGTGCGCGCTGTGGGGCTTCGTGCTCTCCGGCATCGCCACCGCCGCGCTGCTGATCTGGGGCGGCGGCCTGATTGCCTTTCTCACCACCGCCGAGGATGTGCGGGAACTCGCTTCCGCCTTCCTGCCATGGGCGGCTTTCACCGCAATGAGCGCCGTGCTGGCCTTCGAGATGGACGGCGTCTTCATCGGCGCCACATGGTCCGGCGACATGCGCAACACCATGCTCCTGTCGCTGGCCGCCTTCGCGGCGACCATGGTTGCGCTGACGCCGCTGTTCGGCAATCACGCCCTGTGGGCCGCGCTGCACATATTCCTGCTGTTGCGCGGGCTCGGCCTTGCAGCCCTGCTGCCGCGGCGCGAGCGCGCGACCTTCGCACCCGGCCCGGCCGTGTCCGAAACGGCCTGAACCGGAGCATTTCGCCCGACAGCCGAAACCGGGCTCAGAGGGGCTTTGCCGCCCACTCCCGGAGCCTGCTGTCACGCAGTTCGCGAACCGATGCATGAGCGCCCGTCTGCAACGCTTCGACCATGTCACCCAGAATACGGGCGGGAAGCGACGGTCCGGCGAAGATCATGCCCGTGTAAAGCTGGACGAGGTCGGCGCCTGCGCGGATCTTTTCGAGCGCCGCTTCAGCAGAATCGACGCCGCCCACACCGACAATGGCGATATCGGGGCCGAGCAGCTTGCGCATCTTCGCCAGCACGGTCGTCGACCGCTCGAACAGCACCCTGCCGGACAGCCCGCCCGTCTCGCCGGCCAGCGCAGCGCTTTTCAGCGGCGGACGCGAAATGGTGGTGTTGGAGACGATGACGCCGTCGATGCCGCTGGCCAGCACCTCGGCGGCGATATCCTCCAGTTCGGCCTCGACCAGATCGGGGGCGATCTTGAGGAAGATCGGCGGCTGTGCGGAAGCCGCCGCGCGTGCAGCCATCAGCCGCGAGAGAAGCTCGGCAAGCTGCTCGCGGGCCTGCATGTTGCGCAGGCCCGGCGTATTTGGCGAGGAGATGTTGGCGGTGAGATAGGAAGCGAGAGGTGCAAAGCGCGTCACCCCGCGCTCGTAATCGGCGATGCGGTCGGCGCTGTCCTTGTTCGCCCCGATATTGACGCCGACGATGCCGCCTCTGCCCTTGCGGGCCAGAAGCCGGCGTTCGGCCGCTTCATGCCCTTCATTGTTGAAGCCCAGCCGGTTGATGACCGCATCGTCCTCAACCAGCCGAAAAATGCGCGGGCGCGGATTGCCGGGCTGCGCCAGCGGCGTGACCGTGCCGACCTCGGCGAAGCCGAAACCCAGGCCGAGCAGCCCGTCCGGCACCTCGGCATTCTTGTCATAACCCGCCGCCATGCCGAGCGGATTGGGAAAATCGAGACCGCACAGCCGCACGTGAAGCCGCTCGTCGCGCGGCGGGCGCGGGCCGACAGGCAAGCCGCAGCGCAACGCGGCGATGGAGAGCCCGTGCGCGGTTTCCGGATCAAGGGAAAACAGCAGCTTCCTGCCGATCGCATCCAGTACGGTCATGATCGCTCCGATTCAGGAAAAGGGCCCAGTTCGGGAAACCGGTGGTGCCCGTCCGTCCCCACAGGCAGAGGGCGCACCCACAGGGCCGCGGCAACGGGAAGCGCCGCATAAAGATGCGGAAACAGCGCGCCGCCGCGCGAAGGCTCCCAGCGCAGGGCTTCGCCCAAGGCGTCGCCGTCCACGGCCACGAGCAGCAGGTCCTGCTGGCCGGCGAAATGCTTCGCGGCCGTCTCGCGCAGCTGCGCAGCGGTGGAGAAATGGATATAGCCGTCGGCAAGGTCCACCGGCGCACCGGCGAAACTGCCGCCGTCTTCGGCCTCCTGCCAAAGCGGGCGCGGCACGATCTTGTAGATGAGGCTCGACATGAGCGGGCTATAGACTCAAGCTTGGGCCATGGAAAGTGCGGCTGTCCGGCCATCCCCATTTCGGGCACAATGAACCTTATGCTTATACCGGCGTTAAGTTGCCTGCCGGATGTTTTGGCCCTGTCGGCCGGAAGGAGTTCCCTCATGCGTGGTCGCGCCCTGATCGCCCTGCCCCTGCTCACCCTGCTGGCCGCCCCGGCCTCGGCCGGGGACGAGGCCGCACGCTACCGGCTGGAGAAGACCGAAGACGGCTATGTGCGCATGGACACCGCCACGGGCGCCATGTCTGCCTGTCGCGAACAATCCGGCCAGCTCGTCTGCCGCATGGCGGCTGACGAGCGCACGGCGGTTCAGGACGATATGGACCGTCTGCAGGATCAGGTCAGATCCCTGGAGGAACGGGTGGCCAGACTCGAGAACTCGCTGACTGCAAAACTGGAATCCAGCCTGCCCACGGAAGAGGAATTCAACAGAACCATGGGCTACATGGAGCGCTTCTTCCGCTCCTTCATGGGCATCGTGAAGGATCTGGAAAAGCAGGATTCCCCCGACGCCAAACCCGCGCCGGACCGGACGTGATCGCAGGATACGCAGTTTGCGCTTGAAATCAGCGCCCCTCGACGCATAATTTGGCAACTGTCCCCGGCACAGCTGACCGACGGACAGGGAGGAAGACATTGCCGGCAGGCTACACCTTCGTCATCGCTGACGACCACCCGCTGTTTCGAGGGGCTTTGCGAGAAGCGATCGCCGGCATCGGTGACGCGCCATCGATCCTTGAAGCGGGCGATTTTGCAAGCGCCAGGGCCGCGTTGCACGCCAACGAGGACACCGACCTTCTTCTGCTCGACCTTGCCATGCCCGGAGCAAGCGGACTTTCCGGCCTGATCTCGCTGCGCGGCACCCATCCCTCGTTGCCGATCGTTGTGATCTCCGCCCATGACGACCCCGTCACCGTGCGTCGCGCGCTCGACCTTGGCGCGTCCGGCTTCATTTCGAAGTCGGCCAGCATGGAAGAAATCCGCAACGCCGTGCGCACGGTGCTGGATGGCGGCATCGCCGCCCCGGCCGCCCTCGACCTCGGCAAGGAAAGCGATCCGGAAATCTCCGGTCTCATCCGCCGCCTGCAAACGCTGACGCCGCAACAGACGCGAGTCCTGTCCATGCTTGGCGAGGGCCTGCTCAACAAGCAGATCGCCTACGAGCTCGGCGTCTCGGAGGCCACCATCAAGGCGCATGTGTCCGCGATCCTGCAAAAGCTCGGCGTCGACAGCCGCACCCAGGCCGTCATCCTGCTTTCCAAGATCGGGCCGGATTCCATCGCGGCAGCCTGAGAGCCCTTTGCAACGGGATCACGCAAGGCGCTCCAGATCCCTTACTCGGCCGCCAGCGGCCGCACGCGCGAAAGCAAGGTTCGCAAGACCGCCGGCCGCACCGGCTTGTTGATGACGGAGACGCCGCGCGCTTCCGCCGCCGCGCGTACTTCCGTGGACCGGTCGGCCGTGACCAGCACCGCCGGGGTATCCGCTCCATAGATCTGGCGCAGCCGGTCGATGGCGTCGAGACCGTTTTCTCCGTCGAGATGGTAGTCGGCAAGGACGATATCGGGCGCCGAGCGTCGTTCGCGTGCTTCGAAGAAGGCACGCATGCCCGACCAGGCGGCAACCTCGCAGCCCCAGCCTTCCAACAGCAGGCGCATGCCCTCCAGGATGCGAGGGTCGTTGTCGATGCACAGGATTTCGAGCCCGGACAGCGTCGAAAACGGTCGTGACAGCGCCACTTCGCGCCGGACAGGCTGCTCCACCTCGCCCGTCGCCGTGGGCATGAGGACGGAGAACCGGGTGCCCTTTCCGGCTTCGGAAAAGATGCGGATTTCCAGATGCAGAACGCGGGCGATGCGATCGACGATGGACAGGCCGAGCCCCAGCCCTTCCGCTTCCCGGGCGCCTTCATCAAGGCGCGTGAATTCGCGAAACACCATGTTGAGCTTGTCGGCCTCGATGCCGATGCCAGTATCGATCACCTGAATCTCCACCAGATCGCCGCGGCGGCGCACGCCGACCAGCACCGTGCCCCTGCGCGTGTACTTGATGGCGTTGGAGACAAGGTTCTGGATCAGCCGCCGGAACAGGTTGCGGTCAGTGCGTACACGGATGGCAGAAGGCACGATGCGCAGCCGCAGCCCCTTCGCGGAGGCCATGGGCTGGAAGTCGGTGGCGATCTGCTGAAGCAATCCGTCGAGGCTGAAAACGGTCTCCTCGGGCTTCATGGCGCCGGCGTCGAGTCGCGATATGTCGAGCACGGCGCCGAGAATCGTCTCGACCGATTCCAGCGAGGATTCGATGTTGACCGCCGCTTCCCCGAGCGGCCCGCCGGTCGCCTTCTCGATCAGCGACGAGCAATAGAGGCGGGCGGCATTGAGGGGCTGCAGGATATCGTGGCCGACCGCGGCCAGAAAGCGCGTCTTGCCCAGATTCGCTTCCTCGGCGATCTTCTGCGCCTGCGCCAGCTCCTCGTTGACCTGCGTCAATTCGGCCGTGCGCCGGGCCACGCGCTGCTCCAGCGTCTCGTTCACCCGCTTCAGGGCAAGGTCGGCCTGCATGCGCTGTGTGATGTCGGCATAGGTGGCGACGATGCCGCCATCGGGCATGGGATTCGAGCGCAGTTCCAGTATGCGCCCGCTGGTTCTCAGTTCAAGCTGCCACGGCTCGCCGAAACGGGTCAGCCGGTCGAGCGCGGCGATCTCCTCCGCCCCCGTTATGTCGCCGCGCTCGCCGAGATGGCTGAGAATCTGCGCCAGCGTGACACCGACCTGCCCCATGTCGTCCGGCAGATCGAACAGCAGGCGGTATTGCCGGTTCCAGCAGGTCAGCCGCAGGTCCTTGTCGAAGACGGTGATGCCCTGCTCCA
Source organism: Mesorhizobium sp. (assembly GCA_022833215.1). Lineage (GTDB taxonomy): Bacteria > Pseudomonadota > Alphaproteobacteria > Rhizobiales > Rhizobiaceae > Mesorhizobium. The sequence continues at coordinate 11,318 of JAIPUZ010000111.1, read as the reverse complement.
TCTGGTCGAGCGCGATCTGGAGAAGGTCGCGGTTCTGCTGGAGCGCATCCGAGGCGTCGTCGAGAAGACGGAAGGCATGCCTGGCCGAGCGGTCGTGGCGCTGCACCAGCAAGGACAGGATCAGGCGCGCCGACGACGAGCCGACGGCGCTCGCCAGAAGCTGCTCGCCGAAGCGCAGCGTCTCGGCCGTTGCCGGCGCATGGCCGGGAAACTTGCGCCCTTCGCGCTGCTCGAAGGACTGGAACGAGCGTTCGGTGCGTTCGACGCCGAGGTAACGCGCGATGGTGTCCTTTATCTCGTTGACTGTCACGCCGGTTCGCATGCGCCGCAGGCTGGGCATCGGGCTCGCCTCGCGCGGCACGAAGATAGAAGCCTGGATGCGTTCGCGCGGATAGGCCGCCCGCGACAGCGAGCCCAGTATGTAGAACACGATGTTGATGGCGACGCTCCACAGCACGCCATGGGTGAGCGGCTCGCCGCTGGTGCCGAACAGCGCCTGCGGCTTGAGGGCGACGATGCCGAGCGGCCCTTCCAGCAGGAACGGAGTGTCTGGCGGCAGCACCGAGGGCACGAACAGCGTGTAGGCCCACATGAGGATGCCGGCGATCATGCCCAGAACGGCGCCGCGCGCATTGGCCCCGCGCCAGATCAGCCCGCCGACGAAAGCCGGTGCGAACTGGGCGATGGCGGCGAAGGAAATGAGACCGAAGGCGACGAGGCGCACATTGTCGGCCATCTCCAGATAGTAGAGGAACGACACGAACAGGATGCAGAAGATCGCGGCCCGGCGGATGACGATGATGACCTTCGACCAGTCCTCGCGCTCGCTGGAGGCCGAGCGCAGCAGGCGGCGCAGCACCAGCGGGATGACGAGGTCGTTGGAGATCATGATCGACAGCGCCACGCTCTCCACGATCACCATGGCTGTCGCGGCCGAGAGCCCGCCGACAAAGGCGACCATGGCCATGGCGTCATAGCCGTTGAACAGGGGAACGGCCAGAACGTAGAGGTCGGCGCTCGCCCGCCCGCCGATCACGGTGAGGCCGCCGAAGGCGATCACCAGCACGAACAGGTTGATGAGCACGAGATAGAGCGGGAACAGCCAGCCTGACGTCTTCAGCTCCTGCTCGCTGCGGTTCTCCACGATGGTCATGTAGAACTGGCGCGGCAGCATGATGATGGCGCTTGCCGCAAGCAGGGTCATGACGATCCAGCTCGCCAGCGGCGTCTCGAAGCCGATCGCGGCCTGCACCATCTCGTTGGCCCGCATGGCCTCGACCAGATTGCCGGGGCTGCTGAACAGGAACAGCGTGACCGCAATGCCGACCGCGAGAAAAGCCGCCAGCTTGATGACGGACTCCACCGCCATTGCCAGCACAAGGCCGTCCTGATGCTCGGTCGCATCGGCGTGGCGGGTTCCGAACAGCACGGCGAAGACGGCCAGCAGGAAAGCCACGACGAAGGCGACGTCGCGGTAGACGAAATCATCCGAGATCGCATCGGGCGAATAGAACGCCGCCATCAGACCGATGGAGCCGGCTATGGAGCGCAGTTGCAGCGCGATGTAGGGGATGACGCCCACGGTGGCGATGATCGTGGCGATGGAGGCCACGGCGAAGCTCTTGCCGTAGCGGGCCGCGAGAAAATCGGCGATGGAAGTGATCTTCTCCGCCTTGCTCAGCCGGATGATGCGCCGCAGGAACGGGTAGCCGAAAACGAAGATCAGGATCGGACCGACATAGATGGTCAGGAACTCGAGCCCGCGCTCCGAGGCGAGGCCGACGGAGCCGAAGAACGTCCAGGACGTGCAGTAGACTGCAAGGCTGAGCGAATAGATGTAGGGGCGCGAGGCGATGGGTCCCCGCCGCGCCGCATGACGATCACCGAAAGCGGCGACGGCGAACAGCATCGTCACGTATAAAATGGCGGCGATGACGATCAACCAGCCCAGCACGTCCCGGATTCCATGGCTTCCTCAGCCGGAAGGCAAGCACAGCCGGCAATGCCTGTCCACTGCGACCTTCGGTGCGTATCGCACGGAATGCCCATGACTTCGCCCTGGTTCGGCATTGCGTCGACGCCCGGCGCGAAAACGACCTTGCGATTTCCACGTTCTTCAACCCACGGTTTCTGCTATTGTCCGTCGGGCTCCGGCCAAGCGGGGCTGCAACATCGGCGGCGGGTGCCGCAACTATTGGAGAGGCAAATGCTGAAGGAATTTCAGGAGTTTATTTCCAGAGGCAATGTGATGGATCTGGCTGTCGGCGTGATCATCGGCGGTGCCTTCGGCAAGATCGTCGATTCGCTGGTCAACGACATCATCATGCCAATCGTCGGCGCCATCTTCGGTGGCCTCGACTTCAACAACTACTTCCTGCCGCTGTCTTCGGCGGTCACAGCAACCTCTCTCGAGGCAGCCAAACAGCAGGGCGCGGTGTTCGCCTACGGTTCGTTCATCACCGTCCTGCTCAACTTCGTGATCCTGGCCTGGATCATTTTCCTGATGGTCAAGGCGGTGAACAATGTGCGCCGGCGCGTCGAGGGCCAGCCCGCCGCAGCGGACGCACCGCCACCGGCAGACGTCGCGCTGCTGACCGAAATCCGCGATCTGCTGGCGCGCAAGTAAGCTGCCACGGATATCGTTTTGCAAAGCCCCGGCCGCAACGCGGCCGGGGCTTTGTCCGTTCATCCCGCGGCTTCGAGCGCAGCCTTCAGTGCATCGGCACCCTGAAGGACAGTTTCCCGCGAAGGCGAGAAGCCGGCACCCAGCATCTTGCGGCCAAGCATATGGTCGGCGGGGCGGTTGACCGACTCGATGGCAACCAGCCTGCCGCCCGCGAAGTGATAGACGCAGAAACGGTTTTCCTGCGGCTCGCCGACGACCAGATGGCTGTCTGCCCCTGCCGTCAGCCCCACCATCTGCAGCTTCATGTCGCCGATGTCGGACCAGAACCACGGCACGGCCGCGTAGGCGTCCGTGCCGCCGGCAATGGTGCGCGCCGCCAGCCGCGCCTGGTCGGTGGCGTTCTGCACCGATTCCAGGCGCACATCGCCGCCTGTGAACCAGTGCCGGTAGGAGGCCACGTCGCCAACCGAAAGCACCTCCGGCACGGATGTGCGCATCTGCGCATCGACGCGAATGCCGTTCGAGATGGCGATGCCGGCGCGCCCGGCCAATTCGGCATTCGGCACGACGCCGACCCCGACGATGACGAGTTGCGCCGGGAGACGCTCGCCGGCGGACGTGACCGCCGCTGACACATGCCCGTTCTCGCCCTCAAGCCGGCTGACGGTCATGCCGGTGAGAATGCGCACGCCGAGATCCGCGAGACGCTGGCGCACATGCGCACCGATCGGCGGAGCGACCACACGGCCGAGCAGCCTGTCGGCCGCCTCCACCACGGTAACGTTGCGGCCGGCGGCGCGCAGGGTCGCGGCGATCTCCAGCCCGATGAACCCGCCGCCGAGCACCACCACGTCGGTGCAGGTTCCGCTCAGCTCGCGAATGCGGCGCGCATCCGCCACGTCCCGCAGAGACACCACGCCGGCCAGCCCGGCACCCTCGATGGGCAGCCTGCGCGGGCGCGACCCGGTGGCAAGGATCAGCCGGTCGAAAGCCATCGGCGCACTGCCTGCGAACTCAAGACGGCGGCCGGCAAGGTCGATGTCGGCAACATGCAGGCCGGGGCGATAGTCGATGTTGTTGGTGGCGTAGAAGCTTTCGCCGCGCAGCAATTGCGGCTTCGCCTGCATGTCCTTGATGAAGGTCTTGGAAAGGGGCGGCTTGTGGTAGGGCAGCTCGCTTTCCTCGCCAATCAGCACGACCGGCCCGTCATAGCCCTCCTCGCGCAGGCTGGCCGCAGCCTGAACGCCGGCATGTCCGGCTCCAACAATGATCGTACCGTTCTTCATCGCACAAACTTTCGGGATTCGGGCTTTCCGGTTTCGAGCCTTCGATGCGGGTTTGGTCGACAGATGGCGATTGTGGCGCCCCGCGCCAAGAGGGACGTACCAGCAGGGCAAAACCGGGGTCGCACCCGCAGGCCGGCGATGTCAATCGTTAATGGCGGCGCAAGGAGTGTCAAAACATGACCCGTTCAGTTTAGAATAATTCTAAACTATTGTTTTGATTGCCCTTTTCTTAATTTCCGATTGACTTTCAGCGCTTGTGGAGCTTTATGAAAAGGCGTTTTTGCGCGTTCCTTTGATGTAAGGGCCTTTAACCCTTTCGATTGGAGGCTTCGATGTTGTTTCGTGCCGGCAAGGTCCGTCGTGGATTTGTCCTGCCCCGTCCGCGGCAAGCTGCCGGGCCGACCGTGACTTCATCTCCTTCCGTCGAAGCAGCCCGTCCTGCCGGTTCCGGTCGCCTCCCCGGTGCCGACAGACGGCCAACCTGACTTTGTTGAGGAGATGAGACCGATGATCAGAAGCTGGGTCTCGACCCGCTACATGGCCAGAATGGCGGCGATCGGCGCCACCGCGGCGTTGACTGCGGCCATTTTCGTGCTTCCGGCCAAGGCGGAGACGGATGCGAAAGCCGTCATCGCGACCTATGCTGACATCGCCCTTGCAAAATACGAGGATTCGCTGAGCACGGCAAAGGCTCTGGACGTGGCCATCGACGCGCTGATCGCCAATCCTTCCGCCGAGACGCTCGACGCCGCCAGGGCGGCATGGAAGGCATCGCGCGTTCCCTACCAGCAGACCGAGGTCTACCGTTTCGGCAACGCTATCGTCGACGACTGGGAGGGCCGCGTGAATGCCTGGCCGCTGGACGAGGGCCTGATCGACTATGTCGACGCCGGCTACGGCACCGAATCCGACGAAAACAGCCTGTATACGGCCAATGTCATCGCCAACACGAAGATCGAGATCGACGGCCAGGAGATAGACGCCTCCAGCCTGACGCCCGAGTTTCTGTCCGGCACCCTGCAGGAGGCCGGCGACATCGAGGCCAATGTGGCCACCGGCTATCATGCCATCGAATTCCTGCTGTGGGGCCAGGACCTCAACGGCACGGGCCCGGGCGCCGGCGTGCGTCCCTACACCGACTACGACAAGGCCAACTGCACCGGCGGCAATTGCGAGCGCCGCGCCGAATACCTGAAGTCCGCCTCCACCCTGCTGGTCGCCGACCTCCAGGAAATGGTCGACAACTGGAAGGATGGCGGCGAGGCGCGCAAGGCGCTGGAAGACGGCGACGCTAACAGCGGCCTGTCGGTCATCCTCACCGGCATGGGCTCCCTCTCCTATGGCGAGCTTGCCGGCGAACGCATGAAGCTCGGCCTGCTGTTGCACGACCCCGAAGAGGAGCATGACTGCTTCTCCGACAACACCCATATCTCGCATCTCTACGATGCCGTCGGCATCCGCGAAGCCTATCTGGGCAGCTACAAGCGCGTCGACGGCTCAACCGTGGAAGGCCCGTCGCTGTCCGGTCTGGTCAGGGAAACCGATCCGGCGCTCGACACCGAACTGACCGGCAAGCTGGATGCCACTGTCGCGAAAATGGAAGCCATCGCCGCCCGGGCCGAAGCCGGAGAGGCTTATGACCAGCAGATCGGCGAAGGTAACACGGAGGGCAACGCCACCGTGCAGGCCGCCATCGATGCGCTGGTCGACCAGACGAAGTCGATCGAGCGCGTCGTCACCGCGCTGAAGCTCGACGCCATCGCCTTCGAAGGCTCCGACAGCCTCGACGCGCCGGACAAGGTCTTCCAGTAAGGATAGACAACCCCTTTCTTCCAGCCATGGCGGCGCGGAAAGCGCCGCTCAGCCAGGCCGAAAAAGACATGCTGATCTGCCACTGCAACATCATCACCGAAAAGGAGATCGAAAGGGCGATCATCGATTTGCTGGATAGCGATCCGTGGCAACTGATCGTTCCGGCGAAGGTCTATCATTATATGAAGAAGCGGGGTCGCTGTTGCGGCTGCTTCCCAAATGTGGTCGAAACGATCATTCGGGTAACCGAGGAATACCACGTCCGCTCGGAGGCGGGCGGCGTGGACATCGTTTCACACTTGGATCGCGTGAGAGAATTGCGCGTCCAATACGGGAGCAGGACCCATGAAAGGCGACCCACAAATCATCGAGCGGCTTAACGAAGCCCTTTTTCTGGAGCTAGGAGCGGTCAACCAGTACTGGCTGCACTACCGTCTTCTCGAAGACTGGGGCTATCAGAAGCTCGCGAAGAAGGAACGCGAGGAATCCATCGAGGAGATGCACCACGCCGACAAGCTGGTGGAGCGCATCATCTTCCTGGAAGGCCATCCGAACCTGCAATCCGTGGCGCCTTTGCGCATCGGCCAGAACGTCAAGGAAGTTCTGGAATCGGATCTGGCCGGCGAATACGACGCGCGCACCTCCTACAAGCGGTCGCGCGAGATTTGTAACGAACTGGGCGATTACGTCACCATGAAGCTGTTCGAGGAACTGCTTGGCGACGAGGAAGGGCATATCGACTTCCTCGAAACGCAGCTCGATCTGCTGGCTTCGCTCGGTGAGGAGAAATACGGCCTTCTCAACGCCGCCCCGGCCAACGAGGCGGCATAGGACATGCGGGAATGCGGCGCATCCTAGACCTTTTGCGCCGCACGCGGTCCGGTTCAGGCACGCCGCATCCACACCCCGCCGCACGCCGCCTCGGCGCGTGTGCGGCGGCCCTTTGGTTTTTCGCGCTTCTCACGCCCGGTGCGGCACAGGACCTGCCAGGCGTTCCCGCCATACGCGACGATCTCACGCCGAAGGACCTCGCCCGGGTCCGGGCGATCACCACGCCGGCCACGGATTTCTCGAAGCCCGAACAGTTCGAGCTGATGCAGGGGGGCGCCGGCACCACGAAGAAGCGCGTGAATGCCGATTCCTTCTCCCAGTCCTCCGCCAACATCACCTTCGAGGAAGAAGGCACCTTCAAGCTCGGCAACGCCATCTTCCGCAAGAACTGGGTTTCTTCTCCGTCCTCCACGCAGGCATCCGACGGACTGGGGCCGCTCTTCAATGCCCGCGCCTGCCAGAGCTGCCACCTGAAGGACGGGCGCGGCCATCCACCCGAAGGCAGCGCCGACGCCACTTCCATGTTCCTGCGGCTGGCGCGGGAGGCCGGGACGGAGGAGGAAAAGCAGGCGGTCGCATCGCATCAGGTGCTGAATTTTCCCGATCCCGTCTATGGCACGCAGTTGCAGGACCTTGCGGTGCCGGGTCTGGTCAGCGAAGGGCGCATGCGTATCGACTATGAGGAAATGCCGGTCACCCTGGATGACGGCACCGTCGTTTCGCTGCGCAAGCCGGCCTATTCGGTGGACAACCCCGGCTACGGCCCGCTCGACGCGCGCACCACGCTGTCGCCGCGCATCGCCAATCCGATGATCGGCCTCGGCCTCGTCGAACAGATTCATCCCGCCGACATCCTCGCCAATGCCGACCCGGACGACGCAGACGGGGATGGCATTTCCGGCCGGGCGTCGATCGTGCGCGACACGCTGAGCGGCGAACTGGCCCTCGGCCGCTTCGGCTGGAAGGCCCAGACGGCCACGATCCGCCAGCAGTCTTCGGACGCGCTGGCCGGCGACATCGGCATCTCCTCCCCGGAGGTGCCGCATCACTGGGGCGATTGCACGCCGGCGCAGAAAGCCTGTCTCGACATGCCAACCGGCGTGCAGCCGCGCCTCGGCGACACCGAAGCGCCTGAGCCGATCATGGATCTGGTGACGTTCTACTCGCAGAACCTTGCCGTGCCGGCCCGGCGCAACATCGACAAGCCGCAGGTTCTGGCCGGCAAGCAAGCCTTCTACGACATGGGCTGCATCTCGTGCCACACGCCCAAATTCGTCACCCGCCGCGATGCGCCCAACAAGGCGCATGCCTTCCAGCTCATCTGGCCCTATTCCGATTTCCTGCTGCACGACATGGGTGAAGGGCTTGCCGACGGCCAGCAGGTGGGCGTTGCCGACGGCTATGAATGGCGCACCCCGCCGCTGTGGGGCATCGGACTGACGCAACGGGTCAACAACCACACCTTTTTTCTGCATGATGGCCGTGCCCGCAATCTGACCGAGGCCATATTGTGGCATGGCGGCGAGGCGCAAAGCGCGCGCGACAGGTTCGCGGCCGCCAGCGCCGAAGAACGCGAAGCCCTTATCAGGTTTCTGGAGTCGCTCTAGATGAAAGCACCGGCGCTCGCATTCACCTTGTCCCTTTTCATGCCAGCCGCGGCTCACGCGGCCATGCCGGCCTCCGACGTGATCGGGCAGGCGATCGACGGCTTCATCCGCCCGGCCTATGGCGATCTTGCCGAGCGCACCGCCTCGCTTGAGAAATCGGTCGAAGCCCTGTGCGCCACGCCATCGCAGGCAGCGCTCGACGCCGCCCGCGACGGGTTCGCGCAGGCAGCGCAAGGTTGGGCGAAGGTGGAGCTGATCATGTTCGGCCCGATCCGCGAGGGCAACCGGCTGGAGCGGATGCTGTTCTGGCCCGACCGCAAGAGCATTGGCCTCAAGCAGGTTCAGGCGGCGCTTGCCAGCAAGGACCCGGACGCTATCGACGCGGAGAAGATCGCCCGGAAAAGCGTCGCCATGCAGGGTTTCGGCGCGCTGGAATATGTGCTGTACGGCACGGATGCAGACGAGCTGGCGACGCCGGAGGGCGGATGGCGCTGTGCGTTCGGGGCTGCCGTCGCCGGCAATATCGCGACCATCAGCGCCAATGTGCGCGACGACTGGAACAAACCGGACGGCTTTGCCGCGATCTGGTCGAGGCCCGGCCCGGACAACCTCACCTACCGCAACGGCTCCGAGGCCGTGACCGAACTGATGGGCGTGTTCATCAACGGACTTGAGATGGTGCGCGACGTGCGGCTCAGGGGCTTTCTCGGCCTGCGCCCGGAGAAGGACAAGCCGAAGCAGGCGCTTTACTGGCGCTCGCAGGGCACCACCGCTTCGCTGGCCGCCAATCTCGAAGGGCTGGGCGGGCTGTTCCGGGCCTCCCATCTGGCCGATGCCCTGTCGCCCGAGTCCCGATGGATTGCCGAATCCATCGAAATCCAGTTCGCCAATGGTGCCGAAGCCGCCCGCTCGGTGAAGGGACCGACAGAAGAGGCGCTTGGCGACCCGGCCCGGCGCGAAAAGCTCGATTATCTGGGCACCGTCACATCCAGCCTCTCCAACCTGTTCGGGGTTCGGCTGAGCGGCGAGTTCGGGCTGACCGCCGGCTTCTCCTCTCTCGACGGAGACTGACATGCGCACCCCGCTGATCGACCGCCGCGACTTCCTGCGCGCCGCAGGCGCGGGCTTTGCCGCTGCCATGACCCCTTCCGCCTGGGCGCGCACGATGACGGCGGATGCCGTGTTCGCCACCGCCTTCGTGCGCCGCAACGGCAGCTATGGCGCGGCGGTGCTTTCCGAGGACGGCAAGGTGCTGCACACGGTCGATCTGCCGGATCGGGGCCACGACGTGACGTTCGATCCGGTTTCCGGACGTTCTGTCGTGTTTGCCCGCCAACCCGGCACCTTCGCCATGGTGTTCGACCACAGGGGCCGCGAGGAACCGCTGACCATCGCCAGCCTGCCCGACCGCCACTTCTTCGGCCATGGCGTCTTCTCGCATGACGGCGCGCTGCTCTACGCAACCGAGAACGATTTCGACAATGCCGAAGGCATGGTCGGCGTCTACGATGCCGGTTCCGGCTTTCAGCGCATCGGCGAGTTTCCGACCTATGGCATGGGCCCGCACGAGCTTCTTCTGCTCGGTGACGGGCGCACGCTGGCCATCGCCAATGGCGGCATCGAAACCCATCCCGATTTCGGCCGCGCCGAGCTCAACATCGCCACCATGCAGCCCTCCTATGTGCTGGTCGACCGCATCACTGGCGACCTCATTGAAAAACACGAGTTGCCGGCCGAACTCCACAAACTGTCGATCCGGCACATGGATACGGATGCCGGGGGCCATGTGTGGTTCGGCTGCCAGTATCGCGGTGCGGCGACGGACCTGCCGCCCCTCGTCGGCAAGGCCACGCGCGACAAGGGCATTTCGCTGATCGACATGCCGCAGGACGTTCTGGCCAGCCTGCGCAACTATGTCGGCTCCGTCGCGGCCAACCCGGAGACGGGCCTGGTCGCCGTCACCTCGCCGCAGGGCAACTCGCTGGCCGTGATCGAGGCGGCGAGCGGCAAAGTGCTTTCAAGGCAGGACATGACCGAGGTTTGCGGGATCGCGCCCGATGGCAAGGGGTTTCTGGCCACCACGGGCGGCGGCGTCATCGTTGGCCCGGACGGCAGATCGCTCGACGATCCGGACCATGTCTGGGACAACCACATGCTGCGCATCGAAGAGGCGTGAACGCCGGAAACCGGCGGCTCCGCGGCAGGCACCCGTCTTGCCGCCTGCGCAAGCATCCCGAGGTTCAGGAAACTCCTGTGTTGTTTTCAGCTACGGGACCTGTCCGGGACCGCATGGGTACGACAAAACAGACGCGCGGAGCAGCCATACGGATTTATCCGGGGTTCGGCGCTCTGTGGCCTTGCGTTTCCCTCATCCGGCGCAATTCCTTCGTGGAAACCGGGCTGCGCCCCCCGCTGTTCTGCTTCCATTCCTTGTGCTGCCGACCATGTGCTTCACGCGGCATTCGCCATGCGCTGGCTGTCCATGCGGTAGGAAATGGCTTCCGCCAGATGGATGCGCGACACGGTTTCGCTGCCGTCGAGATCGGCCAGCGTACGCGCCACCTTCAGCACGCGGTGATAGGCGCGCCCGGAAAAGCCGAGCTTCTCGCTGGCATCCTGCAAAAGGGCCAGCCCCGCCTGGTCGGGCGCGGCGACCGTCTCGATCAGGGATGGGGGGCACTGGGCGTTGGTGAGCGCGCCATCGGCACCGGCGGTCTCGAACCTTTCGCGCTGGATTTCCCGCGCGCGCGCCACGCGCATAGCGACGGACGCGCTGGCTTCCGACTTTGCGGGCCGGATCAGATCGGTGGCCGAAACGGCCGGAACCTCGACCCGCAGGTCGATGCGGTCCAGCAGGGGTCCGGAGATGCGCGCCTGATATTCGGTACGGCAGCGCTCGCCGCGCGCGCAGCGATAGCCCGGCTCGCCGGCCATGCCGCAACGACACGGGTTCATGGCGGCGACCAGCTGGATGCGCGCCGGGTAGCTGACGCGGTGATTGGCACGCGCAATCATGCAGGAGCCGGTTTCCAGCGGCTGCCTTAGGTTCCAAACCCAATCATAGTATTGATTAGTTTAAGTTTTCATGATTCAAGCTCAAAAGCGCTGGAGTTTGGATCATGGCAGGAGAGTTCTGGCTGAGCGATCGGCAGTGGG
>JAIPUZ010000110.1 GCA_022833215.1 Mesorhizobium sp. | reverse complement strand
CAGGCCGAAACCTACCAGGACCAGCTCTATGCAGCGTTTGAGGGGTTGGCCGCAGGGACTAAGAAAGGCCGCAATGTCGATGTGCGGGCGGGCTATCTCAAATACTTGGCCGGGTCGCACATTATCTATTTTCAGGATCGAGGCGACAGGATCGAGATTATCCGGATCCTGCACGGCCGAATGGACGCCAACCGGCACTTGTAGAAGCGGCTCGCTTTGTACTGATGCCGTGGAGCAGATCACGCATACCCCCTTTCCGGCCGGCCCGCCTCATCATCTTGGCCGTAGGCATGTGGCCGAGGTAGAAGATTACATGCAATCATGTCTTCCCTGCCCTGTCGGCCGGTGTCCCGGTTAGGGTGAGTCGCACGGGAATTGTGTGCCGGCAACGCAGGCGGGCACGGCGCAAACCCCGCGATTCCAGCGGATTGGAATCATGGCATTGCAGAATCAGTAGTTTCTAGATTACATGTTATCATGAGTCGTGCAGTCAGGACGCCCAGCAAGGAGCTTGTTCGCGCCCACCGGGAGCGGAGGCGAGCTGCCGGCCGTGTTCTGCTGAACACAGATCTTCCCGCCGAGTTGGTCGAGGCGCTTGACCAACTAAAGGAAGCCAGAGGTGTGCGGGGACGCACGCCGATTATTGAGGAAGCCGTGAGGTTACTTATCGAGAAAGAGCTAGGGGCATAACGGCAAAACGCCCGACCGTTGGCGCGGTCGAGCGTTTTTATAGGCCGTCAGACACACCGTAGAGGTGGGGACCAAGATCTCCCCTTATCTACGCTAGAGCCGCCCAATCCGCAAGATTGATTCTTGCGGAAACCGGTAAGTTGTGTCTGCCGTCCACAGTCGTCATGTCCTCCCAAGGGAAGGACGAGAGGCATATGTTGAGGACGCACATCGCGGCCGCGATCGGCTGCGCGCGCGCAAACGCGCTAGATGAAATCATGCGGGAGGTCTGGACCAGGCACAGCGCCGGCCAGCTCACCGAGAACGAGGCCGGGGAGCTTTCCACCCTCGCCCAGGAGCGCAGGGCGGCATGGCGGGGGTCAGGACAGGCCGCGCTTGGCCTGGTCATGCCCCCTGCCCCGGCGCGCTGCCCGACGCCGGTTCGCCGGCACAGCCATTTCAAGGGCCGTTCGGAGGGCCGGATATGGCGGCCGACCAACCGGCAAGAGGTGCAGAAGGTCTTGCTTGCGGCCAAGCGCTACGAGCTGGCAGAGCGCCAGAAGGGCGAGCGCACCGGCCCGCTCGGATCGGTGGCGATCGAGGTGTTGGAGTTTTTCGTGAACCTGGTCGACTTCCGCACCGGCCGGCTGGAACCGTCACTGGACACGATCATGGGGAAGGTCCGGCGTTCGCGTGACGCCGTGGTGCGGGCGCTGAAGGCGCTGCGGGCGCATGGCTTCCTCGACTGGCTGCGGCGCTACGAGCCGACCGGCCGCGAAGGATCAGGCCCCCAGGTGCAGCAGGCGAGCAATGCCTATCGCCTGTCCCTGCCGGAAAAGGCGCTGCGGCTTCTCGGCCGGTTCGGCAAGGCCCCTCCCCCGCCCGACGATCATGTTGCCGCCCAGGTCGCCCGCGCGGCCGAGCTGGACGCCTACAGGAAGGCCCTACCCCTCGATGAGCTGGCGCTGGCCGAGGCGGGCGATACGGCACTAGGCCGGGCACTTGCAGCTCTTGGAAAGTCATTGCAAAAGCGTGAGTCCGCCAAGCAGACTGAATCCCTATCTGATCTTTATCCAAAAGGGCAAACATAAGCGGACGCCGCTGTTCGGGCCGCTTTCGCGGCCCTGCGGCGGTTCCGATCCGCTTATAGGGCGGATCGGAAAGCGGAAACCTCACAGCAAAACCGCAACGTCTGCACCTGCGGCTGTCGTCGCACGGGCTTTCGAAAGGAAGCCGGCCGTGAGAGTCGTATTCAAGTTATCAGCAGTTTTCTAGCAGCTAGATGATTATAAGCGGATTGCAAACGGATACGTAACGGATTATAAATCCTGCGCAGCTAACATGCTGCTAGCTATCAGATGACCGGAGGGCGCATGGCCGTCATATCTTTTGTTTCAAGCAAAGGCGGGGTCGGCAAGACGACTTCCGCCGTAGTGCTTGCCGGTGAATTTGCTGCGGCCGGGCGGAAGGTCGCGTTGATCGACGCGGACCCTAACAGGCCACTTCTCGCCTGGTCGCAGCTCCGACCACTCCCCGAAACCTTGCGCATCATGGTCGATGACTCGGCTGAAACGATCATCGACACGATTGAAGATGCCCGTGCCGAGGCGGATTTTGTTATTGTCGATCTGGAAGGGACGGCGACGGATCGCATCGGTTTTGCTGTCGCGCGATCAGATTTGGTGCTGATTCCTCTACAAAGTTCGGTTCTGGACGCCGCCGAGGCAGCGAAGTCGGTCAAGCTGGTGCGCCAGATGTGGAAGGTAGCGAACCGCGAAATCCCGTATCGCGTGTTCTTCACGCGCGTTCCGCCCGCGATCCGCGAGCGCACGGCGCGCGACATAGAACGCCAGTTTTCCGGCGCTGCGGTCCCGGCGCTGCCGGCGACCTTGATCGACCGGGCGGCCTATCGGACGCTGTTTTCCCTGGGTGGCACGCTGCACGAGCTGGAAACGTCTGATGTGTCCGGGCTGGCAACAGCGAAGGAGAACGCGCGCGAGTATGCACAAGCCGTCATCAATGCGATCAGGGGAGGGGACGCATGACCGGCGACGACAAGAAACGCGCCACGCTCGACTTTGGCGACGACCTGAATACACCGCCGGCCCCGCCCGTCGATCCGAACGCGGTCAAGGCGGCGACCCGCGCGGCGGGCTTTCGTGAGACGCCTAAAGCGCCAGAGCTGTTTCCATCCTCGCCAGGACGGGCAGCCCGTCGGACACGGCGCAAGACGGGCCGCACGGAGCAGTTTGCAACCAGGCTGCGGGCCGATACGCTCGAAGCGATCTACGCCTATGCCGACCGGCACGAGATCACACTTGCCGAGACGATCGAGCGGGCTATGAGCGCACTTGTAGAGGGGGAGGGTTAAGCGGTTCTCGATCGCGCCTATATATGATAGTGTTAAATCCTACTTAGCGCGATCCAAGACGGGAGATTCCCATGCGCAGCACGCAACAGTTCAGCGTTACGTTGCCGAACGAAATGGCACAGATGGTCAAGACCAAGGTTTCCTCGGGCGAGTATGCCAGCGAGAGCGAGGTTATCCGCGACGGGCTACGCGCCTTGCAGGCGCGTGACAAGGCCCTTGAGAGTTGGCTGCGCACGGAAGTCGTGGCATCCGCCGCCGAGTTGAAGGCTGATTCGTCAAAGGGGCGGACGCCCGAACAGGTGTTAGCATCCTTGAAGGCCGAGACCGAACGCCAGTTGAAAGCCCAATAAAAAGACATGGCATATCGTGTAGTCTTTTCGGACAGGGCAGAGGCGTAGCTTGTAAAGCTGCATAAAGATATTGCCGAGAAGGCATCACCAGCGATCGGTGAGCGTTACACAGCGGCAATCGTCAAATATTGCCTAGCGTTTTCGACGTTCCCGCATCGAGGCACCCGACGCGATGATATTTGGCCGGGCTTGCGGACTGTTGGATACCGCCGGAGCGCGACGATCGCGTTCGAGGTGCTGGACGACACCGTGAATATTCATGGTGTCTATTATGGCGGTCAAGACTACGAGGCGGACTTGCGGGATGACGAGGAATAGGGGCCAGAAGCGTCCCGCGCCGAACCACGATAAAGGGGTCGTTTGCGGGAGAGGGCGAAATCCTACGCTTGGCCGAAAAGGTTAGTTTCGACCTCGACCTGAACAGCCGGAGTGATTTTGGGCCGTTGGCGGCATGAGCCAGGCTGGCGCGATATCACATTTGGGTGCACTCCAGCGTAACATATGCATGTTACACCCTGCGCCACCATCACAGCGTCACAAAAGGGTGGAATAACACCTAAAGTGACGTTACCCTGAGCAAGCCACCCTAATGTGACGGATTTGCCATGAGCCGTGTCGGTTACGCCCGTGTCAGCACCACAGACCAGGATCTCGACATCCAGGTCGCGCGCCTCAAGGCCGCCGGGTGTGGGATCGTTCGCTCGGAAACGTGCTCCGGTGCGTCGCTGACCGGACGGACGGAGCTGGAAACCGTTATGCAATTCCTGCGCGCCGGCGACGAACTGGTTGTCCTGCGTCTCGATCGTCTCGGCCGCTCCACACGCGATGTCCTGAATCTGGTGCACGAGCTTGAAGAAAAAGGAGCCTCCCTGCGCATCCTCGAACCCGAAGTTACCACGGCGGGCAATATGGGGCGGATGGTGATCACCATCCTTGGCATGGTCGCCGATATGGAGCTGACCTTCATCAAGGATCGCCAGCGTGCCGGGATCGAGGCGGCCAAGGCAGAGGGCGCCTACAAAGGCCGGAAGAAGAATGTCGATGATGAAGACATTCGCCGCCGCATCGCCGCCGGCGCCAGCAAGGCGAGTGTCGCCCGTGATCTGAAGGTTTCCAGGATGACAATCTATAGAGCACTCAAATCCCTGGCTCCGATGACGGAGCCACCTGAGAAGCCACCGTCCGTCGCTATCACCCTGCATCTGGTGATCGAGAACTTCAGTAAAAACGGTCGTGGCAGAAAACCTGCGCGCGAGCAGATCGAGGCAATGCTTGAGCGCGACTTCGCCATGCAGAAAACCGGCAATCGCGACTACCAGATTGTCCTACCTTACGACACCGATCCTGAAGGATCTGACCTCGATAACGAAATCAACGCCCTTTACTCTCAAATGGCCAATATAGCCGAGAGCCACCGCTGCTCACTTGAGGCGGACATCTATGAAATCGGTGGCGAAGGGAGGAGCTGGTAAGCTGCGCCGTTCAGCTTATGTTCCTCACTTGGCCAAATTCGCAGCTTCGGGCCGACTGAGCCAAATGACGGAGCGACTGGCGGCGTAGAAACCAACCCGATCCACCTTAAGTGTGCCCTCAGGCCCCTTGGCCCTTGGGATTATCAGCAGCCTTTGCTATATGTGGCTAAGTTAGCTAACAGGAGGCAAGGATGCAGGTCACTGTTCATGCGGCAAAGACCAATCTGTCAAAGCTCATCGAGGCAGCGCTGGCGGGCGAGGAAGTCGTGATCGCCAAGGGCAAGCGCCCCATGGTCCGGATTGTTCCCGTTCCTCAGAGCGGTTTCACCATTGGCCTGCTGAAAGGCAAACTCACCGGGGCAGGGCCGGACTTCTTCGAGCCGATGAACGAGGACGAACTGGCGCTGTGGGAAGGTCAGACGTGAGGCACGTTCTGCTTGACACTCATGCGTGGGCTTGGTCCATGATGGCCGACGCCCGCCTTTCCTCGGCCGCGACCGCCGCAATGGAGCAGGCCGAGACGGTTTCCATCAGCGCCATAAGCCTGTTTGAGATCGGCCAGAAGGTCCGGCTGGGAAAGTGGCCAGAGATGGAGCCATTCCTCAATCGGCTGATCGCACTGGCTGATGAGCAGGGGGGCCGGCTGCTGGAACTGTCCCCCGACGCGAGTTTGCTCGCCGCCACGCTGGAATGGGCGCACCGCGATCCGTTCGACAGGATCATAGGCGCGACCGCGATCACCAAGGGCCTAACCCTGATCTCGGCTGACACTGTGTTCGACGCTTTGAGCGACGATCCGAAGTGGCCCGGCCGGGTCTGGTAATCCAGATCGGCAGACACCAGAATCGAGCGCAGCGAGATCGAGAAGGGAGCACTTACTCTCATAACGCTTGCCTGTTTCTGACGCTCGGAATGTGCTATCCGCGATGAGTTTTGAGGAGTCGCCATGTTGCAGATCGCACACGACACCGAACAGCTCGCCCGCAAGGTCGCGGCCCGCCTCGGCCGTAGGCCGGAGGACGTTATCCACGCCGCCGTCGAGCGCGAAGCCAAGGCGCTCGGCGTTACCGACGACCAGACCGCGCGCAAGCGTGTGACGGCCACTGAGATTCTAGAGTTCGGCAAGAGGGCGGCCGCTCGGCCTATTCTCGATCCCCGCAGGAGATCGTGGACGACATAAACGCCTTATGATGGTCGTGGATAGCTCTGTAGTCATCGCGATCTTCGAGGAAGAAGAAGATCGCGATGACTTTTGCCGACGCCATCGCATCCGGCGAGGGGCTGGGAATGTCAGCCGTCAACGTGCATGACACGGCCATCGTCCTGCACTCTCGACGCGGCGTTGAGAACATCGAAGATTTCTGGCGCTTCCTGAAAGTCAGCAATATCGAGATTGCAACCTTCGACGCCGACCAAGCCCGCGCTGCCTCGAAAGCCTATGCCCGCTATGGGAAAGGCTTTCACTCCAAGGCAAAGCCCAACCTAGCCGACTGCGCGGCCTATGCCCTCGCCAAGAGCCGAGCGGCTCCGTTGCTGTTCAAGGGCAACGACTTCCCCCACACGGACGTTGAACAATGGCGCTGATCGGATATGCGCGCGTTGTGTCGACCAGGGACCAGACCGTCGCCGCGCAGCTCGACGCGCTGCGCAAGGAGGATTGCGCCCGCATCTTTCAGGAAACCGCCTCGGGCGCGAACCGCGATCGGCCGCAGCTTGCCGCCGCACTCGACTACATGCGCGAGGGCGATACGCTCGTAGTGTGGAAGCTCGATCGGCTCGCCCGGTCGATAAAGCAGCTCATTGAGACCGTCGAGGGCTTGGAAAAGCGAGGAATCGGATTCCGCTCGCTGACGGAGACGATCGACACGACCACATCAGGCGGCAAGCTGGTGTTTCATGTGTTTGCAGGATTAGCCGAGTTCGAGCGCAGCCTGATCCGCGAGCGCACCCGCGCCGGCCTCGATGCCGCTCGCGCACGCGGCAAGAAGGGCGGCCGACCGCCGAAGCTCAATGCGGATGATTTGAAGGCCGCCAAGGCACTGCTGGCCGACCCCGAAATTAATGTCGAGGAAATTGCCCGCCGCCTCGGCGTCTCATCCGCGACGCTCTACCGCCATATGCCCGCGCCGCGCGCCACCTACGGCAATCAGGCCGTCTAGAAGCTGTCGCGCACATCATGTCGCGGGTCGTTTGCTCCCAGCGACAAACAGATGCGACACGAGAACCTCGGATTTTCTAGGGCCGCCCGTCCTGCTCCAAGTTTCAGGAGTCGTGCGACATGAAGTCGGCAGTTCTCAACATTCCCGGTAAGCGACCGCCCGATCGGCGGCTTGCCGCTGATATCGGCTCTGAGACCGGCGTGTACTCGTCCCGCAGCACGGACACGTCGCCGACATCCCTCTGCGCTTGGACGACGGATCCGGATAACCCGGTTTCGCTTGTCGAATTATACAGGTTTTGATATAGAGAACTAATGGCTGATATGAAGCGGCTCGAATTTTTCGGGGACTCCCTTGAGCAGTTGCGGGATTTCCCCGAGATGGCGCGGAAAGAGGCCGGCGTTCAGTTGCACAAGGTTCAGCAAGGGATTCAACCAAGCAATTGGAAGCCGATGACGAGCGTAGGGCAGGGGGTGCGGGAAATCCGCATCCGCGACGAAGCCGGAATCTTCCGGGTGCTCTACATCACCAAGATAGAGGATACCGTTTATGTCCTGCACGCCTTCCAGAAGAAGACGCTGCAGACGGCGAAACGGGATTTGGACCTAGCTGCGACCCGGTTGCGGCAAATCTAGCGGAGGCGTGACGATGGAACGTCAGAGCTTTGCGAATGTATGGGATGCACTGGAAGACACGCCGGCGGAAGCCGCGAACATGACCATGCGTTCCAATCTGCTTATCGCAATCGAGCAGCGCGTACGGAGCTGGGGCGTTACCCAGGCCGAGGCTGCGCGCCGGCTGGGGATCACTCAGCCCCGGCTCAATGATCTGCTGCGCGGTCGGATCACGAATTTCAGCCTTGATATGCTCATCAATCTGGCGAGCCAGGCGGGGCTTTCCGTTCGGCTCGATATTGCCGAGGCCGCATGAGCCCGGAGACCGTGTGCTCTATCCTGCTGGCTACTCGACCGTCACCGATTTCGCCAGATTGCGGGGCTGGTCGACATCCGTGCCCATGAACACGGCGGTGTAATAGGCCAGCATCTGGATCGGCAGCGCATGGACGATCGGCGCGGCGATCTCCGGCGCGTCCGGCACGATGATCGTGTCCATCGTCTCGACCGTAGCATGCTTCGCGCCCTTGGCGTCGGTGATCAGGATGATCTTGCCGCCGCGTGCGGCCACTTCCTGCATGTTCGACACGGTCTTCTCGAAGATGCGGTCATGCGGCGCGATCACGATCACCGGCATCTTCTCGTCGATCAGCGCGATGGGGCCGTGCTTCAGCTCTCCCGCCGCATAACCCTCGGCATGGATGTAGGAGATTTCCTTCAACTTCAGCGCGCCTTCCAGCGCCAGCGGATAGGAGGTGTCGCGGCCGAGATAGAGCACGTCCTTGTAATAGGACAGTTCGCGCGCCAGCTTCTCGATCTGCGGCGCGAGCTTCAGCGCCTGGTTGATCAGCTTCGGCGCTTCGGAAAGCTGGCGAACCAGCGCGGCCTCGCCCTCGCTTGTGATCGTGCCGCGCGCGGCGGCGGCCCTGACGACGAGCGAAGCAAGCACCGAAAGCTGGCAGGTGAACGCCTTGGTCGAGGCGACGCCGATTTCCGGGCCGGCCAGCGTCGGGAAGATGCCCTCGGATTCGCGGGCGATGGTCGATTCACGAACATTGACGATCGAGGCGATCGGCACGCCTTCCTGCCGGCAATAGCGCAGCGAGGCCAGCGTGTCGGCGGTCTCGCCCGATTGCGAGATGAACAGCGCTGCGCTCTGCTTCGACAGCGGCATCTCGCGATAGCGGAATTCCGAGGCGATATCGATGTCGACCGGCAGGCGGGCGAACCGCTCGAACCAGTATTTGGCGATCAGGCCGGCGAGATAGGCCGTGCCGCAGGCCGAGACCGACAGGCGGTCGATGGCGGCGAAGTCGAACGGCGTCTCGAAGGGCCTGGCCGCGCCGGTGGTGAAATCGAGATAATGCGCCAGCGTGTGCGAGACGACCTCCGGCTGCTCGTGGATCTCCTTCTCCATGAAGTGCTGGTAGTTGCCTTTGTCGACCAGATAGGAGGTGCCGACCGACTGGCGCTTGCGGCGCTCGACGCGGTTGCCGTCGAGATCGAAGATTTCCATGCCGTCACGGTGGATCACCGCCCAGTCGCCATCCTCCAGATAGGTGATGGCGTTGGTGAAGGGGGACAGCGCAATCGCGTCCGAGCCGAGATACATCTCGCCCTTGCCATGGCCGATGGCCAGCGGCGGGCCATTGCGCGCGCCGATGATCAGGTCTTCCTCGCCGCGGAACATGATGGCGAGCGCGAACGCGCCTTCGAGCTGCTTCAGCGCCGCATGCGCGGCCTCAACGGGGGGAAGTCCCTTCTTCAGTTCGCGGGTGACGAGATGGGCGACAACTTCGGTGTCGGTCTGCGAGGTGAATTCGTAACCCTCAGCGACCAACGCCGTGCGCAGCTCGGCGAAATTCTCGATGATGCCGTTATGGACGATGGCGACGTCGCCGGAAAAATGCGGATGCGCGTTGGTCTCGTTCGGCACGCCATGGGTCGCCCAGCGTGTGTGGCCGATACCGATGGTTCCATCGAGCGGCTCGTCGGCCAGCCGGCGCTCGAGATTGACCAGCTTGCCCTCGGCACGGCGGCGGCCCAGCCGGCCATGGTCGATGGTGGCGACGCCTGCAGAATCATAGCCACGATATTCGAGTCGCTTCAGCGCATCAACGATCAGGGGCGCAACGGGCGTACGCCCGACAATTCCGACAATGCCGCACATGCTCAGATCATTCCTTCCCGCTCACCAGGTCGAACAAATAGTCGTTCGGCTGACCCGACGAAAGTCACATATGGGCGTCACGACACGAAAGTGGCGAATCTGTCCGACATTTGAGAACATATAGTGATCAAGCAGCCAGCATAGACGTCTCGCGCCGAAGCGGCCTGAGGTCGAGGCTGTCAATTGGGGTCCAGATGTAATCGCCGGTGAGGCTAAGGGTAATCAGCGCGACTATAGCCTACACCGGATCATGGATGGCGGCGCGCAGCATGTTTTGAAGGCATGCCATGCAAGTCCCGGCTGGATCATGCCGCGCCCTCTTTTCGTTCGTCTATGGTTGCCTGCTCCTTGAGCAGATCGTCAAACAGCTCCTTGTCACCGTCGCGCGTCAGGAAGCCGGGCAGCTCGCGCTTGAGCCATTCGCGCAGGCGACGGGCAAATTCCTCATCCGTGCCATTTTCCAGGCGGTGCAGGACGAGTGCGCCGAGCAGTACCTTGCGGCGGGTATCGTTGGCGCGTTCCTGTTTGCCGAGCCTGGCCTTGAGGGTGGCGCGCTGCGCGTCCAGTTCGGCCAGCCGCTGTTCGATCGTCTTGCGTGCCATATGTCGTTTCCCTCCTATTTCGCGGCGCGGGCGGTTGCTTCACCCTTGAGGCGAACCATGATGATTTTCGGATTGTCGCCAATGTGCTCGACCTCGACTATGCTGGACGCCTCGACCAGTTCGGAGAGGCGCGGAAAGCCATAGTTGCGGGCATCGAAATCCGGCGACTGTTTCGCCAGGTGCGCGCCGACGTGGGCGAGATTGGCGCGGCCGTCTTCATCTGCTGAGGCGGTGACAGCCTTCGCCAGCATGTCGAGGGCAGCGCGATCGAGAGCCGCTTTCACCGGCGCAGGTTTGGCGGCGGCCGCCTTGGGCGCGGCGACGGCTTCCGGTTCCTTCTGTTCTCCGGTCGCATTGAGCACGTCGAAATAAACGAACTTGTCGCAAGCGGTGATGAAGGGGCGGGGCGTCTTGCGCTCCCCGAAGCCATAGACGGTGACGCCCTGTTCACGGATGCGCGCGGCGAGGCGGGCAAAATCACTATCGCTTGAGACGATGCAGAAGCCGGAAAAGCGGCCGGTATAGAGCAGGTCCATTGCGTCGATAATCATAGCGCCATCAGTGGCGTTCTTGCCTGTCGTGTAGGCGAATTGCTGGACCGGCTGAATCGAGTGTTCCAGCAGGCACTCTTTCCAGCCGTTGAGGTTGGGCTTGGTCCAGTCGCCATAGATACGTTTGACGCTGGCGGTTCCATAGTTGGCAATCTCAGCCAGCAACCCGGTTATGATTTTCGGCGTGGCATTGTCGCCGTCGACTAGCAATGCAAGTGTTCCGGCGCTGTCTATTGCCATAGGTCTACGCTCCCAATTTGAGCCGTAGTCTATCCGATGCAAGCAGCGTCACCAAACACGATTATACGCTTCCTTGAATTTTTGGCGGCTTTGCAGCACAATCAGATCCTCAGTTCATCGCATTGACCTTGCCGCAAGCGCGACACCGAGCATCGAAAGAGCGAAGCGATTGAGTTGAGAAGGGCGCACTTACGAGTTACTGCATAACTCAGCGCGTCGATGGCTGGTAAGACATCGGAAAAGGGTGAAACGGGATCGAGGCAACAGGGTTGGCGATCTTCCATTTCAGCATGAAGCCAGTTTCGCGGGCGAAGGGCCGTAGCGCCGTCGCCTCAATGGCTTATCGTGCCGGGGAGAAGCTGACCAACGAGCGCGACGGCATCACGCACGACTACACGGCAAAGCAAGGCGTCGAACATGCCGAGATCGTCTTGCCCGAAGGCATCAACGCCGAATGGGCGCGCGATCGGTCGGCTTTGTGGAATGCCGCCGAGTTTGCCGAGGCGCGGAAGGACGCCCGCGTTGCCCGCGAGTTCGAGATTGCCTTGCCGCATGAGCTTTCGGCCGAGGAACGGCTAGAGGCCAGCCGAGAGCTGGCGCAGGAATTGGCGAACCGCTACGGCGCGGCCGTGGACTTCGCCATTCATGCGCCGCACGAGGCGAGCGACGTTCGCAATCACCATGCCCATGTGCTTATGACCACGCGGCAGGTGACGGAGAGCGGGTTAGGCGAAAAGACCTATATCGAGCGCGAAAACAAATGGCTGCTGGCGAACGACCTGCCGACGACCGACATGCAGCTTCGTGACCTTCGCCAGAGGTGGGAAGGGATCGTCAACGAGCGGCTTGCGATGGCCGGGCTAGATATTCGGATCGACCATCGTTCGCATATGGAGCGCGGGCTGGAGATCACGCCGACCGAACACATGGGCGTCCATGCCACGCAGATGGACAGGCGGGGCCTGGCCGTATCAAGAGAGCGGTTGGATGCCGACGCGGCCCGGCGCAATGCCGAGCTAATCCGCGAGAAGCCCGAGCAGGTTCTGACCCTCATCACCGGGGAAAAGAGCGTGTTCGATCGGCACGACGTTGCGCGGGCGCTGCATCGCTACATCAACGATGACATTGGGGAGTTCCAAAGCGCCTTTGCGAAGGTGATGGCCTCGCCGGCGCTGGTCGAGTTACAGCCCGAGCGCGCCCACGTAGTGGGGGACCCGGCAGCAACGGGCGAGCCAAGGGGTCAGGTTGAGCTTGCGCGGTATTCGACCCGGGAAATGGTCGACATCGAAGCCGGCATGATCGAGAGCGCACAGCGGATGCACGAGGCGCATGGTCATGGCGTCGATCGCCGGCATGTCAACCAAGCCATAGAGCGGCAGGACGCTGCCATTCAGCGCAGCGCGGGCGATGCTTCCGCCCGGCTGTCCGACGAGCAGCGGGCGGCGATCGAGCATATCACCGGCCGGGAGCGGATCGCGGCCGTTGTCGGTTTCGCCGGCGCTGGCAAGTCCACCATGCTTGCGGCCGCGCGCGAGGCATGGGAGGCCGAGGGCTATCAGGTTCACGGCGCGGCTTTGTCGGGGAAGGCGGCCGAGGGCCTGGAGGAGTCTTCCGGCATCCAGAGCCGCACCCTCGCGTCATGGTCCCGCAGTTGGGACAACCCACATAGTGGGGACCGCTATGCACTCGGCCGCGGCGACGTGTTCGTGATCGACGAGGCGGGCATGGTCGGGAGCCGCCAACTCGCCCGTTTCGTTGGTGAGGCCGAGGCGCGCGGGGCGAAGATCGTCCTTGTAGGCGACCATGAGCAGTTGCAGGCGATCGGGGCCGGCGCACCGTTCCGGGCGATCACGGAGGAAATCGGCCGTGCCGAGCTGTCCGAGATACGCCGACAGCGCGTGGACTGGCAGCGGGAGGCATCCGTCGCCTTTGCCACGCACCGGACGGCCGAGGGGCTGGCGGCCTATCGGGATCACGGCAATATCAGCTTTGCCGGGACGGGCGAAGACGCGCGCGGCGAGATCGTGCGCGATTACCTTGCCGACCGCGACGAGCGCCCGGACGGCACCCGGGTTGCGATGGCGCATCGCCGGGCGGACGTGCGGGCCATCAATGAGGGTATCCGGGCCGAGCTACAGGAGCGCGGCGAGCTGGCGAAGGGCGAAGAAAACGGCGCACTGACCTTCCAGACCAATGACGGTAGCCGAGAGTTCGCGCCGGGCGACCGCATCGTATTCCTTGAGAACAACCGCGACCTTGGCGTGAAAAACGGGATGCTAGGCACGGTCGAGCATGTCGAGGCCGGCCGGATCGTCGCGCAGCTCGACGGCCGAGGCGGGGACAGCATCAGCGTGCCGATGGGTGACTATCAGGCAATCGACCACGGCTATGCGACCACCATCCATAAAAATCAGGGGGCGACGGTCGATCGGTCCTATGTGCTGGCGTCGGGGACGATGGACCGGCATCTAACCTATGTCGCCATGACGCGGCATCGCGACGGCGTGCAACTCTATGCCGGCATGGACGAGTTCACCAATGCCGGCCAAACGTTGGCTGCGGGCCGGCTGGTCGAACATGGGGCCGCGCCGTTCGAGCACGACCCCCAGAAGTCCGATAGCTATTTCGTGACGCTGGAAAACGACAAGGGCCAGCGTCATACCATTTGGGGCGTCGATCTTGAGCGTGCCATGAAGGCTGCGAAGCAGGCGCCGGAGATCGGGGAGAGGATCGGCCTTGAGCATCGCGGATCGGAGCCGGTTCGGCTTCCAGACGGCCAGATGGTCGAGCGTCATGCGTGGAGGGTGCGGGACGCCGGCGAGCTGGCCTATAGCCAGCTAGAGCGCCGCCTGTCCCGGTCGGGCGTGAAGGAAACCACGCTCGACTATACAAGCGACTTTGCCGAGCGCCAATTTGCGGAAAGACGGGGGATCGCACAGCAAGTGGGCGTCCGCAGCGAGATCGAGATTCCCGGCGATCGTGCCGCCGAGCACCATGCGGGCAGGGAGTCGACAGCCGAGAACCCACGTAGTGGGGTTTCGCTTGCGCGAGGATCTGCACAAAAACAGCGTGCGGATCTCGCGCAGGATCTTCGTGCAGATCCTCGCGAGGATCTCGCGGGCGATCGGCCGCAGCGCCGCAGCCGGTTCGAGGGCTTGAAATTGTCGCGGAGCGCGTCGGCCGACCGGCCGGCCGCGCAGGACCGCGACGAGCTGCGCCAGGAACGGCCAGAGAAGGCCGAGCGCCAGCGTAGTAGGTTCGACGGCCTCAAGCTCAATACCCGTCCTGGCCCTTCCCAGGAGCGTGCAGACGGGCCGGAAAGAGACGGGAGCTTGCGGGCATCGTTGGCGCCAGAGGGGCCGGCGCAGGATCGGCTTGCGGAGCGGTTGCGGCCGCAGTCGTCGCTTGAACAGGCCGTTGACCGCTACGCCCGCGCCTATGAATCGGCACACCGGCAGCGGCGCGAGGGGCTTCCGGTCCTCGATGCACAGCGCCAGGATTTGCGCGAGGCCGGCCAGCAGCTTGATCAGGCGCGGCCGGGCGCGCGCGAGCTGATGCGTTCGGCGCTACGCTACGACCCGGATATGCAGCGCAGCATGACCGAGCTTTCCGGCCGGGAGCGCGTCGGCCAGGTTATCGGGCGGCTGGACCACGAACGCGACTGCCAAGCCGACCCGAATGTGCGGGCCGACCGCTTCGTGGAACGCTGGCAGGAGCTATCACGGCAGCGCCGAGAGCTTCGCGGTTGGCAGGAGACGCAAGCGCGCGTTCAGGTGGAAGGCCAGATGCAGGGCCTAGCCAAGAGCCTTGAGCGCGACCCGCAGGTTGATTCCATTCTGCGCAATCGCCGGCAGGAACTTGGGATCGGCCAGCACATGCGCCAGAGCGAGGGAGTTGCGCGGGAGCTGGAACAGAGCCTTACGCGCGGCCGCAGCATCGAGCTTGAACGATAGATTTGCTGGCAGCACATAATGCAACTACATTATATATGCAAATCGTATCACAAGGAGGTGTCATGCCCCGCGTCAGTCAACATCCGAAGTCCGATAGCGTCAATTTTCGGATCGATCCTGCCTTGAAGGCCGCCTTCACCCTGGCAGCAGAGGCCGAGGATCGGCCGGCCGCGCAGGTCTTGCGGGATTTCATGCGCGCCTATGTCGAGCGCCGCAACCGCAAGGCGTTCGAGGCCGAGGCGCGGCGGCAGTCGCGGGCGGCCGCCGAGCGTGCCCGCGATCCGGGTAGCGACGAGGCGCAATCGCTCAGAGAATTGGAAACCCTGCTCGACGCCGATGATTTCGCGGACGACTGGAAAGCATGAAACGCGGCGACCTGGTGACGATCGCGGTCAGCGGCGACTACGGCAAGCCGCGCCCGGCGCTTGTGGTGCAGGACGACGCTTTTGCCGAGCTTAGCGCCGTGACCGTCCTGCGCTTGACCAGCGAGTTGAACGACTGGCCGCTATTCCGGGTGACGATCAGGCCGACGCCGGACAACGGTTTGCGCAAACGCTCGCAAGTGATGATCGACCGGGGGATTGCGCTGCCCCGGTCGAAGGTGGGGCCGGTCTTCGGCCGGCTCAGCGCGGAGGACATGGCCGCCGTCAGCCTCGCGCTCTATCGGTTTCTCGGCTTGCAGGGGATCGGGCCATGACGGACGACGACAGGGAAGAATTCGAACCGGCCGCGCCTGAGGACGCCGGCGACCCGACCGCCGCGTTCGAGGCGTTGCGGCGCACGGTTGAAAGCCAAGCCGCGCAGCTCGGCGCAGAAATGACCGTGATCCGGCGCGGGGTGGAAGCCGCCTTCGACCAGTTCGAGAAGTTCCAGCAGCCGACTGACTACGGCCCCGATCTTGGCCGCGTGGTCCAGTATCTCGCCCATGTCGGGGAGCGGCTTGAAGCCCTTGAGCAATCTCCCGTCCTGCGCAACGGGCCGGAGCATTATGCTCGAGCACTCGAGCGCAGCGGCGAAAGCCTGGTGAGGACAGCCGCGCAGCAGTTCGAGAACGAGAGCCGGGATTTCCAGAGGGTCGCGCGCGAGCTGAACGAGCACGTGGCCGGCGCACGCGAGCGTAATGTTCAGAACCGGCTCTTATGGATCATCGGCACGGCCGGCACCCTGGCCGGCATCGTGTTAACGTTGTTTCTGCCGGCGATGCTGCCGGGCTCAGTCGCGCCCCGCGTCGCCAGTTTCGTAATGGCGGAAAGGCCGTGGCAGGCCGGCATGAGTTTGATGGAGTTCGCCAACGCGGAAGCTTGGAATCGGGTTGTCGCTGCCGAGCAGCTTATTGAGGCCAACGCAGCCGAGGTGGCGGCTTGCCGCAAGACGGCGGGCAGCACCGGCAAGGCCCAAAGCTGTACGATCACTGTGTCAGTCCCCGAGCAGGAGCCATAAAATTACGGCGAATACAGTCGTTGGAGCTTGTTATAAGAAGACGCCAACCTTAGCAGGCGCGGTAAATGCCGCCTGAGTGGGCCGGCAGATCGCACAGATAGCCGTCCTCGCTGAGTTGCAGTGCAAGATCATCTCCACCAGCGTTTCGGCATTGCGCAACGATCGCACCGCCGAAGGTAGGCGAAGCCTTTCCATCGCAAGGCGTTCCACCCCCGACCTGAACGCAATCGAATTCTTTGCCCTGATAAATCTTACGCGCCTGATCGCGAACTATCGCTTCCAAGTGGCGCGGCTTCTTATAGGAAACTCCGCACAATAAAATCTTGCGACCGCCGATGCGCAGATCATTCATGGCGTGAATGTCCAGCTTGCCGCTGAACACAATTGCCTCGGTGGTGGTTTGGGCCTCCCGGCGTGACCCCAAGGGTTTCTGGCCAGCAAGCATATAGAGAATGAGGGTTGCAAAACCGAGCGCTGCAAGCGTCAGGAGCGCCCCCTTTTTTATGTTCATCGTGCAGATTCGTTCTTTTGTAGCGCTCGGCTTTCTATGAAAGCGCGTCGCGTTTCACGCAATTCCGAAGGCAAAACCGCTTAGCATACTCGGAGTGTTTCTGTAATTGGTCAACGGTCTCTCCCAGGCTGAAGTGCTCGTCGTCTGCGGGTTTCAAGCTTCTGTCCGTGGTCGCCGTTTGAGGCGCCACATTCTGGGCACTTCGATGGTGGGTTTGAATGCTGCAAGCTCTAAAACGTGATTGGATGTCACGAATTCTCCAACGCAGTCATCCTAGCATTACAGTTGCGATTTTGATTTTAGGTGTGCTCGTCGTGCAGCGGCCTGATGTGCTCGTCGCCAGAGCGACCAAGCGATGATGTATCAAGGTTCGATGCGGGTGGCGATGCGGCGGATTTCCTAGATTGACCAGCGGATTAATTGCTCGTTCTGCGCCTTGAGGGCCACATCGTTTTTGGGGCGGCATGGCGTTGGCGCGATGGCGAATGACGGCCATCATGGCGAAGGCGAGCATGACCAGTGAGACATGGCGATGCCAGCCATGCCAGGAGCGGGTTTCGTTGTGGTCGAGGCCGAGTTTGTTCTTGGCGGTCTCGAAGCTGTCCTCGATCGCCCAGCGATGTCCTTCCACCGTCACCAGCGTCTCGATGGATGTGCCGGTCGGACACCAGGTGGAGAAGAAGGCAAGATCGCCATCGGCGATGTTGCGGCGAATCAGCAGCCCACGTGTCCAGACGCCCGGCATCGTCCAGCCAGGCCTTCGGCAGATAAAGCGCCCGGTAGATGAAGGCGTGCCCGTGGCGCGAGGACATAGGAGGCGAAGACGCCGATCTGGCAATTGGTGATCTTGCCCGCCGACCCGGTGTATTGCCGGCCAACCCCACAGGACGCCTTGCCCTGCTTAAGAAAGCCGGTCTCATCAAGCACCAGCACGGCATTAGGATCGGCGAGCTGCTCCCGCGCGTAGTCGCGAACGATGTCGCGCAGCGCATCCGCATCCCAGCACCCGCGGACCACGATCGCCTGCTGACGCCATGGACCGGCATCGCCGGCAGCCTCCGCCCGCATCCAGCCGGTCTTGCGTCGCTCTTCGCCAAGCAGGCCGTCCAGAAATTGCCCCACCGAAACCGCAACGCGCTCCTGTGTGAACAACGGCCGCATCCGAGCTTTCACATCCCGCAGCGAAGACGCCCAAAGCTCAAGCGTCGCCTCGATCGATAATCCAGTCATCCACGACCTCCGAATCATGGAAACCCAATGGATTCAGAAGTCAGCTAAAATCGCAACTGTAATGCTAGTTCTTCCATGACCAAGACAAACGTGTTCAGGCCTTGACGATTCCCTCCGCCGGGATGCTTTTACGCGCAAAGACATTGCGCGTATCGACGATCAACTGGGCATAGCTTGCGACGAGGCCGTAGTCGACGGCGTCGTGGTCGGTGGCCACGAGTACGGCGTTGTAGCCGGCAAGCGTCTGCGGCGTGAGGGCGACGGAGCGCAGCCCGGCGAAGTCGGCATGCTCGCGCGTCATCGGCACCTCGGCGACATGCGGATCGTGGAAATCGACCGCCGCGCCGCGCCTGGCCAGAAGCTCCATCAGCTCGAAGGACGGGCTTTCCCGCACGTCCGAGACGTTCTTCTTGTAGGCGAGGCCGAGGATGAGCACCTTCGCCGCGCTCAGCGACACCTTCTGCGCGCGGTCCAGCGCCTGCTCCAGCCGGGCGACGACATATCTCGGCATCCCGACATTGATCTCGCCCGCCAGCTCGATGAAGCGCGTCGTCAGGCCGTATTCGCGCGATTTCCAGGTCAGGTAGAACGGATCGATCGGGATGCAGTGCCCGCCGAGCCCCGGCCCCGGATAGAAGGGCATGTAGCCGAACGGCTTGGTCGCGGCGCCGTCGATCACCTCCCAGACGTCGATGCCCATCGCGTCGTAGATGACCTTCAGCTCGTTGACGAGCGCGATGTTGACGGCGCGGAACACGTTCTCGGTGATCTTGACGGCTTCTGCGACCGCAGGCGACGACACCGCCACGGTCTTGTCGACCACGGCGCCGTAGAAGGACTGGACCAGCGCCGAGGCGACCGGCCCTTCGCCGGCCACCACCTTGGGGATCGTCACGGTGCGGAAGCTGGCATTGCCGGGGTCCTCGCGCTCCGGCGAGAAGCCGAGGAAGAAATCGACGCCGCTCTTCAGCCCGCTCGCCTCGAGGATCGGCTTGACCACCTCCTCGGTCGTGCCGGGAAAGGTCGTCGATTCCAGCACGACGAGCTGGCCGGGCCGCAGATGCCTGGCGATCGTTTCGGCGGTGACGGTGACATATTTCAGGTCGGGCTCGCGATGGCGGGTCAGCGGCGTCGGCACGCAGATGACGATCACGTCGCAGGCGGTGAGCTCCGAGAAATCCGCCGTCGCGCGGAAACGCTTGGCCGCGACATGCCCTGCAAGGTCGGCCGACGGCACGGCGTCGATATAGGAGCGGCCGGCGTTCAGGTCCTCGATCTTGGCCGGATCGACGTCGAAGCCGAGCGCGGTGAAGCCGCCGCGCGCGCAGGCGGCGGCAAGGGGCAGCCCGACATAGCCGAGGCCGATGACGCCGACGACGGCGCTGCGGTTCGCGAGCCTGTCGCCGAGTCCGTGATCTTCTGCCGTGGTATTTTGGTTCATGGAAGTTCTGTCTCGTTCGGTTGGAGATGATTTTCCTCGTCCGCGCCGGCGTCTCGAGGCAAGGGCCTGCCTGCCGCTGCGGCCTCAAGCTGCTCCAGCATCTTCATCGCCAGCGCCTTGCGGTCGTAGAGCGCGGCGGCCTTGACGCCGTTGGCGCTGAGGCGCTCGCGCAGCTGCGCGTCGTCGGCAAGCTCGCGCAGGCGCCGGCAGAGTTCCGCCGCGTTCTCCGGCTCGAACACGATGCCGACGTCCTCGCGCACGACGATCCCGGCGGATTCGCCCTCGACGCCGTGCAGGACCGGGATGCCCATGCCCATGCATTCGAACAGCTTCGAGGGGATGACCGAGCGGAACAGCTCGCTGCGCTTCAGGTGGATGATCGAGGCGTCGAGCAGCGACCAGTAGCGCGCGACCTCGTCCTTGGGAACCGTGTCGACGAAGACGACATTGTCGAGGCCCCTCGCCTTCGCTGTAGCGACGAGCGCCGCCTTGCTCGCGCCGTCGCCCAGAAGGAGGAAGCGGAAGCGGTCGCCGCCTTCCTGCCCCTTGAGCGCTTCGGCGGCGGCGAGGATCGTCTCCAGCCCGTGCGCCATTCCGTGCGTGCCGACATAGCCGGCGACGAACTTGCCGCCGAAGCCCAGTTGCTCGACGAGCGCCTCGTCCCTGGGGCGCGGCCGGAAGCGGCCGGCGTCGATGCCGTTGGTCACCACCGCGACCTTTTGCGGATCGATGCCACGGCGCGCCAGGTCCTGGCGAAAGGAATGCGTGACGGACACGATGAGCGCCGCCTTGCGGTAGAGGAACAGCTCCACCTTCTCCAGCCAGTCCAGCGCCGCCGAATTCTTCATGGCGCCGACCGCCCGGATCGATTCCGGCCACAGGTCGCGCAGCTCGAAGACGAAGGGTCTGCGCTTCATCAGGCCGACGCCATAGGCCGCGCAGGCGGTGAAGAACTGCGGCGAGGTGCCGACCACGATGTCCGGCTTGCGCACGAAAGGCGCGGCGATCAGCGCGCTGACCATGAAGGACACGTAGTCGGCGATGCGCCGCGCGAAGCCCTCGTTGGCGGTGATGTAGGACCAGACGCGGATGACGGTGATGCCCTCCATCTCCTCCTTCTGCCGGAGCTGGTTGCGGTAGCCGGGGAAGACCTTGCCCTGCGGAAAGTTCGGCGCGCAGGTGATGACGGTGACCTTGTGCCCCGCCTTCACCCATTCGCGACAGTGCTCGAAGGTGCGGCTCGCCGGCGCGTTCACCTCGGGCGGGAAATTGTCGGTCAGGAACAGGATGTGCATGGGCTGCCGGGCGGGATGCGTCACCAACTGAAGTGGATGCGACTTTGCCCTGTTGCAGGCTCGACCGCAAGGCACATCGAGGGAATGGCGATGCCGAATTCCGGGTGGAAGGAGCTTGCCTCCAGCCGGCCGCGCCCGGTTTCGATCCGCCAGGCGATCGAATCTCCTGCCGGCGATTTCACCGTCCCCTCGCGATGTTCGGGTTCGGCGGCCACGGCCCAGGCCGGATGAAAGTGGAATCGCGCTTCGGCGGCCACTCCGACGTCGGTAACGTCGTCCGTCACGTCGAGCCCGTGCGGCAGAAGCGTGATCGTGCGCCGGTGCGTGGGTCGCCCGGGAAGCCTGCGGTAGCCGTCATGCGCGCAGGCGACCCTGAACGGCTCCCCGCCGGTTCCGACAGCAAGATCGAACGGATAGGCGCGGCGCGCGACCCGGAACCCCGACCACACCTCCGAGGAATTCTGGCCCGCAACCACCACCGTGTTGTGCGCAGCCGTTCCCCGCTGGCGCAGGCGCTCCGGGCCGGTTCCGTAGACCGAGGTCCCCGAATTGACGAGCACGCGCCGCCCGTCGACCGAAAGCTCGAACGACAGCGTGTCGGCATGGGCGTGGCCCGGAAGATAATCCGGCCCGATCCGCGCCACGTCGATCAGCACCACCGCGCGCCCGTTCTGGAGGCGGACATAGCCGCTGTCGGGGAAATGGCGGCAGCCGTCGCCGAGCGGCGGCAGTCCGGGATAGCCGAGCCGGCGCGCATAGGCTTCCAGCTCGGCCGGCGCCGGCGCGATGCCGAATGCCGCGTCGTTGAAGAAGGCGATCTCCCCGTCGGGATGGCTCATGGCGGCCAGCCAGTCGCGCATGGCGGCAAGTTTGCCATCCCACGAGTCTGGCGTTTCCAGCCCCGCCGCACGCATCACGTTGACGAGATCGAGCATGTCCTCGAGCGCCAGCGCGTGATACATGGTGCTGAGCTCGAAATGACCGCCATCGGCGAGAATCTGCTCGGGGATTTCCTTGTGCAGGATGCGCAGGCCGAGCTCGAGCCAGCCCTGCGCCTCCGCGCCGTCGAAGAAGCAGCCGGCGAAGACCAGCGCCTTGGCGTTGGCGAACAGATGGTTGCCAAGCAGGTGGTATTCCAGCCGCCGCGTCAGCCAGCGCGCCTGCACGGCAAGGCTCCGGACCGCCTCGGGCGGCAGGACGTTGCCGGAAAACGCCCACTTCACCCAGTTCACGATGCGCAGCGAGGTGGGATAGGGCTCCCAGCCGGTGCCGCCGGCCGGCGGGTTCCCGGCGATCCAGCGTGCGACGAGCGCCGCGTGCCATTGCGTTCGTTCTCGCGCACCCTCGGCGTTCAGATCGTCGAAATAATGGAGATTGTAGCGCCACAGCCTGTCGAACGCGGCATCGTCCCAGCCGCCGGAAAGATCGCCCTCGAGGTTGAGGAAACGGAAGCTCTCCGGTCCCGTCTGGCTCTGCCGCCGCCGCGCCGGCGCGGCCCATCCGCTCAAGGGTGCACGCCGGGCCGGCGCAGGGGACGAATCCGGCCTCGGCCGATGCAGGCGGAACCGGACCCGCCCGCCGATCTGGACCGGCTTCAGGTGGCGGACGGTGTGCCAAAGCAGGGCGGCCTGCCCGATGCGTCGTCTCAAGCGAGCAGGTCCTCGAGGATCGCGGCGATGCGCGCGCCGGTCTTGCCGTCCCATTTGTCGGGTATGCCGCCCTTCTTCCATTTGCCGGCAAACAGCCGGTCGAGCGCGCCCGACAGCGCGGCGGGGTCGGTTCCAAGAATCTCGTTGGTGCCGACGGTCACGGTTTCCGGCCGCTCGGTGGTGTCGCGTAGCGTCATGCAGGGTACGCCCATCACCGTCGTCTCCTCGGTGATGCCGCCCGAATCGGTGATCACCGCCCTAGCGTTCCTCACCAGCCAGTTGAATTCCAGATAGGGCTGCGGCTCGACGAAGCGGATCGTCGGCGGCAGGCCGGGCACCGCCTCCAGCGTCTTCGCCGTGCGCGGATGGACGGGAAACACCACCGGCAGCCCGCGCGCGCCCTCGCCGATCGCCCTGAGCAGGCGCTTGAACGAGGCCGCGGCGTCGACATTGGACGGCCGGTGCAGGGTCACGACGAAATAGCCGCCGGGCTGAAGGCCGAGCTCGTCCCAAAACGGCGGCGGGCGCAGCCGCTCCATATTGGCGAGCAGCGTGTCGATCATCGTGTTGCCGACGAAGAAGATGCGTTCGTCGCCGATGCCGGCGCGGCGCAGATTGTCGGACGCGGTTTCGCTGGTGGTGAAGAACCAGTTGGTGATCGCGTCGGTCACCATGCGGTTGATCTCCTCCGGCATGGTCCAGTCGCCGGAGCGGATGCCGGCCTCGACATGCGCCACCGGGACGTGCAGCTTCTGCGCGGCGATGGCGCAGGCCATGGTCGAGGTCACGTCGCCGACCACGAGGCAGACGCTGCCCGGGCTCTCCAGCAGCAGCTTCTCGTAGCGCACCATGATCGCTGCCGTTTGCTCGGCTTGCGTGCCGGAGCCGGATTCGAGATTGACGTCCGGCGCGGGAATGCCGAGCTGGTCGAAGAAATCGCCCGACATGCGCGCGTCGTAGTGCTGGCCGGTGTGGACGAGACGATGGCGCAGCGGCCCGCCTTCCGCCTTGCGCGCCTCCAGCGCCTTGATGATCGGCGCGACCTTCATAAAGTTCGGCCGCGCGCCAACGATGATGTCGATAACCGGGTTGCTCATGGGCGTGCTTCCTCCGTGGCCTCGATCGTGACGCGGGAGACCTCGATCAATTCCTCGAACGGGATCGGCGCGGCGCCGCCCTGTTCCACCGCCCGCACCAAGGCGGCGGCACAGGCTTTCTGGCCCTTGTCCTGCCGCCACAGGTTCATGCTCTTGAAGCCCGGCCAGCCGAAGCCCTTCAGCCGGCGGAAATTGTCGAGCTGGAGGATGCGGCCGCCGGAAAACACTTCCAGCCGCTCCTTGGGGAAGACCTTGTTGCCGTTGGCGAAATAGTGGATCGCGCCGATGGAGCCGTCCTCGAACGAGAGCGTGATCGTCGCCGTGTCGCCGCTCGCCGTATCCATCGCCACGACCCGATGCGCGGCTATCGGGCAGCCTGCGAGGAAGCGCAACAGGTCGATGAAATGACAGGCCTCGCCGACGATGCGCCCGCCGCCGACCGCGGGGTCCTGCGTCCAGTGTTCGGGGGGGATGGCGCCGGCATTCACCGTCATGACGAAGGATTTCGGCGCCGCGTCGCCTTTGAGCAGGCTCTTGATCTTCTCCACCTGCGGTGCGAAGCGGCGGTTGAAGCCGACCATGACGACGGGCGAGAAGCCCGAGGCGATGGCCGCCTCGCGCGCGGTCTCGACCGCCGCGATCCCGTCGGAGGTCAGCGCCAGCGGCTTTTCGACGAAGACGTGCTTGCCGGCGGCGAGCGCCCGGCAGGCGAGATCGGCATGGCTGTCGTGGCGGGTGGCGATGACCACGGCGTTGACGTCCGGATCGGCGAGCAGCGCGGCGACGTCCGTGGTGGTCTTCTCGAAACCGAACTTGCGGCCGGCATGGACGCCGCTGACGCCGGCCGCCGACGACACGCTGACCAGCCGCGCGCCCGCCGCCTTGAAGGCCGGGATCAGCACGGCGGTGGCGTAGTTGCCGGAGCCGATGACGCCGATGGCCGCCTTGCCGACCGCGGGCGCCGCGCCGCCGAGCGACACCGTGCGGCGGGTCAGCGCCTCGGCGGGCGCTGCCTGCGGGGCCGGATAGTCGAGCAGGATGCCGAGCGACGGCGCCTTGCCGGTGACGAGGTCGTAGGCCTGTGCCGCGTCTTCCAGCGCGAAGCGGTGCGAGATCAGCGGCCTCACGTCGAGGCGGCCGGAGGCCATCATGTCGAGCACGGCCTCGAAATTGCGCTGCTCGGTCCAGCGCACGAAGCCGACCGGATAGTCCTGCCCCTTCTCCTCGTAGTTCGGATCGTAGCGGCCGGGGCCGTAGGAACAGGAGACCTGGAAGGTCAGCTCCTTCTCGTAGAAATCGGCGCGCGACAGTTCCAGCCCCGTCACGCCGACCAGCACGATGCGGCCGCGCTTGCGGCACATCGTTGCCGCCTGATGCATCGGCTCGCTGCTCTTCGTCGAGGCGGTGACGATCACCGCGTCCACCCCGCGCCCGCGCGAAAAGGCCTGGGCGGCTGCGACCGGGTCCTGCCCGGAAGAAAGATCGACCGTCTCGGCGCCGAAGCTTTCGGCAAGCCTCAATTTGGCGGGGTCGAAGTCCAGCCCAAGCACGCGGCAGCCATGCGCCTTCAGAAGCTGCACCGCCATCAGGCCGATCAGGCCGAGCCCGGTGACGACGACCGCCTCGCCCAGCGTCGGCTGGACGAGCCTGATGCCCTGGAGCGCGATGGCGCTGAGCACGGTGAAGGCGGCCTCGTCGTCGCTGACGCCGTCTGGCACGGCCGCGCAGAGATTGACCGGCACGGCCACGGCCTCGGCATGCTTGCCGTTGGAGATCACCCTGTCGCCGGGCGAAAAGCCCGTGACGCCGGCGCCCCTCTCCAGCACGGTCCCGACATTGCAGTAGCCGAGCGGCAGCGGCTGGTCGAGCTTGTTGAACACGGCTTCGAGCGTCGGCGCGAGCCCGTCGGTCTTCACCTTGTCGAGTGCCTGGCGCACCTTGTCGGGCTGCTGGCGCGCCTTGCCGATGAAGCCGGCCTTGCCGAAGTCGACCAGCATGCGCTCGGTGCCGGCGGAAACCAGCGTGCGCGCGGTGCGGATCAGCACCTGCCCGCGGCTGGGCGCGGGGCAGGGCACCTCGGCGACCTCGGTCGCTCCGGTTTTGAGGGACTGGAGAATCTGCTTCATTGCCTTGCCCTCGCGCGGCTGAGGAGATCTTCCTTCTCCGTCCGGTTGGGATAGCTGATGAGCACCGCGCGATACTTGCCCTTGAACACGAAGAAGCTTCCGGCGGCCGCGCCGATGATGCCGTGCTCGGCGAAAAGCCCCTCGAAATCGGCCAGCGATCCCGCGCCGCCGAGCGCCGTCAGCGGCAGGGTCACGCTGTCGCGGACCTGCGCGATCAGGTCCCGGTCGTAGCCCTGCATGAGGCCGTCGCGATCGACGGCATTGACGACGATCTCGCCGGCGCCGAGCTCTTGCATCCGCCGGGCCGTCGCGGCGACGTCGAGGCCGGTGCGTTTCGTGGCATTGTGGGTGACGATCTCGTAGCGTCCGGGTCCCGCCTGCTTCGCGTCGAGCACGACGACGATGCTCTGGCTGCCGACCCGCTCCGCCGCCG
This sequence comes from Mesorhizobium sp., assembly GCA_022833215.1. Classification (GTDB taxonomy): domain Bacteria; phylum Pseudomonadota; class Alphaproteobacteria; order Rhizobiales; family Rhizobiaceae; genus Mesorhizobium. Next base: position 19,753 of record JAIPUZ010000110.1, on the reverse strand, counting down.
CCGACACCAGCTCGGGCCGCGCGATCGCGGCGGCGCTCAGTGCCACCTTTTCCACGCCGAGCGCGATGATGCGCTCGACCTGCTCCACCTTGTCCACGCCGCCGCCGTAGCAGAGCGGCATGCGGCACTCGGCGGCGAGGCTGGAGATCAGCTTGTAGTCCGGTTCGCGAGCCTCGCGCGTGGCGTCGATGTCGGCGACGACCAGCTCGTCCACTTCCTTCTCGTTGAAGATGCGGACAGCATTGATCGGGTCGCCGACATATTTCGGGTCGGCGAACTTCACGGTCTTGACCAGCCCGCCCTTGTGGACGAGCAGGCACGGGATCAGGCGAGGCCGCAGCATTCAGATTTCCGCGAAATTCTTGAGAAGCGAGATGCCCCAGCCATGGCTCTTCTCGGGATGGAACTGCGTGCCGTAGACGTTGCCGGCGCGCACGGCCGCCACGAAGCGGCCGCCATAGGAGGCGGTGGCCAGCACATGCCTGTCCGATTTCGGTACGACGTGGTAGGAATGCAGGAAATAGTAGCGCGGCGCCTCGATGCCGCGAAACAGCATATCCTGCGCCGCGACCTCGACATCGTTCCAGCCCATATGCGGTAGGTGGGTGCGCTGGTTGAACGCGGCCGTGTCGAAGCGCGTCACCTCGGCGTCGATCCAGCCGAGGCCGGGCAGCCTGCCCTCGTCGCTGCGCTTCGCCATCATCTGCATGCCGACGCAGATGCCGATGACGTCGGCGCCCCGCTCCAGCACCATCTCGTCGAGCTTGTCGCGCATGCCTGAGGCGTTGAGCTTTTCCATCGCCCAGTCGAACGCGCCGACGCCCGGCAGCACGATCTTGCGCGCGCCGTCCAGTGCCTCGGGCGTCCGCGCCGTCTCCACCGGCAGGCCGAGGCGGCGGTAGATGTTGGCGAAGGCTTGGATGTTGCCCAGCCCGTAATCCACCAGAGCGATCACCGCTTGCCCCCGATCTCGAGGCCGAACGTGCGCATGACCTTCGCGCCGACGTCGTAGAGCCGCCTTTGCGACCTGAAGTCGCGATAGGTTCGTTTGGGCAGCGCCATGTAGCCGTTCAGCTCGTCCACCGTGATGCCGAGCTTACTGGCGACGAACTCGATCTCGGCTCCGATGGTTTCCTTGTCGTAGGGCGGCGTGGCAAGGCGTTCCAGCGCCTCCTCGCGCGTCATCTGCCCGGTCAGGATCAGGCTGGAATACTGCACCTTGCGCACGTCGTAGCCGAAGCGCTCCGGCAGCCAGTAGCTCTCGTAGAAGCGCGTGAAGCGCGACTCGAAATGCTTCTGGGGATAGGGCTGCCAGCCGAAGCGGGACTCCAGCAGCGCCATCGCCTCCTGCTTGATGTATGGCATGAGGTTCAGCGGCCGCACCACCTTGATGCCACGCACATAGGGCAGGTAGACCTTGTGCCAGAGGATCGAGGTGAGCGGGAAGCGGTCCAGCGAACCCGTGCCGTACTGGCGGTGGATGTCGCGGATCTGGATCGAATCCGACTGGTAGTACATCCACTCCACCGGGTTGCGCACGCATTCCGTCGACAGGTTCGCGCCGGTGAGGATGTATTTGACCTTATGCTCGTTCGCGAACTTGTACATCGTCGCGAAGAAGGCGTGGTCCTGCGGCGTGTCGATATGCGGCACGCCGGAGCGGAAGAAGGCGAGCTGGAGGTCCTTCATGGCCTCCCAGTCGATCACCTCGGTGAACAGGTCGAGGCCGAGGCCATCAATCACGCGCTCGATGTTGTTGACGGCAATCTGCGAGTTCCATCCGGCGTCGACATGGAACACCAGCGGCCTGAGGCCGAGCCGCTCCTTCGCCAGATAGGTCAGATAGGAGCTGTCGATGCCGCCGCTCATGCCGATGATGCAGTCGAAGTCCTTGCCTTCCCCTTCCGCCTTGATCCTGTCGACCAGATCGGCCAGCACCTTTTCGCTGCGCTCGTCCGGGTGCCAGTTCGGCAGGGTCCTGGTGTAGAAGGTGCGGCAATGGTCGCACACGCCTTTGTCGTCGAAGGCGATGGCGGAATCGGTGGTGTCCATCACGCAGTTGGTGCAGATCTGGAAAGGTCGCTTGGCCATTGTTCGTCGCTGTTTCGGCGCGGAGCGCTAGGTTCCGGGCTCAGGAGGCCCGCATATGGGGATGCACCGGCGGGTTGGCCCCTGACCGACCTCTTGGCACAAAACATGTGGCGCCGCAACACGCGAACGCTCCGCCGATCTGTCCACGCCGTCCGCGACGATACTTATCATGTCGGCAGGACACGAAGGCGAGGACGCATCCTGGACACGACCCCCAATCTCCGGTTTCCCTACATCCTGCCGTCGCAGGCGCAGAAGCACGTCACCCACAACGAGGCGCTGAGGCAACTGGACGCCCTCGTCCAGCTTGCAGTCGCAGGCAGGAGCCGCGCCGCGCCGCCGGACGAACCCGCCGAGGGCGAGCGCCACATCGTCGCCGATGCCGCGACCGGGGCGTGGGAGGGCCAGGACGGCCGGGTCGCCGCGTTCCAGGACGAGGCCTGGGCCTTCTTCACGCCGAACGAAGGCTGGATCGCCTGGGTGGCCGACGAGGAAACGGCGCTGGTGTTCGACGGGTCCGCATGGGTCGGGTTCACCGGCGTCCGGACCGTCAATCCCGCGCCGCTCATAGGCGTCAACACGCAAGCCGACGCGACCAACCGGCTCGCGGTCAAGTCCGACGCCGTGCTGTTCTCCCATGACGACGCCACGCCCGGAACCGGCGACCTGCGGCTGAAGTTCAACAAGGCCTCGGCGCCCCGCACGGCCTCCCTCGTCTATCAGACCGGCTGGTCGGGCCGCGCCGAGATCGGCCTTTCCGGCGACGACGACCTGCATGTCAAGGTCAGCTCCGACGGCGCCCTGTGGCGCGAGGCGATGGTGGTCGACCGCGCGACGGGCGCCGTGAGCCCGCCGCCGCGCCCTTCAACCTCCTGAAGGACGCCGGGCGCTTCGCCGGCAGCCCCGAGCCGCAGACGACGGCGGCGGCGGGCTATGCGGCGCCTTCCTATGTCATCGCCGTCAACGGCGCGATCTTCGCGCAGGGGCCGAAATTCGTCCACAATAACACCGATTACGGCGGTGCGGCCGGGGCGCTGCACGCCGACGTCAAGGCGCTGGTCGACAAGCTCAAGGACCCCACCCACCGCCGCTACGGGATCGAGTTCCACACGCTGGAAATCACCGCCGGCAGCGGAACCGGAACGGTGCGCACGATCAACGGCATCAGCCACTACCCTCCCTTCACGATGTTTTCCGCGCCCATCCCGCCGCAGCTCTCCTTCAACTGCCACGTCCTGGTGCGCTCCGGCAGCATCGGCCTGCCGCCGGGATCGGGCAGCCAGAGCGCACTCCATGTCGACGGCGTTCGCCATACGGTGGCGCAGCAGATACTGCCCGCCGACGGCTGGCGGCAGGTGACGCGGCTGTTCACCCGCAGCGGCCCCCTGTTCGAGGGCTACGACAACATCCTGCACGGCATCTTCGCCACGCCCGGAACCGAATTCCTGCTCGCCGCGCCCGTGCTCACGCCGGGGATCATTCCGATGTCGCCGGGGATGTATTATGGCGTGGTGCCGAGCCTGGAGGCGTGGCGGTGAGGGTCTGGATACCGTATCCCAGGCTGGAAGCATCCTCGGGCTACTGGACAAAGCGGTGGCCCCGCCGCAAAGGATGTTCGTATCTCCTTTCCAGGCTGCTATCGGGAGTGATTGATGAGAGTAGCTCTTTACTATTGGTCAAAAATCCTTCGTAAGATCAGAGGTTCAGCTATCCGTCACAGCACTATTCACCCAACATCTAAAGTCGAACCAGGTTCATCATTTATTGATAGTAGAATGGGGCGTCATTCCTTTTGTGGGTATGATTGTGAGATAGCCGCCACCGATATCGGCCATTTCTGTTCAATCGCCAACTATGTAGCGATAGGCGGCGGCCGGCATCCAATTGAGTGGGTAGGAACCTCCCCAGTCTTTTATGAAGGAAGAGATAGCGTCTCGAAGAAGTTCTCAGCTTTCCCGCGATCTCCGCAAATGCGTGTATTGATCGGAAGCGACGTCTGGATAGGCTATAGAGCCATCGTCGCTCAGGGCGTCACGATTGGCGATGGAGCAGTTGTCGGCGCAGGCGCGGTAGTAACACGCGACGTGCCTCCTTACGCCATTGTTGCCGGATCGCCCGCCCGTCTGATTCGCTACCGTTTTGATGAAGCTTTGCGAGAGGCACTGTTAGCCAGTCAGTGGTGGGAAAAATCAGACGCGACAATCGAGCAATGCGCCGCATATATTCGTGATCCCGAGCAATTCCTGAAAAAGCTGTCCCAATGCGAATAGCACATATCTGCTTGGCTGCCTTTTATATCGACGGGTTCGGCTATCAGGAGAACATCCTTCCCAAAATACACAAGCAGATGGGGCACGATGTGGTGATTATCGCGTCGACCGAGACCTATGTCGACAATGCCAGGCTCGGCTATGTCGTCCCGTCGAGCTACGAGAACGAGGACGGCATACCTGTCCATCGCCTGCCTTACGCCAGATGGGCGCCGCGCCGTCTGCGACCAAAGATTCGTGCCTATGAGGGGCTGGCCGCTCATCTCGACGCTTTCCGGCCTGACCTGATCTTTCTGCACGACGTGCAGTTCTGGGACATTCTGACGGTGCGGAACTATGCGCTGTCGCGGGGCATCCCCGTGCATGCGGACAGCCACACCGACTATATCAACAGTGCGAGGGGATTCGCCTCGCGGCATCTTCTGCACGGTATCTTCTACCGCCTGCTGCTGAAACGCGCCGATCCCGCGATCCGACGCTATCTCCCCACCCTGCCCGTCCGGGGCGACTTCATGCGTGAGGTTTATGGAACTTCGCCTCGAAAGATCGATCTGCTTCCGTTCGGCTTTGACGATAGCGCGGTGGCGGGAATCGACCGGGCCGCGGTCCGCAAGAAGGTTCGCGCCAGCTTCGGCATTCCCGACGGAGACACGGTTTTCGTGACCGGCGGTAAGCTCGACCTGCGCAAGAACATCCATGTGCTGGTTGAGCGTTTCACGCAACTCAGGCGGAATGGCGAACTGCCGGGCGTTCATCTGATCGTTTTCGGCAAGCCGACCCCCGAGGTCGAGGCCGTCTTGGAGGTCATGACGCTGGATTCAAATATCCACATGACAGGATGGATACCTTCGCCGGACATCTACGGCATGTTCTGGGCGGCGGATCTGGCGATCTTCCCCGGCACGCATTCCGTTCTTTGGGAAGAAGCGATCGGCCACGGTCTCGGTGCCGTGTTCCATCGCTGGCCGGGAATGGAGCATCTCGATCTCGGCGGTAACGCCCGCTTCATAGACGATGCGTCGCCCGCGACGCTGGACGTCCTGCTGACCGACCTTGCCGCCAATCGCGGCGCAGCGATCCGCACGATGGGGGAGGTCGCCGCGCAGGAAGGCCCCAAGGTATTCTCGTACAGCGCGATTGCCGCCAAGGCGATTGCGGCTCCTGAACGGTGATGCATCAACCTCTGACCACCCAATTCTTCGAGTGTGGCTCGGATGAGTGCAATGAATCTTGTGCTCAATCGGCCACATCGAATTGCGTTTTAAGGACGATTACCGTCGTCAAGGTTTTGTCTCCAGACGTTCGGCAAACGGAAGCGACTCGTAAGGATTGCCGTTATCAGTTGGAAAAAATACCCACCGACAAGCGCCCAGGCGGCGCCCGGCAGGCCGAAATAGATGCACAGCACGACTGTCAGGACGCCGCCCGACACAGCGCCAACAGCGTTGTTGACAAGAACCGCGCGCGAATTGCCCGCGGCAAGCGAGAAACCGCCGAAGATGTTGGCGACGTTGAACAAGGCGACCGCAAGGGCAATCACAGGCAGGAGTTCCGCGGCGGAGGCATATTCCTGCGAGAGGAGAATACGCACGACAAGATCCTGCAGGAAATGGAAGAGGATGACACCCAGGATCGCAAAGCCCGCGCCGACCGCCAGCCAGACCAGCTTGGCGCGGGCGATCCTTGCCGTATCCCGTTCAGCGATCGCACTGGCCATCACCGGACGCATGGTGAAATCGGTAACCCCGTTCAGAAGGCCATATGGTCGCTTTACCAGTCCGTAACTCACGACAAAGATGCCCGCTGCCCCCACGCCGATCGTGACCGCGATCAGATAGCGGTTCAACATCTCCGTGACGCTTGCAAGGGCCGACGAGGGATACAGGGGCCTCGCCATCTGCCTGATACGATCTCGAACGGCAGGGTCTCCGCCCCCGGTTGCGCGCTGTGAAAGGGCAAACCTCTCCTGCCGAAACAGAAAACTGGAAACCAGGAAAAAAACGAATGCCCCGAACAAGACACCAGTCATCGCGGATGCCGCTGTCGGAGGCATAATGTGCAACGCGAGCCAGAGACCGGCAAATCGGGCCAGGGAATCTCCGCCATAGACCCAGGCGACCTCCTTCTGTCGTCTCTTTGCCGCAAGCAGGGATATTTCGAATGCGCGTCGAGCCTCGATAGCCACGAACCCGGCTGCAAGCAGCGGCATGATCGGCGCGCTGCCGGTCACATAGGCGACAGGAAAGCCCACGATCAGCAGCAGGCATATCCCGATCAGGCATTGCGCAAGGACGAGCCGGCCAGCCGTCGTGCGGAATGAGGACGACCTGTCTTCCCTGTGTGCGGCATAGCTGATCAATATAGCCTGGGTGACGGGACCGACCATCACGCCCACAAGAATGGACGCAAAACCCACCACCAGCCCCAGAACGCCGACTTCCTCCGGCAGCAGATATATCGCCCAGAGCTTTAACGACGCCAGCGCAGTCGCAGCGACGAGAATCTGGCCTAAAAGAACCCAAAGGCCTTCCCCGAATAATCTCCTCATCAGCCGCTACAGATTCCCGACATCGCTTTTGGCTTAGTAATGCCGATAACTTTGGTATGGCATAAATTTCGGTAAAGAATAGAAGTGGCTATATTTAAACATACGACGCTCATTTAAAATTATCCAAACAGATGTCCAAAAGACAGCATTTGCATTGAAAGATCCAAATATAACTTGTGGCTCAACAAGGCCGAGAGTAAGACCACAAACTATAACAGGACGAACGTTTGGCCACCCATTATGTATACTATTATTCTCCATAATAAGCTTAATAAATAAGTATGTTAAAATAATAAATGGTATAAATAATATAATGCCAAATTCTGCCAGGGACCTTATCCATACATTATGAATAGAGACTATTTCAGAATTATTGACGAATGCAACTGCATTTCCAGGGCCAACACCAAATATTGGGGATGATTTCCAGTATTCTATTCCATACATATAGCTTGTAAGGCGACCAGCGGAAATATTATCGATAGCTACAAACAGATTGCCCGAAAAGTCTATGCGCCGGAAGATAGTCTCAGGAACGACCGACAAGATTCCCATGCTCGATATGATTGTCCCTACGAGAAGCAGGCTGAAAATTGTCGTTGTGCGCCCCCTCCTTGCGGCGGCAATGCCGTAACAGCCGGCGACCACCAGCGCCGCCACACCGCCTCGCGCGCCGGTAACCATGACAGTTGCGATCGCGCAGAACATTATGGCGAAGACGAGCAACCTGGCTCTCGTTGTGATGCGCGCCCCTCTTATTACAAGTGCTATAGACAGCATCGCCATGGGGGGCACCACGACGCCCCAACCGGTTCGGGAGGCGGCAAACCCGGAATTTGAAACGGTCGCGTAGCGAGACGCCTGATCGTAAAGATCGGAGCCCTGAAAAAAATACACGGGAACCGGGAAATCGGGAGCAACTCCGGAATATGCCAAAATCGGATAGGCCGCGATTGCCATAAAAGAAAGAGCTAGAACTGTAGTTACCTTCAAGAAAAATTGATAGGATTCAGGCCTCATTCCAGAAAGGCCTATCAACCATAGCAGAGGGTATATAAATTGAGATATATATACCATTGAAGAATATAAATATCCATATATTAATAATGATGTAAACGCTGCAATTGAACAAATAAATATAAGTAATATTATCTTCAATTGCGAATTTGAGTAAATATTAAATCTGATTATACCTATTATTGAGATGGCAAGAAATATTATAATCTTGAAGTTATTTATAATTGCTGGAGATATAAATGGAATCCAATATAGTCCAGATATTGATAAATAAATCGCGACTGCAAATGCGTAGGATCTATCAAAAAAATTTATGCCATAGTTTCTAGCTGCCTTATTTTGCATATAAGAATATACTTTTAAATAGTGACATTACAATTGAACACAGCGCCATAAGCGAAATAGGTATCACTGCGAAGTTCTCTTTTACCGCGCTCCGAAACCCGTCAGCATGATCCTGATCGTCCTCAGGGTGATGACGATGTCGAGCCACGGGGAAAAGTTCTTGATATAGTAGAAGTCGTAGTGGAGCTTTTCCAGCACCTCGTTGATCTCGGCGACATGGCCCTGGTTCACCTGCGCCCAGCCGGTGATGCCTGGCTTGACGATGTGGCGGTAGCGGTAGAACGGCAGCTCGTCCTGATACCATCTCGACAGGACGGCGGCCTCTGGGCGCGGGCCGATCCAGCTCATCTCGCCGCGCAGCACGTTCAAGAGTTGCGGCAGCTCGTCGATGCGCGTGCGCCGCAGGAAGCGGCCGAACCGGGTGATGCGCGGATCGCGGTCGCGCGTGATCGCCTGCTCCCTTTCCGCCGCGTCCTTTGCCTCCGGCACATCGTCGCGCATGGAGCGGAACTTGTAGACCGTGAACGTCTTGCCGCGATAGCCCACGCGCTCCTGTCGGAACATCGACAGCCCGGGCGATTCGAGGCGGATCGCCAGCGCGACCAGAAGCAGGAGCGGCCACAGAAGCAGCAGCACGATCGCCGCGCCCAGACGGTCGAGCCCGCCCTTCAGCGCGAAATAGGCCATGTTGGGATTGATCGATCCCAGCGTGTTCTCCGACAGGTGCTCGATCGCCACGCGGCCGGTCAGCGATTCCATGATCTGCTTGACATGGTAGACGGGTATGCCGGCCAGCGCGCAGTCGGCGATGAACCGCTCCCAGTCGTCCGAAAGGTTGCTGCGTAGGTCGACGACCACGCCGTGGACCCGGCCGGGCGGAGCGTTGGGGGCGTCGAGCAGGTGCCACGCGACGCGGGGAATCGACCTGACCTGCTCGACCTGCCCGCCGGGAACGATCGCCAGTCGGTAGGGCGTGCGCCGGCGCGTGAACGGGCCGAGCCAGAAATACCACGACACCGACATCAGGAAGGAGCCGGCAGCCTGGAAGCGGCTGTAGTCGAAGCGGAAGAAGAAGATCAGCAGGAAGACGGCCCCGTAGGTGAGCGCGAAGGTCGGCAGGATCGCCCCGGTGGCGGCGACGCCCGGAAAGGCCCCGAGACGCCGGTAGACGAAGTAGCCGGCCACATGCGCGACGGCGGCCGCCATCACCGTTATCTGCAGGTTGTCGGTGAGGATGAGCCTCGGGTCGAACGCCAGCCTTATGACGAGCGGCAGTCCGATCGCAAACAGCAGGCCGCCTAGGATCTGGTAGCGCTTCCGCTGGAGCGGGTGCCTGAATCCGCTCATGCCGGTGGCTGTCAAGCGCCGGCCTCGTAACTAAGTGCGCCGGGCGCAGGATGTTGCATGTTGCGCAGGAGGAGGCTTTCTATTGCTGCCGCACTCGGGGTGAACCCCCCGAGCAAAGATGACCCAATTGCTTCCGCCGGCCGGAACCGGCGAACGATTGGCTGCGGTTGCCATCGCCAAGGCGGCGTCAACCGTGGCTCGATTATGCCACCGCCAGCGTCAGGCCTGGCCGCATCGAGTGTCACGACGATGTCAGAGTTCAGCAACTTCAGCAGGATGCGGGCCCGGCCCGCGCCGTCGAGACAGAGCAATGCGCCGACGAGTTCCGCCATCGGGCCGGAAACCACCCTGACCGCGTCGCCGGGCCTGATCCCGGCGGCGGCGTTGAATATCCCATCGCCGCGGGTGAGCACCTGCAGTTCCTCGACCAGTCCCGGCGGGCAAGGCGAGGGTCTGCCCCCCTGCATTATCAGCGAGCGAACGCCGAACGTGCCGTTCACGCAACGCCAGCGCTGATGGTCGACATCAAGCTGTACGAACAGATAGCCGGGGAAGAAGGGTACGCGCTTTTCCAGTCGCTGCCGCGCATGCCGCACGACCCTCACCTGACGGGGCGTCCAAGTCGTGAAGCCCTGACGGCTGAGGTTGGCTTCGGCGACGTGCTCGAAGCCCAGTTTTGTGGAGATAACGTACCAGCGCGCAGCCATGCCCAATCCATCCGCCTCCCAAGCCCCCGACCATCTCTCCGAATACCACTTTCATGTCAAGTTTTGGTGTCGTCTCGGGAGTGGTTGGAATTGAAGTTGGCGTAGTCTCCAGGGTGATCAACTTCGAATCATCCGACGTTGAAGTCGTCGGACAAGAAGGAAACTACACCATGACCATGACTACTATGAATACCGATCCAGATCATCGTGCGGCCGAGGCTGCCCCTATCTTTTTGACGATTGGTTTGATCCGATCGAAGCGGGCCTGCGTGATCGGGTGCGCGGCTTCATCGAGACGATGCTGGAGTGAACTGGATGCGGTGCTTGCGCGTCCCCGTTATGGGCGTCATCCGGTCGAGCACGATGAAGATGTCGCCGGTGTTGGCGGCCGACGCGCTGATCGCCTCGGTCTATCTTTCCGGCACCAACACACGGCGCGTGCGTACACTTGCCACGCTGTTCGGGGGGGGCGATCGGCAAGGACGTGGTCAGCCGCACCTGGCGCAAGGTGAAGACCGACTGGGATACATGGAACGCCTGTTCTCTGGCCGACGAGCCGATCGTGCGCTTGATCCTCGACGGCACGGTGGCTCGCGTCAAGCTCGACCGCAAGGCGACCTCGATCTCGTTGCTGGTGGTCATCGGCGTGCGCGAGGACGACCAGAAAATCCTGCTTGCGGTGAAGAGCATGGGCGGCGAGACGACCGAGTGCCTGGCGGGCCATCCTCGATGATCTCGTCGGACGCGGCCTTCGCCAGCCCGAATTCCTCATCGTCGATGGTGCCAAGGGACTTGATGCCGCCATAGCCGCTCTGTGGAATGGCGTTCCCGTTCAACGCTGCACAGTTCATAAGCATAGAGACTTGCTCGCCCATGCTCCCGAGCGCCTGCATGAGGAGGTCAGCGCCGATTACACCGACGTGATCTATGCGGCCACGCCGGAAGAAATCGAGAGCCGTCGAAAGGCCTTCCTGCGCAAATGGCGGCTCAAGTGCCGGGCGGTGGCCGACAGCCTAGAGGAAGCCGGCGAGCGTCTCTTCGCTTTTGTCCGGCTGCCGCCGAGCCGGTGGAAAAGCGCCAGGACCACGAACGCCATTGAACGTCTGCACGAGGAGTTCAAGCGTCGTATCAAAACCCAGACGGTGCTACCGTCGGCCGAGACTGCGGCCATGTTGTTCTGGGCGCTGATGGCGTCCGGACAAATCTCGATGCGAAAGACCGACGGCTGGCGGACGCTGCCCGCCAGGCTGCTCGATCAGCAGATCGACCTCGCCGCATGAACCGATAATCTCATCTTGCCGGAGGCCGCGCCGCCGAATTCCAACACAACCCGATACGGCACCGACGCTACCCTCCTCCAGCGTCTGCCTGGCCATCTCTTTCTTCCGGTTATTGAATATTGCTTAAGTCGGTATGTGATGATATCTATCAATCCTGTTTTGGATATGCGGAGAGGTCTGGAATGCGTTCAATTTTGTCGAATCGCTTCCGGTTCACGATCAATAGGGCAGGTCTGATTGCGGCTGTAGTCGCGGTTGGCGGTCTTGTTAGTGTCGGTAGCGCAAATGCACAGTCGGTTGCCTGCGCCTGTCAGGCTTCGTCCGGAGCTACTGGCGTATTGCACAATGTTGCCGGTAACGTTTTTGTGAGCCGGGTGGGTGGCTCGGTGCCGGCCCAGTCTTCGATGCAATTGGCCGCGGGCGATTCCGTCATGGTCGGCCCGCAGTCGTCTTCGACCGTGAGTTTCGGCGACGGATGCACCTTGCAACTGGCGGCGAACACCACTTTCCAGGCTCTCCCGCAGGGAGATCAGCTTTGCCTTGCTGTAAACGCGAATGCAGCAGGAGGCCCGGCAGTTGGACCTGCCGTAATTGCTGGGGGACTTGCTCTGGGCGCTATTGTCTTGGCGGTTTCCGACGACGACAAGGCGGTGAGCAAGTAACCCGGCTGCCCAAAGCCAGAACTGTCAGTTCCAGCTTTCGGAACCTGTTGTGGATTTTACGCCAATGAAGCTGTCAGCCTCATTGGCGTTATGCGTTGCAGGGGGATGCCAGAACTGTCATAGGAGGGATGATCGGAGCGCCGTGCGTCCTGTCAGACAAGGGACGCTCCCGCGCTTTGATCGAGCATCGGAACAAACCAACAAGCCGCGTTAAGGTTCGGGCCGATGATTGATCTGCACTCTCATATACTGTCCGCTCTCGACGATGGCGCCACCGATGTGGCCGTGTCGATTGCAATGGCGCGCATTGCTGTGGCGGACGGAATCACGCATATGGCGTGCACGCCACACATATTTCCGGGCAAGTACAATAATTCGGCTGCAACGATTCTGCCGGCCATGCACAGCTTGCAGGCTATGCTTGATGCGCAATCCATTCCCCTGACCCTGTACAGTGGCGCTGACATCCATATCGCGCCGGACCTCGTCGAGCGTTTGAAGAATGGCGAAGCGCCAACCCTGAACCGCACGCGTTATTTTCTGCTTGAGCCGCCACATGAAATCCTGCCTCCCCGGTTGGAGGATTTTGCGGGCCGTTTGCTTGAGGCGGGTTTCGTTCCCATTATCACGCATCCAGAACGGCTCTCCTGGGCAGGCAGGCATTTCGATGTTATCCAGCGCCTTGCGGATCTCGGTTGTCCGCTTCAGCTCACAGCGGATTCGCTGACCGGTGGTTTTGGAGCAGCAGCCAAACAATTGTCGGAGCGCATTCTGCGCGAAGGCAGGGCCAGTTTCTTCGCCAGCGATGCGCATGGCGTATCGTGGCGCAAGCCGGTGCTGTCCAGCGCCTTCGCGCTGGTTGCCGGGAAATACGGACAAGAGGAGGCGGAGCGGATGTTTCGCCATCGTCCCTCCGCCATCTTGTCAAATGCAGAACCGGGCGAGATTTTGCCCTCGCCGCGTGAAGTTACCGGCGCAGGGGGAGAACCAGGTTTCACCCGGCGTCTTGTCGATCGGATTTTCAGGAATGGATAGGGGGCATGACATGACCAGAATTCTGTCTGCGATCATGCTGGCGGCTCTTTGTTTCATGGGCGGTTGCAGCAACACGGCCAATACAGGAGCGGCGCCTTCCGATGTTCTTTCCCTTCAATCGGGAGCAGGAAATGCGACCGCGGATGGCAGTCTGCGGCTGGTGAAAAGCCTGCCAGCACCTGCCGGCACACGCGATGGCGCCGAACAACTGCTGTCGGCAAACGATGTTCTGGAAGTCAATGTCTACAATACGGATTCCCTCAACCGCGTGGTTCAGGTCGATTCCTTGGGGTTGATATCGCTGCCCCTGATCGGTGTGCAGACCGCTGCTGGCAAGTCCGTGCGCCAACTGGAGCAGGAACTTGAGAGAGCCTATGGCGCCTCCTATCTGCAATCGCCGGACATCACAGTGTTTTTGAAGGAATCGGCCAGCCAGAGAGTGACCATCGACGGCGAGGTCGCCAAGGCTGGTCTTTATCCGGTCGCCGCAAGCACTACCTTGCTGGACGCCATCGCTCTAGCCGGGGGACTGAGGGATATTGCGGACCAGACCAAGGTTTATGTCTTCCGCGATGTGGGGGGAACGAAGCTGGTTGCCAACTACAATGTCCAACACATCCGCAGCGGCCGGCTGGCAAATCCCCGCATTTATGGTGGTGATGTGATAATGGTGTTCACTTCGAAAAGCCGGGTGGCTATGAACAATCTTAAGGAAGCGCTTGGCATAGCGGTCAATGCCAGTCGTCTTGCTGTCATTCCCTGACATCAGACAGGCCGGAGCCGATCGATGAGCGAAGCAGGATTCAGGCGGCTTTTCCGGAGGCAGATGCAGGCTTTTCTATATGCAGCGGGCCTCGCAGGTACCTCATGGGTGGGCCGGCGTCCATCAATGGCAGAGACCGGGATACGGGTATGCTAGATCGTCATCACCAGATAGGTCCGGATCATTACGGCAGCGGAGCTGTAACCTTGCCCGGCAGCCACTACGATCCGCGTATGCATATCCAGGATTACGCCTATGAGCCTTCCGCGCAGGAGGAGGGTTTCGATATCCTGCGAATCTTCCTCTATGTCGTGCATTATCGCTGGATTCTGGCCACGCTGGCCGCGATCGGTATCGTGAGCGCGATGGCTCTCACCATGATGATGACCCCGCAATACAGGGCCACTGCGATGCTTGAGGTGCTGGTGCCTTCGGCCAGAATCTTCCAGGATATAGAGGTCACCACGGAAAGCGGTGACATGCGTTCCTATCTCACCGCGCGTGAAAAGCTCAAGAGCCGCTCACTGGTCGAGCGTGTGGTGTTCAATCTGGGGCTGGGGGAGCGCGCCGACTTTCTATTTCCACGGCCCGGCTTCTCGCCTCTCAACATCCTGAGCCGCGCTTTCGGAAGATCGCCCGGCGCCGACATTTCAGCATACAGCGCCGACGAGCGCGTGCGCATGGCGACCAACAGGGTACTCGATAATCTTTCTATTGAGACGATCGCCAACACCAGCCTGCTGTCAATCTCCTATTCCGACCAGAATCCGAAATACGCCTATGAGGTCGCCAACCAGATCGCCCAGAGCTTCATCGACCAGCGCATCAACCAGGCCAGCGACACCTCATCCCAGGCGCGACAGTTCATTCAGGAACAGGTGCTTCAGGTTAAGGAACGTCTTCAGAAGTCCGAGGAGGAGCTGGTCGATTACGCCAAGAACGCCGGCATCACCATCACCGGCAGCGACAGTTCGCTGATCGCCGCAAACCTGACCGAGATCAACAAGGCGCTGGCGCTCGCCATGCAGGAGAGCCTCGATTACGGACGGCTGGTCCAGCAGATCGACAATGGGCAGGGCGCCAGCCTGGAACAGGTGCTCGCCAGCGAAGGGTTGGAAAGGCTGAAGGGTAAGCTCGCCGAACTGAAGGCGGAATATCAGCAGAAGCTCGCTTTCTTCAAGCCGGGCTTCCCGGAGATGCAGCAGTTGAACTCGCAGATCCGCGAGACCGAGAACCAGGTCAATCTCGGCGTCGCCGCGATAACCGATTCGATCCGTATCAAGCATGGCGAAACGCTTGCCAAGGTCGAAGACCTGAAAAACAAGCTGAGCGAACTGGAGGCTGAACAGGTCGCCTACCAGGACAAGAATATCCAGTACACAATACTCAAGCGGGAAGTAGATTCCAACCGCTCCCAATATGACAATCTGATCGCCAAGCTGAATGAGGTCGCGGTCAGTTCCGAGTTGCGGAACCAGAATGCGACCGTGGTCGACATGGCGGTCATGCCACGTCATGCCTATTCTCCGCGCCTGCCGCTCAATCTGGCGATAGGTCTCGTCCTTTCCCTGATGGCAGGGGCGGCGGCGATCTACGTTCTGGAACTGCTCAACAACACCTTCACCAATCCCGAACAGGTGGAAAAGGAGTTGCGGTTGCCCATCCTCGGCATCCTGCCGGCGATCGAGGAGAAGGATTTCGCCCAGGCCGTGGCAAACCCGAAATCGGGCCTGTCGGAATCCTATCGCTCTTTGCGCACCTCGCTTCAGTTTTCCGGTGAGGAAGGCGCACCGCGCAGGCTACTTGTTACCAGCTCCGAGCAGTCGGAAGGCAAGTCCACCACCGTATACAAGCTGGCCGAAGATTTTGGTGCGCTGGGTGCCAGGGTGCTGGTCCTGGATGCGGATTTGCGCAAACCCAATGTGCACCGACTGTTCAGGGTCGACAATATTGTCGGTCTTTCCAATGTGCTGACTAGCACGATCCGACGTGAGGATATGCCAAAGCTCATCAAGCGGGTGAACGCCAATATCAGCGTGATCACGGCTGGCATGATCCCGCCGAATCCTGCCGATCTCCTGTCGTCCTCGCGCATGGGACTGCTGCTGCAAAAGCTGGCCAGAAGTTACGATATCGTCATTGTCGATTCGCCTCCGATCATTGGTCTTTCCGATGCGCCGGTTCTCAGCCGGTTGACTGACGCCACGCTTCTCGTCGTTTCCTCCAATCAGGTCACGCGCAAGGCCGCGCGTACGGCGCTGAAGCGCATTCAGGCGGCTGGCTCCAACGTGCTGGGAGTAGCGCTCACCAAATTCGCGGTTCGCAAGCTGGACTACAATTACAGCTACACGTACCTCAGCTATAACTATTACAGCTATGGCGAGGAGACACCGAAGCTTGACAGCAGAAGCGAAGAGGGGAGCTCACCACGACATGCGAAAAACTGGTCGCTGGCTTCTGTGTCTGAGCGTCTTCGCAAGCATTTGCGTGATCTTGGCGATCGCATCAAGTCGGCAACTTGAGAAGAGTAATCCCGACGCGGCTCTGGCGCTTTATCCGCTGAATGTGGAAGCGCTGCTCGCCGGAACCGTCGCCCGGCTGAATCGGCCTGATGCTGATGCCTCTCTTGAGGAGATGGAGGCGCGGGTCCGCGCTGCGCTGCCCACTAATGCGGCAGATGCACGCATCTACAGCCTGCTTGGCGAGATACTTCGCCGTCGCGAACTGACAGAGTCGGCTTACGCCATGTTCGATCATGCGCTGGCGCTGGCGAACACCGAACTTCATGCTTTGCAATGGTCCATTCACCGGGCGGTGGCAGCGAGCGATCACGACAAGGCGATAGAATCGCTGGATTTGATGTTTCGGCGCTGGCCCGAGAGGATCGGATCATTCGCGGCTGCGGTACCGCAGATATATTCCCAGGCTGGCAGCTATGCGGCCTTGCTGGAAACGATTGCGCAAGACCCACCCTGGCGACGCCAGCTGATCGCTGTGCTTTCGGATTTCAATACGGGGGATCTCGCCTTCACGGCTCGGCTTTTGCAGGATCTGGCATTGGGCTCTGCTCCGCCTTCGGCGGCCGAGACGGCACCTTTGCTGGCCAGCCTATTTCGGCGCAAGGAATATGATCTGGCCTATCGCACCTTCCTGTTCACGCTGCGGCAGGAGGAAAAGGATTTGTCAGGCTTTGTGTTCAACGGTCAGTTCCGACAGGTCGCCTCGGGCAGAAAGTTCGACTGGGCTATCCGGCAACAACCGGGCGTCACTGCAACCATGCCTGCCGTATCCCGGGACAAGGGTCCGCAGCAGGGGCTGCTCGTTGAGTTCGGCAGCACGCCCGTCCTTCGCACAGGTGTAGATCAGACTATCATGCTTCCTCCCGGATCCTATCAGCTTGAGTTTGCGGTTACTGCCACTTCTGCCGAACTGCCAAAATCGCTGCTGTGGGCCGTAGATTGCCTTGATCCCCGCCAACCGGTTCAGCGGGTGGAGGTATCAGAGGGAACTTATCATGCCCGTAGTTTTCAGAGCCGGTTCACCATCCCGCAAAACTGCCCCGTTCAAAGCCTGACATTGCGCACCAACGCAATGGTCGAGAGCTGGAGCAACCGCTACAGCGGCAAGGTGCTGTTTCATGACATTCGCATTACAGCGGTACAGTCGTGAGTGCTGTTGAGGCTCGAACCGGAAAGGGAGTGCGCAGCCGGCGCTCCGTGCTGGGCTTTTGCCTTCTTGCCTGTCTTTTGGTGGGGGGAGCCACCCAGCGTGGCATACTGGTCGACGCCATTCTCCAGGTGATCGTCCTGGCTGGTTCGGCCTATGCTTTGATGTCGGCGCAAATGTCGAAAGCGATGCGCGCGGGCATCTTCATGTTCATTCTAATACTGATGGCGGGCATTGCCCAATTGGTGCCCCTGCCGATTTCCCTGCTTGAAGCCGGTCGTCTCAATATCCTGCTTCCGTTCACGGGAAACCATCCATACGCGGCAATCAGCGCCGCACCGATCAGCCTGAGCGCTTCTCGAACTGTGCAGGCCATAATTTTCGCGCTGACGCCGGTTGTGTTTTTCATCGCGGCTGCGCGCTTGCCGCAAGAGAAATTCGCCGATCTCTTGCCGTTCTTCGTGATCGGTCTTGTCTGCAACCTGATCGCCGGGGGGCTGCAATATTCCTTCAGCACGGGCGTGACGCTCGGTGACCTGCTCGGTTACGGCGTCATGGTCGGCATGTTCGCCAATGTGAATCATTTTTCCACGCTAGTGTTCGCAAGCCTGCCGCTTATCGTTTACTTCGGTTTTTTCCATGACCGCGGGATCATGGCCATCCTGCTGCTGGCGCTGACTTTCCTGATCCTGCTGGCTGCCGGCTCCCGAGCTGGAATCCTGCTGGGCTTCGGCGTTGTCATCATCTCGGTGGGCTCTTTGGTCTGGCGAGGACGGGTCGGCACGCTTGCTATGCTGGCTCTGCTTGTCATCCTGATCGTCTATGGTTACGGCGCTCTGGTGCAGGTTGGATCGCAGCAACTGGACGCAGATTTCGGGCGCAGGGAATTTGCGCTCACGACATGGAGAGCGATACAGGACAACTGGCTGTGGGGTACTGGCTTCGGCACCTTCGATCTTGTTTATCCCGCCTATGAAAGGCCGGAGATGGTGCACGCCTCCTACGTCAACCATGCGCATAACGACTTTCTCGAAGTGCTGCTCGAAGGCGGAGTGGCGGCGGTCGCGATTTTCGCCGTTTACCTGGTCATGCTGATTGTGCGTGCGGTCCAAGTCTACAACCGTCCGCTCCAGCGGCTGGCGCTGCTGTCGATCATGGTCATCCTGCTGCATTCACTGGTGGATTATCCTTTGCGGACCATGGCGGTCGCCATGACCTTCGCTTTCTTCAATGTCCTGTTCTTCTGCGACATCGATTCCAAGGCGCAATCGTTGGATCGTCGCGCGAAGGAGAACTTGCAACAGGAGCACGAAGAAATATTACTTTCCCCTCCAGAAGCTGGACGCTTCGATCAACATTCTGATTGATTGGCATCCCGCGCATTTCGGCATGCCGAGCGCTGGCGGCGGTGAAAATTCGTGGTGACCCGGGCGGAAGGTCAGAAAGCCAATCTTGGCCGCTTATGTGAGTTTTCTGTTCCGTTGCTACTCAATGCCAAGCTAGGGCTTCTTAGCCTCCATCTTGCCAAAAAATAGCAATTACGGGTATGTTGCGCACCAAACAAGGAGATATGCCCATGGCAGCTAGAAGCACGTCTATTTCCCTTGGCGATCACTTCGCTGGATTCATTGACAGCCAAGTTCAAACCGGCCGCTATGGTTCTGTCAGCGACGTCGTGCGGGCTGGCTTGCGGCTTCTGGAAGAACATGAGGCGAAGGTAAGGGCGCTGGAAGCTGCCTTGATCGAGGGCGAGAAATCCGGCGAGCCAGAACCATTTGACAACGAAGCGTTTAAAGCCGAGATGCGCGCCGAATATGGCCACTAATCTGGCTTTTCGGCTCGCGCCTGCCGCCAAGGCTGATCTTCGGAAAATATATCGTGACACGGTTCGCGGCTGGTCGTTTGAACAGGCCGAAACCTACCAGGACCAGCTCTATGCAGCGTTTGAGGGGTTGGCCGCAGGGACTAAGAAAGGCCGCAATGTCGATGTGCGGGCGGGCTATCTCAAATACTTGGCCGGGT
>JAIPUZ010000109.1 GCA_022833215.1 Mesorhizobium sp. | reverse complement strand
GCAGGAAGCCGTGGACGCCCTGTTCGACAACGGCCGTCGCGGCCGCGTCATCACCGGTGCCAACAAGCGTCCGCTGAAGTCGCTGTCCGACATGCTCAAGGGCAAGCAGGGCCGCTTCCGCCAGAACCTGCTCGGCAAGCGCGTCGACTATTCCGGCCGTTCGGTCATCGTGACCGGTCCGGAGCTCAAGCTGCATCAGTGCGGCCTGCCGAAGAAGATGGCGCTGGAGCTGTTCAAGCCCTTCATCTACGCCCGTCTCGACGCCAAGGGCTATTCGTCCACCGTCAAGCAGGCCAAGAAGCTGGTGGAGAAGGAGCGCCCCGAAGTCTGGGATATTCTCGACGAGGTCATCCGCGAGCATCCGGTGCTGCTCAACCGCGCACCGACGCTGCACCGCCTCGGCATCCAGGCTTTCGAGCCGACGCTGATCGAGGGCAAGGCGATCCAGCTTCACCCGCTGGTCTGTACCGCCTTCAACGCCGACTTCGACGGCGACCAGATGGCCGTGCACGTCCCGCTCTCGCTGGAAGCCCAGCTTGAAGCCCGCGTGCTGATGATGTCGACCAACAACATCCTGCACCCGGCTTCCGGCGCGCCGATCATCGTGCCGTCGCAGGACATGGTTCTGGGCCTCTACTATCTGTCGATCATGAACCAGAACGAGCCGGGCGAGGGCATGGCCTTTGCCGACATGGGCGAGATGCAGCACGCGCTCGAAACCCGCGCCGTTACGCTTCATGCCAAGATAAAGGGCCGGTTCAGGACCGTCGATGCCGAGGGCAACCCGGTTTCCAAGATTTATGAAACCACCCCCGGCCGCATGATCATCGGCGAGCTTCTGCCGAAGAACCATAACGTGCCGTTCGATATCGCCAATCAGGAGATGACCAAGAAGAACATCTCCAAGATGATCGATACCGTCTACCGCCACTGCGGCCAGAAAGAGACGGTGATCTTCTGTGACCGCATCATGCAGCTCGGCTTCGGCCATGCCTGCCGCGCCGGCATTTCGTTCGGCAAGGACGACATGGTCATTCCTGACACCAAGGCCAAGCTGGTGGCGGACACTGAGTCGCTCGCGAAGGAATATGAGCAGCAGTACAACGACGGCCTGATCACCCAGGGCGAGAAGTACAACAAGGTGGTCGACGCCTGGGCCAAGTGCTCGGAGAAGGTCGCCGAGGAAATGATGGGCCGCATCAAGGCGGTGGAGTTCGACGATAGCGGCCGTCAGAAGCCGATGAACTCGATCTACATGATGTCGCACTCGGGTGCGCGTGGTTCGCCCACCCAGATGCGTCAGCTTGCTGGTATGCGCGGCCTGATGGCCAAGCCGTCGGGCGAGATCATCGAGACGCCGATCATCTCCAACTTCAAGGAGGGCCTCACCGTTCTCGAGTACTTCAACTCGACCCACGGCGCCCGCAAGGGTCTGGCCGACACCGCCCTGAAGACGGCGAACTCGGGTTACCTGACCCGCCGTCTGGTCGATGTGGCGCAGGACTGCATCGTCAATGCCATCGACTGCGGCACCGACAAGGGCCTCACCATGCAGCCGATCGTCGATGCGGGCCAGGTGGTCGCGTCGGTCGGCCAGCGCGTTCTCGGCCGCACCGCGCTCGACGATATCGTGCATCCGGTCTCCGGCGAGGTTCTGGTCAAGGCCGGCACCCTCATGGACGAACGTGACGTGGAGCTGATCGAGAAGGCTGGCGTGCAGGCGGTTCGCATCCGTTCGGCGCTGACCTGCGAGGTTCGCACCGGCGTCTGCGCGGTCTGTTACGGCCGCGACCTGGCGCGCGGAACGCCGGTCAACCAGGGCGAGGCTGTCGGCGTCATCGCCGCCCAGTCGATCGGCGAGCCGGGCACCCAGCTCACCATGCGTACCTTCCACATGGGCGGTACGGCGCAGGTGGTGGACTCCTCGTTCCTCGAAGCCTCCTATGAGGGCACCGTCGCGATCCGCAACCGCAACGTGGTCCGCAATTCCGACGGTCACCTCGTGGTGATGGGCCGCAACATGGCGATCCTGATCCTCGACGAGGCCGGCAAGGAACGCGCCACGCACCGCGTCACCTACGGTTCGCGCATCTTCGTGGACGATGGCGACAAGGTGAAGCGTGGCCAGCGTATCGCCGAGTGGGATCCCTACACCCGTCCGGTGCTCACCGAAGTAGAAGGTCGGGTCGAGTTCGAGGATCTGGTCGACGGCATCTCGGTGCAGGAAACGGCCGACGAGTCGACCGGCATCACCAAGCGCGAGGTCATCGACTGGCGCTCGACGCCGCGTGGTGCCGACCTCAAGCCGGCCATCGTGGTTCAGGACGCCAAGGGCAAGGTCGCGAAGCTGTCCAAGGGTGGCGATGCGCGCTTCCTGCTCTCGGTCGAGGCCATTCTTTCGGTCGAGCCCGGCGCGCAGGTTCGCCCCGGCGACGTTCTGGCTCGCGTTCCCATGGAAAGCGCCAAGACCAAGGACATCACCGGTGGTCTGCCGCGCGTTGCGGAACTGTTCGAGGCTCGCCGTCCGAAGGATCACGCCATCATCGCCGAGATCGATGGCACGGTTCGCTTCGGTCGCGACTACAAGAACAAGCGCCGCATCATCATCGAGCCGCATGACTCGACGCTGGAGCCGGTCGAGTACCTGATCCCGAAGGGCAAGCCGTTCCATCTCCAGGACGGCGACGTCATCGAGAAGGGCGACTACATCCTCGACGGCAACCCGGCGCCGCACGACATTCTGGCGATCCGCGGCGTGGAGGCTCTGGCTTCCTACCTCGTCAACGAGATCCAGGAAGTCTACCGGTTGCAGGGCGTGTCGATCAACGACAAGCACATCGAGGTGATCGTTCGCCAGATGCTGCAGAAGGTGGAAATCACCGAGCAGGGCGACTCGACCTACATCCCGGGTGACCATGTCGACGTGATCGAACTGGACGAGATCAACGATCGCCTGATTGAGGAAGGCAAGAAGCCCGCGGCCGGCCAGCCGGTGCTGCTCGGCATCACCAAGGCCTCGCTGCAGACGCCGTCCTTCATCTCGGCCGCGTCGTTCCAGGAAACCACCCGCGTGCTCACCGAGGCTGCTGTTGCCGGCAAGACCGACATGCTGCAGGGCCTGAAGGAGAACGTGATCGTGGGTCGCCTGATCCCGGCCGGTACCGGTGGCCAGATGAGCCAGATTCGCCGCATCGCCACTTCGCGCGATGAGCTGATCCTCGACGAGCGCCGCAAGGCCTCGGGCGCCGAGACGGCCGAGACGATGCTGGTCGACATGACGACGGCGACGCAGTAAGCGCCATCAGTCGGCGCAAGCCAACAAGAAAGGCCGCCGGAGCGATCCGGCGGCCTTTCTGTTTTGTGACTGTTGTCTTTAACGACCTCTACAGGGCCCGGTCAGCCGCGCAGCGTGGCCTCGATCTTGTCCAGCACATCCGCCTTGCCGACACCCGTCAGGAAGGCGAGGGTGGTAATCACCGGCACGCCGAGATCGGTGGGAAGTTGTGTGGTGGAAACCACGAGGTCGACGCTGTTGAGCATGGAGCGCACTTCGGTCGCCTTGCATTGCGTGGAATTGATGTTGATGCCGCGCTCCTTCATCGCCTCGGTCACCGCATGCGACACCAGCGTCGAGGTTGCGATGCCGGTGCCGCAGGCAAACAGCACGTTCTTTTGCAGGGCCATTCTTATTGTTCTCCTTGTTGTGTGCCGTCGAGCAGCGCCAGCAGCTCGTTCGCCGTGCCGGCGTCCAGCAGCTTCTGGCTCAGGGTCTCGTCCTGGATGGTCAGCATGATTTGCTGCAACATCTCGATCTGCTTGTCCTTGTCGTTCAGCGCCAGCATGAACACCAGCCCGACGGGAACCGCCTCATCCGGATCTTCCATATTGGCGAAATCCACCGGATGCGCCAGCGTCGCTATGGCGATGCCCGGTTTCAGGACATGTTCGGGGTCTGTATGGGGCACGGCAACGTTGCTGTCGCGCCCCATCGGCAGGCCGGTGGGCATGCGGGCTTCCCTTGCCAGAACCGCGTCGGCGAAGCTTGGCCGGACATAACCGAGCTTCTCCAGCCGTCCGGCGAGCAGGCGGATGACCTCCTCGCTTGACGCTGCATCCACTCCTGTCTCGATTGCTTCGCGTTCGATCTGCCCGGCAAGGGATTGCGACATGTGGTCAGGCCTCCTGTGTCTGTCTGGCTTCCAGCGGCTCGTCGGCACCCGCAGCCCGTTCCCAGGCATCGGTGTTGCGGCGATAGAGCCAGAAGCACAGCGCTATGATTGCTGCCAGCAGGATCAGGCCAAACACGGCAAGATTCTGGATCGCGGCGATCACGACATAGGAAATCCACAGGAAGCCATCGACCACCGAGGTGATCTGCACCGCGTTGGCCGGCATGGTGAAGCCGGACGCCACAGCAGCGCTGGTGAACAGCGGCGCCAGTGCGTTGGCCACGTAGAAACCGGCCGCCAGCGTGATCGTGCCGACCACCACCATGCGGAAGACATTGCCGCGCAGAACCGGAGCTGTCATCGCCACGATGAAGGGAATGACCGCGAGGTCCGCGAACAGAATGACGCGGTTGCCCGGCAGGATGATCGACAGCAGGATGGCGATCGGCACCAGGATCAGCGACGAAGAAATGGCGGCGGGATGGCCGATGAGGATCGCCGAATCCAGCCCGACCAGCAACTCGCGGTCTCCGGCCCGTTTGCGCACGAACTCATGCGCTGCTTCCGATACCGGCAGCAGGCCTTCCATCAGGATCTTCACCATGCGCGGCAAGAGCAGCATGGCGGCCGCCAGCGTCATGCCGGTCTGCAATACCTTGGAAATCACCGTGCTTGCATCCCCGGCATTGTAGTAGGCGATCACACCGATCACGAGGCCGATGATGAGGCCGAGCACGACCGGTTCTCCGAACACGCCCAGCCTGCGCTCGATGGTCTCGGTGCTGAGATCGATCTTGTTGATGCCCGGAATGCGGTCGATGATCCAGTTGACGACGATGGCGATGGGCAGGATCTGGGCCGAGGCCAGATGCGGCACCGATACCCCCGGGACGCCGTAGAATTTCTGGACCGCGCGGGCGGACCAGTCTGCGAACAGAAGCGCCAGCGCCGCCATCAGGGCGGCGATGACGAGGCCGTAGCCGAGACTTCCCGTAGCTGCGGTCGCCAGCGAGCCGATGAAGGCGAAATGCCAGAAGTTCCACACGTCCACGTTCAGGGTGCGTGTCAGCCGCGCCATCAGCAAAGCGATGTTGACGATGATGGCGATCGGAATGACCCACAGCCCGACCGAAGAGCCGAAGGCGATTGCCGCCGCCGAAGGCCAGCCCACATCGACGATGTCGCGCTGGATGCCGGTGTTCCTGACTATGGCCTGCGCCGAATCGCCGATCGTGCCAAGCATCAGCCCCAGCACGAGATTGATGCCGATGAAGGCGACGCCGATGGTGACGGCGGCGCGGAACGCCTTGCCGGCCTTGGCGCCGAGAATGAGTGCGATGATGAAGATGACGACCGGCAGGAGCACGGTGGCTCCCAGCGTATCGATGATGGCCTTGAGGCCGCTCAGGAACGCGTCCATGTTTCCCTCCCGAAACGGTTCCGGTGGTCCCGGAACATTTGTTGCGCTGCGACAACAGAAGTTGAACCCGCTTCGGTCCGCCTGTCAATTCAGGCGAGCGTTCCGGGCGTGGTGGCGCTGCGTGTTTTCGGGGGAAACCTCGCGGTCCCGTCCATATTTACAAGCGATCCTTACCGAAGGAGTGCTTCCCTCAGTCCGGCTCGTCGAAGGTGATGACGGAAACCTCGCCTTCGAGGGCGCCCTGATAGGCCGACAGGTGAGGTTCGTCGTCCGGCTCGCCTTGCATGTCGCCGATCTGGTCGAGTTCGGCTTCGGCATAACCTTCGGCCGCAAGTGATTCCAGCGCCCTGCGCACGGCCGAATCGTCGTCGGGCGCGACCAGCATCACATGAACGCCTTCGGGCGTGCCGCCCTTGCGGCGCCAAACGCGGCCGGTGATGATCGTGACGGCGCGGTCCCCGTCCTGCGTTTCATTGTCGTTCATCGGTGATTCTCGCTTTGGTCGTGGATATAAGGCTTCTGAACATCCGGATCGCATGAAGCGGCCTTGCAAGACAGCAAAATCACGACCACATTGTGCGCAATCCCACATCAGTCGTGAAAGAAAATTACCAGAGGCGGCCGAAACGGCGCAAAGGCCGGGTTCCCGTGCAGATTCTGGCGTCACGGGGTTGACGAAACGGGGGCTTGCGAGTAGAAGCCGCCCAGTCTGAGCCGATGTGAGACTTTCCTTTTCGGGGCGACGCGCCTCGGAGTTAGCCTCAAACAGGGTTCGTTTTACGAGCGAAAAAGACATTTCCGGCATGCATGAAGCGGCAACGCTTCCTCTGCTTTTTGTTCGGGCAGCACCGCGAAAGGCGGCTTGTGGCCCGAATTTGCGTATGGAAACGCTTCTTGAAGCTGCCCTGACTGGGTTTGAGACACGGAATTGAGAGACAAGAGGGTTTAATGCCTACCGTCAACCAGCTGATCCGCAAGCCGCGCAAAGCGCCGGCAGTGCGCAACAAAGTCCCG
>JAIPUZ010000108.1 GCA_022833215.1 Mesorhizobium sp. | reverse complement strand
GCAGATCGTTGCGCGGCTGGAACGGATAGACCGTGCTGGTGGCGAGCACCTTGCCGGTGCCGTCGACCACCGCGACCTTCACGCCTGTGCGGATGCCCGGATCGAGGCCCATGGTGGCGCGCGATCCGGCGGGGGCGGCCAGCAGGAGATCCTTGAGGTTGCGGCCGAAGACGTGGATCGCCGCTTCCTCGGCCCGCTCGCGCAGGTCGCGCATCAGGTCGAGCGACAGGTGCAGCGACAGCTTCACCCGCCACGTCCAGCCGGCCACCTCGGCAAGCCACAGATCGCCGGGCAGCGTGCGGCCGATGGCATAGGCATCGCAGATCATGCGCACGGTGGGCCGCATGGGCGAGGTTTCGTCGGCATCGACCTCGATGTCGAGCGAAAGCACCTCCTCGTTGCGGCCGCGCAGCATGGCGAGCGCCCGGTGGCTGGGCACCCCGGCCCAGCGCTCAAAATGATCGAAATAGTCGGAGAACTTCGCGCCTTCCTCCTGCTTGCCGTCCACCACGCGCGAGCGCAGCACGGCGCGTTCGTGCATGTAGCTGCGCAGGCGGCCGACGAGATCGGCATTCTCGGCGAACTGTTCGGCGATGATGTCGCGCGCGCCTTCGAGCGCTGCCTTCACGTCCGCCACCTCGTCGGTGATGTAGGCGGCCGCCAGATCGGCGGGTACTGCGGCGCGGTCGGCAAGGATCGCTTCCGCCAGCGGCCCGAGTCCCCGCTCGCGGGCGATTTCCGCCCTGGTGCGGCGCTTCGGCTTGTAGGGAAGATAAATGTCCTCAAGCTCGGCCTTGGTGGCGGCGCTCGCGATCTTGCCTTCCAGTTCCGGCGTCAGCTTTCCCTGCTCGCGGATGGAAGACAGGATGGTGTCGCGCCGCGCATCCATCTCGCGCAGATAGGCAAGCCGTTCCGAAAGCGTGCGCAGTTGCGTGTCGTCCAGCCCGCCGGTCGCCTCCTTGCGGTAGCGTGCGACGAACGGCACCGTGGCCCCGTCGTCCAGCAGCGTGATCGCCGCTGCGGCCTGGTCGGGCCGGGCGTTGATCTCGGCGGAAATGATCGCTGCGATGCGCTTGATGTCGGTCTTCATGCCTGTCCCGGAATCGTTGATGGGCCGCGAACATAGAGCATGTCCGGCAAAAGTGGGAACCGCTTTCGGGACAGAGGCACGTGTAAAACGGCGGCTAGTTGAGATAGAGGATGGAGGCGTTGAGCAGGGTCGCGAACCCTGTCCACAGCGCATAGGGCGCGAACATCAGGGCCGAGGGCCTGTCATCGGCACGGACCGTGTCGATGAACCACAGGATCAGCGCCAGCAGCAGGATGATGACGACCAGCGCCGCCGCCGTTGCATGCGCGGCGAAGAATGTTGGCGACCATGCGAAATTGAGCGCCATCTGGACGAACCAGAGCTTCATGGCCATGCCGGCCGGATTGCGCCGCCATGTGCGCCAGCCGACGATGGCGATCAGGATATAGAGGATCGTCCACACCGGCGCGAACAGCCAGTTTGGCGGATTGAAGGGCGGTTTGACAAGCCCGGCATACCAGTCGCCGGGTGGCGTCGCGATGCCGATGAACATGCCGATGCCGACGACGGCAACCAGAAAAACGCCAAGCGACAGATATTTGTTCACGGCAGGCCCCTGTGATGGCAGGCAGGACGCCTGCCACTTCAAACTGGGGCGCGGTGCGGAACGATCAAGTGCGGCGCAGGGCGCAGAAATAGAAGCCGTCGGTTCCTGTACGGGCTGGCGACAGGGAAATACCCATGCCGATGGCGGCCCGGTCCCCATGGGCCGCAAAGTGGTGTTTCCACAGTTCCCCATGGTCTGCCGGGGCAAAGCCCGGCACACGCTCGAGAAAGGCTTTCGCCTGTTCGCCGTTCTCTTCCGGAAACACGGAGCAGGTGACGTAGGCGAGCAGGCCGCCGGGTTTCACATAGGCGGCGGCGCTGTCGAGGATTTCCGCCTGCTCGCCAATGCGCTGGTCGAGTTGCTGGCGCGTGAGCCGCCATTTGGTGTCGGGCCGCCGCCGCCATGTGCCGGAGCCAGTGCAGGGCGCGTCGACGAGCACGATGTCCATGCGCCCTTCCAGCGGGGAAAGCTCGCCCGGGCCTGCGGCAAGCTGGATGTTGCGGCTGCCGGCGCGTTTCATGCGCTCCACGATCGGCGTAAGCCGGGGTTTCAGCGCATCATGCGCGAAAATCTGGCCCTGATTGCGCATGGCTGCCGAAAGGGCGAGCGACTTGCCGCCGGCGCCCGCGCAATAGTCCAGCACCTGCATGCCGGGCCGGGCCCCGGCCAGTTCGGAAACGATTTGCGAACCCTCGTCCTGCACTTCGAAGCAGCCTTCCGCGAAAGCCTCGCCAGCCTGCACATTCGGATGCCGGCCACTGCCCTCGATGGGCGGAATGCGGATGCCGTGCGGGGCGATGTCGGTGGCGGCCGCGCCTGTAGCGGCAAGTGCGGTGAGAGCGGCGTCGCGGTTTCCCTTCAGCAGGTTGGCGCGCAGATCGAGCGGCGGACGGTGGGCGAGCGCTGCCGCCTCGTCCGTCCAGCTTTCGCCGAAAGCCTGTTGCAGGAGGGGCGCGCACCAGTCCGGGCAGTCGGCGCGCACCTCGTGCGGCATGTCGGCGGATAGCCTTTCACGCAGAATGCGCAACTCCGCATCATCCAGCGGATCAGGAGCAAACCTGTCGCCGTCGAGCATGGCGTTGATGCCTTCGGGCGTCTCGCCCCATTCCAGCAGGACAGCGCCGATGGCAAGTGCGCGCGGGCTGGCATCGTCGAACAGCCATGCGGCGGAGCGGCTGCGCCTCAGTGCGTCGTAAACGATGTTGCCGATGGCCGCGCGGTCGCCGCCGCCGGCGAAACGGTGGGCTGCGCCCCAGTCGCGCAGCGCTTCTGCGGCCGGCCGTTGCCGTCCTTCGATATCCGCCAGCACTTCCATGGCCGCTGCCAGCCTTCCGCCCATGCGCATTGGTTCGATCCGGATTGAGGTTCAGGGCCGGTCTAGAGCATTTTGCAGCCAGATGGAAACATCTGGCGCCGCATAAATGCGACCAAAACTAGGAGATAGAGCATTTCTGCGATTCGGAGAAAAGCATGAATGCTCTATCTCCCGGATGCGGCGGCACAACCCCGCATCCCCAAAACAAGGAGCCGCGGAGAGTGTCTCCGCGGCTCATGCCTGACTGGTTTTTTTGGACCTTTACTCGGCCGCGCTCAGCGTATCGGCTTCGTAGCCGTGCGCGTCCTTCAGCGCCTTGCGCACCCCGGCCGCATAGTCCGGATGGACCTTGTGGAAATGGCCGAGCTGGCGTTCCACGATGTGGCCGGGCACGCCGCCCATGGCCGCCGCGATGTTGCTGAACAGGCGGCTCTTCTGGCCATCGTCGAACAGGTTGAACAGGGCGCGCACCTGCACGTAGTCGTCATTGCCGGCACGGTGGTCGAAGCGCGCCATGTCGCCTTCGATCTTCAGCGGCGGCTCCTTGGCCGAGGCGTCCTCGAACGGGCCGTTGAAGGAGTTCGGCTCGTAATAGGCGTCCGGATTGCCGGTGCGGATGCCGCCATAGGTGTTCATCTGGCCGTCGCGATGATAGTGGTGCACCGGGCATTTCGGCTGGTTGACCGGAATGTTCTCGTAATGCGTACCCAGCCGGTAGCGGTGGGCGTCCGCATAGGAGAAGATGCGGGCCTGCAGCATCTTGTCCGGCGAATAGGAAATGCCGGGCACGATGTTGGACGGCGAGAAGGCGGCCTGCTCGATTTCGGCGAAGTAATTGTCCGGGTTGCGGTTGAGCTCCATGATGCCGACGTCGATCGGCGGGAACTCGCCATGCGGCCACACCTTGGTGATGTCGAACGGATTGTAGGAGGTTTTTTCGGCCTCTGTCTCCGTCATGATCTGCACCTGCAATTTCCAGCGCGGATAGTCGCCCTTCTCGATCTTGCCGAACAGCGCTTCCTGATAGCCTTCGCGGGTGCGGCCGATGATCTGCTCGGCTTCGTCGTTGGTGTGGTGCCTGTGGCCCTGCTGGGTCTTGAAGTGGAATTTCACCCAGAAGCGCTCGCCGGCCGCGTTGATCAGCGAATAGGTGTGCGAGCCGTAGCCGTTCATGAAGGTGGGGTCGACAGGCAGGCCGCGATCCGACATCAGGATGGTCACCTGATGCAGGCTTTCCGGCGACAGCGACCAGAAATCCCACATGGCGGTGGCGGAGCGCAGGTTGGTGCGCGGATGGCGCTTCTGCGTGTGGATGAAGTCGGGGAACTTGTAGGCGTCGCGCACGAAGAACACCGGCGTGTTGTTGCCGACCAGATCCCAGTTGCCTTCCGGCGTATAGAATTTGAGTGCGAAACCGCGCACGTCGCGTTCATGGTCGGCAGCGCCCATCTCGCCGGCCACGGTGGAGAAGCGGGCCAGCATGGGCGTCACCGCGCCGGGCTGAAGGGCCGCGGCCTTTGTGTATTTCGAGATATCGCCGGTGATGGTCAGGGTGCCGAAGGCGCCCCAGCCCTTGGCGTGGACGGCGCGCTCGGGGATGCGCTCGCGGTTCTGGTGGGCCAGCTTCTCGATGAGCTGGTAGTCCTGCAGCATCACCCCGCCGCGTTCGCCGGCGGTGATCGAGTTCTGGTTGTCCGGCACCGGTGCGCCGGCGGTGGTGGTCAGCGTGGGTCGATCAGACATGGAGCCTCCTGTTTCGATCTGGCCTTCGACAAGGACTGGCGGAGCGCCGGCTGTCGCCGGAAGTCCTCCGCGGCGCTGCGGCACTGTTCCTGATGTGCCGTGCAAGCGTTTTAGAATGCTTCTAGAAAGTGTTGTCCCATGCGCTGACGATAGTTTCCAATTGTATTTCCAACTTTTGGCGATAAGATTTTCTTATCATGATGACCCTTCGCCAGATGCGCTATTTCGAGGCGCTCGCCACGGCCCGCCATTTCGGCCGGGCAGCCGAGCTCGTCCATGTCAGCCAGCCTGCGCTTTCGGCCCAGATCCGGGAGATGGAGGCTCATCTCGGCGTCACGCTGGTCGAGCGGAATCGCGGGAACATCCTGCTCACCCGCAAGGGGGAGGAGGTGCTGGAGCATGTGCGGGAGGTGCTGGCCGGGGTGGAGCGGCTGGAACATGCGGCGCGACGCGGCGACGGCCTGCTGGAAGGCCCGGTGCGCTTCGGCATCATCCCGACCGTCGCGCCCTATCTGGTGCCGGGCCTGGTGCCGTATCTGCGCACCACCTATCCTGCCATCGAAGTGGAGTTGAAGGAGGCCGTTACCGACAGGCTGCTTGCCGATCTCTCCGAAGGCAGGCTGGACGTGGTGATCGCCGCCTTGCCGATCGATCATGAAGGCATCGCCACGCGGCCGGTGTTCCGCGACCGCTTCTTCATGGCCACCGCCACAAACGATCGGCATGTGCTGATGTCGCCGCTGACCGAAGCGCAGGTCGATGCCGGACGCCTGCTTCTTCTGGAGGAGGGGCACTGCCTGCGCGATCAGGCGCTGGCCGTGTGCGGCATGGCCGGCAAGCGCAGCCTCGTCAATTTTGGCGCCACCTCCATGGCGACGCTGCTGCAGATGGTGTCGCACGGCATGGGCATGACGCTGATCCCGGAGATTGCCGTGCCGGCCGAGACGGCCCGCAACGACATCCGCATCGTGGCCTTTGCAGAGCCGCAGCCGTCACGCCAGATCGGGCTTGCCTGGCGGCGCAATGGTCCGGGCGAGGACGAGATCGAGGCGCTGGCGCGTGCGGTTGCGGCGACCGTGCCGTCCAATGCGGAACGGCAGGCGCCCTGACGAGGGCTGCCCGCCTGAACCGGATCTGCCTGGCGTCTTCCGCTTTTCCCCGAATCGCAGAAACGCTCTAGGCTGTAGTGACGATTTAATCATTTCAGCCACATCATGATGCTGGCGATTTTGACGAAGCCGATGAAGTTGGCGGCGAGTTTGTCGTAGCGAGTTGCGATGCGCCGCCATTG
>JAIPUZ010000107.1 GCA_022833215.1 Mesorhizobium sp. | reverse complement strand
CAGCTGTTTACTATGTGCATCCAGTGATCTGGATTCTTACCGAGTGGTTGGAGCCACTTTGTTTGACGCCTCCCTGTTAACTTCTGAGAGCCGCCTTACCCGCGGCTCTTTTTTTATGCGCCGTGCTTCACGATGGAAGCCATTTGTGTGCCGTTTCGGGCACGCAACCTGTTCATATTAACCTTTCATTAAGTATAGACTTGCCTTGAAAAGCCGTGAGGCGCATTTTCCGGAGCAGAAGCCGTATAGGGTGGCAGTCATGCCGCAGGGTCGAATCGCCTCTGCGCAAGACCAGGGTGCGTTATGAATCGATCTTCACAGGAAAGCGGGAACACGATCAGGCTGGCCGAGCGCCGCATCTTCTCGCAATCCTTCCAGCCGCTCTACAATGAAGGCATGGGGCTGGTGGAGCAGGCGGCCGAGTATCTGGATTCGCGCGGGCGCACGGAGGCGAAGAAGCTGACCCGGCTGGCGGCAACGCTTTATGCCGCCGAATCGATGCGGCTCACCACAAGGCTCATGCAGATCGCTTCATGGCTGCTGCTCCAGCGCGCCGCCAATTCCGGCGAAATGACGCGCGACCAGGTGGCGGCGGAAAAGGCCAAGGTGCGCCTCGACACGGTTTCCGCCCACGAGGATGCGGAGGGCTGGAGCGAGCTGCCGGTCGAATTCGTCGATCTGGTGCGCCGTTCGCTGCGTCTGCAATCGCTGGTCAAGCGCATGGACGAGGAAGTCTACGGCGATGCGCTGCCGCAGGGGCTGGAGCGCGGCAGCCCGGTGTTCGACCAGATTTCCCTGCTCAACACGGCCTTCGCCCGGGGGTAATCCCCTGTTGTGTTTCTGGTTTGTTCACATTTCGCTGGCAAGTCTGCGGCCGGTGAATAGAGTGGACGACCATGGCGGAAACGATTCGGATCATCGGCATCGACCCGGGGCTTCGGCGCACCGGCTGGGGCATCGTGGAGAGCCTTGGAAACTCGCTGCGCTTCGTGGCTTCCGGTTCCGTCTGCTCGGACGACAAGGCGACGCTCGCCTCGCGCCTGTGCCAGTTGCACGAGGGCCTGTCGAAGGTGCTTCATCAGGCCATGCCGCATGAGGCGGCCGTGGAGCAGACCTTCGTCAACAAGGACGCGACGGCGACGCTGAAGCTTGGCCAGGCGCGCGGGGTGGCCATGCTGGTGCCGGCGCTGGCCGGCCTGCCGGTGGCCGAATATGCACCCAATGCGGTGAAAAAGGCGGTCATCGGCGTCGGGCACGGCGACAAGAAGCAGATCCACATGATGGTCAAGGTGCTGATGCCGAAGGCCGTGTTCGACACGCATGACGCGGCCGATGCGCTGGCCATCGCCATCTGCCATGCCCACCACCGGCAAAGCGTGGCATACCGGCTGAAGCAGATCGCATAGGAAGGGCAGGGGCATGATCGGCAAGCTGAAGGGCACGGTTGACGAGATCGACGAGGATCACTGCATCGTCGATGTGCATGGCATCGGCTATGTCGCCTTCTGCTCTGCGCGCACGCTGGCCTCGCTGCCGGCGCCCGGCGCGGCGGTGGTGCTGTTCATCGAAACGGTGGTGCGCGAGGACATGATCCGCCTGTTCGGATTCAGTTCGGCGCTGGAGCGCGACTGGTTCCGCCTTCTCTCCACCCATGTGCCGGGCGTTGGCGCAAAGGTGGCGATGTCGGTCCTGTCCACGCTCAGCCCTTCCGATCTCGCCAACGCCATCGCGCTGCGCGACATCGCCATGGTCAGCCGTGCGCCGGGCGTCGGCAAGAAGGTGGCCGAGCGCATCGTCACCGAACTGAAGAACAAGGCCCCGGCCTATGCCGGCGAGGCGAGCGGCACCATCGGCCTCAAGCAGGAACTCGGCGAAGGCGTGGCGCCCGCGCCGGTGGCCGACGCCGTTTCGGCCCTGGTCAATCTTGGCTATGCGCGCGACATTGCCGCCAATGCGGTGGCCGCCGCGCTGAAGGCGGCGGGGGAGGATGCCGATTCGGCCCGCCTCATCCGTTTCGGCCTGAAGGAGCTGGCGCGGTGAGATACGGTTTGCCGAGGCCCTGCTTGCCCCGGGCTGCGCACCGTGGCAGGACAGCGCCATGAACACCGCCCCCCGCCTCATCTCGTCCGAAAAGCGCGGCGAGGACGCCGACCAGACGCTGCGGCCGCAGACGCTCGACGATTTCATCGGTCAGGCGGCGGCGCGCGCCAATCTGAAAGTGTTCATCGAGGCGGCCAGGGGACGCGGCGACGCGCTCGACCATGTGCTGTTCGTCGGCCCGCCGGGGCTGGGCAAGACCACGCTCGCCCAGATCATGGCGCGCGAGATGGGCGTCAATTTCCGCTCCACCTCCGGCCCGGTGATCGCCAAGGCGGGCGATCTGGCGGCGCTGCTCACCAATCTCGAAGACCGCGACGTGCTGTTCATCGACGAGATCCATCGCCTGAGCCCGGCGGTGGAGGAAATCCTCTATCCTGCGATGGAGGATTTCCAGCTCGACCTCATCATCGGCGAGGGGCCGGCGGCGCGCTCGGTCAAGATCGACCTCGCCCGCTTCACGCTGGTGGCGGCGACGACGCGGCTCGGCCTGCTGACCAATCCCCTGCGCGACCGCTTCGGCATTCCGGTGCGGCTCAATTTCTATACGGTCGAGGAACTGGAGACGATCGTGCGGCGCGGTGCCCGAATCCTCGGCCTGCCGATGAGCGACGACGGCGCGGTGGAGATCGCGCGCCGGGCGCGCGGCACGCCGCGCATCGCCGGACGGCTGTTGCGGCGGGTGCGAGATTTCGCGACCGTGGCCGGGGCGGACATGGTCAACCGCAAGATCGCGGATGAAGCTCTGCTGCGGCTGGAGGTCGACGGGCTCGGCCTCGATGCGCTCGACCGTCGCTATCTTTCCATGATCGCCTCGAATTTCGGTGGCGGGCCGGTCGGGATCGAGACCATTGCCGCCGCGCTCTCGGAACCGCGCGACGCCATCGAGGACATCATCGAGCCCTATCTGATCCAGCAGGGCTTCATCCAGCGCACGCCGCGCGGGCGCATCCTCACAGCCAATGCCTGGCGGCATATGGGGCTGGAAGCGCCGCGCGACATCGCCCAGCAGCAGATCGGCCTGTTCGAGGACGAATGAGCATGCAGGACGACATTCCGGCGGGGCTTTCCGGCGAGCTGACACCCTTCGGGCACCGGCTCAAGGCGCGGGTCTATTATGCCGACACCGATTTCTCGGGCGTCGTCTACCATGCTCGCTACCTGGAATTTTTCGAACGCGGGCGCTCGGATTTCCTGCGGCTGGTCGGTGTCCACCATACGGCGCTTGCGGCCGGCGAACGCGGCGAGAAGATCGTGTGGGTGGTGCGGCGCATGGAGATCGACTTCCGATCGCCCGCCCGCATCGACGATATCCTGACCGTCGAGACGCGCACGCTGGAGGTGTCGGGCGCGCGCATCACCATGGCCCAGCAACTGAAGCGCGGCGGGGAACTGCTGGTCGGGGCGCGCGTCGAAGCCGCCATCATCGGCGAGAACGGGCGTCCGCGCCGTTTCCCGAAGGACTGGATCGCGGCTTTCGTGCCGAAAGCCTGAGAATTTCGAGCCAGACATCCAGAAAATTCCGCCGCGGAACAGGCAGGAGACGGGCCTGCCATGTGCCCTCATCCGTACCGTGCCGGCAAGATTCCGAAAGCCGGAAGGCTTCCCGCGCAAGATTGTGCCCGAAACCCGGCATGAGAAAAAGAGATCGTGTCGCGCGGGAAGCGTCG
Organism: Mesorhizobium sp.; assembly: GCA_022833215.1. Classification (GTDB taxonomy): domain Bacteria; phylum Pseudomonadota; class Alphaproteobacteria; order Rhizobiales; family Rhizobiaceae; genus Mesorhizobium. Next base: position 13,587 of record JAIPUZ010000107.1, on the reverse strand, counting down.
TCGTTCTAACGCATCCTTAACCATAACGCTTCATGAAGGTTTCGATGAAAATCGAAGGAATCGGTGCGCCTTCCTTTTACCAACATTTGCCGTGAAAAGGCCCCGAAAGGCGCCCATCGCAGGCATTTGAGGCGAAGCCGGGCGCGCGGGACAGCCAGGGGTAAAGCGTCGCAGGCCGGCGGAGAGCCCGGCCCGTGAAGTTTTAAGGAACGTTTGGATGGAAAACATCGCTCTCGCCGAACCGGCGGCGAATCTGTCGATCTGGGCCCTGTTCATGCAGGCGAACTGGGTGGTCAAGCTGGTCATGATCGGCCTGCTCGGCGCATCCGTGTGGACATGGGCGATCATCTTCGACAAGGTCGTCTCCTACGGGCGCATGCGCTCGGCGCTCAATCGCTTCGAGCAGATATTCTGGTCGGGGCAGTCGCTGGAGGAACTTTACCGCACCCTTTCCGACCGCAAGACCACCGGCATGGGCTCGATCTTCGTGGCCGCCATGCGCGAATGGAAGAAAAGCTTCGAGAAGGGCGCGAAATCTCCGCACGGCCTGCAGATGCGCATCGACAAGGCCATGGACCTTGCGCTCACCCGTGAGATGGAGCGGCTGGAAGGCAGTCTCGGCTTCCTCGCCACCATCGGTTCGGCAGCGCCCTTCATCGGCCTGTTCGGCACGGTGATCGGCATCATGACCTCGTTCCAGGCGATCGCCGGCTCCAAGTCGACCAGCCTTGCGGTGGTGGCGCCGGGCATCGCGGAAGCCCTCCTGGCCACGGCCATCGGCCTGCTCGCGGCCATCCCCGCCGTCATCGCCTACAACAAGCTGTCGTCGGATGCCGGCAAGCTGGCAGGGCGCATGGAAGGCTTCGCGGACGAGTTTTCCGCCATACTCTCGCGCCAAATCGATGAAAAGGTCGCCCGGTCCTGATCGGGCAACTGCGGATCGCGCAACCGGGGCACTCTGAGGTTCGGAAATGGGAATGTCTGTAGGTACGGGCGGTGGTGGCAGAGGCGGGCGCGGAAGGCGCGGCCGTCGCAACACGCTGATGTCGGAGATCAACGTCACGCCCTTCGTGGACGTGATGCTGGTGCTGCTGATCATCTTCATGGTGGCCGCACCCCTGCTCACCGTGGGCGTGCCCATCGACCTGCCCGAGACGCAGGCGAAGCCGATGAACGCCGACACCCAGCCGATCACCGTTTCGGTCAACGACAAGGGACAGGTCTACCTTCAGGAGACCGAGATCGCGGTGGACGAGGTCGTGCCGCGGCTCGAGGCCATCGCCAAGACCGGCTATGAGGAGCGCATCTACGTGCGCGGCGACAAGACCGCCGACTATGGCACGGTGATGCAGGTCATGGCCCGCATCTCGGCCGCCGGTTACAAGAACCTCGGCCTCGTCACCCTTCAGGAACAGGACTGACAGCCTTGAAGGCGAGCCTCACCACATCGCTGGCCCTGCATGCGGCGGTGCTTGCCTTCGGGCTGGTGTCGCTGTCGGCGCCTGCCGCCTTCGAGGTGAGCGATGTCGAGTCGCTGCCGGTCGACATCGTGCCGCTGGAAGAGCTGACGCAGATCCAGCAGGGCGACAAGAAGGCGCCGATGAACGAGAAGCCGGCGCCCACGCCGACGCAACGGCCCGACATCGTGGCCGACGCCCGCGAGGTTGGTGAAAATTCCGTCGACACGGACAAGCCGATCACGCCCGATCCCAAGCCGACGCCGGTGGACAACGCCGCGGCACCGCCGCCCGCGCCGACACCGGTCGAAAAACCGGCTCCGCAGGAAACGCCGAAGGAAGAGCCGAAGCCTGAGCCGGTCAGGCCGCCTGAGCCAAAGCCGGCCCCCAAGCCCGAGCCGGTGAAGGAACCGCAACCGGTCCAGAAGCCCGCCGAGCAGAAGCCGGCCGAGGCAAAACCCGAGCCCGCAAGGCCCGACGCCGTGGCCGAGGCGATCGCGGCCGAGGACAAGCCGGCCGAGCAGGCGTCGCTTCCCGACAGGGCGCCCGCCCCGCAGGCGCGGCCGAAGCCGGCTGAAACGCAGACTGCGAAGGCCGCGGACAGCAAGCCGGCGCAGAAGACCCCGGCAAGCAGCAGCGCGCAGCAGAAGTCGGACGACAAGGATTTCAACGCCGACGAGATCGCCGCGCTGCTCGACAAGCGCAAGCCTTCCGGCGGCGGCGCGAAGCGCTCGACCGAGCAGGCGTCGCTGGGCGGCAGGAAGACCACCGGCGGCAACCGCCTGTCTCAGAACGAGATGGATGCGCTGCGCCAGAAGCTCGGCGGCTGCTGGAGCATTCCCGCCGGCGTGGACGACGCCGGTATGCTCAAGGTCTCGGTGCGCTTCCGGCTCGACCGTTCCGGCGTGCTGGAAGGTCGCCCGGAAGTGATCTCGGGCGGCGCATCCTCCGGCCCCGGCCGCACGGCCGCCGAATCCGCGGTGCGCGCGGTGCAGAAGTGCGCGCCCTTCAACCTGCCCGCCGACAAATATGACAGCTGGTCGGAAGTGGTGGTCAATTTCGACCCGAGCGACATGTTCTGAATCGCCGGACTGGAACCAATGAGGCTGAAAGCATGAAGACACTGCTCAAGACGCTCATGATGGTCGCAGCGCTTGCCGGCGCGGCCACGGGGCTCGCCATCGGCCCCGCCAGCGCGCTGGTGGAAATCGACGTCAACAAGGGCACCATCGAGCCGCTTCCCATCGCCATCACCGACTTCGCGGGTGGCGAACTGGGCGCGGAAATCTCCTCCATCGTTCAGGCGGACCTGAAACGTTCGGGGCTGTTCGCGCCCATCGACAAGGCCGCGTTCATCGAAAAGATCGCAAATCCCGATCAGGCGCCGCGCTTCGACGACTGGAAGGTCATCAATGCGCAGGCTCTGGTCACGGGCCGCGTCAGCAAGGAAGGCGACGGCCGCGTCCGCGCCGAATACCGGCTGTGGGACACGTTCGCGGGGCAGCAGCTCTCCGGCGAGCAGTTCTTCGCAAACGGCGCCAACACGCGGCGCGTCGCCCACATCATCGCCGATGCCATCTATGAGCGGCTGACCGGCGAAAAGGGCTATTTCGACACCCGCATCGTCTTCATCGACGAATCGGGCGCCAAGAACGCCCGCAAGAAGCGGCTGGCGATCATGGACCAGGACGGGGCGAATGCGCGCTTCCTGTCCGACGGGCGTTCGATCGTCATGACGCCGCGCTTCTCGCCCAACCGGCAGGAAATCACTTACATGTCCTACGAGAGCGGGCAGCCGCGCGTCTACCTGCTCCAGCTCGAAACCGGACAACGCGAGCTGGTCGGCAACTTCCCCGGCATGACCTTCGCGCCGCGCTTCTCGCCGGACGGCCAGCGCGTGATCATGAGCCTGATGCGCGAGGACGGCAACTCCAACATCTATTCCATGGATCTTAGGAGCCGCAACACCACGCGCCTGACCAACTCCAATGCCATCGACACCTCGCCTTCTTACTCGCCGGACGGCTCGAAGATCGTCTTCACCTCGGACCGGGGCGGCCGTCCTCACATCTATGTGATGGGCGCGGACGGTTCGGGGCAGACCCGCATCTCCTTCGGCGAGGGCAGCTATTCGACACCCGTGTGGTCGCCGCGCGGCGATCTGATCGCCTTCACCAAGCAGTCGGGCGGCCAGTTCCAGATCGGCGTGATGCGCACCGACGGCTCGGGCGAGCGCATTCTCACCTCCGGTTTCATGCAGGAGGGCCCGACCTGGGCTCCGAACGGGCGCGTGATCATGTATCTGAAGCAGGCTGCCGGTTCGGGCGGGCCGAAGCTCTATTCGGTCGATCTGACCGGCCGGAACGAGCAGCAGATTCCGTCGCCCAACTTCGCCTCGGACCCGGCCTGGTCGCCGCTGCTCGACTGAGGCGGGCGGCCGGGAAACCGGACATGTGTGGCGAATATGCCCGAATCCCTGCGTTTCGGGCATATTCGGGTCTAAAATGACGCACAAGCGGGTTGCGGCCAAGATTTTGCCTCTTTGTCGTCATCTGGCTGCGCATCGATGATCGGATCGCGCCTTGCGGGGACATGACGCTCGGGAACTGACCTAAGGCGTGAACCGAAATTTAACCGTGTTTCTTGAAAGCCGGTTAACCCAAACGTGGTTACTGGCAGATCAACGAAGTTACTCGAATGCGAAGGAGAGGCGGTATGCGCCGTATCGCAAAACTTGCAGCAAATCCGGTGATGGTCGCGCTCGTCGCCTCGTTGGCGCTTGCCGGCTGCGCTTCCAAGAAGACCCCCAACAGCGCGGCGGACCTCGGCCTCGGCGGCGGAGCGGCAACGCCCGGCTCGGCGCAGGACTTCACCGTCAATGTCGGCGACCGCATCTTCTTCGATCTGGACTCCTCGTCCATCCGCGCCGACGCCCAGCAGACGCTGGCCCGCCAGGCCCAGTGGCTCAACCGCTACCGGCAGTATTCCATCGTGGTCGAAGGCCATGCCGACGAACGCGGCACCCGCGAATACAACCTTGCTCTGGGCGCCCGCCGCGCCGCCGCGACCCGCGACTATCTTGCCTCGCAGGGCGTTGCCGCCAGCCGCATCAAGACCATCTCCTACGGCAAGGAGCGTCCGGTCGCCGTCTGCGACGACATCTCCTGCTGGTCGCAGAACCGCCGTGCCGTCACCACGCTGGGTGGCGCGGGCTCCTGAGCCCGGACAAGTCTTTCGCACAAAGAAAAGGCGGCCATCGGAGCCGCCTTTTTCTTTGAAACCGGCGTCAAACAAAATTTGGCCGAAGTCTCGCGCCCTGCTAGAAACGGTGCCGTCCGCGTCTTCATCCCGAAGGCGGACGCAAAACCGGGTTTCACTGTAATGGCGAGAGGCTCATGCATCTTAGAAAAATCCTGAGCGGCACGCTGGCAGCGCTGCTCCTGTCCGGCGCGGCCGCCATGGCCAGCGAAGCCGGACCGGCGGCGGCGCCGGAGCGTGGCGGCTTCAATTTCCGACTTCCGGGCGTCGAACTGCCTTCCCTGTTCGGATCGGGCAAGGAAGAGGGCAGTTACCAACTCGCCCAGAGCGGCGGCCTGACGGCGCTGGAAGAGCAGATCCGCGCCCTCAACGGCAAGGTCGAGGAGCTCAACTTCCAGATTCTGCAAATGCAGGAGCAGATTCGCAAGCAGCAGGAGGACAACGAGTTCCGCCTCCAGCAGCTTGAAGAAGGCGGGCAGAAGCGCACCGATGCGGGCAATTCCGGCACTTCGGTCGCCGGCGCGCCTTCCGCTCCCGAAACCACGACCTCCGGCGACGTTGCCGGAGGTTCGACTGTCGAGGACATCATCATCGATTCCGGCGATGGCGAGCCCGGCAAGCTGATCCCCGGCACGCCGCCCACGACTTTCGGAACCATCACCGTGGACAAGGACGGCAATGTCATCGACGCCGGTTCCGGCACGCAGTCCGTGACGGCCGCTCCGCAGGCGCCGGCGGCGGGCCAGCCGGCGGACAATTCCGGCACCCAGGTCGCAGCCCTGCCGCGCACCGACGACCCGCAGGAACTCTACCGCAATTCCTATCAGTTCGTCCTGTCCGGCGACTACGGCACCGCCGAGGCCGGATTCCGCGAACATATCGACCGCTTCCCTAAGGACGCCAACGCAGCCGACGCGCATTACTGGCTGGGAGAATCGCTGCTCGGGCAGCAGAAGTACCGCGATGCGGCCGAGGTCTTCCTCGCAGCCAGCAAGACCTATCCCAAGGCCAGGAAGGCGCCCGACATGCTGCTGAAGCTCGGCGTTTCGCTGGCCGGCCTGAAGCAACGCGACGTGGCCTGCGCGACCTTCGCCGAGGTCGGAAAGCGCTATCCCAACGCCTCCGCGGCTCTCAAGGAGCGCGTCAAGCAGGAACGGGCGCTCGCGTCGTGCTGACGCTGGAAGCCGAACCGGACCACGACGCCCGCGTTTTTTCCGACATCGATTTTTCCGGCGGCGCTGTCGTCGCGATTTCCGGCGGCAGCGATTCGACCGCCCTTCTTGTTCTGCTGAACGAATTCTTCCGCGCGCACCGTCCCGACGCAAAGCTTGTCGCGGCGACGGTCGACCATGCGCTGCGGCCAGCCTCGCATGACGAGGCCCTGAACGTGGGATCCTTGTGCGCAAGGCTGGGGACCCGGCACCATATCCGCGTGTGGGAAGGCACGAAGCCTCTTGGCGGGGTTCCTGCGGCAGCGCGCGAGGCCCGCTACCGGCTGCTGGCCGATGTCGCGCGCGCCGAAGGCATCGGTATGGTGCTGACCGGGCACACGGCTGACGATCAGGCCGAAACCGTGACCATGCGACTGGACCGCAGCGCCGCAATGGTGGACGAAGGGCGCGGTCTCGCCGGCATGGCTCCCGCCACACTTTTCGACGGCGACATCTGGATCGTGCGGCCCTTGCTCGGAATGCGCCGCGAAGCGCTTCGCGATAGGCTGCGGACCGCAGGAATCGGCTGGATCGACGACCCCACCAATGAGGACCGCGCCTATGAGCGGCCCCGCATACGCTCCGCCCTCGACGAGCAAGGCTTTTCCTCTGCCATGCGGGTCGCGGCGAAGGCGGCAGGGAAGCGCCGCGATCTCGATGCACGAACGGCGGCACTTATCGGGCAGTTCGCTTCGCGGCCGGCCACGGGTCTCATCCGGCTCGACCGCGCCTTTGCGGATCACCGGGATCGCGAGGCGGCGACCCATGCGCTGCGGCTGCTGCTGGCCACCACAGGCGGCCTTGCGGTGCTGCCCGATATGGAGCGGACAGGCTCGCTGCTGGATGCTCTGGCGACCGGAGCCTTGCAGCGGGCGACGCTGGCGCGTGTGCTGGTCGACGCAAGGCGAGGCGGCATTTTTCTGCTGCGCGAGGCGCGCGGATTGCCGCATCCCATGCAAGCCACGGACAGCCTCATCTGGGACGGGCGTTACAGGATCGCCTTTCAGAATGGTAATGACACCGGGATCGTCATCGCGCCCTCCGGCAACAGGTCCCGCCCTGCCGGAGCGCTGCCTCCCGATGTGCCGGAAAGCCTTGTGCGCGCGGCTTTGGCCGCCACGCCCTTCGTGACACCGCCCGGAAAAAATGTCGCAGTCGCGCCGGTCGTTTCACCGTTCGCCCGCTTTCTGCCTGGTTTCGATCTTCAATCGGCCCGCGTTCTGGCGCAACTGGTGGATGCCGCACCGGTTCCTGCGCCGCCTTTGCCGGCTATCCGGAAACACGGGGAAATGGGGCGGTCTTAACCGATTGTCGTGCTTTTGCTTGGCAAGGGGATATGGGCCACCTATGTTAGACGAAGGCTCCTTTCAACGACGCGCGCCTGACGGCCGCCAACGGGACAATCGATGAATCCGAACTACCGCAACCTTGCGCTCTGGGCGATCATAGCGGTTCTGCTTATCGCGCTCTTCAATCTGTTCCAGACGCCGCAGACGCGTGGAGCGGCGACCGACATTCCCTATTCGCAGTTCCTTCAGGACGTGCAGTCGGGCCGGGTCAAGAGCGTGACCATCGCGGGTGATCGCATCAGCGGTTCCTATGGCGACTCCGCTTCCGGTTTCCAGACCTATTCGCCGGGCGACACCTCGCTCGTCTCGCGGCTGGAGGCGAAGGGCGTGACCATCAATGCGCGTCCTGAAACCGACGGATCGAACACGCTGTTCGGCTATCTCCTGTCGTGGCTGCCGATGATCCTGATCCTGGGCGTGTGGATTTTCTTCATGCGCCAGATGCAGTCGGGCTCCGGCCGCGCCATGGGCTTCGGCAAGTCCAAGGCCAAGCTGCTCACCGAGGCGCATGGCCGCGTCACCTTCGCCGATGTGGCGGGCGTGGACGAGGCCAAGCAGGACCTTGAGGAAATCGTCGAGTTTCTGCGCGATCCGCAGAAGTTCCAGCGCCTCGGCGGCAAGATTCCGCGCGGCGTGCTGCTCGTCGGCCCTCCCGGCACCGGCAAGACGCTGCTGGCGCGCTCGGTCGCCGGCGAGGCCAATGTTCCCTTCTTCACCATTTCGGGCTCGGACTTCGTCGAGATGTTCGTCGGCGTCGGCGCCAGCCGCGTGCGCGACATGTTCGAGCAGGCCAAGAAGAATGCGCCCTGCATCATCTTCATCGACGAAATCGATGCGGTCGGCCGTCATCGCGGCGCCGGTCTCGGCGGCGGCAATGACGAACGCGAGCAGACGCTGAACCAGCTTCTGGTGGAGATGGACGGTTTCGAGCCGAACGAATCCATCATCCTGATCGCCGCCACCAACCGTCCCGACGTGCTCGACCCGGCCCTTCTGCGTCCGGGCCGCTTCGACCGGCAGGTCGTGGTGCCGAACCCGGACATCGTGGGCCGCGAGAAGATTCTTAAGGTTCATGTGCGCAACGTGCCGCTGGCTCCCAATGTGGACCTCAAGGTTCTGGCGCGCGGCACGCCGGGCTTCTCCGGCGCCGACCTGATGAACCTCGTCAACGAGGCGGCCCTGATGGCGGCGCGGCGCAACAAGCGGCTCGTCACCATGGCTGAGTTCGAGGACGCCAAGGACAAGATCATGATGGGTGCGGAGCGTCGCTCCTCGGCCATGACGCAGGCCGAGAAGGAGCTGACCGCCTATCACGAGGCCGGCCACGCCATCCTGGCGCTCAACGTTCCCGCCGCCGATCCGCTGCACAAGGCGACCATCATCCCGCGCGGCCGTGCGCTCGGCATGGTCATGCAGCTCCCCGAGGGCGACCGCTACTCGATGAGCTACAAATACATGATCTCGCGTCTGGCCATCATGATGGGGGGGCGTGTGGCCGAGGAGCTCAAGTTCGGCAAGGAGAACATCACTTCGGGCGCGTCCTCCGACATCGAGCAGGCCACCAAGCTGGCGCGCGCCATGGTTACCCGATGGGGCTTCTCCGACCAGCTCGGACAGGTCGCCTATGGCGACAATCAGGAAGAGGTTTTCCTCGGCCATTCGGTGGCGCGCACGCAGAACATCTCCGAGGAGACCGCGCAGATCATCGATGCGGAGGTCCGCCGCCTGATCGACGAAGCCTATGCCACGGCCCGCTCCGTCCTGACCAAGAAGAAGAAGGACTGGATCGCGCTGGCCGAAGGGCTGCTAGAGTACGAGACCCTGTCGGGCGACGAAATCAAGGAGCTTCTGGCTGGCAACAAGCCGTCACGCGATCTTGGCGACGACACGCCGACCAGCCGCGGCTCGGCCGTTCCGAAGGCAGGTGGCACCACCAGGGGCAAGAAGAAGGGCCCAGAGCCCGAGGGCGGCATGGAGCCTCAGCCTCAGAACTGAAGTTTTGCAGGAATGATACAGGACGCCGCGCTTTTGCGCGGCGTTCGCGTTTTGAAAGTCGGACAATAAAGCGCCGCTTTTCTCACCCAAATGCAGGCAGCCATGCCAATCGGGACAAAAGTTTTGCAGTTTAGCAAACTGTTTACTCGCAGATGATGACGTCTGTCTGCACAATTTGATAGCCGAACACGCGCACCCTGTGGCATTAGGGGCGCTGTTTGCTCGCAAGGGAAAGCATTCCATGGGACGTTATTTCGGCACCGACGGCATTCGGGGGCGCGCCAACAAATTTCCGATGACGGCCGAGATCGCCATGCGCGTCGGCATGGCCGCGGGCCTGTCGTTCCAGCGCGGCAGCCATCGCCACCGCGTTGTGCTCGGCAAGGATACCCGCCTTTCCGGCTACATGATCGAGAACGCGATGGTCGCCGGCCTGTGTGCGGCCGGCATGGATGTGTTCCTGCTCGGCCCGATCCCGACGCCGGCCGTGGCGATGCTGGTGCGCTCGTTGCGCGCCGACATGGGCGTCATGATCTCGGCCTCGCACAATCCTTATCAGGACAATGGCATCAAGCTTTTCGGTCCGGACGGCTACAAGCTTTCCGACGAGATCGAGGCCCGCATCGAGGCCATGCTCGATGATGGCGTCGAGATGGCGCTGGCCGATCCGGACGGGCTTGGCAGGGCCAAGCGCGTCGACGGCGTCCATGATCGCTACATCGAATTCGCCAAGCGCACGCTGCCGCGCTCCATGTCGCTGTCCGGCCTGCGCATCGTCATCGATTGCGCCAATGGCGCGGCCTACAAGGTTGCGCCCGCAGCGCTGTGGGAGCTGGGCGCCGAGGTGATCGCCATCAACGACGATCCCAACGGCTTCAACATCAACAAGGAATGCGGCTCGACCCATCCTGCCGGCCTGCAAAGGAAGGTGCATGAGGTGCGGGCCGACATCGGCATCGCGCTGGATGGCGACGCCGATCGCGTCGTCATCATCGACGAGAACGGCGAGATCGTTGACGGCGACCAGATCATGGCGCTGATCGCCGAATCCTGGCACCAGAACGGACGCCTGTCCGGCAAGGGCGTGGTTTCGACCATCATGTCCAATCTGGGGCTGGAGCGTTTTCTGGCCGGGCTGAAGCTTGAACTGCACCGCACCAAGGTCGGCGACCGCTATGTGGTGGAGCATATGCGGGCCAACGGCCTCAATGTCGGCGGCGAGCAGTCCGGCCATATCGTGCTGTCCGATTTTTCCACCACTGGCGACGGTCTGGTCTCGGCCCTTCAGGTTCTTGCCTGCATCAAGCGTCAGAACAAGCCTGTCAGCGAAGTGGCCCGGAAGTTCGAGCCGGTGCCGCAGCTTCTGAAGAATGTGCGTATTTCCGGCGGTGCGCCGCTGGAGGAGAAGCAGGTCAAGGAAGCCATCGCCGAGGCGCAGAACCGGCTGGGCAAGGGTGGACGTCTGGTCATCCGGCCTTCCGGAACCGAACCGCTGATCCGCGTCATGGCCGAAGGCGACGACCGGGCGCTGGTCGAGACGGTCGTGGACGATATTGTCCAGGTCATCTCGCAGGCCCGCAGCGCCGCCTGATCTTCCTTTGTTTCGGATCTGAAGCGCCCGGCCCTGTGCCGGGCGTTTTCGTGAGCGCGCATTGCAGCCGGTGCAAATCGCGCCGCCGGGCAGGGCGAAGGCATATTCCGCAACCTTTCGTTAGGCTTAACGGTCGTTTAACCGCTATGGTTAACAATGCTCTCCTGAAAGGCGGCTGGGGTTTACCTTTTTTGACCAGCGCCAACCTCGGGAGTTGGTGACATGAAATTCAGGACTTGCATCGTTTCGGCGATGGTTTTGGCGCCCGCAGCGGTTGCCACGCCGGCTTTGGCGGCTGACTACGATCCGCCGATCTTCGTGGAAGAAGCACCGGAATATGTGCCCGTCGAGGTCGGCTCGGGCTGGTACATCCGGGGCGATATCGCGTACACGAGTGAACGTTCATATAAGGATACCGCAACCCGGCTTACGCCTGGACTGTTCAATGCGGCTCTGGTGACATTCGAACCTGCTCTGCCTGTTTCAGTTTTCTCATTCTCTGAAAAGGAACTCCCCGTCTCCGGAAGCGTGGGTTTCGGTTATCATCTGAACGACAATTTTCGTATAGAAGCTAATCTCGGGCTTCTTTATGCGGACAAGTATTCAGGCTCCGGCGCGGTTGGGCGTACGAATGGCTATCTTGATCCGTCGGCGGCATTCGGATGTGATGGCACCTATGTCCGCACTACGGAAACCGCAACGACCACATATGATGCAGATGGCCAGCAGGCCAGTTCTTCCACTTCTTTTGAAACCGATGAACGGAACGCACGTGAGAGTTGCGGCGTTGCTGCGACACTACGCAATTCCGCCTGGAACGGAACGGTGAACGCCTACGCGGATCTGGGTACGTTCGCCGGTTTCACACCCTATGTCGGTGTCGGTGGAGGGTTACTCTACACGCGCACGAAATTCAATGTGAGCGCCAACTGTAAGGGACGTCAGAAGGTTACTGTCGGACCGGTTACAGGCGATGCGGGGCCGGGTGGAACAACGACGCAGACAACAACGGATGAATCTTTCCTGTGCAACGACACCGCAAGTCCTTCAGAGTCCCGGACCTATAACGTTGCAAGCTATCGAAAGTCGGATTACGACTTCCTTTATACCTTGAATGCAGGTGTTGCTTATCAGGTGAGCGACAATACCAAAATCGATGTCGGTTATCAGTATGTCGACGCTCCGGATGTGAAGGGATTCAAATATCATCAGGTGAAGGTCGGCCTTCGCTACGATCTGTGGTGATCCGGCCTCTCAGGCAATGGTAGAAAGGGGCGGACTCCGGTTCGCCCTTTTCGTCTGGACACGGCCGCCGCCTGTTCCGCACGCGACAAACAATTTCCTCTTGACGCCGCAGCCGCGAAGGCATATCGCCGTCCGTGGGCCACCCCTCCCCAACGAGGGGCTACCTATCTGGAAGGATAGACCACGATGACTGCACTGCCTTTGCCGGACAAGCGTCCGGCCAATCCCCGTTTTTCCTCTGGTCCCTGCGCGAAGCGTCCCGGTTGGTCGCTCGAAGCGCTCGCCGATGCCGCGCTGGGGCGCTCGCATCGCGCAAAGCTTGGCAAGAACAAGCTGGCCGAGGCCATCGATTTTACCCGTGAAATTCTGCAGGTTCCGGCCGGCTATCGCATCGGCATCGTGCCCGCTTCCGACACCGGCGCCGTCGAGATGGCCCTGTGGTCGCTGCTCGGCCCGCGCGGCGTCGATATGGTCGCCTGGGAATCCTTCGGCGCCGGCTGGGTGACCGATGTGGTCAAGCAGCTGAAGCTGCCCGACGTGCGCAGATTCGAGGCGCCCTATGGCGAACTTCCGGACCTTGCGCAGATCGACTTCGATCGCGACGTGATCTTCACCTGGAACGGCACCACCTCTGGCGTGCGCGTGCCCAACGGCGATTTCATCCCCGCCGACCGTCAGGGCCTCACCATCTGCGACGCCACTTCCGCCGCCTTCGCGCAGCGGCTCGATTTCGCGAAGCTCGATGTCGTGACCTTCTCCTGGCAGAAGGTGCTGGGCGGCGAGGGCGCGCATGGCATGCTGATCCTGTCGCCCCGCGCCGTGGAGCGGCTGGAAAGCTACGTTCCGGCATGGCCGCTGCCCAAGATCTTCCGCATGACCAAGGGCGGCAAGCTGATCGAAGGCATCTTCAGGGGCGAAACCATCAACACCCCCTCCATGCTGGCGGTCGAGGACTATCTCGACGCGCTGCGCTGGGCGAAGGAGATCGGCGGGCTGGATGCACTGGTTGCCCGCGCCGACGCCAATTTCGCCGCTATCGACCGCTTCGTCGAAAAGTCCGGCTGGCTCGGCCATCTGGCCGTCGATCCGCAGACGCGCTCGAACACGTCGGTATGCCTGTCGATCGTCGATCCCGACATCGCGGCGCTCGACGCGGACGGACAGGCGGCTTTCGCCAAGGGGCTGGTTGCACTGCTCGACAAGCAGGGCGTGGCCTACGACATCGGCCATTATCGCGATGCCCCTCCCGGTCTGCGCATCTGGTGCGGCGCGACCGTCGAGACCTCCGATCTCGAAGCGCTGATGCCCTGGCTCGACTGGGCCTTCGCCCAGCAGAAGGCGACGCTGAAGGCCGCTGCCTGATCGCGATTTCGGGCTGCCTGCTGTCAGGCGGCCCATTCCTCTCCCGAATTTCCAGATTTTCAGACGAAGGAGGCCATCATGGCGCCCCGCGTACTCGTTTCCGACAAGCTTTCTCCTAC
>JAIPUZ010000106.1 GCA_022833215.1 Mesorhizobium sp. | reverse complement strand
CTCAAGGACTGGCGGCGCGTCGCAACTCGTTACGACAAGCTGGCAACCAATTTCGCCGCTTCAGTCCTCATCGCTGCAATCATCACATGGTGGGCTGATTGAGTCTCGACCTTAGTGAGCCGAGACGGAAGCTGAGCGCATTACCGGGCCCTACTCGATTGCAGCGCTATCAGAGCGGAAGCGATTGGATGGTGATTTCCTAGAAGTTTGCGTATACTCGAACTGACCGGCGTTCAGTCAGACGACATGACCAAGTCAGCAGAAGCCAGCAGGCCCAGCGGCCAATCCAGAACGAAATCCGCAGTCGCGCGTCGCGACGACCTGATGAACGCGGCCGAGACACTTTTCCTGAGGCAGGGAGTCGGTTCGACGACAATTGAGCAAATCACGACCGCTGCCAGAGTTGCGAAAGGCAGCTTCTACCTTCATTTCGGATGCAAGGACGACCTTGTCGTGGCGCTGCGCGAACGGTTTGCTCGACTCCTCGTTCATCGTGCTGCGCATGTGACCGCAGGCAGCCACGTAAGCGACTCAAAGGTGAAACTGGCAAATTTGGGCTGAAGTCGCCGTCGACGGTTACCTTGATTCATTGCCCCTGCACGGCATCGTCTTCCATGAACTTCCACCGCGTTCCTGGCATGACACGAGCACGAACATTGTCATCGACCATCTCGCGGCGATTCTGGCTGCTGGGGCGCGCGAAGGCGCCTGGCAACTTGAGGATGCACATTTTACTGCAGTGGTTTTGTTTTCAGGTCTGCATGGGATCGTCGACAACGTCCTCGACAGCGATACTTCTATCGATCGGCAGCGGCTCGTCGAACAGTTCCGAGCCGTTTGCTTTCGCACTGTCGGCATTAAATCGCGATAGGAGCCAATGCTGACGGTCGGGTCGATCGCCGTCCTAGAACATTCAAATCGCCGCGTGACATCTGACGGGCGGCGCTCTACTCTGGTCAGTGACCATGATTCAGTCAGTCACGAACGCGAGGCGCATGAGCGTCACCAATAAGACCCGGCCCCGAACGAAACCTCCTGAAGAACGCCGGGAGGAACTCATGAATGCGGCTGAAGCATTGTTCCTCGATAAAGGCATAGGCCCCACGACCATCGAAGAGATCACCGGCGGCGCCGACGTCGCGAAGGGCACCTTTTATCTCCATTTTTCATCCAAAGAAGACATTCACGCAGCGCTAGGGGAGCGTTTCGTTCGCAAGTTTGTCGCTGATCTGGAGATAGCCGTCGCGAAGGCGCCCAGAACGAACTGGAGCGCCAGGCTCGCCGTCTGGGTGAAAGCAGCGACCTCAGGGTTCTTGGACAATGGCCCTCTGGTCGACATGCTGTATCACGCCCATCCCCGTCCACCGGATGGAGGCCCTAATCCTATAGCCGACCACCTCAAGGCCCTTCTTGAAGCCGGGCATGACGCTGGCGCTTGGTCCATTGATGACCCTGAATTTACCGCCGTCTTTCTATTTGGCGGGATTCATGGCGTCGTCGATGATGTCCTACTTGGAAAGAAGCGCATCAGCCGCACGCGGCTGACCCAGCGCCTCCAGAAGCATTTCCTTCGGAGCGTGGGCCTGCCGGAGACTTGACGGCGGCGATCAAATTTCTGCGCTCACCTGACCCGTATGGGCGCGTCTCGGACACTCTTTGCTTGGCGCATCGTCGGTGCCGAGTCCGCTGAAGTAAAGCTGGTGCGGTGGTCGGAATCGAACCGACACTCCTTTCGGAACCGGATTTTAAGGGAGCCGCGTTTACTGCATGCGTCCGCCTTGTACTGGGCCTCACCCCTTTCGAGCGCCCATCAGCGCCTGTTCGCCCCTACGCTGCACCTAGCAGTCTTGAGAACCCGCCGATGTGTACGCTACAGCCCGAAAATACCGCACGGCACTTCGAAGGTGCTTCCAGTATCAGCATCTATCATTCTCAATCGCCTCAGCAATGAAGGAGATTGAGCATGGCAAAGATCGAAACTACGCAAATTCGGAGAACAATCCGGCGGCAACAGTTGCGGGAGATGGTGCCGATGGCCGACAGCACTATTTATGAAATGGAGCAGCGTGGCGAGTTTCCCCGTCGGTTCGCGCTCTCGCCGCGCTGTATCGTATGGGACCTGGCCGAGGTCGAGGCTTGGCTCACGGCACGGCGGGTTGCGCCGATCCGGCGTGCCCAACATCCTGATGTTTCCAAGCGTAAATCCCGCCCGGTCAAAGGGCGGGATCCAGTTCCATCAAGGGCATAGCTTGGGGCAAAAGCGTGGGGGCATACTTCCGGCCGTCGATCCAGGCATCCACGGTATCCGCCCACTGCTGCATCATATGCCGACGCTGTACCTCATACTCGGCCTTGTTATAGACGCCGCGCGACGAACGCCCGTCCTCGTGCGCCAGGCACTTTTCGATCCAATCGCTGTTAAAGCCCAGCTCATTTAACAGCGTCGAGCCCGTCCGCCGCAGATCATGGACCGTGAATGGCTCCAGTGGCAGCCCCTCCTTTTTGGCCTGTTCGACGACGGCATAAGTGACCCGATTGAAGGTCGCGCGCGACATTGGCGCGTCCGCGTCGTACCGGGACGGCAACAGATATCGGGAGTTGCCGGAGCAGGTCTTGAGCGCGATCATGATGTCGAGGGTCTGCCGGCACAGGTAGACGTTGTGCGGCTTCGATCGCTTCATGCGCTCCTTCGGGATGGTCCAGACAGCGTGGTCGAAATCGATCTCGTCCCAAACTGCATCCTGCAACTCGCTCTTCCGGACCATGGTGAGGAGGTAGAGCTTCATACCGAGGCGAATCGTTGGCAACGTCGCAACATGCTCGAGCTGCTTGAACATGATGCGGATCTCTGCGGGCGAAAGCGCGCGGTCCTTCGGCGTAAAGGTAGCGATCGAGGCTGGACCGACGTCATCGGCCGGATTGGCGACCTTCTCGCCGTGCAGAATGGCAAAGCCGTAGATCTGCTTCAGGATATCACGCACATGGATAGCAGTTGCAGGCGCACCCCGTTCGACGATCTTGCCGCAGTGAGCACGTAGATCATCCGGTGTGATTTCCGTCAGGAGACGATTTCGCCAGACGGGCATGAGTTCGCGTTCGAAGATGGAGCGACGCATCGCGCGCGTGCTATCGGCCATGGTCGCGTTGGTCAGCCACTTCTCGCCGAACTGGCCGAAACTCTTTGCTTCTTTGATTCGGCGTTTCTCTCGCTGCTTCTCGATGGCGGGAGACCGCCCCTCGGTGATCGCGCGCCGCGCGTCGATGCATAGCTCGCGAGCCCTGGCGAGCGATATCCCATCACGGGCATATCTGCCGAGATAGACGGTCTCCCGCCTGCCGTTCAGTCGATAGTCGAGCCTGAACGAGATGGCGCCCGACGGCGCGACGCGCACGTACATGCCGTCACGATCGGAAACCTTGTACATTTTGGCTTTTGGTTTCAAACACTGGAGTGCTGCATCGGTCAACATTTCGTGCCTCCTCGCGGAAAAGTACCGTCACGCGGTTTTAGGAGGCCGATGTCGTCGAAAACGCTTATATTTCAGCGTATTAGTCCGAAAAAAGTACCGTCATGAGCCTCGTTAGCCCTGACGGTACTTTCGTTTTTCCGGTTGATCAATGGGGGTGAGGCCCGTCAGCAAGGCCGCCGGACGTAATCTAGGCCCACCGATAGATGCCGATAGCTACAGGAGAGATTTATATTTGTTTTCAGTTGCTTAGATCGTGCCACAGCGTAAAATCGGCGGTGTTCGGCGGGGCCTGAATTATTCCCACTCGATGGTTCCGGGGGGCTTTGAGGTGACGTCGTAGACGACGCGGTTGATGCCGCGTACCTCGTTGATGATGCGGGTGGCGGCGTTGCCGAGGAAGTTCATGTCGTAGTGGTAGAAGTCGGCGGTCATGCCATCGACCGAGGTCACGGCGCGCAGCGCGCAGACATATTCGTAGGTGCGCCCATCGCCCATCACGCCCACGGTCTGGACCGGAAGCAGCACGGCGAAGGCCTGCCAGATGGCGTCATAGAGGCCGGCCTTGCGGATTTCGTCCAGATAGACGGCATCGGCCTCGCGCAGGATCTCCAGCTTCTCGCGGGTCACGCCGCCGGGGCAGCGGATGGCGAGGCCGGGACCGGGGAAGGGATGGCGGCCGATGAAGCTTTCCGGCAGGCCGAGCTCCTTGCCGAGCACACGCACCTCGTCCTTGAACAGCTCGCGCAGCGGCTCGACCAGTTGCATGTTCATGCGTTCCGGCAGGCCGCCGACATTGTGGTGCGACTTGATGGTCACCGAAGGCCCGCCGGTGAAGGACACGCTTTCGATGACGTCCGGGTAAAGCGTGCCCTGGGCCAGGAAATCGGCGCCGCCCAGTTTCTTCGCCTCTTCCTCGAACACCTCGATGAACAGGCGGCCGATGGTCTTGCGCTTGGTCTCGGGGTCGGTCTCGCCTTCCAGCGCCGAGATGAAACGGTCGGAGGCATCGACCAGAATGAGCGGCAGGTTGTAATGCTGACGGAACATGGCCACCACGTCGGCGGCCTCGTTCTTGCGCATCAGGCCGTGGTCGACAAGGATGCAGGTGAGCTGGTCGCCCACTGCCTCATGGACCAGCAGCGCGGCCACGGAGGAATCGACGCCGCCCGAAAGCGCGCAGATCACCTTCTTGTCGCCGACCTGCTTGCGGATCGCCTCGACCGCCTGCTGGCGATAGGCGGACATGGTCCATTCACCCTGCAGCCCGACGATGTTGCGCACGAAATTGGAAAGCAGGCGCGCACCGTCCGGCGTGTGAACCACCTCGGGGTGGAACTGCACGGCATAGAAATGGCGCTTCTCGTCGGCAATTGCTGCGAAGGGCGCGCCGCGCGAGGTGCCGACGACCCTGAAGCCCTCGGGCAGGCCGGTGACGCGGTCACCATGGCTCATCCACACCTGATGGCGGGTGCCTTTCGCCCACACGCCGTCGAACAGCGCGCAGTCGGCTTCGATCTCGAGGAAGGCGCGGCCGAACTCGCGCTCATGGCCAGCCTCGACCTGACCGCCAAGCTGGGCGCACATGGTCTGCTCGCCATAGCAGATGCCGAGGACCGGAATGCCGGCCTCGAACACGCCCTGCGGGGCGCGGGGGCTGCCGATGTCGACGGCCGAATGCGGGCTGCCGGACAGGATGACGCCCCTGGGCCGGATGCGTTCGAAAGCTTCGCCCGCGGACTGGAAGGGCACGATCTCGCAATAGGCGCCGGCCTCGCGCACGCGCCTGGCGATAAGCTGCGTGACCTGGCTGCCGAAATCGATGATGAGGATGGTGTCGGAGTGATGGTTCGTCGTCATGTCGGGCCTTTAAAGAAGAACGTCCGTCGGCGCAATGGGTTTGTATTGCGTGGGATCCGATGCCGCAACCGGGGTCCCTATGTCAGCGGGATGCGACCATCCTTCAATGCCCGCTCCAGCATCCCGACAGCATGGCCGAGCTTTTCATCGACGATGTGGAGATAAGCCGTCCAGTCGTCGACATGGTTCAGCTCCGCCGCCCCGTCGGAAATGCCGCGCAGGGCCACCAGCGGCACCCCGAACAGATGGCAGGCACGCAGGCAGGCGAACGTCTCCATATCGACCATGTCCTCGGCGATCGCCTCATAGGCCGCGCCCGAAACCACGCAAGCGCCGGTCGAGAGCGTCGCCTCCTTCACGCCCGGTATGCGCAAGGGCAGGGGCAGCGTTGCCGGCAGGTCGAGGAACGGCGTCACGCCTCTGGCGAAGCCGAGCGGCGAGGCGTCCATGTCGCGATAGGACACCGAAACGGCCTGATAGACTTCTGTCTGCTCCAGCTTTCGCGACCCGGCGGAGCCCAGCGAAACGACGAGATCGGGCAGCGCATCCGAAGCACCGAGCCGCGCCAGTTCCGCGCCGAGCCGCACGCCTGCCTCGACAGGGCCGACGCCGGTCATGAACGGCGTGAACAGCCTTTTCAGCGCAGACCCATATTCGGCCTCGGCGGCCATGACGAACAGCACGCGCCGGCCTGCGAACCTGTTTGTGTGAAATGCCGGTCCGGCGCTCCTCATGTCACAGTTCCCGGCCGGGGCCCCGCCGCCACGCAGATCCAGGGCATTCGCAGCCTTTCGTTCTGCCTCCGGCACGACGAACCGGCCTTTCTCACCCCTCGATCCCGTCGCGACCTGCCACTGTCATCATGGTGCCGGTCATGGTGGCGATCAGCCGCGCCTCGCCGTCGGCGCCATAGGCGTAAGCCTGACCGTCAGCCACGGTGATGGTGCGGCCGGGCTTGGTTACCGAGCCGCGAAACAGGAAGCGCTCACCCTTGCCGGGCGCCAGCAGATTGACCTTGAACTCGATGGTCAGCACACCGGTGCTTTCCGGCATCAGCGAATAGGCGGCATAGCCGCAGGCCGAATCGAGCGCAGTGGAGATGACGCCTGCATGGAGGAAGCCATGTTGCTGCGCAAGCCGCGCATCATAGGGCATCTCGATCTCGACGATGCCGGGCGTCACCAGCGTCAGTTCCGCGCCAATGGTCGCCATCGCCTGCTGACGCGCAAAGGATGCGCGCACGCGCTCTTCGTAGTCTGCGGGCGGTACGATCTTGGCTCCCATCGCCACTGTCTCCATTGGGCTGGCCGCTTATCGCAAAGCCTTTGGCGGCAGGCAATCGGGCAAAACGCGGCTAAGGATATAAACGCCGGGAACACCCGCAATTCCAGTCACAGCCCGTGCCCGCTCACAGGCCGAGCTCGTATCGCAGCTGCTCGGCGGAGTTGACGACTATGGCGCCGGCCGGGCCCTCCATCGGGCGTTCCGGCCAGAAGATGGTGCGCATGCCGGCCGCGAGCCCGGCCGTGACTCCGGTCCAGCTGTCATCGACGGCCACAGCCTCGGCGGGATCGACGCCGGCCAGATAGGCGGCGCGCAGGAAGGGCTCGGCAGCAGGCTTCGGCCTGATCACATCGTTGCGGCTGATGCTGCGCATGCCGGGATGGGACAGGCCCACGGCCCGCAGGTTGGCGTCCACCACCAGCCGGTCCGAGTTCGACACCACCGCCTGATGGACGCCCCTGACCCGCAACTCGCCATATATTTCCAGCGCACCCGGTCGCGGCGCCAGATCGGCGACCAGGGGCATGTAGTGGCCGTATTTGTGGAGAATCCATTCCTCGAAGGGCAGGGAAAGGCCCTGCTCCTCGCGCAGCATCTCGTAGAGCGGTCCGGCCGCAATGCCGATGGCGCGCTCCTGCAGGTCGGCGGGCGGCTCGATGCCCAGCTCGCGCAGGGCCGCCTCCAGTGCGGCGTGATGCAGGGGCTCGCTATCGACCAGCGTGCCGTCCATGTCCCAGAAAACCGCCTTATGCCGCATGCGTGATCTCCTTTCGGCTTTTGCTGGAACAATTGGACAGATACGCGCGCCTGACAAGACCGCGCGAACAGAGGCACAACGGCTGGCCGGCATGTCCTTTCGTCTGGATCAATCGACACGACCCGCGAGCCTCTTGCCTTGTCCCGCGGTTGCAGGCAAAAGGCGGCGTGATTCTGGAACATCCCTTCCGGAATCCTCGTGCGGCTTCCGGACATTTCTCCGACGCGCCGCGTTCGGAAAGAACAACCGATGTCTGCCATCGAAGCCGATGCACATGCATCCGGACATCTCTGGCGCGAGGAAATCAGGGCGACGCTGGCGCTCGCCTGGCCGCTGGTGCTGACCAATCTGGCCCAGACGGCGATGACCGCGACCGACGTCATGATCCTCGGCCGGGTGGGGCCGGCCACCCTCGCCGCCGGCGCGCTCGGCGCCAATCTCTATTTCGCGCCCCTCATCTTCGGTCTTGGCCTGATGCTGGCGACGGTGCCGATGATGGCACGCGAGGTGGGACGACGCCGCAATTCGGTGCGCGATCTGCGCCGCACCGTGCGCCAGGGGCTGTGGGTGGCCGTTCTGGTGGCGCTGCCGATCTGGGCGCTTTTGTGGAACGGCGAGCGCATCCTGCTCGCCATGGGGCAGGAGCCGGCGCTGGCGCGCGATGCCGGGCACTATCTGCGCACCCTGCAATGGGGGCTGCTGCCGTTCTTCCTCTATGTGGTGCTGCGCTCCTTCATCGCCTCGCTGGAGCGGCCGGGCTGGGCCACGGTGGTCGCCTTCATCGGCGTCGTCGTCAATCTCGTCGGCAATCTGGTGCTGGTGTTCGGCCATCTGGGCTTTCCGGAAATGGGCATCGTCGGCTCGGGCCTCGCCACGAGCATCGCCAATTTCTCGATGTTCCTCGGCATGGTTCTGGTGGTGACGCTGGACCGCCGGTTCAGGCGCTACCACCTGTTCGGCCGCTTCTGGCGCGCCGACTGGCAGCGCCTTCGCCAGCTCCTGTGGCTCGGCATGCCGATCGCGGCGATGATGGCCTTCGAGACGACCCTGTTCAACGCCGCCGCCTTCATGATGGGGCTGATCGGCGCCTCGTCGCTCGCTGCCTATGCCGTGGTGATCCAGCTCTGCTCGGTCTCCTTCATGATCCCGCTCGGAATCAACCAGGCGGCCACCGTGCGCGTCGGCATCGCCTATGGCTCCCATGATCCGCAGGCGATCGCCCGCGCCGGCTGGACCTCCTATGCCATGGGCGTCGGCTTCATGGCGCTGTCGGCGCTGGTGATGATGACGCTGCCGCGCGTGCTGCTCGGCGCCTTCATCGACGTCGACAGCCCGGCAAATGCGGAGGTTGTGGCGCTGGCCACCGGCTTCCTCGCCGTCGCCGCCCTGTTCCAGATCGTCGACGGCGCGCAGGCGGTGGCGGCGGGCATGCTGCGCGGGCTGCAGGACACCACCATTCCGATGATCTATGCCGCATTCGGCTATTGGGGCATCGGCCTGCCGCTCGGCATCGCGCTGGCCTTCCATTTCGGCTTCGATGGCGTGGGCGTCTGGATCGGCCTGTGCGCGGGTCTGGCCGTGGTGGCCGTGCTGCTTCTGGCGCGCTGGCTGCGGCGTCGCCGGCTGCCGGCCTTCCGCGCAATGCCGTGACGCGAAATTTCGCGCAGCAGGTCCAATGCGTGCAGCGCGCCGCGAAAATAGGTGCTAAGAGACGCGGCGCGGCATCTTTTCATCCGGAAGCGAAGGCAAAGCTTCAAGCACATGACCAAAACCGATATTGCGCGGCGCGTCTATAACCATACGTGGAAGCTTGATCCGATCATCCGCAGCCTGCTCGACACGGATTTCTACAAGCTGCTGATGCTGCAAATGATCTGGGGCATGTACCCCAGGGTCGACGCCACCTTCACGCTGATCAACCGGACCACCGCCGTGCGCCTCGCCGACGAGATCGACGAGGGCGCGCTGCGCGAGCAGCTCGACCATGCCCGCTCGCTGCGCTTTTCCAAGAAGGAGATGATCTGGCTGGGCGGCAACACCTTCTATGGCCGCAAGCAGATCTTCGAGCCGGAATTCCTCGCATGGCTGGAGGATTTCCAGCTGCCCGACTACCATCTGGAGAAGCGCGACGGCCAGTACGAACTGACCTTCGCCGGCCCATGGATGTACACCACGCTCTGGGAAATCCCGGTGCTCGCCATCATCAACGAGCTGCGCTCGCGTGCGGCGCTGCGCGAATACGGCCCCTTCGCGCTCGATGTGCTCTATGCCCGCGCCAAGGCCAAGATGTGGGCGAAGACCGAGTTGCTGAAGCAGCTTCCCGACATCAACATCTCCGATTTCGGCACCCGCCGCCGCCATTCCTTCCTGTGGCAGCGCTGGTGCGTGGAAGCGCTGAAGGAAGGCATCGGCAAGTCCTTCACCGGCACCTCCAACGTGAAGCTCGCCATGGACACCGACCTCGAGGCCGTGGGCACCAACGCGCACGAGCTGCCGATGGTGCTGGCCGCGCTGGCCGACAGCGAGGCCGAACTCAGGCAGGCTCCCTACCGCGTGCTGCAGGACTGGCAGCGCTACTATGGCGGCAATCTGCTGATCGTGCTGCCCGACGCCTTCGGCACCGCCGCGTTCCTGCGCGACGCGCCCGACTGGGTGGCCGACTGGACCGGTTTCCGCCCCGACAGCGCTCCCCCCATCGAGGGCGGCGAGCGCATCATTTCGTGGTGGCGCCAGAAGGGCAAGGACCCGCGCCAGAAGATGCTGATCTTCTCCGACGGGCTTGAGGCCGAGACCATCGTCGAGACCTACAGACATTTCCATGGCCGGGTGCGCATGGCGTTCGGCTGGGGCACCAACCTGACCAACGATTTCGAGGGCTGCGCCCCGGTTCCCACCGACCGGCTCAACCCGATCTCGCTCGTCTGCAAGGTGACGGAAGCCAATGGCCGGCCGGCGGTGAAGCTTTCCGACAATCCGGCCAAGGCCACCGGCGACGAAGCCGAAATCGCCCGCTACATACGCATTTTCGGCAATGAGGAACGGGTCGAGCAGTTCGTGAAGGTCTGACCCCGCCCGATGCGCGCCCGGGATGGACATGCATTCGCCCTGTCTGCCCTTCTGGCCGCCGCGATGCCCTCGCAGGCGCTCGCCCATGCATCGGATCGCGGCCACGTCCTGCTGTTGCCGACCGGCTATTATTCGCTGGGCGGCGCAGTTGCGGTGGCGGCATCGTTCCTCGTTCTGGCATTGGTGCCGCCGCGATTCATCGCCCGGATCTGGTCGGGGCGGCTGACGCTGTTCCCGCTCGGCGATGGGGCGCGGACCGCAACGAGCCTGCTCTCCCTTGCCGGCTTTGCCCTGCTTGTCGCCGCCGGCTTCCACGGCAGCCGCGACCCGCTCTCCAATCCGCTTCCCCTGACGATATGGACGCTGCTGTGGGTCGGCATGACGCTGGTGCAGGGGCTGTTCGGCAATCTGTGGGGATGGCTCAACCCGTGGTACGGCCCTTGCAGGCTGCTCGGGCGACTGGGCGGCGGCCGCAAAATGGTCGTCCTGCCGCGACAGCTCGGCATGTGGCCGGCGGTCGTGCTGCTGTTCGCCTTCACATGGTTCGAGCTGGTCTATCCGGCCCCTGACGATCCCGAAAAGCTGGCACGCGCGGCGGGCCTCTACTGGCTGGCCAGCTTCATTGCCATGCTTGTGTTCGGCCATGAGGAATGGAGCAGGCGCGGCGAGTTTCTCACCGTCTTCTTCCGGCTGCTTTCGCGCTTCGCCATTATGGGGCGGGACGATGCGGACCGCCTGACCCTGAACTGGCCGGGGGCGCGGCTGCTGGAGACGGAGCCCCTGCCGAAAAGCGGCGTCGCCTTCGTGCTTCTGGCGCTCTCCGGCGTGTCCTTCGACGGTTTGACGCACACCTTCTTCTGGCTCGGGCTCATCGGCGTCAATCCGCTCGATTTTCCGGGCCGCACGGCCGTCATGACGTCGGGCACCATCGGCCTGCTGCTGAGCTTCGTCTTGCTGGGCGCAATCTTCATGCTGGCTGTGCGCCTCGGCGACCGGATCGCGGGTTACAGCCGCGAAGACAAAAGCGCCGGACTGCTGGTCTGGTCGATCGTGCCGATCGCGCTCGCCTATCATCTGGCGCATTATCTCGCCGCGCTGCTGGTCGACAGCCAGTATGCGCTGGTCGCCCTGTCCGATCCCTTCGCTCTCGGCTGGAACCTGTTCGGCACCGCCCATATGCATGTGGAAGCCGCCATCACCTCCGGTGCCGGATCGGCCTGGGTGCTCTGGAACATCCAGGCAGGCGGCATCGTCGCCGGCCATGTTCTGGCGGTTCTGGTGGCGCACAGCCTCGCTTTCCGGCTGTATGGCGATACAGGACGCGCAATCGTCAGCCAGCTTCCGCTCACCGTGCTGATGATCGGTTACACCGTGTTCGGCCTGTGGCTGCTTTCGACGCCCTCGGCCGGCTGAATCCCTGTATTCCCCAAGGTAAACCTTGTCTTGCAACAACCAGTCTTTGATGATTTAGCTTGCGCGCCTAAAATTCTCCCGAGCCGTGAGCGACTGAAATTTCCCCACTCCCAGTCACCACGCCAGAACAGGACGTTCTCCCATGACTGATCGGAAGACCATTTCCGCAGCCGGACCGGCCCCGCTCACCCGCCGCACCGCCCTTAAAGGCATGGCCGCAGCAGGCGGCCTGATGGCTGCGCCGGGCTTCGTGCGCTATGCGCAGGCGCAGAGCTCCGCTCCGATCCGCATCGGCTTCCAGTGCCACCGCACCGGCATCGGCGCCGCCTATGGCCGCTGGTACGAGCGCACCACAGCCGCCGCCGTGAAGCTGATCAACGAGGCCGGCGGCATCAACGGCCGCCCGGTCGAGATCGTCATCGAGGACGACGGCACCGATGCCGGCCGCGGCGCCGAGGTGGTGGCCAAGTTCGCCAACCAGCACAAGACCGACATCGTCTACGGCACGCTGTTCTCGCATGTGGTGATCGGCTCGGCGCCGGCCGCAGGCGAACTGAAGATCCCCTACTATGTGGTCAGCGAGGGTTATCATGTCGCCTCCGGCCAGCTGAACCGCTGGTGCCTGCAACCCGGCATCACCGACGTGCGCGCGCAGGTCACCTCCATGGCCCCGTGGATCGCAGCCAACGCCGGCAAGAAGGTCACCATGATCTATCCCGACTACGCCTTCGGCTACGATCACCGCGACTACCTTCCGCCAGCGCTGGAAAAGGCCGGGGCGGAGGTCGTGGCCAAGATCGCCATCCCGCCGACCGAAAGCTCCTTCACAAGATATTTCCCGCAGATCCCGTCCAGCACAGAGGTGCTCTATCACGTCATGGTCGGCCCGGCCGTGCTCACCTTCGTCAAGGAGCTCGGCGAATTCTACGGCTCCAGCGGGCCGAAGCTGTTCGGTTTCATCGACTCGCTCGAAGCGGTGGACATCAACAGCCCCGGCCTCGAATATCTGGACGGCAGCCATTTCTGGGAAGGCTCGCCCCGCTATGCGCAGGCCGGCGACAGCGACGCCATGAAAGCCTATCGCGCAGCCGTCGGCATCGACGACAATGGCGCCTCGGTCAACGATCCGCGCGACATTTCGACCGCCGGCCATATGTTCGGCTGCTGGGAAACGCTCTACGTCATCAAGCAGGCCATGGAAGCCAGCGGCTATCGCGGGCCGGAAGACCGCGCGAAGCTGGTGGAGGCGACCGAGGCGATCTCCACCCTCGCCGAAGGCCCGGAACATCCGCAGGGCGACAAGGTGTTCGACGGCAAGATCCATCAGGTCTTCGGCCACCAGTATATTTCGAAACTGGAAGGCGGACGCCTCGATGTCGTGCACAAGACCTCGATCGAGGACAGCCGCTACGAGCCGGAGGCCGACTACACCGCGCAGCCGTTCTGATGATCCGGAACCGCGCTGAAGGATAACCCGGCATGGGTTTCGGACCTCACTTGCTGCTGGCGGTTCTGGAAGGGCTGGTCACCTCGGCGGTGCTGGCCCTGACGGCGCTCGGCCTGTCGCTGGTGTTCGGGGTCATGCGCGTCGTCAACGTCGCCCATGGCGAGCTGTTCATGCTGGGGGCTGTGCTGGCCTGGGCCGTGGCGACGGCGGTCGGCGGCAGTCCCGCGCTCGGCTTTGTCGCGGCCCTCGTCATCGCGCCGCTGATCGTCGGCGCGGTGGCGGCTCTGGCCGAGCAGCTGGTGCTGCGCCGGGTGGATTATGACCCGGAGGCGACCATCGTCGCCACCATCGGCCTGCTCTACATCCTCCAGCAGCTTGCGCTCACCTTCTACGGTGCGGACGCGAGGCCGGTGCCGCCGCCCTTCAACATACGCCTGGCGCTGCCATGGTTCGGCTATTCGGCCTACAAGCTGTCGATCATAGCGACATCGACCGTCCTTCTGCTTCTGTCATGGCTGGTGCTGACGCACACCCGCGCCGGGCTGATCATGCGCGCCACCCAGTACGACCGCGAGACCGCGCAGGCATTCGGCATTCCGGTCGGGCGCGTCTATGCGGCGGTCTTCGCCATCGGGGCGATGCTGGCCGCCGTCGCCGCCGTGCTGATCGTGCCAATCAGCCAGGCCCACTACCTGATGGGGCAGGACCCGCTGCTCCTGTCCTTCGCCGTGGTCATCATCGGAGGGCTCGGCTCGCTGCGCGGCACGGTGGTCGCGGCGCTGCTCATCGGCATCTCGGACGGGGTGATCTCCATGTTCTTCTCCCCGACGCTGGCCAAGCTGATCGCCACGCTGGCCGTGGCCATGGTGCTGGTGTTCCGCCCGCAGGGCCTGTTCGGCAAGGCGGCGAGATGAACGGGAGCGCAAGACTCTGGCTGCTGCACGCGGCGGTGGTCGCGCTGCTTGTGGCGCTGAACTTCCTGCTGCCGGCCTATCACCACGGGCTGATGGCGCGCATCCTCGTGCTCGCCACCTTCGCCATGGGCTACAACCTCACCTTCGGCTATGGCGGGCTCCTGTCGCTCGGCCACGCCATGTTCTTCGCCGCCGGCCTCTATGGCGCGGGGCTCGGCATCCAGCATCTCGGCCTCGGCGTTCCGGCGGCCTTCCTCGCCGGGCTCGCCTGCGGGGCCGCTCTGGCGCTCCTCGCCGGCCTGCTGGCGCTGCGCACCACCGGCGTCGCCTTCATGATCGTGACGCTGATGTTCTCGCAGGCTTTCCATCTTGCCATCCTTTATTTCTCCGCCTTCACCGGCGGGGATCAGGGACTGGTGCTGAGGCCGCAGCAACGCCGCATCGAAACGGCGCTCGGTACGCTCGACCTCACCGATCCGACGACGCGCTATCTGACCGCGCTCGCCCTGTTTGCAGTGGTGCTGTTCGCCATGCTCGCCATCGTCCGTTCCGGTTTCGGGCGCGTGCTGGTCGCCATCCGCGAAAACGAGGAGCGCGCCCGCATGCTGGGCTACGACACCTTCGCCAGCCGGCTGGCGGCACTGGTGACGTCGGGGACGATCTGCGCCGCCGCCGGCGCGGCCTACGGGCTTTTGTTCGGCTATGTCGGCGCCAACTTCGCCTCGGTGCAATATTCCATCCTGCCGCTGCTGTGGGTACTGTTGGGGGGTGCTGCGACGACGCTCGGGCCGCTGTTCGGCACCGTCTTCATGTATTACCTGATCGATATCGCCAGCGGCTACACCTCGGCCTACATGCTGGCGGTGGGCGTGATCCTCATCCTGCTGGTGCTGTTCTTCCGCAAGGGGCTGCTCGGCACGCTGCGCGAACGCTGGCTGAGGTGGCTGCCGTGAATGCGCTGCTCGAAACACGGGGGCTGTCGCGCGACTTCGGCGGATTGCGTGCCGTCGACCGCGTCGACTTCTCCCTGATGCCGGGCGAAATCCGCGCGCTCATCGGCCCCAACGGCGCTGGCAAGACCACTTTCGTCAGCCTCGTCTGCGGCCGCATCGAACCGTCCGCTGGCACCATCGTGTTCGACGGCGAGGACATCACGGCGCTTCCGGCCCATCGGCGCGTTCGCCTCGGCATCGCCTACACGTTCCAGATCACCAGCGTCTTTTCCAATCTCAGCGTCTTCGACAATGTCGCGCTCGCCGTGCAGCGCACGCTGGCCGACGGGCGCTCGCAAGGCCGGCTGCGCGCCGGCGTGATCGAGGCGCTGGAGCGGGTCGGGCTGGCGGACCGCGCCTCGCTGCCGGCCGGCCAGCTCGCCTATGGCCACCAGCGCCTGCTGGAAGTCGCGATGGGCCTTGCACTGAGGCCGCGCCTGATGGTGCTGGACGAACCGACGCAGGGGCTCGGCGACAGCGAGATCGAAAACTTCATCGCGCTGGCGCGCGAGATCGCCGCCAGCGCCACCGTGCTTTTGATCGAGCACAATATGGACGTGGTCATGCAGCTCGCGCATCGCATCACGGTTCTGGAAGCGGGCAGGGTGCTGGCCGAAGGCACGCCAGAAGCGATCCGCGCCGACGAGGCGGTGCAGCGTGCCTATCTGGGGGGCGGCGCATGAGCGAGATTCTGACCATCTCCGGGCTCGATTGCTTCCATGGCGAGGTGCAGGTGCTGCACGGGCTGGAGCTTGCGCTTCGCAAGGGCGAGGTCCTGTGTCTGACGGGGCGCAACGGCGCCGGCAAGACGACGACGCTCAAGGCAATCATGGGGCTGGTGCGGCCGCGCGCCGGTTCCATCCGCATGGGCGGCGTGGAACTGGCTGACCTGCCGGCGCACGAGGTGCCGAAACAGGGCATCGGCTACGTGCCTCAGGGCCGCCGCCTGTTCGCCGAAATGACGGTGCGGGAGAATCTGGAGATCGGCCTCAACACGCGGAAAAAAGGCGCCGGCACGCTGGAAAGCGTGCTCGACCTGTTCCCGCTGCTGCGCGAACGCCTGAAGCAGCAGTCCGGCACGCTCTCCGGCGGCGAGCAGCAGATGCTGGCCATGGCGCGCGCACTGTGCCTGGAGCCGGAAATCCTGCTGCTGGACGAGCCGACCGAGGGCCTGATGCCGTCGATGATCCAGAAAATCCGCGAGACGGTTCTGGCGCTGCGCAGGCGCGGTGTTTCCACCATACTGGTCGAGCAGCGTGCGGAGGCTGTGCTTGCACTGGCCGATCGCGTGACCTTCGTCGAAAACGGCCACAGCCGGGAGACCGTCGGGATCGCGGAGCTGAAGACAGACCCGTCGGCCCTCAGGCGCTATGTGGGTATCGGCTGATCCACCCGGCTGTGCATTCAGCGCGGGACGGTTTCGCCTTCAGCGCCCAGTTCGACAAACTGTTTTTGCTCCACGTCATATCTGTAGCAGGTCGGAACCGAGGAGCAGGCTTCCTGATGGCGCTCGCAATATTGGGCAACTACGCACAACCGCTCGCCCTCGACGACGACCTGCGCCGGCGGCCTGTCGTGAACGCCGCTGAACAGAAGCTGTGTCCGTTCTCCGCCATCGTGCCATGAGACGGTGATTTCCGTCTCGAAATGGTCGTAGCCGATGCTGGCATAACCGACACTGTAGCTGACGGTTCCGGCGGGCATAAGCTCCATCTTTCCGGAGCTCGTATCCGGCCATGCCCGGCTTTCGCCGGCACGCGGTGCAGCTAACGGAAATGCAAGGGCGCCGGCCAGAAGTGCCATGGCCGGCAGTGCCAGTCCCGGCTTCACCCCGCTGCCGGAAATGTCCCTACCCAAAGAAGATGAAGCTCGACAGCACGAAGATCGGCAACAGCACCACGCCGGACCACAACATGTAGCCGAAGAAGCTCGGCATGCGGACGCCCTGGCTGCGCGCGATGGCGTAGACCATGAAGTTCGGCGCGTTGCCGATATAGGTGTTGGCGCCCATGAATACCGCGCCCGCCGAGATCGCCGCCAGCGTCGTGGCGAAAGTGGTCATCAGCTCCTGCGGATTGCCGCCGGCCAGCTCGAAGAACACAAGGTAGGTCGGCGCATTGTCGAGGAAGGACGACAGCACGCCCGTCATCCAGAAATAGGCCATGTCGTTGGGCTGCCCCGAAGCCGTCGTTACCAGCGAGACGAGCGGGGCGAGCGCGCCGTCCATGCCGGCGCGCAGGATCGCCACCACCGGCACGATGCAGACGAAGATCGCCGCGAACAGCTTCGCCACCTCGAGGATCGGCCCCCAGTTGAAGCCGTTGGCGGAGCGATATTTCTTCGGCGACACGACCAGCGAGACGAAAGCCAGCCCGAGGATGATGACGTCGCGCACGAGGTTCTGCAGTTCGACATGCACGCCCTGGATGGTGAACTCCACGCCCGGCTTCCATGCGGCCGACATCAGGATGGCGCCGATGACGCCGGCCAGCAGGGGAAGGTTGACGAGGCCGAGGACGCGCACCCTCGAATCCGGGGTCGGATCCTTGATCTTCGGCATGCCCTGCTCGCGCCGGTGAAGGATCGTGTCCAGCACGAAGAAGATGGCAAGCACCAGACCGCCGACGAAAAGCGTGTCGGGCAACAGGTGCACGGTCGTCCAGAAGAAATCGACGCCGCGCAGGAAGCCGACGAACAGCGGCGGGTCACCCAGAGGGGTCAGGGAGCCGCCTATGTTCGACACGAGGAAGATGAAGAACACCACGACATGGGCGTTGAACGGCCGGTTGTCGTTGGCGCGGATGATCGGCCGGATCAGGATCATGGAGGCGCCCGTGGTGCCGATCACCGAAGCGAGGATCGCGCCGATCAGCAGCAGCCCCGAATTGAACAGGGGCGTGCCGTGGATGTTGCCGGAAACCAGTATGCCGCCCGAAATGGTGAACAGCGCGAACAGCAGGATGATGAACGACATGTATTCCAGCAGCATGGCGTGCAGCACCGCCTCGCTTGCGGCCGCAACGCCGTAGAAAGCGGCCAGCGGCACGATCACCAGGCCAGCCCAGACGGCAGCGATCTTGCCGTAGTGATGCTCCCAGAAATGATGGAACAGCAGCGGCCCGGTGGCGATGCACAGCAGTAGACCGGCGAAGGGCAGCGCCCACCACAGCGACATGTGCGCACCCGGAAGCGCCTCGGCTGCGAAAGCCGGGCTGGCGGCGAGCCCCCCAAGAGCAAGAACAGCCATTCGCAATACAGCAGCGTTCACCGGTTTTTCCCCGTTCGGTATGTGTGGAGTGTGCCCTGCCTCAGAGCAGCGTAACGCCGGCCTCGCGCATGCGGCCGGTCATGGCCGCGAGCGAGCCATTGAGATCGATGCCGCGGCAGGCGTCGAGCCGCACGGTCACGGAAAAGCCGAGCTTCACCGCATCGAGCGCCGAATAGGCAACGCAGAAATCCGTCGCGAGGCCGGCCAGCGTGATCGCGTCGATGCCGCGTTCGCGCAGATAGCCGGCAAGGCCGGTCGGCGTCGTATGATCGTTCTCGAAGAAGGCCGAATAGCTGTCGATCGCAGGGCGGAAACCCTTGCGGATGACCAGTTCGGCCTTCGTCCATGCAAGGCCGGTGTGGAAATCCGCGCCCCGGCTGCCCTGGATGCAATGATCCGGCCACAGCGTCTGCTCGCCGTAAGGCATGGTGACGCTCTGATAGGGCTGATGCCCGGGATGGCTGGAAGCGAAACTGGAATGGCCGGCCGGATGCCAGTCCTGTGTCATGACGACGTGATCGCTGCCGCGGATCAGGTCGTTCACCAGCGGCACGATCTCGTCGCCGCCGGCGACCGCCAGGGCTCCGCCCGGGCAGAAATCGTTTTGCAGGTCGATGACGACAAGCGCTTCGTCAGCCATGTTGCCTCCTGAAACGGCGGTTTTCGCGACCGCCGTAACATGACCAGATGGGCACGCCCGTCAACCGAAATCGGACCCGGACCCGGACCGGTCAATTCCGGTAGAGCAGGCCATCGGTATCGATCTCCGGC
This sequence comes from Mesorhizobium sp., assembly GCA_022833215.1. Classification (GTDB taxonomy): domain Bacteria; phylum Pseudomonadota; class Alphaproteobacteria; order Rhizobiales; family Rhizobiaceae; genus Mesorhizobium. The sequence continues at coordinate 81,648 of JAIPUZ010000106.1, read as the reverse complement.
GCACGCCCGGCGATCAGGTCCGCGAGCAGCCTTCCGGAACCCGCGGCCAGCGTCCAGCCAAGATGGCCATGGCCGGTGTCGAGATAGAGGTTGCGGTAGCGGGCGCGGCCAATGACCGGCACCGACCGTGGCATCATCGGGCGCAGGCCCGCCCACAATTCGGCTTTGGCCTCATCGAACGCGCCGGGAAAAAGCTCATGCGCGGTGCGGAACATGACAGCGAAATTTTCGGGCCCGAACGACCGGTCGAAGCCGGTGAACTCGGCGGTGCATGACAGGCGCAGCCGGTTGCCGAGGCGCGAATAGGCGACATAGCGGTCCTCGTCCGCACCGCCCATGGTCGGCCCCCTGCTCTCGTCTTCCAGCGGAACGGTGGCCGCATAGCCCTTGACCGGATAGATCGGCAGGTCGAGCCCGTGACGGCGGCCAAGCAGGCCGCTTTCCGGCCCCATGGCGAGAACGATGCCGTCGGCGGAAAACAGCCCGGCATCGGTGCGCACGGCGCGCACCCTGTCTCCCTCGATATCGAGCCCTTCGACCACGGTGCCGTAGCGGAAATCCACACCGAGCCTTTCACCGGCATAGGCCGCCAGGCGGGTCGTGAACAGGCGCGAATCGCCGGTCTGATCGGTCGGGGAATAGACGGCGCCGGCGAAATGGCGGCGCGCGGCGGCGAGCCCCGGATCGATCTCAGCCATCCGCTCCGGGTCGACGATCTCGATCGGCAGGCCGTGATCGGCCAGAAACCCGTAATTGCGGGCGGCAGCATCGAGGCTTTCCCGGCTGCGTGAAAGGTAGAGGATGCCCTTGCGCCGGTCGTCATAAGCGATGCCGGTTTCCTCCGACAAGGCGTTGATGCTGTCGCGCGAATAGAATGCCAGCCGCAGTTTCGGCAGGGTGTTGGCGCGTTTGCGGGCCGGAGTGCACTGGCGCAGGAACCGCAGGCCCCAGGGCAGCAGATAGGGGTCGCGGCCGAGGCGCACCTTGATGCCGAGATCGTGGTTGAACATGCCGCGCACGAAGGTCCTCAGCGCCTCCGGCGAAGCCCAGGCGGTGGCGTCGCCGGGCGACACCAATCCGCCATTGGCATAGCTGGTGCCGCAGGCCGGGCCTGCATGACGCTCGATCACCGTCACCTCGTGACCGTCGCGGGCAAGGTAGTATGCCGCCGCCGTACCGACCGCGCCCGCGCCAAGAACCAGTATTTTCATGCCCCTGCCTTTTCCGCCGCACCCGGTAGCCTCAGGCGTGGCATTTTGACCGAACGGCTTTCATGGACGCCAAAGCCCGCCGGCATTATGATTGCTTCAACCTGAGCGACCCGCTTTCCTTGAAATTGCGAGGCCGCCTCTCTCAACTTGCTGCGCAGTTCCATCCGGAAAGCCAAGATTCGCGTTTCCCGGAATTGCTCCAACGGGACCCGGAAATGAACTATCAAAGGTTCTTCGAAGACGCCATCGACCAGTTGCACGCCGAGCGCCGTTACCGTGTGTTCGCCGATCTGGAACGGATGGTCGGCAAGTTTCCGCGCGCTCTGTGGCGCACCGGCGCCGACACGCGCGAAATCACCGTCTGGTGCTCGAACGACTATCTCGGCATGGGCCAGCATCCGTCCGTCGTCAGCGCCTTCCAGGACGCTGCCGGCCGCATGGGCTCGGGCGCAGGCGGCACGCGCAACATTTCCGGCACCAGCAATCCGCTGGTCGAGCTGGAACGGGAGCTGGCCGACCTGCACGGCAAGGAAGCCGGGCTTGTCTTTACCTCCGGCTTCGTTTCCAACGAGGCGGCCATTTCCACCATCGCGCGGCTGCTGCCCAACTGCCTCATCCTCTCGGACGAACTCAACCATGCCTCGATGATCGAGGGCGTGCGCCGCTCGGGCGCTGAAAAGCGCATCTTCCGCCACAATGACGTCGGCCATCTGGAAAGCCTGCTTCAGGCGGCCGGGCGCGAGCGCGCCAAGCTGATCGTGTTCGAAAGCGTCTACTCCATGGACGGCGATATCGCGCCGATCGGGGAGATCGCCGATCTCGCCGAAAAGTACAACGCCATGACCTATATCGACGAGGTCCATGCTGTCGGCATGTACGGCCCGCGCGGCGGCGGCATCACCGAGCGCGAGGGGCTGGCCCACCGCATCGACATCATCGAGGGCACGCTCGCCAAGGCGTTCGGCACGCTGGGCGGCTATATCACCGGCACTTCCGCCGTGGTCGATGCCGTGCGCTCCTATGCGCCGGGCTTCATCTTCACCACCGCCCTGCCGCCGGCGCTGGCCGCAGCGGCAACCGCATCCATCCGCCATCTGAAATCATCGCAGGTTGAGCGCGACGCCCAGCAGCGGCAAGCCGCACATGCCAAGCTGATTCTCGGGGAGGCCGGGCTGCCGGTCATGCCTTCCGTCACCCATATCGTGCCGATCCTGGTTGGCGATCCCGAACTGTGCAAGATGGCCACGGACCGTCTTCTGGGCGTTCACGGCATCTATATCCAGCCGATCAACTATCCGACCGTGCCGCGCGGCACCGAACGGCTGCGCATCACGCCCACCCCCTTCCATTCCGACGAGCTCATCCTCCAGCTGCGCGACGCGCTGGTCGAGACGTGGGATGCGCTGGGGATTCCCTACGGCTCGGTGCAGAGCCCGCAGGTCAGCACGAGCGAGCGTATCGTGCCGCTTCTCGTGCCGAAGTCCGGCGGCTGAGCGGCAATTTCCTTTCCAGCCGAAGCTGGCCGGGTTAAGAACAGCGGCCAGTTCGGAGGATCAGGATGACTGCAAAGCTTGTTCTTGTCGGCTGCGGCCACATGGGCCGCGCCATGTTGTCGGGCTGGATCGATTCCGGCCGGATCGCGGCGAATGAAATCGTTGTCGTGGAGCCGAACGGCGATTTGCGCGGCAAGGCGGCGGCACTGGGCTGCAAGACGGCAGCGGGTGCCGAAGACCTGGCCCCGGATATCTCTCCCCAAATCGTGGTCATCGCGGTCAAGCCGCAGGCGATCCGCGAGGTTCTGGCCGGCTATGCACGCTTCGGCAACGGCGCCATCACTTTCGTCAGCATCGCCGCCGGCACCAGCGTCGCGACCTTCGAGAGCATCCTGGGTGAAAACACCCCGGTCATCCGCTGCATGCCCAATATCCCGGCCGCGATCGGCAAGGGCATGATGGTGGTCTTTGCCAACGACCATGTCGGCGACAAGGCACGGGATTTCGTGGCCGGCCTGCTGGCTGCAAGCGGCGAGGTGACTTCCGTCGGCGACGAGAAGCTGATGGACGCCGTGACTGCCGTTTCCGGCTCGGGCCCGGGCTACGTGTTCCACTTCATCGAGGCCCTGACCGCTGCGGCCAAAGCAGCCGGCCTGCCGGACGATACGGCGGCGAAACTCGCGGTGCAGACCGTTTACGGGGCTGCCGTGATGGCCGCGGAAAGCGGCGAGGAGCCCGGCGTGCTGCGCCAGCAGGTCACCAGTTACAAGGGCACCACTGCCGCGGCCCTCGACGTCCTGATGGGCGAGGAGCGGCTGACGCGCCTGCTGACAGAAGCCGTCGAGGCGGCGCGCAAGCGTTCGGTCGAGCTTGGAAGCTGAGACGGACCGCTTCAGCGATTACGCGAGGGTTTCCTGCAGCAACCCCGCCTGCCCGGCCTCGAAGCGCAGGTTCTGGCGCGGACGCGGACCGACCTGCTGGATGACGAGGCCGGCTGCGAGCGAACCAAGCCTGCCACACTCCTTCAGCGCGCGGCCTTGCGTGTAGCCGAACAGGAAACCCGCGGCGTAGAGATCGCCCGCACCGGTTGTGTCGACCAGTTCGCGGATCGGAGTGGCGTCGATCTTCACGGTTTCGTCGCCGCGCACGATCACCGAACCCTGTTCGGAACGGGTGACGGCGGCGAGCCTGCAATCCTTGCGCAGGGCCTCCAGCGCGGCATCGAAGGAGGAGGTCTGGTAGAGCGCCCTGATTTCGTGGTCGTTGGCCAGTATGATGTCGACGGTGCCGCTGCGCATCAGATCGAGAAACTCGTCGCGGTAGCGGTCCACGCAGAAGCTGTCGGAGAGCGTCATCGCCACTTCGCGGCCGGCTTCATGGGCAAGCCGCGCGGCTTCACGCATAGCTTCCTTGGCGCGCGGCGGATCCCACAGATAGCCCTCAAAATAGACCACCTTCGAGGCCGCGATCTTGGCTGGCTCCACATCCTGCGGGCCGAACTCCACACATGCGCCGAGATAGGTGTTCATCGAACGCTCTCCGTCGGGCGTGACGAAGATCATGCAGCGCGCCGTCGGCGGGGTGCCGGCGAGCGGCTCGGTGTCGAAGGCGACGCCGAGCGCGCGGATATCGTGCGCATAGATGTCGCCGAGATGATCGTCGGCCACCTTGCCGGAAAAGGCGACACGCCCGCCGAAGCTGGCAATGCCCGCCGCCGTGTTGCCTGCCGAGCCGCCGGAAGCCTCCACCGCCGGGCCCATGCGTGCGTAGAGCAGTTCCGCGCGCTCCGCGTCGATGAGGTTCATCGCGCCCTTGATGATGCCGTTGTCGGTGAGGAAGCCTTCGTCGGTCTGGGCAATGATATCGACAATGGCATTGCCGATGCACAACACGTCATAATCCGGCATTCGGTCCTCTCCGATGGGGGCAGATTTTTCTTCAGGCAGCCCTGAGGCCGACCCGTGGTAGATCATCGGGACGGGTTTGCATAGCAGGCGGCCAGTCAATCGACCGGCCGGAACATCTCCTGCAGGCGGTCAAAGTCCATGGCTTCACGGGCAAAGGCGAAGGTGCCGCCTTCCAGCATTTCCTTCGCGGCTTTTTCCACTGCGCCGAAAGCCAGGGTCGTCAGCTTGGAGCCGAGCGAGATGCGCGTGGCCCCGGCATCGGCGAGGGCCGATACGGTGAAGGCGGGATTTGCCAGTACGTTGACCGGCTTCTCCACCGATGCGCAGACCGTGCGCACCTGCGCGATATCGGTTAGCCCCGGTGCATAGAGCACGTCCGCGCCGGCTTTCTCGAAAGCCTGAAGCCTCCTGATCGTGTCGTCGAGATCGGGGCGGCCGTGCAGGAAATTCTCGGCCCGCGCGGTGAAGACGAAATCGCTTTTTAGAGCCCGCGCCGCTTCCACGGCGGCCGCGACACGCTCGACCGCATGGGACAACTCATAGATCGGCTTGTCTTCGTCGCCGGAAAAATCCTCCAGCGAGCAGCCCGCAAGTCCCGCCGCTGCCGCCGCAAACACGGTTTCGGCAGCGCTTTCGGGGCTGTCGCCCTTGCCCTTTTCCAGATCCGCCGAGACCGGCAGGTCGGTCGAGGCGACGATTTCCCTGCAATGGGCGATCATCGCCTCGAATGAAACGCCACCATCGGGCAGGCCGCGCGAGAAGGCAAAACCGGCGCTGGTCGTGGCCAGAGCCCCAAAGCCCAGCGATTGCAACAGCCTGGCCGTTCCGATGTCCCATGGATTGGGGATTATGAAGGTGGAAGCGTGCAGCTTCCTGAAGACCGTGCCCTTGTCCATGGCCGAACCCCAAAGGATGTGATCGTCGCGGCGATCCTATCGCCCGCGATGGGGTCGGGCAATCGAAACCGGAGGCGGTCAGGCCGTTCCGGTCGAGCCGAACCCGCCAGAGCCGCGCGTGGTGCCGCTGGCAAGCGTGCGCTCCTCGGTGCGCACCTGCGTGACCGGCGCGAAGATGATCTGGGCGATGCGCATGCCGCGGCTGACGGAAAAATCCTCATCGCCGAGATTGACCAGCAGCACCTGCACCTCGCCGCGATAATCGCTGTCTATGGTTCCGGGCGTGTTCAGACAGGTGATGCCATGCTTCAGCGCAAGGCCGGAGCGAGGGCGGATCTGGCCTTCCATTCCCTCGGGGATTTCCATGACCAGGCCGGTCGGCACCAGCGCCCGCTTGCCGGGAAGGATCAGGATCGAGCGATCCTCGGGGATCGCCGCGCGCAGATCCATGCCGGCCGCGCCTTTGCTTTCATAGGCGGGCAACGGCAGATCGGCGGCATGTGGCAGGCGCACGAAACCAACGGTAGGGCCAATGACGGAGGCGGGCTGGGAGGAGGACATGGCGCAAATCCTATCGAGACTGATCGGGCAGGGCAGGGGTGCCGCCTCAACGGCGATGCGCCCCGGCGGTTCCGCTTACATCAGGCCCTGCGAATAGACCAGTGCCGCATATGCCGTCTCCCCGAACCATTTATGTTCGACAGGTCTGCCCGTTATTGCTAGAAGCCCGCCACCAGACGGGATTCCTGACATGGCCGAGACTATTCAAGAGGCGGTGAAGCGCCGCCGGACCTTCGCGATCATCGCGCACCCGGACGCCGGCAAGACGACACTGACGGAAAAGCTGCTGCTGTTCGGCGGCGCCATCCAGCTCGCCGGCGAGGTGAAGGCCAAGAAGGACAAAATCCAGACCCGCTCGGACTGGATGAAGATCGAGCGCGAGCGCGGCATTTCTGTCGTCACCTCGGTGATGACCTTCGAATATGGCGACAACGTCTTCAACCTGCTCGACACGCCGGGCCACGAGGACTTCGCCGACGACACCTATCGCACCCTGTCCGCCGTCGATGCGGCGGTGATGGTCATCGACGCCGCGCGCGGCATCGAGCCGCGCACGCTCAAGCTGTTCGAGGTCTGCCGCCTGCGCGACATTCCCATCATCACCTTCGTCAACAAGATGGACCGCGAGGCCCGCGATACATTCGAGATCCTCGACGAGATCGAGGAGAAGCTGGCCCTCGACACCGCGCCCGTGACCTGGCCGATCGGGCAGGGCAAGACCTTCGCCGGCACCTATCATCTGGCTGAGAATGCGGTGCGCCGCGGCGATGCCGAGACCGAGCGCACTCCCGTCCACGGGCCGGACTCCAACCGCGCCGCCGGCCTGCTGCCGGAAAACGACCGCGCCGCTTTCATCGAGGAAACCGAACTGGCGCGCGAAGCCTGCCGCCCCTTCGACCGCGATGCTTTCCTCGAAGGGCATCTGACACCCGTCTATTTCGGCTCGGCGCTGCGCAATTTCGGCGTTCGCGACCTGATCGAGGCACTGGGCGCCTTCGGCCCGCCGCCACGCGCGCAGGAAGCCGACACCCGCACGGTCGAGGCGACGGAGGACAAGATGACGTCCTTCGTCTTCAAGATCCAGGCCAACATGGATCCCAACCACCGCGACCGCATCGCCTTCGTGCGCGTCTGCTCCGGCATCCTGCAACGCGGCATGAAGGCCAAGCTGGTGCGCACCGGCAAGCCGATGTCGCTGTCCGCACCGCAGTTCTTCTTCGCCCGCTCGCGCATCACCGCCGACGAGGCCTATGCCGGCGACGTGGTCGGCATTCCCAACCACGGCACGCTGCGCATCGGCGACACGCTGACCGAGGGCGAGGATATCCTGTTCCGGGGCGTGCCGAACTTCGCGCCGGAAATCCTGCGCCGCGTGCGCCTCGGCGACGCCATGAAGGCCAAGAAGCTGAAGGATGCGCTGCACCAGATGGCCGAGGAGGGCGTCGTGCAGCTGTTCACGCCGGAAGACGGCTCGCCGGCCATCGTCGGCGTGGTCGGCGCGCTGCAGCTCGACGTGCTGAAGGAGCGGCTGAACATCGAATACGGCCTGCCGGTGGATTTCGAGGTTTCGCGCTTTTCGGTCTGCCGCTGGATCGACGCCGACGAACGGGCTGAGCTGAACCGCTTCGTCGAGGCCCATCGCGGCGACATTGCCCGCGACCTCGACGACGACCCGGTGTTCCTCGCAAGCCACGAATTTTCGCTCAACTACGAGGCCGAACGCTGGAAGGCGATCCGCTTCACGGCAGTTAAGGACTATCAGGTCCGCGATGCCTGAGGCATGACCCCGGAAATCTGAACTTTACCGCCGGCGCGCCAGCACCTCCCGGATGCGGGCGTTGATGGCGCGGATTTCGGTTTCGTCCATGCGCGCGATGTTCTCGGCCAGCAGATTGGCCAGTTCCGTTGCCGCTGGCGACAGGCCGGACGTGTCGACCCTGACGCGCGGGTGCGAGGCCTGCGCGATGCGCTGGAATTCCTCCGCCTCGTCCCAGATGATGTTGAAATAGCCGATGATCTTCTGGATCAGGGTCCAGCTCGGGGCGCCGCGCCTGCCATGCTCCAGTGCCGACAGATAGGCAGGGCTCACTCCGATGGCCTCGGCCATTTCCTTCTGGCTTGCGCCGCGCTCGCGCCGCAACTCGCGGATTTTTTCGCCCAGCGGGGTCATGGGAGCATCGCCTCACCTTATCTTGCGCAGACGCACGTAAATCGCGCCCGAGCCGCCATGATGACGCGCCGCATGCTCATGGCTCGATACGAACATGCGAAAAGCCGGCGTCGCCAGCCAGGCCGGCACCGAGCGGCGCAGCACGCCGTCGCCGCCGGACGACGAGCCCTTGCCGGTGATGACCAGCACATAGCGCAGCCCCGATGCGTGGGCGCGATGCAGGAAGGAAAACAGCAGCGAATAGGCTTCGTCCTGCGTCATGCCGTGGAGGTCCACGCGGGCCTCGATCGGCAACCGCCCCCTGGCCAGCTTGTCGAGGGTGGGACGGTCGAGATGACGCGGCGGCGACGGCTTTCTTTCCGGCGCCGGCGCGCCTGCGGCAGGCGCAACCCTTGCCGGCGCGGGGGCAGGAGGAACAGGTTGCGGCGATTCGACCGCGGGCGCGGCGCGGCCCTTGAGCGGAACGGCCGAGCGCGCCACCAGATTCCACAGCACCCGGTCTTCGTCGCTCAGCGTCTTTTGCGGCCGTCTCGTCATCTATCCCACATTCGTAGCCGACGACAGATGGTCCGCGATCCGCCGCGGCACAAGAGCGTAGAAATCTGCATGATGACGCACGACGCCGGCGATCTCGCCCGCCGCATCGCCCGACCCCGCGAACAGGTCGCCACGGGCGGCGCCGACGATGGCCGAGCCTGTATCCTGCGCGACCATCAGCCGCCGAAAGGGTTTTCCATCGAAAGCGGTGAGCGTCGGTGCATCGATGTAGAAGGGCGTGCCGAAAGTGTGAAGCAGGCGGTCCACGGCCACGGAGCGGCCGGGCGTCAGCGGCACCTTTGCCGCCGCCACCGGCCCGAGTTCCGGATCGTCCACCGGCGCCTCCCGGAAAAATATATAGGACCGGTTCCGCCACAGGATTTCGTCCACACGCTGCGGGTTGCGGCGAAACCAGGCACGGATGGACTGCATGGTGACATCCGCCAGCGGGATTTCCCCAAGGCTTGCCAGCACGCCGCCGGGGCCGGTGAAACGCTGCCCGGATTTGGCGGCGTAGGTGACACGGATGCTGCGCCCGTCGGTCATGGCAAGCCGTGCCGCGCCCTGCACGTGGATGAAGAAGGCATCGACCTTGTCTGCCAGCCATGCGATCTCAAGACCCTGTCCGGCCAGCGCGCCGCGCTCGATCGCCGGACGGTCGTGATATTCCACCGGTCCCGCGGCCGTTTGACGAGCGAAGGCCAGATAGGGGTCCATGCCGGGCGGCCGGTTGGCATCATCGATATCGGCGAGGTCGCGCGGGCGGGCCAGCAGCGGCACGGTGAAGCGCTCCGTCCTGACCGGCGATGCCTCGACCTCCGGCTCATAGAAGCCGGTCACAAGTCCGTGATCGCCATGATCCGGCGTCACGCGCAGGGGCACGAAATGCCGCTCGAAAAAGGCACGCGCCTCATTGGAGTTCGCCGGTGAAACGGTCCGCGCATCATTATAGGCTTCGGCGAACGCCTCGAAGCGGACGCCGAGCGCGCCGGTACGATAGGGTTTTGCCGGCACATGTGCATCGCAGCGCCGGAAGGCCGCGAAGGCCGCAAGCTGGTCGTCGGCTTCCCAGCCGGGCAGATCCCCGAAGCGGGTCCGGCTGAATGGAAGGGCGTTCTGGTCCGGCACGGGACGAAATCGCCCTGCCGGTCAGTCTTCGGCTTCTGTCGCGACGAGCTTCCAGTTCGGATCGCGCGAGCGGGTGTCGCGGGCGAAGGTCCAGACATCCTTGACCTCGGCCACCGTGTCGGGATCGCCGTCGATGATATCGCCTGCCTTGTCGCGGGTGGCCGAGATAAGTTCCGAAACGATGCGCAGCGTGACGTGGGCCTCACTGCCTTTCATTTCCGCCGATACGATCTCGGCCTTGTCGATGCCGACGAAGGAAGACTGGATCTTCTCGCCACGGCCCTCGCGCTCGGAAATAGCGGTGACGAAACCGTCGTAAACCTCCCGGGACAGCAGATTCTTGAGTGTCTTGCGGTCGCCGTCGGCATAGGCCATCACGATCATCTCATAAGCCATGCTCGCGCCCTCGACGAAGCCTTTCGGGTCGAAGCTCGCATCCGCGTCCTTGATGGCGCGCAGCCCCCTGTTCAGCTCGGTCTCGGGTTTGGCGAGCGCGTCGATGGCCGCATAGGTCTCGGCGGAGGCTTCACCGCGCTTGCGCGGCAGCGCCACCACGTTGTCGCCATCGCCGGCACCCGGCTTTTCCTGCTTGCGCGCAGAATAGGGATCGAAGGGCGGACGCTCGCTGCCGGTGCGGCGGCCCAGAACGTTGCGCAGCTGAAAGAAGATCACCACCGCCGCGATCATGAAGAAAATCGTGCCGAAGTCGAAGAATTCCATGCGCGCGCCAATGATCCCTTCTTGCGGCTGCACCGAACGCACAGCACCCTGTCTGGCGTCGTCCTATCAAAGCATATAGAACGCGAGACACAATCATTCAAATCAAAGGCACGCATACCTATCTGTAGGAACCAGTGCCAGAGGCAAATGATGCCGAAGGCTTAAACGACCAGAAAACGGTTACAAATTTGCGTGTTTCCTTCCTCCCCGTCTTCCTTCTGCTGCTTCCGCTGCTGGAAATCGCCGGCTTCGTCGTTGTCGGAAAGCAGATCGGCGCGCTGGCTACCGTCGGCCTGGTGATGCTTTCCACCGTGGCGGGCAGCGCCTTGCTCCGTCATCAGGGGCTAGGCGCCATGAACAGGGCGCGCGCTGCCATGGACGCCGGCAAGGACCCCGGCCTTCAGCTGGCCAACAGCGCCATGGCGGTCGTCGCCGCCATCCTGCTCATCGTTCCGGGCTTCATCACCTCGGCCATCGGCCTGCTGATCCTCCTGCCTCCGGTGCGGGCGCTGTTCTGGAAGATGTTCGGGCGCCGGGTCGTGTTCACCAGCCAGTTCGGCACCGCCGGTTTCCGCCGGGACGCCAGCAGCCATACCATCGACCTCGACAGCGAGGATTTCTCGCGGGGGCGGCCCGACGACAGCTCGCCCTGGCGCCGTCTGCCCGAGGAATGACGGCTCGCGCAGCGCGGACGCTGCATGGAAACCAGCCGGAAACTTGTCTTGGCGGCACTCTCGTGATAGCCAACCCCGCGAATCCACCTCGGGGCCGGACGGTCCGAAAACAGGAACAGGGCTCATGGCCGACGACAATGAAAAGAAAGCCGGCAACGGCAATGGCAACGCAACCCAGCAGCAGCCCACGCTCAACGTGCTGGCGCAGTATGTGAAGGACCTGTCCTTCGAGAGCCCCGGCGCGCCAAACTCTCTGCGTGGCCGCGACAAGGCTCCGGGCATCGCCATCAATGTCAACGTCAATGCCAATCCGCTTTCGGAAAAGCAGTTCGACGTGATCCTGTCCCTGACGGCCAAAGCCACCGTCGACAAGGATGTGCTGTTCAATGTCGAACTCGTCTATGGCGGCGTCTTCAACATCGACGGTTTCCCGCAGGAGCACATGCTGCCGATCCTGTTCATCGAATGCCCGCGCCTGCTGTTCCCCTTCGCGCGCCAGATCATCGCCGACGCAACCCGCAACGGCGGCTTCCCGCCCCTGATGCTCGATCCGATCGACTTCGCACAGATGTTCCAGCAGAAGCTGGCCGAGGATCAGGCGGCTTCCAAGGTTCAGGTAAGCTGAGCCCCAGCCGCGATGACGATACAAAAAACCCGGCTTCGCGCCGGGTTTTTATTTGCGTCGATTTCCTATAAAACAATAATAAAATCAATGTCTTATATTCGGTTTCAGGTCGCGGCACGATCTGCAACCTGTAGCCATACGGCCTTTTCGCCCATCGAATCGACCAGCGCGGAATGAGCGGCGCGGTCGGCCTCGCTCAGCCGCGACGGCAGGGGTGAGGGGCGCGCACCGATCCTGACCTCGGCCGTCTCGGTGCTGACCTGCTCGACACCGGAGACGACGGCCGTGTCCAGCACGAGCGCCGCCTGCTTGCCGCCGATCAGTTCGATATAGACTTCCGCGAGCAACTCGGAATCGAGCAGGGCGCCGTGCTTGGTGCGATGGCTGTTGTCGATGCCGTAGCGGCGGCACAGGGCATCGAGCGAATTGGGACCCATCGGATGCTTGCGCTTGGCGAGCGCCAGCGTATCGACCACAAGTTCCGAAGCCACCGGCGGGTGACCCAGCCGGGCGAATTCGGCATTGATGAAATTGATGTCGAAACTGGCGTTGTGGGCAACGAGCTTCGCGCCTTCCACGAAAGCCATGAATTCTTCGGCGATCTCCGGGAAAACCGGCTTTCCTGCCAGATCGTCGGCGCTGATGCCATGTACGGCCTGTGCGTCGGGATGGATCTGGCGCCCCTGGGGATTGATGTATTTGTGAAAGGTGCGGCCGGTCGGAAACCGGTTTACCAGCTCGACGCCGCCGATCTCGATGATGCGATCCTCACGCGCATCGAGACCTGTGGTTTCCGTATCGAAAATGATCTCACGCACCGGATGGCTCCTCGTTGCCGGAGAGTTCTTCTATTATCCCGCGAATGCGCGCGCGGGTAACGTCGAAACCCTGGCTCGTATCTATGACATAATCGGCCAGCCGGCGCTTTTCATCGTCGGGCATTTGCCGGGCGCGTATCGCCTCGAACTTTTCTTCCGTCATGCCCGGTCGCGCCAGCACCCGGTCGCGCTGCACATCGGCCGGCGCGGAAACGACGATGACCTTTTCAACCCGGTCGCGGCCGCCGGTTTCGAACAGCAATGGAATGTCCAGCACCACAAGCTTCGCTCCGGCAGCGCGGTGCCCGGCAAGGAACGCATCGTTATCGGCCCGCACCAGTGGATGGATAATCGCCTCAAGCCTCTTCATCGCGGCCGCATCGCCCAGCACGAGCTTGCCGAGCGCGGCGCGATCCACAACACCATCGACCGTGCTTCCCGGAAACGCCGCCTCGATCAGCGGTGCCGCGGCACCCGCATAGAGGCGATGCACCGCCTCGTCGGCATCGTGGACCGGCACGCCTTCGTCGCGGAACATGCCCGCGGCCGTGGACTTGCCCATGCCGATCGAGCCTGTGAGGCCGAGCACGATCATGCCGCAACCCCGAGATCGGCAAGAATAAGATTTCGCAGTTGCGGCGTGATCTCCGGGCGCTTGCCGAACCAGCGTTCGAAGCCGGGAACGGCCTGATGCAGCAGCATGCCGAGCCCGTCCACACATTTCAGGCCGCGTTCGCGCGCCGCCGCCAGCAGTGGCGTTTCCAGAGGCACATAGACGATGTCGGTGACGATCGCCGTGTCCGGCAACGCTGCCGGGTCCGCCGGCAGACCTTCATTGCCATGCATGCCGAGCGCGGTGGTGTTCACCAGAAGTCCGGCATCGGCCAGCAGTTCGCCGGTGGAATCCATACGGTGCACGCTCGTTCCGCCGCCAAAGCGGTCGCGCAATTCCAGCGCGCGTTCCAGTGTGCGGTTGACGATGCGTATGTCTGCCACCCCACGCTCCTTCAGCGCATGGATGACGGCTCGCGCCGCGCCGCCGGCGCCGAGCACGACCGCAGGGCCGTTTTTTGCCCAGCCCGGCGCATGTTCGTCGAGATTGGCGGCGAAGCCGTGCGCATCCGTATTGCTGCCCCACAGGCAACCATCCCCGAACCACAGGGTGTTGACGGCGCCAATCCGTTCGGCCGCATCGTCGAGGCGACCGACGAGAGCGGCCACCGCTTCCTTGTGCGGGATGGTGACGTTGCCCCCGCAAAAGCCGTTTTCCTGCAAGCCTCCGATGAAACCCGCCAGATCGTCTGGCGCGACGTCGACCGCCTCATAGCTGCCGGCAAGATCGTAGGCCTTCAGCCAATGGCCATGGATTTTCGGAGACCGCGAATGGGCGATGGGATGGCCGATGACGAAGGCCCTTTTTGCAATATCAGCCATCCATAGCTCCCAGCCGTCGCAGTTCGGCCAGCAGCGGCAGCAGCGGCAGGCCGACAATGGTGAAGTGATCGCCTTCGACCTTCTCGAAAAGCTGGATGCCCTCGCCCTCGATCTGATAGGCGCCGACGCTGGACAGGGCCCTGTCGCCCACGCGCGCCAGATGGCGGCCGATGAAGGCCGGATCGAGCCGGCGCATGGTGAGGTTGGCGATGCCGACGTGACGCCACAGCACCTCGCCACTGCGAACCAGCACCGCTGCACTGTTCAACTGATGGGTCATCCCCGAAAGGGCAAGCAGGTGACGGCGGGCGCCTTCCATGTCGGCCGGCTTGTGGAACAGCCTGTCGCCCAGCGAAAGCGTCTGGTCGCAGCCGAGCACCAGCGCGCCCGGCCGTCTTTCGCTGACCTCCACCGCCTTGGCTTCGGCAAGGATCGCAGCCACATCCTCCGGCGCGACACCACTGTCCTGCAACGGCGCTTCCACTGAGCGTTCGTCGATTTCAGCGGGAACCGCCTCCACATCGATGCCGGCATTGACCAGCATGGCCTTGCGGAACGGGCTGCCGGAAGCGAGGATGAGTTTCTCGGCCATGGGACCTTCTGGCTTCTGTTGCGGCTTGTTGTTCAGCGATTACCGGCTCTTGTTGCGCAGGGCAAGGATGGCGGCGGCGGTCTCCTCGATCGAACGGCGGCTCACATCGATCATGGGCCAGTTATGGCGGGTGCAGATCTGCCGCGCATAGGCGAGTTCTTCGGTGATCGAGGCGCGGTCGACATAGCTTCCGCCCTCGAAGCCGCTCGTATTCCCGAGGGTGCGGTTCTGGCGGATGTGCGAGATGCGCTCTGCCGTCGCCACCAGCCCGACGATGAGCGGCCGGGTGGCCCTGATCAGGCTTTCCGGCACAGGCACGCCCAGAACGATCGGAATGTTGGCCGTCCTGATGCCACGATTGGCCAGATAGATGCTGGTGGGCGTCTTGGACGTGCGCGAAATGCCGATCAGCACGATGTCTGCATCGTCCATGTTGAGCGGCAGCTGGCCGTCGTCATGCTCCATGGTGAAGTTGAGCGCATCGATACGGCGAAAATAATCCGCATCCAGAACATGCTGCGCCCCCACCCTTCGCCCCGCCGGCGTGCCCAGATAGGACTGGAACACGGTCAGCACCGGCTCCAGCACCGAGACGCAGGGCAGGCCCATGGAGGCGCAGCGCTCGTCTATAAGGCGCGCCAGCTTCTGGTCGACCACCGTATAGAGAATGATGCCGGGCTCTTCCTCGATCTCCTCGAACACCTTCATCAGCTGCTTCTCGTTGCGGATGAGAGGGTAGATGTGCTCGATGGCGCGTGCGTTCTTGTATTGCGCCGAAGCCGCTCGCCCGGCCGCCAGCAGCGTTTCACCGGTGGCATCCGAAATCATGTGCAGATGGAAGAAACTTTGAGGCTTGTTCACACTATACATCCGGCTCTGTGGGCGACTGTGGACAAGCCGGGTGAAATTCCGCGGCTGACCGGAGGCGACTGTATCAGATGACGGCTTGTCCACAATTCGGCACGGCGTGCATTCCGTTTCACCGCTGGGGACAAGATCGTGAACAGTCGAGGAAGCTCTCCTTCCATCCACAGACAGCGATTCCGAACCGGGCAGGAATCTTTTTGATTATGCTGGTGTTTTGGCCACTATCCCCAGCATTCTTCAGGCTGGACAATTCCGGTCGCGACAAAATGCTGGATGGCTTTCGAAAGAGCAAACCGGGAAAGATATGAATTACCGATTCCAACAGACTCATAGAATCAAAAGAATCTCTCATTCAGAGATTTGTTTTTAGATTTGGGTCCTGAAAGCGAGACGCAATGAGCGCCGAACGGAAAATGATGCGGGTCCTGAAAGGCGAGACGGTATTTCCGCCCCCGCTATGGATGATGCGGCAGGCGGGCCGCTATTTGCCGGAATATCGCGAGTCCCGGAAACAGGCGGGCTCGTTTCTCGACCTCTGCTACAACCCGGACCGGGCTGTCGAGGTGACGCTGCAGCCCATCGAGCGTTTCGGCTTCGATGCGTCGATCCTGTTTTCCGACATTCTCGTCGTGCCGCATGCGCTGGGCCGCGACCTGCGGTTCGAGGAGGGCCGGGGCCCGCTGATGACACCCATTACGGCAGGCGAGATCGATGCGCTCGATACAGGGGCGTTTCACGTGAATCTGGAACCGGTTTACGAAACGGTGCGGCGTCTGCGCCGGCAATTGCCGGATGAGACGACCCTGATCGGCTTCTGCGGGGCGCCCTGGACCGTCGCCACCTATATGATTGCCGGCCACGGCACTCCGGACCAGGCGCCGGCGCGGTTGTTCGCTTACCGGGAGCCGGAAGCCTTCAGGAAACTGCTGGCTGTGCTGGCCGACCAGTCTGCTTCCTATCTGATCCGCCAGATCGAGGCAGGTGCGGATACGGTGCAGATTTTCGATTCGTGGTCGGGTGTGCTCGATGAGCCTTCGTTCGAAGCCTTCTGCGTGGAGCCTGTCGCCCGTATCGTGCGCAAGGTGCATGAAGTCCATCCCGGCGTTCCGGTGATCGGGTTCCCCAAGGGGGCAGGCGCGAATTACAGCGCCTATCGTCGCAAGAGCGGTGTGGCGGGGCTTGGTCTGGACTGGTCGGTTCCGCTCTCACAGGCGGCCGAATTGCAGAAGGAAGGGGCCGTACAGGGCAATCTCGATCCGTTGCGGCTTGTCGCCGGGGGCAGGGCCCTGTCCGAGGGCGTGTCTGCAATTCTCGACAAACTGAAGGACGGGCCGTTCATCTTCAATCTCGGACACGGCATCGTTCCCGAAACCCCTGTCGCCCATGTCGAGGCCATGGTGCGTCAGGTACGCGGGGAAGCCCGCCCATGAAGACTGTGCAGACAAGCAACCGCAACGCTGCCTTGCGGGCGCTGGTGGCGATTGCCGTTCTTGTTGCGCTCGCGGCCGCGCTTTTTCTTTTCGCGCCGGAAGAGGCTTATAACTGGATCAAGGCCATTCATGTCATCGCCGTGATTTCATGGATGGCGGGCATGCTCTATCTGCCGCGCCTGTTCGTTTATCATGCCGACGCGGAAAAAGGGTCGGTGCAATCCGAGACCTTCAAGGTCATGGAGCGACGTTTGCTGAGGGCCATCATCAATCCGGCGATGATCGTGAGCTGGGTGATGGGTCTGTGGCTCGCCTGGAAAGGGTTCGGCTTTCATGGCGGCTGGTTGCATGCCAAGATCGCTGCTGTCGTCCTGATGTCCGGCGTTCATGGCTATCTGTCGGCCGCGGTCCGAAAATTTTCCGAGGATCGTAACGAAAAACCGGCGAAGCACTGGCGGATCGTCAACGAAGTTCCTACCTTGCTGATGATCGCCATCGTTATTCTGGTGATCGTCAAGCCATTCTGAGGCACCCTAAAAGCTGTCTTGCTCTTTGGCAGGCGCGGCGTTAAAAGGAAGTCCCTCCTTTTCGCCATGCGCCGTTGTTTTCCCATTCGACCGCGCCCGGCAATCCATCGCATCCGCCGATATCCCGCCCAGCACACCCAGAGTCCCGCCATGCAGGAAATGAAACTCGCAGAGTTCAAGAACAAGAAGCCGCCAGAGCTGATCGCCTATGCCGAATCGCTCGAGGTGGAGAACGCCAGCGTCATGCGCAAGCAGGAGCTGATGTTCGCCATCCTCAAGAAGCTGGCGGCGCAGGATATCGAGATCATCGGCGACGGTGTCGTGGAAGTGCTTCAGGACGGTTTCGGCTTCCTGCGCTCGGCCAACGCCAACTATCTGCCGGGTCCGGACGACATCTACATCTCGCCCTCGCAGATCCGCCGCTTTTCGCTGAAGACCGGCGATACCGTCGAGGGGCCTATCCGCAGCCCCAAGGAGGGCGAGCGCTATTTCGCCCTGCTCAAGGTCAACACGATCAATTTCGACGATCCTGAGAAGATCCGGCACAAGATCCATTTCGACAATCTGACGCCGCTCTATCCGAACGAGCGCCTGAAAATGGAGGTCGACAATCCGACCACCAAGGACATATCGCCCCGCGTCATCGATCTGGTCGCTCCGCTCGGCAAGGGCCAGCGCGGGCTGATCGTGGCGCCGCCGCGCACCGGCAAGACGGTGCTGTTGCAGAACATCGCCCATTCGATCACCACGAATCACCCCGAATGCTACCTGATCGTGCTGCTGATCGACGAGCGGCCGGAGGAAGTGACAGACATGCAGCGCTCGGTGAAGGGCGAGGTCGTGTCCTCGACCTTCGATGAACCGGCGGCGCGCCACGTCCAGGTGGCCGAGATGGTCATCGAGAAGGCCAAGCGCCTGGTTGAGCATGGCCGTGACGTCGTCATCCTGCTCGATTCGATCACCCGCCTCGGGCGCGCCTACAACACCGTCGTGCCGTCCTCCGGCAAGGTGCTGACCGGCGGCGTGGACGCCAACGCCCTGCAGCGCCCGAAACGCTTCTTCGGCGCGGCGCGCAACATCGAGGAAGGCGGGTCCCTCACCATCATCGCCACGGCGCTGATCGATACCGGCAGCCGTATGGACGAGGTGATCTTCGAAGAGTTCAAGGGCACCGGCAACTCGGAAATCGTGCTCGACCGCAAGGTGGCCGACAAGCGCATCTTCCCGGCCATGGACATTCTCAAGTCCGGCACCCGCAAGGAGGATCTGCTGGTTCCGCGTCAGGACCTGCAGAAAATCTTCGTGCTGCGCCGCATCCTTGCGCCGATGGGCACCACCGATGCGATCGAGTTCCTCATAGACAAGCTCAAGCAGACGAAGACCAATTCGGATTTCTTCGATTCGATGAACACCTGATCCGGGATCGGATTGTCAAAGCGTGTCGCGATCTTTCGTATTCGCTCCTCACGCTCTTGCTTTCACGCGTCGTTGCCGCGAAACCGGGTCCCACCCACTTTCAGGCGAGATGCTTTAGAAGGCGGGGCCTATGGTCTCGCCTTCAGTGTTTTTTCCAGCACTTCAGCATCGGAAATCACCGGCAGGCAGGTTTGGCCCTCGCACAGATATGCGCCCGGTTTTTCCGTTGAAGGCAGAACATCTCCGGGCAGACTGACGTCAGCCGCATCGCCGACATGCAGGACGATATCGATCCGGCGCGGATCGGGATATCGATTCGCTACCGGAACAAACCGGTAATCGCCAGGATTCTCCACCATTACCAGCTTGCGTGGCGCGCGCGCCAGCTCGCATGCCGTCAAAATTCCGATCTGCCCGTAGCTTTGTTTCGCCGCGCGTCCAACGGCATATTCGGCGACGGTCCAGGCTTTCTCCTGTATGTCCATATCGCCGGTCATCGAGGCCAGCCGTATCAGCGCTTCGATGATCTGACTTGTCGCCGAGGGGATAGCTTCATCCACATCGCCGCGGATGCGGACGGGAACGTCGATGCTATCCGATGCGGTCAGATAGTAACCGGTCTTGGTATCGTCCCTGTGCCATCGGTCGAGCTGTTCGCCGAAGTGCAGGGCATGATCGATATAGGCCTTTTCTCCGGTCGCTTCGTACAGGGAGATCGCGGCATTGGCCATGGTTGCATAGTCGCTCGACATGGCGGGAAACTGTGCCTTGTCACCAAGCGTGGAATGGGGCAGGCGCCCGTCTTTTGATGTGCCGACGATGTAGTGGAAAGCGTCGCTGGCTGCCCTTACCCATTCCGCCTGACCGAGGGAACGTCCGCATTCGGCCAGCGCGGCAATCGCCAGTCCGTTCCAGTCGGTCAGAACCTTGTCGTCGCGGGCTGGCCGGATACGCTTTCCCCGCGCATCCAGCAATCTTTGCCTGATGTGTCTCAAACGCTCAATTTGAGCGGATAATCCCAGTGCCTGGCCGTGGGTCTGGTACAGGATAGGCTTGCCTTCCCATGAGCGGGGCTTTGCGAGCGAATGATGTGTGAAGAAGAAGGATGCGTCTTCGGCCAGCACCTCCTCGATCTCCGACCTGTCCCAGGTGTAGAACAAGCCTTCCTGGCCCTCGCTATCCGCATCTAGGCTGGAGGCAAACGCGCCTCCGCTCGCTTTCATCTCACGCAGCAGGAAATCAGCCGTCTCTTCGATTCGTATCCGGAACAATGCCGATCCCGACGCGGCATAGGCCCAATTGGCGAGCCGCAGCAATTGCGCATTGTCGTAGAGCATTTTCTCGAAATGCGGCACGAGCCACTGCGCGTCCGTGGAATAACGTGCCAGCCCGCCGCCGATATGATCGTAGATTCCGCCAGCCAGCATGTGTTCGAGGCTGGAGAGAACGGCCGATCGGTGGGCATCGTTGCCGGTATTGAGACCGGACAGCCACAAGGCATGCATGAAGGGGGCGTTCGGGAATTTGGGCGCGCCTTTCAAGCCTCCGGCATCGCCATCGATCATGCTGTGGATGCTCTCGGCGATACCGGCGAAGGCATCCGCGCGTATGGAGCCCCTCCCGTGCGAAGGGCCAAGCCTGGAGCGGATATGCCCGTTCAGCGTATCGGCGCTGTGCAGTATGTCGGCCCGCTTGTTTCGCCATGCGCCGGATACGGCCTCCAACACCTCGATAAAGCCGTGCCTGCCAAACCGGGCGCGTGGCGGAAAATATGTACCTCCCCAGAAGGGCCTGGCGTCAGGCGTGAGAAACATGGTCAGCGGCCAGCCGCCCTGATCGCCCATGGCTGTGAGTGCAGCCATATAGATCTGATCTATGTCAGGCCGTTCTTCACGATCCACCTTGATATTGACGAACAGACGGTTCATGACCGCCGCTATCCCGGCGTCCTCGAAGCTTTCATGGGCCATGACGTGGCACCAATGACAGGCTGCATAGCCAACCGAGAGCAGGATGGGGCGGTCGAGTTCCCGGGCTTCCTCCAGGGCGGAAGAAGACCAGGGCCGCCAGTGCACGGGGTTGGTGGCGTGCTGTTGCAGGTAGGGGCTTGCCTGATCGGCAAGCAGATTCCGAGGCGGTAAGCTCATATGGCCGCCCTTGGCTGAGGAAGACATTCAACTGGTAGATGGGTTCGCGCTGTGGAGCAAATGATATTCGGTGAGACCATTGTTGCCTTGTCGAGCGGTCGGCTCCCGGCAGGCGTTGCAGTGATACGAATTTCAGGCCCCGATACTCGATTCGTTCTCGAAACGATTTGTGGCACCGTCCCTCCGGCCAGAAAAGCCGTTCACCGCGCCCTGTATTCGCCTTCGAGAAAGGAAGCGCTGGATCGGGGTTTGATCATATACTTTCCCGCTCCGAACAGCTTTACGGGCGAAGAGGTTGCCGAGTTTCAGATACATGGCGGCCGAGCCGTGGTTGAAGCTGTGATGACGTCTCTCACGGCAATCCCGAACGTCCGCCATGCGGAGGCCGGGGAGTTTACCCGCCGCGCTTTCATGAATGGAAAGCTCGATCTGGTTCAGACGGAGGCTTTGGCCGATCTGATAAATGCCGAGACCGAGTCTCAGCGGCGGCTTGCCCTGCGCAATGCCGAGGGTGCCCAGAGCGCCCTCTATACAGGCTGGCGTCGACGCCTCATCCATGCCCGGGCGATGATCGAGGCGGAGATCGACTTTGCGGACGAGAGCGATGTTCCGGGTTCGGTGGCCGACACCGTGTGGACGGATATGGCCATCCTGACCGACGAGGTGGATAGCCACATCAGGGGTTTTGCTGCGGCAGAGATCATCCATGACGGCTTCAGGGTCGTGATACTGGGCGCTCCAAACGCCGGCAAGTCGAGCCTGTTCAACGCGCTCGCCCGGCGCGATGCCGCCATTGTGACAGACGAGCCGGGAACGACGCGCGACCTGCTGGATGTGACTCTGGATATTGGCGGCTTGAAGGTTGTGATCACCGACACAGCCGGCCTGCGGGAAGATGCCGGGACCGTCGAGACCATCGGGATAGAAAAAGCACGTGCAAGGAGCCGAACCGCAGATCTTGTCCTGACACTGGAGGATATGCTCAACCCGCAACCGGTGGAGACGGGTTGGCTCGAAACTGATTGCCTGCGGGTGGGCACGAAGCTGGATCTGATCGCAGCTAAAGATCCGGGTGATGCCAATTACGATTTCCGAATTTCGTCCCTTACAGAGGAAGGCATACACGACCTTCTTGAAGCCATTGGAGATCGCGCGGAGCACAGCCTAGGCATGGCAGGAGATACGTTGCCATCCCGTCTGCGGCATGTGGAATTATTGGAAGATACACTCGGCCACCTGAAAATCGCTCAGAACGATGCGCTGGGCCCTCTCGAAATCAGAGCAGAAGAGCTTCGTCTCGCGGCGGATGCGCTGGGACGTATTACCGGCGCGATCGATGTCGAGGACTTGCTGGATGTGATCTTCTCGCAATTCTGTATCGGTAAGTGACTCACGTGAAACATGAGAGGAAAACTGACTCACGTGAAACATGGCTAGTTGGAATAAGTTGCTCGTTTCACGTGAAACATTTACAAGCGCCGTTAGTACGAAAAGGCGCACGAAACTCCATCTCTATAGAATAGAGAAGCTGAAATGAAATCCAGTTACGACGTAATCGTGGTTGGCGGTGGGCATGCCGGTTGTGAAGCCGCGAGCGCCTCCGCTCGTTCAGGCGCGGCTACAGCCCTGATCACCTTGCGGGCCGACAGCGTTGGGGTAATGTCATGCAACCCGGCGATTGGAGGTCTTGGAAAGGGCCAGATCGTCCGGGAGATCGACGCTCTCGATGGTTTGATGGGGCGAATGGCCGATCAGGCGGGCATCCAGTATCGTATGCTCAACCGGCGCAAGGGACCCGCGGTGCGGGGCCCCCGAACGCAGGCGGATCGCAAACTCTACAGGCTGGCCGTTCAGGCTGAGCTGAGGCAGCAAGCGTATCTCGATGTCATCGAAGGAGAGGTTCATGATCTTGAGATTTCGGAAGGCAGGATAACCGCTGTTTTGCTGGCGGATGGAGAGAGGGTGGCCTGCGGTTCGGTGGTCCTCACCACAGGAACCTTTCTTCGCGGATTGATCCATATCGGAGATCGGAAGATCGTAGCCGGCCGCATGAATGAGCAGGCCACCATCGGGCTTTCCAAAACCATGGCCCGTGCGGGTTTCGCGCTTGGTCGTCTCAAGACCGGAACGCCGCCGCGTCTGGATGGACGGACCATCGACTGGAAATCCCTCGATATGCAATCCGCAGATGAGGATCCCGTACCTTTCTCTTCGCTGACCGAGCGCATCACTGTTCCCCAGATCGAATGTGGAATAACGCGGACCACATCTGCCACACATGATCTCATCCAGGCCAACCTCGGCCGTTCGGCCATGTATTCGGGTTCGATCGAGGGCATCGGTCCGCGGTACTGCCCATCCATCGAGGACAAGATTGTCAGGTTCGGTGATCGCGATTCACATCAGATATTTCTGGAGCCGGAGGGGCTGGATGATCACACGGTCTATCCGAACGGCATTTCGACGTCCCTGCCTGAGGACGTCCAGCTCGATATCCTCAAGACCATACCCGGGCTTGAGAAAGCCGTTATGCTTCAGCCGGGCTACGCCATCGAATACGATCACGTCGATCCGCGGGAGCTTCATGCAACGCTCGAAACAAAGCGCGTAACAGGATTGTTTCTGGCCGGACAGATCAACGGGACCACCGGTTATGAGGAGGCGGCCGGTCAGGGTTTGCTGGCCGGGATGAATGCAGCCCGATATGCTTCCGGTTCCCAGCCGGTGACAATCAGCCGAACCGAAGCCTATTTAGGGGTGATGGTGGACGACCTTATTCATCGGGGGGTTACCGAGCCCTATCGCATGTTCACTTCCAGGGCGGAGTTCCGCCTGTCGCTGCGCGCGGACAATGCAGATCAGAGGCTGACGCCGTTTGGCCTCCGGCTGGGCATCGTTTCGAGCAAGAGGGCTGCTCATTTTGAGCGATCCAACCGGGCTCTCGATAAGGCGCGCGCGTTGGCGCGTTCCATTGTGCTTACACCGCAGGAGGCAGCCCGCAGGGGGCTGACGATCAATCAGGACGGCGTTCGTCGTTCAGGGTACGAATTGCTCAGCTATGAGAATGTGGATATTGCATGGTTGGCCGCACTTGAGCCGGCCTTCCATCATATCGACAGGAAAACCGCGGAAGCGCTTGAGATTGAAGCGAAGTACGCTGTGTACATGGACCGGCAGAAGGTTGACGTTGCCAGAATACAGGCGGAAGAATCCAGGGCTATTCCGTACGATCTGGACTTTGGAGCCGTTCCCGGCCTGTCGAATGAGCTGAAGCAGAAAATGAAGCGGAAACAGCCGCGTTCGGTCGCGGAGGCGCAACGTATAGAGGGCATGACGCCGGCAGCCCTTGCGATCATCGTCGCCCATATCCGCGCCCATGAAATGATGATCCGGAAAGGTGCGGCATGAGCGCAGAGCGCTTCCTTGCGTTGCAGGCGGCCGCCGGTGTCGTTTCACGTGAAACGTTTGAAGCCCTTTCGCTGTTTGAAGCCCAGTTCCTGAAGTGGAACCATCGCATCAACCTTGCCGCAAGTTCGACCCTGTCCGATGTGTGGAGCAGGCATATTCTGGACAGTGCCCAACTGGCCACTCTGGCTCCGGGTGCTACAAAATGGCTCGACCTTGGGTCGGGAGGCGGTTTTCCGGGCCTGGTTCTCGCTTTCCTGATGCGGGATCGTTCCGGCCGGATCGATCTCGTTGAAAGCAACCGCAAGAAAGCCGCCTTTCTGCAAGCCATGATCGGCGAGTTCGATCTTCCTGCGCGGGTCATTGCCCGGCGTATCGAAGAAGCGCCGGCCTTTGTGGATCAGCCGCAGTTTGTGACTGCACGCGCATTGGCAGCTTTGCCCTTGCTGCTCGAACTGGCTTCTCCCTGGCTGTTGGCTGGAGCGACCGCACTCTTCCACAAAGGCCGGGATTACCGGGCCGAGGTCGAAGAAAGCAGTCAACGTTGGTCTTTCGATCTGGTAGAACATAGAAGCTCGGTCGACCCTGAAGGAGTCGTGCTCGAGATCAGTGGTTTAAGCGCCAGGTGAAAGCATCCGTCTATCGGAGTGAAATTCCGGCAGGAAAGCATGATCAGCAGCAAACCCCGCATCATAACCGTGGCGAATCAGAAGGGCGGCGTCGGCAAGACGACGACTGCCATCAATCTCGCCACTGCGCTGGCGGCAATTGGCGAAAAGGTTCTCATCGTCGATCTGGATCCGCAGGGAAATGCCAGCACCGGGCTTGGCATCGATCGCAAGGATCGTTCGCTTTCGTCCTACGATGTTCTGACCGGCGCGGCGACCGTGGAAGCAGCTTCGGTCCAGACCGCGGTGCCGGGATTGTCGATTGTTCCGTCCACCCTCGACCTGCTGGGCGTGGAAATGGAGATCGCATCTGCCCCGGACAGGGTTCTGAGGTTAAGAAACGCGCTTCGGGCAACATCGGCGCGCGCCAATCCGTTCAGCTATGTGCTGATCGACTGTCCGCCGTCGCTTAACCTCCTGACGCTCAACTCCATGGCTGCAGCGGATTCGGTTCTGGTGCCGCTGCAATGCGAATTTTTTGCGCTGGAAGGTCTCAGCCAGTTGCTTGAGACAGTTCAGCAGGTGCGCGGCTCCATCAATCCGCAGCTGGAAATCCAGGGCATCGTGCTCACCATGTTCGACGGCCGCAACAATCTGGCCAATCAGGTGGTGCAGGATGTGCGCGCCCATATGGGCGAAAAGGTGTATGAGACCGTCATTCCACGGAATGTGCGTGTGTCCGAAGCTCCGTCATACGGCAAACCAGCCATCTTGTACGATCTGAAATGCTCCGGCAGTCAGGCGTATTTGCAACTCGCTTCGGAGGTTATCCGGCGTGAACGACGCTTGCGCGCGGCCTGAACCCGGCAAGACGACAGATTGATTCGGTAATGAAACGATTTTGGTGAACGATGAGCGAAGATCCTTCAAGAAAGCGGCTCGGACGGGGACTGGCAGCTCTGATCGGCGAAATCGACCGACCGGCGGAGCCCGAAAGGCCGGCGGCGCTGGCCGACGGCAAGGTTCCGATCGAGTTCGTCGCCCCTAACCCGCGCAATCCGCGCCGGCATTTCGGTGAGCCTGAACTGACAGACCTCGCGCAGTCCATCCGCGAGCATGGCATCGTGCAGCCGGTGGTGGTGCGTCCGGCGCCCGAACAGCAGGGCCTCTATGAAATCATCGCCGGTGAACGTCGCTGGCGCGCGGCGCAGCGGGCCGGGCTGGTCGAGATTCCTGTCATCGTTCGCGAGGTCAGCGATCGCACCGCGCTTGAGCTGGCGATCATCGAGAACGTCCAGCGTGCGGACCTCAACCCGATCGAAGAGGCGCTCGGCTATGAGCAACTCATCGAGGAGCACAATTACAGCCAGGCCGATCTGGGGCAGGTTATCGGCAAGAGCCGCAGCCACGTGGCCAATACGCTGCGCCTGTTGAAGCTGCCCGACGTGATCCGGGATCTGGTGGTCGACGGATCCCTGTCGGCCGGTCATGCGCGGACCCTCGTTACGGCCGAGGACCCGGTGGGGCTGGCCCGGCGCATCATCGATGAAGGGCTGTCCGTGCGTCAGGCGGAAGCGCTGGCGCAGGCGCCCGCAGGTCCTGTCCGGGAAAACCGGTCTTCAGGTCCCGCCGAGAAGGACGCCGATACGCTGGCGCTGGAGAAACTGCTGACCGATACGATAGGCATGAAGGTGACCATTGCTCCTCACAAGGAGCGGGGCGGGGAATTGCGCGTGTCCTACAAGACGCTCGACCAGCTCGACGACCTGTGCCGCAAACTGAAGCTCTAGGTTACACGGTCACAAGCAAGCTGCTCCCGGATGGGCGTTCTGGATTACCGACCTCCTTTTCGGAGGTTCAGGATGACAGGCGTTGATCTGACGGGCCTCGAGTGGTCGGCGACCAAGCCACAGCTGCGAATCAAGGTGCGCGGTGGTCCCCGTGTCGATGGCAGTCGGATTGGGAGCGGCACCTTCCGATTGCTGCGAACCGGAGTGCCAGAAGCCGACATTCCGGCGCTCTACGGCTCGCATGCGCCCTGCGCGGCTCATGAGGCAACATCTGCGCCATGCCCAACCACGTAAAACCTTCCCTTTCAGCGCATCTGTGTGTCGTCAGCGCAAAACCGTCGGGCGCGTCTTTCGTAAATTCAAAACTTCAGGGTGGTAGCCACGCGATATGGCAAGCGTGACGATAATTTCCTTGCATCGCTCCAACGCGTTTCAATCCGCATGTGCAGCGAGCCCGTGAGTCGGTCACATAGGCTTCGATAACGAGGTCAATGCCTCGCCGTAACTCTCTATCCTGTTGTATTGTATAGTATTTCCTGAGATTTCATCGCCGCGAAAGGCGTGCGCTTTCCACGGCTATACCGAGTAGGGCCTGTCTGACCAGCGCTGAGGCGAGTTCGGGGCGACGGCGCGTTTGCAGGACGGCGTTCTGAAGCCTTGCCAGCGCGCGTTCGATGGATTGCCGGTTCCAGCGCTCGAGCGCACGCTCGATGAGCTTGCGCCTCGAGAAGAAGACCGGGGGCCTTGCGCCAGCCACGACCGAGGCGGCGTTGCGGCTGCCTTCTTCCATTGCGCCACGCATCACGTGAAGGGCGTGAAACTGGCGCATCGTCCCCGAAAGGGCCAGAAAGGGTTGACCTCCGGCCTGGCAATGACGTGCGAATGCAGTGTCGAAATCCTCGATACGCCCGTCGAGAATGGCGTCGACGGCCTCATCGAGAGAGTGTCCGGAGACGTCGCCGGTCATCAGCCTGACGTCCTCCAGCGAGATTTGAGACTGACCCTGCGCATAGAGGGTAAGCTTGTGCAGTTCCGCGCGGGTGGCGAGGCGGTCGCCGCCCAGATTGCGGCGCAGCGCCTGCCGCGCATCCAGCGGCATTGTCAGGTTCGCCTTGCGCAATTCGTCGTCGATCACGGCTTCAATATCGCGGCCATCGTCGGCATAGCAGGGCAGGGCCATGGCGCCTTGGGCGGTCTCGACGGCCGAACGCAATGGCGCGCCCTTTTTCAGGTCACCGGCTTCGATCAGGATCGTCGCGTCGCGGGGCGGTTCGGCAAGAAGGGCTTTTACCTCGTCGGCCAGCCCTTTCTGGCCGGCGGCATTGCGAACCCACAACAGGCGGCGATCGCTGAACATCGGCACGGTGCGGGCTTCCTGGGACAATCTCCCGTCGCCCTTTTCCACTTCCGGGCCATCCAGCTTCACGACGCTGAACGGATCGTCCAGCGGCAGGCCGGTGCTTTGAGCATAGGCCTTGCCTCGCTCGGACACGAGACCGCGATCCGGACCGTAGATGAGAATGAGGAAAGTCCTCGAGTCCGGTCTCGCCAGCCAGGAATCGACTTCATGTGCTTTCTTCTGTGCCATGCGGCCTTTCTATCATGTCGTCCGGATGTGGGAACCGGCTCGGTGCCAGTGAAGTGTGCAGAAGCAGCCGGGAGGGCCGCAAGAACGAAGCGCAGCGGGACGTGCCGCGCGCCGGGAGGGACCGAAATGCTCCCGCGCGCAGCATTGCTTCGCGGAACCGGCTCCTGCTTTTCCCATTATTGCCGCAGGGTCATCTTCAAAAATGGGAAATTGCTCCGGTTTCCTGCCAGTATCGCCGCATCGCCGACGCCGAGCCGCATCGCTGCTGATCAGGCCGCGATATTGTGCGATGATCGGACGTGGCGACAGGAGGAGAGGTCATGACCGATACCGGAATGTTGCGTTTTCATGTACCCGAACCGGAGGTGAGGCCGGGCGGGGCGCCGGATTTTTCGAATGTGCCGATCCCCAGGGCGGGATCCGTGCCGCGGCCGGAGATCGATGTCGACCCGCGCGAGATTCGCGACCTCGCCTTTTCCATCATCCGCGTTCTGAACCGGGCGGGCGAAGCCGTCGGACCCTGGGCCGGCCTGCTTTCCGACGAGGAACTGCTTGAAGGGCTTCGCCATATGATGACGCTGCGCGCCTTCGATGCGCGCATGCAGATGGCGCAGCGGCAGGGCAAGACCTCCTTCTACATGCAGCATCTGGGTGAAGAGGCGGTGAGTTGCGCCTTCCGCAAGGCGCTGGCGCCCGGCGACATGAATTTCCCGACCTATCGTCAGGCTGGCCTGCTGATTGCTGGCGGCTACCCGATGGTCACCATGATGAACCAGATCTACTCCAACGAGGCCGATCCGCTGAAAGGCCGGCAGCTGCCGATTATGTATTCCTCGAAGGAGCATGGCTTCTTCTCGATCTCCGGCAATCTGGCCACGCAGTACATCCAGGCGGTGGGCTGGGCGATGGCGTCGGCGATCAGCAGCGATTCACGCATTGCGGCCGCGTGGATCGGCGACGGCTCGACCGCCGAATCCGACTTCCATGCCGCGCTGGTGTTCGCCTCCACCTACAAGGCGCCGGTCGTGCTCAACGTGGTCAACAACCAGTGGGCGATCTCGACCTTCCAGGGCATCGCCCGCGGCGGCTCGGGCACCTTTGCGGCGCGGGGACTGGGCTTCGGCATCCCCGCCTTGCGCGTCGACGGCAACGATTATCTTGCCGTGCATGCAGTGGCGAAATGGGCCATCGAGCGGGCCCGGCGCAATCTGGGCCCCACGCTGATCGAGCACGTCACCTACCGTGCCGGCGCGCACTCGACTTCGGACGACCCTTCGGCCTACCGCCCGAAAGCGGAATCGGATGCCTGGCCGCTCGGCGATCCGGTTATCCGGCTGAAGAACCATCTCATCCGGCTGGGCGTCTGGTCGGAGGAGCGGCATGCACAGGCGGAAGCGGAGATCCTCGATACGGTGATCGCCGCACAGAAGCAGGCCGAGGAGCACGGCACGCTGCATTCGGGCAACAAGCCTTCGACGCGCGACATGTTCGAAGGAGTCTATGAACAGATGCCGCCGCATTTGCGGCGTCAGCGTCAGCAGGCGGGGGTGTAGGCCATGGCGCGCAAGACCATGATCGAGGCCATTCGCGACGCCATGGACGTTTCCATGGGGCGCGACGAACGCGTCATCGTGTTCGGCGAGGACGTCGGCTTCTTCGGCGGTGTATTCCGCTGTACCGCCGGCCTGCAGGCCAAATACGGCAAGAGCCGCTGCTTCGATGCGCCGATCAACGAATCCGGCATCGTCGGCGCCGCCATCGGAATGGCCGCTTACGGGCTGCGTCCCTGCGTCGAAGTCCAGTTCGCCGACTATGTCTATCCGGGCTATGACCAGATCGTCTCGGAGGCGGCGCGCCTGCGCTATCGTTCCAATGGCGATTTCACATGCCCGATCGTGGTTCGCATGCCGTCCGGCGGCGGCATATTCGGCGGCCAGACACACAGCCAGAGCCCGGAAGCGCTGTTCACGCATGTTTCCGGCCTCAAGGTGGTGGTGCCGTCCAATCCGCGCGACGCCAAGGGGCTTCTCATCGCGGCAATCGAGGACCCGGATCCGGTGATCTTCTTCGAGCCCAAGCGGCTCTATAACGGTCCGTTCGACGGGCACCACGAACGTCCGGTCACGCCATGGTCGAAGCATGAACTCGGTGAGGTCCCCGACGGGCACTACAGCGTGCCGCTCGGCAAGGCGGCGATCCGCCGGGAGGGCAGCGACGTGACCGTGCTCGCCTATGGCACCATGGTCTACGTGGCCGAGGCCGCAGCCGCGGAGACGGGCATCGACGCCGAAATCATCGATCTGCGCACCCTGCTGCCGCTCGATCTCGATGCCATCGTCGCTTCAGTGAGCAAAACCGGGCGCTGCGTGGTGGTGCACGAGGCAACCCAGACATCCGGTTTCGGTGCCGAGCTGGCAACCCTGGTGCAGGAGAATTGTTTCTATCATCTGGAAACGCCGATAGCGCGGGTCGCGGGCTGGGATACGCCGTATCCGCATGCGCAGGAGTGGGATTATTTCCCCGGCCCGGCGCGTGTCGGCCGTGCGCTCATTGAAACGATGGAGGCTTGAGATGGGCGAACATGTCATCAGGCTTCCCGATGTCGGCGAGGGCGTGGCAGAAGCCGAACTGGTCGAATGGCACGTCAAGGTCGGCGACATGGTGCGGGAGGACGCGCTGCTCGCGGCGGTTATGACCGACAAGGCGACAGTCGAGATTCCCTCGCCGGTCGAAGGCGAGATCCTCTGGCTCGGTGCGGAGATCGGCGACACGGTCGCCATCGGCTCGCCCATCGTTCGGCTCAAGGTGGCCGGTGAGGGCAATGTCGGGCAGGGCGATGCCATGACGGAGCCGCAAGCAGAACCAGAGCCAGTCGCGCAGGAGAAAAAAGCAGCGCCGGTTCCGGAAAAGCCAGCCATGCCCCCCCTGGCCAAGCGTGAAAAGGAACCGGCTCCGGTGCAACCTGCCGGAGCGCGCAGCGCTCCTGTCGGCGCTCCGCGCCGCGAGGGCGAAAAGCCGCTGGCTTCGCCTGCCGTGCGCCTCAGGGCGAAGGAGGCCGGTATCGATCTGCGGCAGGTGCCGGGCAGCGGCCCGGCCGGTCGCATCGGTCATGAAGATCTCGACGCCTTCATCACCCGCGGCCCGCAGCCCGGCAAGGCTTCCGGTCTGGTGCGCAGCGACAGGGTCGAAGAGATCAGGGTCGTTGGCCTGCGCCGCAAGATCGCCGAGAAGATGCAGCGCGCCAAGGCCCGCATCCCGCACATCACCTATGTCGAGGAGGTGGATGTCACGGCGCTGGAAGAGCTGCGGTCAGCCCTCAACAAGCAAAAGGCGGGTCAGGATCGGCCGAAGCTGACGCTGCTGCCGTTCCTCATGCGCGCCATGGTCAGGGCCATAGCGGAGCAGCCGCACCTCAACGCTCTCTACGACGACGATGCCGGCATCATCCGCCAGTATGGCGGGGTGCATATCGGTATTGCGGCGCAGACCGCCAACGGGCTCGTTGTGCCGGTGGTGAAACACGCCGAGGCGCTGGACCTGTGGGAGAGCGGCGCCGAACTGAACCGGCTGGCGGAAGCGGCGAAATCGGGCATCGCCACACGCGAGGAACTGTCCGGCTCGACCATCACCATCACCTCGCTTGGCGCGATGGGTGGCGTGGTTACGACGCCCGTCATCAACTACCCGGAAGTGGCCATCGTCGGCGTCAACAAGATGATGGTGCGCCCGGTGTGGGATGGCGCGCAGTTCGTGCCGCGCAAGATGATGAACCTGTCATCGTCCTTCGACCATCGTGTCATCGACGGATGGGACGCCGCCGTCTTCGTGCAACGGATCAAGGCCCTGCTCGAAACGCCGGCCATGATTTTCGTCGGAGAGTAATCATGGATCGTATTTTTGAACGCCGGCTAATGAAAATCGGGAAAGGAGCGGCAGGATGAAGGAGATTTCCTGCAAGCTTCTGGTCATCGGTGCCGGTCCGGGTGGTTATGTCTGCGCCATTCGCGCCGGCCAACTCGGGCTGGACACGGTCATCGTGGAAGCTGTGAAGCCGGGAGGAACGTGCCTGAATGTGGGCTGCATCCCCTCCAAAGCGCTGATTCATGCGGCTGAGGAGTTCGAGAAGGCAGTTCACCGGGCGGGCAAGGACGATACTCTCGGAATTTCCGCCAGTGAACCCAAACTCGATTTTGCCACGACGATCGGCTGGAAGGACAGTATAGTTAGCCGACTTAGCAGCGGTGTTGCCGCGCTGCTTAAAAAAGCCCGCGTCAAATATGTTCAGGGTCGTGCGCAGTTTCGCGACGGCAAGACAATCGAGGTTGAGACCGAAACCGGATTGCAGATCATCCGGGCTGAAAACGTGGTCATCGCCACCGGCTCCGCGCCGGTCGAGCTGCCTTTCCTGCCGTTTGGCGGGAAGGTGATCTCTTCCACCGAAGCGCTGTCGCTGAAGGAAATTCCGCAGAAGCTGAGCGTGGTCGGCGGCGGTTATATCGGGCTCGAACTCGGCACGGCGTTTGCGAAACTGGGGGCGAAGGTCACCATCGTGGAGGCGTTGCCGCGCCTGCTTGCCCAGTATGATGCCGAACTGGTGCGTCCCGTGTCGAAGCGCCTTGCCGCCCTCGGTGTCGAGGTGCTGGTCGGCGCGAAGGCCAGGGGACTGTCTTCGAAAGGCGATGCGCTTCTGGTCGAGACCGCCGACGGCAAGGACAGGAAGATTGCCGCCGACAAGGTGCTCGTCACCGTTGGCCGCAGACCGGTGACGGACGGCTGGGGCCTTGAGGAAATCGATCTCGACATGAACGGCCGCTTCATCCGCATCGACGACCGCTGCCGCACCTCGATGCGCGGCATCTACGCCATCGGCGACGTGACCGGCGAGCCGATGCTGGCGCACCGGGCCATGGCGCAGGGCGAGATGGTGGCCGAGATCGTCGCCGGCCACCGGCGCAACTGGGACAAGCGCGCCATTCCGGCCATCTGCTTCACGGATCCCGAACTGGTGACCGCCGGCCTGTCCCCGGAGGAGGCGAAGGCGCAGGGCGAGATCAAGATCGGCCAGTTCCCGTTCTCGGCCAATGGCCGCGCCATGACGAGGCAGGGCGAGGACGGCTTCGTGCGCGTGGTGGCGCGGGCCGACAATCATCTGGTGCTGGGCATTCAGGCGGTCGGGCAGGGGGTGTCGGAACTGTCGGCGGCCTTCGGCCTTGCGCTGGAAATGGGCGCGCGGCTGGAAGACATCGCCGGCACCATCCATGCCCATCCGACGCAGGGCGAGGCCTTTCAGGAGGCCGCGCTCAAGGCGCTCGGGCTCGCCTTGCATGCCTGAACCGGAAGTACGGTTCAGGCATGATGAGGTTCAGGCCTTGCCGGCGTCGTAGTCGGTGGCGGCCCTGACCAGTGCGTCGAGATCGTCGGCACACAGGAAGGATCGCAGCGCGTCGAACTTCTCGCGCTCCCACCTGTAGATGCCGAGCGCCAGCAGCGCTTCGGCCGTCGCATCCGGAAAACGCCGGCGCACCGGCGCGGCCGGATTGCCGGCGACGATGGTGTAGGGCGCGACATCCTTGGTGACGATGGCGCCGGAAGCGACGATGGCGCCCTCGCCGATGGTGACGCCCGGCATGATCATGGCGCGCATGCCGATCCAGGCGCCATCCTCTATCAGGGTGTCGCCCTTGCCCTTGTAGGCGTCGAGAATGACATCGGCGAAGGGATAGAGGCTGAACCAGTCGGTGCGATGGGTATGGTTGCCGCCCATGAGGATGACGGCCTCGGCCCCGATGCACACATAATCGCCGATATGGAGCTGGTCGATCTCCCACTGCGGCTCCCAGGCGCTCAGGCTGTAGGCGTCGCCATAAAGGTAGCGCACCACGCTTTCCTCGAAGGAGGCGGTCCATGCGTTGCTGTAGTAGCTGTTGCGGCCCCGAATGTGGATGTTCGGGTTCTTCACCGTCTCGTGGAGATACTCCACCATCGACCAGTGCTTCGGGGGGCGGGTTTCATCGGACATCGTGGTTTCGGCCTTTGTGATCGATTCCTGCCGGAACCGGGGGACTTGCGACGGGATGCCAGCCATCATGCCAGACACCGGATCCAGACACTGGATTCTGGGCGCATGGGAGCTGGAAGGGTGGTGATCCCGGCAGGAATCGAACCTGCGACCTACAGATTAGGAATCTGCCGCTCTATCCTACTGAGCTACGGGACCACTGGAGCAGACACATAACGGTTTCGCGTCCGCTCGCCAAGGCCGGGATTCGTCAAAAATCCGCTCCCGCTCCGGGAAATCGGGCGCGGGACCGGATCAGGAAGCCAGAGCCGTCTCCGCCAGCCTCACCCAGTAGCTGACACCGTGCGGGATTGCCTCGTCGTTGAAATCGTAGGCCGGGTGATGGAGGCCGGCGCTGTCGCCATTGCCGATGAAGATGAACGCGCCGGGCCTTGCTTCCAGCATGTAGGAGAAATCCTCGCCGGCCATCAGCGGCTGCATGTCCCGATCGACCTGCCCCGCGCCGGCGACCTCGGCAGCCACGTCGCCGGCGAAGACGGTTTCCCGCGCGTGGTTGAAGGTCACCGGGTAATTGGGCCGGAAATGGAGTTCGACCGCGACACCGAAGGTGGCGGCCGTGCCGTCGCATACGGCCTGAAGCCGCTGCTCGGCCAGCTGCGCGGTTTCGCTCTTCAGCGTGCGCACCGTGCCGGCAAGCGCGGCCTTTTCGGGAATGATGTTGTGGGCGTCGCCGGCATGGAATTTCGTGATCGACACCACGCCAGCTTCCAGCGGATCGACATTGCGGCCCACGATGGACTGGGTGGCTGTCACCAGATGGCTGGCGGCCACAACCGGGTCAATGGAGCGATGCGGCATCGCCGCATGTCCGCCGCGCCCCGACACCTCGATGTCGAATTCCGCGGTCGCGGCGAGGATCGGTCCCTGCCGGATCGCGAAATGGCCGACCGGAAGGCCCGGCATGTTGTGCATGCCGAACACATTCCCGATGCCGAAGCGGTCCATCAGGCCATCCCTGACCATTTCGCGGCCGCCGCCGCCGCCTTCCTCGGCCGGCTGGAAGATCACCGCGACAGTGCCGGCGAAGTTGCGGGTCTCGGCCAGATAGGCGGCCGCGCCAAGCAGCATCGCGGTATGGCCGTCATGGCCGCAGGCATGCATCCTGCCCTCATGGGTGGAGGCATAGGACTTGCCGGTGATCTCTGCGATCGGCAGCGCATCCATGTCGGCGCGCAGGCCGACTGTGCGTCCCTCGCCCAGCCTGCCGCGGATGATTCCCACCACGCCCGTGCGGCCCAGACCGGTCACCACCTCGTCGCAGCCGAAGGCCCGCAGCTTGCCGGCCACGAAGGCGGCCGTTTCGATGACGTCGAAGCCGAGCTCGGGCTTGCTGTGCAGGTGACGGCGCCAGCCGGCCACCTCTTCCTGCATTTCGGCGGCGCGGTTCAGGATCGGCATTGCTTCTCTTGGCTCCGGATGGACAAATTGCGGTCGCAGGATGACGACCGGCTTTGCCATGTTGACGACATATAGGTTAAATAGCACCAGCTGAAGCGGCCGGGGAAGAGCGGGCAGCGCCATTGCTGCGCGTCCGAGGGCCAGACCGACCACGGCACAGGATATTCGGATCGACATGACAACCACGCGTTTCGTGAAACTGGCGCTTTTCGGTGCGCTCGGGCTTGGCGCTCTTTCGGCGCCTTCATGGGCAAACCCGACGCTGCTTTTCGAGCTGAACACCGGCAAGGTGCTTGCGCATGAAGATGCGTTCAAGCGCTGG
Source organism: Mesorhizobium sp. (assembly GCA_022833215.1). GTDB lineage: Bacteria > Pseudomonadota > Alphaproteobacteria > Rhizobiales > Rhizobiaceae > Mesorhizobium. The sequence goes on along the minus strand of JAIPUZ010000106.1, from coordinate 45,305 downwards.
TACCCGGCGTCCCTGACCAAGATCATGACGGCCTACGTCGCCTTCCGCGCCATCGACGCGGGAGAGGTGGCGCTCGATTCGCCGATCAGGATGACGCGCAATGCCGTCAACCAGCCGCCCAGCAAGATGGGCTTCAAGGTCGGGCAGGTGATGCGGCTCGACAATGCGCTGAAGATGATGATGATCAAGTCGGCCAACGACGTCGCCATGGCCATCGGCGAAAACATCGGCGGCACGCAGGCTGATTTCGCCAAACGCATGAATGCGGAAGCCGCCCGGCTCGGCATGAGCGGCACGCATTTCGTCAATCCGAACGGGCTGTTCTCGCCCGAGCAATATACGACGGCGCGCGACATGGCGTTGCTGGTGACGGCGTTGCGCCGCGATTTCCCGCAATATAACGCCTGGTACGGCATCGAGGGACTCGCCTTCGGCAAGACCCGGATTCCGAACTACAATCTTCTGGTCGGCCGCTATCCGGGCGCCGACGGCATGAAGACCGGCTTCGTGTGCGAATCGGGCTTCAACCTGATCGGCACGGCCACCCGCAACGGGCGCACGCTGGCCGCGGTCGTGTTCGGCGAGAAGAACGGGCTTACCCGTGCCGAGACCGTGGCAAAGCTGCTCGACGCCGGCTTCGCCACGCAGGGGCAGGGCAGCGCCACCATCGCGACATTGGCGCCCTATGGCGATACGCAGACGCCGACGGACCTGCGCCCGGTGGTGTGCAAGCCCGCCGAGGCCGCAACCCAGTCCGAAGCCTCCACCGGGCCGAAGGAGGAAGGACCGAAGTCGATCTATCAGCAGAAGCTCACCGACCCGAAGCTGGTCGTCGTCAGCCTTGGCGGCGCGACCGGGCCGGTGCCGAAAGCCATGATCGGGCGTGCCGAATATGCGGATGTGCCGGTCCCCGGCTGGCGGCCGGACCTGCCGCCGCCAGTGTTCGCCACTTCGGCACAGGGCGGCTGATCCTTATCCATGTCCGGCTTTCCCATTTCCGTCACGGTGCTGACCGGCTTCCTCGGTTCGGGCAAGACGACTCTGCTCAACCGTCTGCTGAAGAATCCCGAACTCAGGGACACCGCCGTCATCATCAATGAATTCGGCGATGTCGCCATCGACCACCTGCTGGTCGAGCAGGCGTCGGACGGCATCATCGAGCTGTCGGACGGCTGCCTGTGCTGCACGGTGCGCGGCGAACTGGTCGATACGCTGGCCGAGCTGGTCGACCGGGTGCAGACCGGGCGTATCCCGGCTCTGTCGAGGGTGGTCATCGAGACGACCGGCCTTGCCGACCCGGCGCCGGTGCTTCAGTCGATCATGGCGCATCCGGTGCTGGTTCAGGCTTTCCGGCTGGACGGCGTTCTGACGCTGGTCGATGCGGTCAATGGCGCGGCCACCCTGGATGCCCATATGGAGGCGGTGAAGCAGGCGGCGGTCGCCGACCGCATCGTCATCTCAAAGCTGGACATGGTTGCAGACGAGGCGGTTCCGGCCGAGCTGGCGGCGCGCCTGCGGCGACTCAATCCGTCCGCGCCGATCCTCGATGTCCGCAATGCCGGGCTGCCCGACCTGTTCGGCTGCGGGCTCTATGACCCGGAAACCAAGAGCGCCGATGTGCGCCGCTGGCTGGGCGAGGCTCAGCATGACCGTCACGGGCATGGGCACGGCCACCATCATCATGATTGCGATCACGACCATGCCGCACCACACCATCACCACCACGACTCGCGCATCCGCACCGACACGCTGGTCCATGACGGGCCGGTGCCGTTCGCGGCCATCGAGATGTTTTTCGATCTGCTGCGCTCCACCCATGGTGAGAACCTTCTGCGCATGAAGGGGATCGTGGAGCTTGCCGAAGACCCGTCGCGCCCGCTGGTGGTGCACGGCGTGCAGAAGATTCTGCATCCACCGGCACGCCTTCCCGCCTGGCCGGACGAGAAGCGCGGCACGCGACTGGTGCTGATCACGCTCGATATGCCGGGCGACTACGTGGCGCGTCTGTTCGCGGCAATCACCAACACGCCGCAGATCGACATGCCGGATCGCACCGCGCTCGAACACAATCCGCTGGCCATACCGGGACGATAAGACCGGACTCAGCCGCCCCGCTCGATCAGGAAGCGGTGGGCGCCGTCCAGCGCCATGGTCTCGATGAGAATATGACCGGCCTCGTTGCAGAAGGCCGGAATATCGAGAACAGCGAGCGGATCGGTGGTTTCCAGCCACAGTCGCGCGCCCCGCGGGAGACCTGCGAGGCGCTTGCGCGCCTTCAGCACCGGCAACGGGCAGTTGAGACCCCGCAGATCGTAGACGTCGGTGTCGCCGGGCAAGTCGGTGTCAGCCACCGAACATGCCGAGCAGCCGCTTCTTCAGCTTGGCGGCGGCGCCATCGTCAGCCGGAGCGCCGGACTGGGCCGCCTGAACCTCCAGCGCCTGCCGGGGCGTCTGCGCAGCGATCTCGGCGGCCTTGGCCGCAGCAGCGGTTTCAACCTTCTGCGCTTCCACGGCAGCCCTGGCGGCTGCAACGGCGGCGGCCTTTTCCTCGGCGGCTTTCTTCTTCGCTGCCTGCTCGGCATCGATGGCGGCCATGCGGCGGCCTTCGGCCGAATCGATGCGGCCCATGCGCTCGGTCTGGGTGACGGTGCCGTCAGGGTTGAGCGACGGCGGCTCGACCGGCACGCGCTCGCCGCGTGCACGCTTGCGCGTCCACTCCGAGACGATGTTGGCTTCCTTGATGCCGGCGATGGTGGGCTTGGGCGCCGGGGTGGAAGCCTTCAGCGCGCTGTTGAAGGCCGCTTCATAGGTGCTCTGGTAGCTGCTGTAGGCAACTTTCAGCGAATCCGGCTGCGAGCTGGCCGGGCAGGCGCCGGTCGGGTTGAAGGGCTGGCCATCCACCGGAATCTGGTTGAACACGTATCGCCGCTCGCACACGTCCACCTTCGGCGGCACCCTGGTCAGCTCGAAATGGTCGTAGCCGACCTTCAGCATCTTCCAGAACTCATAGTTCGGGTCGTTGCGGTAGCGCGCCATGTTGGCGGCGGTCATGCGGAAGGGGAATGCCTGCACCTGGAACTCGGTCTGGCCGCCCTGGAAGGCGTCGCGGCCGAAGGCGTAGATTTCCTCGATCTGCTGGTCGGTCATCGAATAACAGCCGGCCGAGGAGCAGGCGCCATGCACCATCAGGTTGGAGCCGGTGCGTCCGTTGGCGCGGTCATAGGCATTCGGGTAGCCGATGTTGAATGCCAGATGATATTGCGAGTTCGGCTTCATCTGCGAAGGCCGAACCGTATAGAAGCCTTCCGGCGCCTGCCGGTCGCCCTCGGTGAATTTCGGGCCGAGCTTGCCCGACCATTTGCAGATGTCGTAGCTGGCGATGATATCGTAGCGGCCGTTGGTCTTCTGTTTCCAGATTTCCAGCTTGCCTTCTTCCTTGAACACGCGCGCCAGGATCGGCGACGTCTTGTTCATGCCCTTGGCCTTCATCGCCTGCTGAATTTTTGGCGGAAGCTGCCGGTTGGCATGCTGGGGCGCAAAATCCCCGATGGAGGAATCTGTGCAGCCGGCAAGCGCGATGGCGCCCCCTAGCGCACCGATGAGAAGTCCGGCCCTGGCGAATCTGGTCAGCATGGACACGCTCTTCGTCTTTCCCCGTCATCCGGCCCGTCGGCCAGGCAACAACGTCACAACTGGCGGGAGCGAACGACCGGACACCTTTCGCAGCCGGAAGGCATAGCCGCTCAATTCCCATGGAAACGGCCGGTTCGGCAAGCTGATGCCGGGCCTTTTCCTGAAATTGCTATAAACTCGTTAACCTTGCAAAATCCTTACCGCAAGCCGGTCCGGCACACCTCACCGCCGGAACGGCCTTCACGGCTGCGTTATCGGCGGATGCGGTGGCATCTTTATGGCGAAAATGCGGTGGCGACCGCAACGATCAGAGGTTGCGGCCCATTGCCAGGTATTTTTCGCGGCGCTGCTCGCGGAAATCGACGTTTCCTTCGCCGAATTCCTTCATGGTGCGCGCGATCAGGTCGCCGGTTGCGGCGATGACCGTTTCGGGGCCGCGGTGAGCGCCGCCCAGTGGCTCGGGAACCACCGCATCGATGATCCTGAGATTGAGCAGGTCCTGCGCGGTGATCTTCATGTTGGTGGCCGCGTCCTTCGAGCGGGTGGTATCCCGCCACAGGATCGAGGCCGCGCCCTCCGGCGAGATCACCGAATAGATGGCGTGCTCCAGCATGTAGACCCGGTTGGCGGTGGCGATGGCGATTGCGCCGCCGGAACCGCCCTCGCCGATGATGATGGAGATGGAGGGCACCTTGAGGCCGAGGCCGGTCGAGGTCGAGCGTGCAATGGCCTCGGCCTGACCGCGTTCCTCGGCGCCGACGCCGGGATAGGCGCCGGCGGTATCGACCAGCGAGATCAGCGGAATGCCGAAGCGGTCGGCAAGCTCCATGATGCGCACCGCCTTGCGATAGCCTTCGGGACGCACCGAGCCGAAATTGTGCCTGAGGCGGCTTGCCGTATCGGAGCCTTTCTCCTGCCCGAGGATCGCCACCGGCTCGCCGCGGAAGCGTGCGAAGCCGCCGATCAGCGCCTGATCCTCGCCGAAGGTGCGGTCGCCGGCGAGCGGCGTGAACCCGGTGAACAGGCCGCGCACATAGTCGAGGCAGTGCGGGCGGTCGGGATGGCGCGCCACCTGCACTTTCTGCCAGGGCGTCAGCGCCTTGTAGAGGTCGCGGAGTGCATCGCGGGAGCGCTTTTCAAGCCGTGCGATCTCGTCGGCGACATCCACGGACTCGCCGCCTTCGGCAAGCTTCTTCAGTTCGAGGATCTTGCCTTCCAGATCGGCAACCGGTTTTTCGAAGTCGAGATAATTGTACATTCGTGAGCGGACCAGTGCGCCGGAAATGGCGTTGATTGATGCCTGCGCAACCGTGAACAGAAGGTTATCAGGCGCGAAATGTCGCCCTCACATAGCGATATGAGACCTAGTCGGCAAGCGGATGGTGGTCATTGACCAGCCGCATCAGCCGCTCTTCCAGAACATGGGTGTAGATCTGGGTGGTCGAAATATCCGCGTGACCCAGAAGCTGCTGCACGGCGCGCAGGTCGGCGCCGTTTTGCAGCAGATGGCTGGCGAAGGCGTGGCGCAGCACATGCGGTGAAATCTTTCCCGACGCAATGCCGGCGCGCGCGGCAAGGCCCTTCAGTTCACGCGCGAACACCTGCCGTGCGAGACAGCCGCCTTCGGAGGCGGCGGGAAACAGGAACGGGCTTTCGGCGAAGCGCGGCACCCTCCCTCGCGCAGCAAGCCATGTCTGCATGGCGGCGCGAGCCTTGGCCGACAGCGGCACCATGCGCTCCCTGTTGCCCTTGCCCCTGACCATGAAGAAACGGTCGTCGCGCTGCGCAACGGCGACCGGCAGGGCGACCAGTTCGGAGACGCGCAGGCCCGTCGCGTAAAGCACCTCAACGAGCGCATGAAGGCGCAGGGCGGCAATGGCGTCACCGCCCGCGAGCGCGGGATCGGCAGCCTCCGCCGCGGCGCGGTCGAGCAGGCGTCCGGTGTCGGCCTCGCTCATGGTCCTGGGCAGCGCCATTTTCTTCTTCGGGCTGTCGAGCGTGCCGGTGGGGTCGTCCGTCCGCAGCCCTTCGGCATAGAGGAAGGCGAAGAACTGGCGCAGCGCCGACAGCTTGCGGGCCTGCGAGGAGGCGGCGAAGCCGCGTGTGGCGATCCCTTCCAGATAGGCCTGAAGCGCTGCCGTATCCGCCGCCGCCAGCCCGCCCCCGATGGTAGCTGAGGCATCCTCGAGATCGCGGCGATAGGATTCGAGCGTGTTGTGCGCCGCGCCCCGTTCGGCGCTCATCATTTCGAGGAAGGCTTCGATGCGGGCCGCATCCTTCATGGGCGTCTGCCGCAGCTTGTTACGGTTTTTGCGGGTTCAGTCTTTCGGCCGGAATGCGCACGCTCAGCTCCGCCTGCTTCGGCTCGACGAACATGACCAGCGCCACCATGGCGCCATAGACGATGCCCGCCAGTACGGCGAGCGTGACGACGAAACGGAACAGTGTCGGCATGAATTTTCGCTGGTTCTTTCTCGCCGGCCCGGAATTGTCTCCTTATGAGACGGTGTTGCGGGTATTTCAAGGGCATGCAGGCTTCCGCGCTGCTTGACGCAACCCGGCTTTTCATGTGGATACGCCACAATGAACGCACAGCAGGCATCCGCAAAGCAGGCCGACCACGCCGCCCTCCTCGACAGGCTGGGCAATCGCTCCATCGTGCTCGTCGGCCTGATGGGTGCCGGCAAGACCTCCATCGGCCGCAAGGTGGCGGCCGCGCTCGGCTTGCCCTTCGTCGACAGCGACCACGAGATCGAGGATGTGTCTCGCATGACCATCCCCGAACTGTTCGAAGCCTATGGCGAACCGGAGTTCCGGGCGCTGGAGCAGCGGGTCATCGCCCGCATCCTCGAAAGCGGGCCGAAGGTTCTCTCCACCGGCGGCGGGGCCTATATGAACGAGGATACGCGCGCGGCCATCGCCAGCCAGGGCGTGTCCGTCTGGCTGAAGGCCGATCTGGACCTGCTCATGGAGCGGGTGGCGAAGAAGCAGCACCGGCCATTGTTGCGCGATCCCGATCCGCGCGGCGTTCTCAGGCGGCTGATGGACGAGCGCTATCCGGTCTATTCGCTTGCCGACATGGCCGTGGTGACGCGCGACGAAACCAAGGACGTGATCGCCGCCGAGGTGATCGATGCGATCAGCCGCCATATGGGGCTTTCCGGCGAGGTGGACGAGTGAGCGAAGACGTGAAGGTCGAGGTGGGGCTGGGCGATCGGGCCTACGATATATTGATCGGGCCTGGCCTGATCGGGCGCGCCGGCGCGGAGATCGGCAGCCGGCTTGCGGGCATCCGCACGGCGATCGTCACCGATGAAAACGTTGCGGCGCAGCATCTGGAAGCCCTGAAGGCGGGGCTCGACGCGGGCGGCATCGCATCGTCCACCATCGTGCTGCCGGCCGGCGAGAAGACCAAGAATTTCGCCGCCCTTCAGGAGGTGGTCGACGCGGTTCTGGCCGCAAGGCTGGAGCGCGGCGATGCGGTCATCGCCTTCGGTGGCGGCGTGATCGGCGATCTTTCCGGTTTCGCCGCCGGCATCGTGCGCCGGGGCATGAATTTCGTGCAGATGCCGACCTCGCTGCTGGCGCAGGTCGATTCCTCGGTCGGCGGCAAGACCGGCATCAACAGTACGCGCGGAAAAAACCTCATCGGCGTGTTCCACCAGCCGAAGCTGGTGCTGGCGGACACCTCCGTGCTCGACACGCTTCCATTGCGCGAATTCCGCGCCGGCTATGCCGAGGTCGCCAAATACGGGCTCATCGACCGGCCGGATTTCTTCGCCTGGCTGGAGAGGAACTGGCAGGACGTGTTTGCCGGCGGCCCGGCCCGCATCGAGGCCATCGCGCAGTCCTGCCGCGCCAAGGCCGACGTGGTGGCGCGCGACGAGTTCGAGACCGGCGACCGCGCCCTGCTCAATCTCGGCCACACCTTCGGCCATGCGCTGGAAGCGGCCGTCGCCTATGACGGCGCCCGCCTCGTGCATGGCGAGGGGGTGGCCATCGGCATGGCGCTGGCGCACCGCTTTTCGGCGCGCATGAATCTTGCCAGCCCCGACGATGCGGCGCGCGTCGAGGCCCATCTGAAGGCCGTTGGCCTGCCATGGCGCATGGCCGACGTTCCGGGCGGCCTGCCGGATGCCGAAACGCTGCTTTCCTTCATCGCGCAGGACAAGAAGGTCAGCCGCGGGGCGCTGACCTTCATCCTGACGCGCGGCATCGGCCAGTCCTTCATCGCCCGCGACGTTCCCGTTTCGGAAGTGCTGGCCTTCCTGAAGGAGAACCACACGGGATGAAGGAAGCCGGCTGGATCGTCGCCCTTGTTCTGGCGGTGCTCGGGGCCGCAGCTTTGCTGCTGCGCCACCGGCTGGCCGAAGCCATGGGTTATGTCCGGGCCGATCAGGCCGGTGGCGAGGAGCCTCAGCGCGGCAACGGAACGCGCGACGACCGGCAATGGCTCGGCGAGCGCTTCGAACTGGACGAACTCGAAGTCTCCGACGTGATGGTCCACCGCACCAACATGCGCTCGCTCAATGCCGACAATCCGCCGGAAGCCATCGTGCGGGAAATCCTGCAAAGCCCCAACACCCGCATCCCGCTGTGGCGCGGCTCGCTCGACAACATCGTCGGCGTGCTGCACGCCAAGGATGTGCTGCGCGCGCTGGACGAGGCCGGCAACGATCTCACGCGCGTCGATCTGATGAAATTCGCCGAAAAGCCGTGGTTCGTGCCCGACACCACCACCTTGCAGGAGCAGCTCAATGCCTTCCTGCGGCGCAAGGCGCATTTCGCCATCGTGGTGGACGAGTATGGCGAGGTCGAGGGGCTGGTGACGCTGGGCGACATCATCGAGGAGATCGTCGGCGAGATCGCGGACGAAAGCGACATCGATCTGGCCGGGGTGAAGAAGGAAGCGGATGGCTCGGTCGTCGTCGACGGCACCGTGCCGATCCGCGACCTCAACCGCGCCCTCGACTGGAATCTGCCCGACGAGGAGGCCACGACCATTGCCGGCCTCGTCATCCACGAGACCCAGTCGATCCCGGACGAGAAGCAGGCTTTCACCTTCCATGGCAAGCGTTTCGTGGTGATGAAGCGCGACAAGAACCGCATTGCGCGACTCAGGATCAGGCCGGTCGATGAAGCGCAGACCGTGGTCGCCGCCCCGCTTTCCCCGGCGTCTCGCCAGTAAGGCCGGCCTCTGCACCAACGACTGGCCTGACGGACACGGCGGATGCGGCCCTGCAGCATCGCCGGGATTTCGACATTGCGGGCCGCCATTTGACGGCCAGACAGGCTACGGGAGCTGCCTTTGGGATTGTTCGACGGACTTTCGGCTTTTCCGCCCACTCCGGCAGACGCCGAAGGGCGCATCCAGGAAAAGGCCCTTGCCGCTCTCGTCAGGCGCATCGACGCTGCCGCGGCGGATTCAGTCTGGCTGCTCGGCAGTACGGGCGGCTATGCCTACCTCACACGCGCCGAGCGCCAGCGAGCCGTTCATGTGGCCGTGGAGTGCCTTGGCGACAAACGTCCCCTTATCGCAGGCGTCGGCGCGCTGAGGACCGACGAAGCGCAGGCTCTGGCCGCAGACGCAAGGAGCGCGGGCACCGACGGGCTGTTGCTGGCCCCCATGTCCTACACGCCGCTGACAGAGGAGGAGGTCTTCCGGCACATGGTCGCGGTGGCGGAGGCCGGCAACCTGCCGCTGTGCATCTACAACAACCCCGGCACGACGAAGTTTACCTTCAGCGAAGACCTGATCGTCCGCCTGTCGGAGGTGCCCAATATCGTGGCGGTGAAGATGCCGCTGCCTTCCGACGGCGATTTTGCCGGAGAACTCGCGCGCCTGCGTGCCCGTCTGCCGGAGGGTTTCGCGATCGGCTACAGCGGCGACTGGGGCGCCGCGGACGCCCTGCTCGCAGGATGCGATGCATGGTACAGCGTCGTGGCCGGCCTTCTGCCGGAACCGGCCCTGCGGCTGGTGCGCGCCGCCCGGGCGCAGGACGAGGCGGAAGTCAGGCGAATCGATGCCGGTTTCCAGCCGCTCTGGACCCTGTTCAGGGAATTCGGAAGCTTTCGCGTCATGTATGCGCTGGCCGACGTTCTCGGGCTGTTCAGTCTGGCGCCGCCGCGTCCCATCCTGCCTCTTTCGGGGGAAGTTCGCGGAAGGGTCGAAGCCGCGCTTCAGGCACTTTGAGCGCGGGTGCTGGAGCGGCGGCTGCCCGGATATTCCGGGATGCCGGTCTATCTGCTTGTTTCTGCCGTATTTATTCGACGTCAGACGATTCCGTCTGGCTGCAAAACGCTCTGGTTGTCGCGCAGCTACCAGCGTGTTTTCTCGCCGGGGGCAGCCGGCTCGACGGCCAGCGCATGGAGGCCGCCGGCGATCTCGTCGGCCAGCGCGTCGTTGACGGCCCGGTGGCGCTCGATGCGGCTCATGCCGGCAAAGGCAGGGGAGACGATGCGCACCCGAAAATGCGTCTCGCCGGTGCCGTCGAACGTGGCGTGATGTTCGGAATCGTGATGATGGTGCCCGGCGTGAAGATGGCTCTCGTTGATGACGACGAGCCTTTCCGGCGCGAAAATCCCGGTCAGCTTCTTCTCGATCCGCTCATGTCTGGACATCAATCAGGCTCCTCACCATATGGGCCCTGCCGCTGTTGCATGGTCCCCCGATACAGGCATCATCGCCACGGAATGCGCAAAAAATCGCGCATGATCCCCGCTATCGACGGGTTAGGGACATGGAAAGCGCAAATGTCAATTCTTGTTTCGCGGCAGCGAAGGGGCCATAGAACGGTCAGATGAAACCGTATCCCAAATATTTCGAGAAAATTCGCATCCGCCGCGACAAGGACGCGGACGCGAAGCCGGAGGCTCCGCTGTGCCAGTGGGACGGCTGCCGCGAGCCGGGCACCCATCGCGCGCCGGTGGGCCGCATGCGCGAGGGCGAGTATTTCCGCTTCTGCTTCGACCATGTGCGCGAGTACAACAAGGGCTTCAACTATTTCTCCGGCGTTCCGGATTCCGAGGTCGCCCGCTTCCAGAAGGAGGCGCTCACCGGCCACCGGCCTACCTGGAAGATGGGCGTCAACAATTCCGCCCGCTCGGCGCCGGATTTCGCCCAGATGCGTTCCGGCCGCGCCGGCTACTACAATCGCGTGCGCGACCCGTTCAACATCTTCGGCACCGACCCGAACACGCCGCCGCGACAGCGCAAGGCGCGCCCGCTGGAAACCAAGGCGCTGGAGACGCTGGGCCTGACCCCGCAGGCGACCGCCAAGGAAATCAAGTCGCGCTACAAGGAACTGGTCAAGCGCCATCACCCTGACGCCAATGGCGGCGACCGGGGCTCGGAGGAGCGGTTCCGCGACGTGCTGCAGGCCTATCGGGTGCTCAAGCAGGCGGGCCTGTGCTGATAAGTGACAGGGCCAGAGCGCTTTTCCAACTTTCATCCGGCTGGAAAAGGCTTTAAGACCGCCCCGGATACACGATGATTACCGGCGAAGGCATGGTCTTTGCTTCGCCCGCGGAGACGTTGGAAACATCATGAACAAGGTCGATCGAGACATCGCCAACCTGCCGGATACCACGGTTTCGGTGAAGGATACTTTCGGATTCGAATCGAAGATGGTCGTGCCGGCCTACGCGGCGCCGAGCGAGCATGTGCCCGATATCGATCCCGACTATCTGTTCGACAGGAACACCACCCTCGCGATCCTCGCCGGCTTTGCCTACAATCGCCGCGTGATGGTGTCGGGCTATCACGGCACCGGCAAGTCGACCCATATCGAGCAGGTCGCGGCGCGTCTCAACTGGCCGTGCGTGCGCGTCAACCTCGACAGCCATGTCAGCCGTATCGATCTGGTCGGCAAGGACGCCATCGTGCTGCAGGACGGCAAGCAGGTGACGGAATTCCGCGACGGCATCTTGCCCTGGGCCTACCAGCGCAACGTGGCGCTGTGCTTCGACGAGTATGATGCCGGCCGGCCGGACGTGATGTTCGTCATCCAGCGCGTGCTGGAGGCTTCGGGCCGCCTGACCCTGCTCGACCAGAGCCGCGTCATCCGTCCGCACCCGGCCTTCCGAATCTTCGCCACCGCCAACACGGTCGGCCTCGGCGACACCACCGGCCTCTATCACGGCACCCAGCAGATCAACCAGGCGCAGATGGATCGCTGGTCGATCGTGACGACGCTGAACTATCTGCCGCACGACAACGAAGTGAACATCGTCGTCGCCAAGGCCAAGCACTACCGCGACGAGAAGGGCCGCGAGATCGTCAACAAGATGGTGCGTGTCGCCGACATGACGCGCTCTGCCTTCATCAACGGCGACCTTTCCACGGTGATGAGCCCGCGCACGGTCATCACCTGGGCCGAGAACGCCGAGATTTTCGAGGATGTGGGCATGGCCTTCCGCCTGACCTTCCTCAACAAGTGCGACGAGCTGGAGCGCCCGGTGGTGGCCGAGTTCTACCAGCGCGTGTTCGGCGAGGACCTGCCCGAAAGCGCGGCCAACGTCGTTCTGGGGTAAGAAACGGGAGGACGGGGTGAGGTATCAGGGCGGGTGTCATTGCGGGAAGGTGCGGTTCAGCGTCGAGATCGACCTGTCTAGCCCCATCACCTGCAATTGCTCCTATTGCGCCAAACGGGGCAGCATCCTTGCGTTCACGCCGGCCGGGGCTTTTTCGCTGGAAAGCGGCGAAGCCGATCTTACCGAATACCGGTTCAATTCGAAGACCATCGAGCATCTGTTCTGTAGCGCGTGCGGCATGGAATCCTTTGCGCGCGGCACGATGCCGGATGGCAGGAAGATGGTGGCGGTGAACGTCCGCTGCCTCGACGGCGTCGACCTCGATGCGCTTGAGCCGCATCAGGTGGACGGCCGCTCGCGCTGACAGGCGACAGGATCATGGCAGGCCCCGGCGACAATACGAGAAACAAGCTCAAGGCAGGCGCTGAAACCGACGGTTTCAAGCGCGCCATGACCGTGGCCATACGCGCCATCTCCAACGACAAGGAGATGGAGGTTTCCTTCGCCAAGGACAAGCCGGCCATGGCCGGCAACCGGGCGCGCCTGCCCGAACTGCCGAAGAAGCCGACGGCCGCCGACATCGCGGTGACGCGCGGCATCGGCGATTCCATGGCGTTGCGCCGCGCCTGTCACGACAACCGCGTGCATGCGCGGCTGGCTCCCGAAGGCAAGCAGGCCCGCGCCGTCTACGACGCCGTCGAGCAGGCCCGCGTCGAAGCCATCGGCGCGCGCGCCATGGCGGGCGTCGCCAGCAATCTCGGCGCGATGCTGGAAGACAAATACGCAAAAGCCAACCTGGCCGAGGTTCGCGATCGGGAGGAAGCGCCGCTTGAGGAAGCCGTCGCCCTTCTGGTGCGCGAGCGGCTGACCGGGCGGAAGGTGCCGAAGAGCGCGGAGCGGCTGGTGGATCTGTGGCGCGGCTGGATAGAGGACAAGGCCGGCGCCAACCTCGACGGACTGGGCGACAAGCTTCAGGACCAGCAGGCGTTCGGCCGCGTGGTGCGTGACATGCTCGCCTCCATGAACATGGCCGAGCAGTTCGAGGAAGACGACGAGACGCAAGAGGCCGAGGACGATCAGGAAGAGGAACCGCAGGGCGGCGACGATTCCGAAGACGGCGGCGAGGAGGATTCAGGCTCGGAAGATGCGCAGGCCGAGGACGCCGCAGCGTCCGAGGACGACCAGTCGCAGGCCGAGGCGGATGCCGACGACGCCATGTCGGAAGATTTGTCGGACGACGACGATGCCGACGCCGAAACGCCCGGCGAGGCGCGTCGCGGCGACAACCCCTTCGCCAATCTGGCGAAGGACATGGACTACAAAGTCTATACGACCCAGTTCGACGAGACGGTCGGCGCCGAGGAGCTTTGCGAAGAGGAGGAGCTCGACCGGCTGCGTGCCTTCCTCGACAAGCAGCTCGCCAATCTTCAGGGCGTGGTCGGCCGGCTGGCCAACCGCCTGCAGCGCCGCCTGATGGCGCAGCAGAACCGTTCCTGGGATTTTGATCTCGAGGAAGGCTATCTCGATCCGGCCCGCCTCGTGCGCGTGGTCATCGATCCCATGCAGCCGCTTTCCTTCAAGCAGGAACGCGACACGAAATTTCGCGACACGGTCGTGACGCTGGTGCTCGACAATTCGGGCTCGATGCGCGGCCGCCCGATCACGGTGGCGGCGACCTGCGCCGACATTCTCGCCCGCACGCTGGAGCGCTGCGGCGTTTCGGTGGAAATCCTCGGCTTCACCACGCGTGCGTGGAAGGGCGGGCAGGCGCGCGAAAAATGGCTGAAGGACGGCAAGCCGGCCAATCCCGGCCGCCTCAACGATCTGCGCCACATCGTCTACAAATCGGCCGACGCGCCGTGGCGGCGGGCGCGCCGCAATCTCGGCCTGATGATGCGCGAGGGCCTGCTCAAGGAGAACATCGACGGCGAGGCGCTCTTGTGGGCGCATCACCGGCTGATGGCCCGGCCCGAGCAGCGCAAGATCCTGATGATGATTTCGGACGGCGCGCCGGTGGACGATTCAACCCTGTCGGTCAATCCGGGCAACTATCTGGAGAAGCATCTGCGCGCGGTCATTGATCTGATCGAGACGCGCTCGCCGGTCGAGCTGCTGGCCATCGGCATCGGCCACGATGTCACCCGTTACTATCGCCGCGCCGTCACCATCGTCGATGCGGAGGAACTGGCCGGGGCCATGACCGAGCAGCTCGCTTCCCTGTTCGAGGAAGAAAGCACACACGGCCGCGGCGGCGGACTACGGCGGGCGTCCTGATGCCCGCGCCGGCCTAGCCAGTGCCCTCCTGCCTGCTCAGGGGCCTGCTACGCGGGCTTCTGCCCGCACTTGAGCATTTCTGCTTTTCCCCGAATCGCAGAAACGCTCTATCTCTTTGTTTTGGCCGCATTTATGCGATGCCAGATGTTTCCATCTGGCTGCAAAATGCTCTAATCTTTTGTTTTTACGCAATTCCAGCAAAACCGCTTCGCACTTTTGCTGGAATTGCTCTCGCCGTCCTCTTGTCGGTTCCCGCATTTGCCGAACCGGCGTCCGTTCAGTCCGTCGGCGTATCCTCGCGGCAGATTTCGGGCTTCCATATCGGCCGTGACGAGACGCGCTTCGGTCCGCTGGAGTTCGTTGGCGGGCTGGAGATGTCTGCCCCCACGCGCGCCTTCGGCGGCATTTCCGCGATGCGCTTCCTTTCGCCCGGCCGCGATCTCGTGGCGGTGACCGACACCGGCTACTGGCTGTTCGCCAGCATCGCGCGCGACGCGGCGGGAAAACCGGCAGGGCTGGAACAGGTGCGCCTCCAGCCCATGGTCGATGCGGCAGGCAGGATATTTCCCGAAAAGGGAGAGATGGATGCCGAGAGCCTCGCCGTGCGCGATGGCGAGGCCATCGTCGGCTTCGAGCGGCGGCACCGCATCAGCCGGTTCCGGCTGGAGCCGGAGGACATGAAAGGGCCGACAGGAAACATCGATTTCCTGATTCCCGCCTATGAACTGCGCCAGAATCGCGGCTTTGAGACGCTTGCCTTCGCGCCTTCCTCCGGTCCGCTGCGGGGCGCGCTGGTGGCGATCACCGAAAAGAGCCTCGACGGGCAAGGCAACATCTTTGCCGCCGTGACCGACGGGCCGCGGAAGGGCATCTTCACGGTACGCCGCCATGACGGGTTCGACATCACCGACGGCGCTTTCCTGCCCGATGGCGACCTGCTTCTGCTGGAGCGCAGCTACACCATCATGAGCGGCGTTCGCATGCGGTTGCGGCGCATTGCCGGCGACAGCATCGGCAAGGGCGCGCTGGTCGACGGGCGGGTGCTGTTCCAGGCCGACATGGCCTGGCAGATCGACAACATGGAAGCGCTCGATGTGTGGCGGCGCGCAGACGGGGCCACGATGGTTTCCATGATGTCGGACGACAACCAGTCGTTCCTGCAGCGCAATCTCTATCTCGAATTCGTGCTGCACGAGTAGCGCAGCAAAAACCGCTCAGATCACGTTGAGCTCGCGGAAGGGCCGGCCTTCCACGATGCGCCGGTAGGAAAACACCGAGCAGTCGAGCGTGCGGTATTCGCCGTGCACGATCAGCTCGGCCAGCGCCTTGCCGACGGCGGGGGCCTGTTGCAGTCCGTGGCCGGAAAAGCCGTTGGCGAACAGGAAGTTCGATACTTGCGGATGCGGGCCGATCACCGCGTTCTGGTCGAGCGTGTTGTAGTCGTAATGGCCAACCCAGGCGCGCGTCATCCTGATGGCTTCGAAGGCCGGAATGCGGGTGGCCAGAACCGGCCAGATCTCGTTTTCGAACAGGCTCCATTCGGGCTCGAAATCGGTCGGATCGGCGGCCTGCTCGCCCCCCTCGTCCTCGGCGCCGCCGGTAATGTAGACCGAGCCTTCCGGGCGCACATAGATGCCGGAGGGATCGACCAGCAGCGGCATGTCGGCATAGCGCTCGCGCGCCTCGAACACGAAGACGTTGCGCTTGCGCGGTTCCACCGGCAGTTCGATGCCGGCAAGTGCGGCCACCTTGCCGGCATTCGGGCCGGCTGCGTTGACCACAAGCCCTGCCTCCAGCCTGTCGCCATTGTCGAGCCCTACCGATTCGATGCGGTCGCCCTGCCGCTCCATGGCGGTGACCGAGGCGGTGACAAAATCGACCTTCATGGTGCGCAGCGCCTTGCGGAAGAGATGCAGATAGGCGTGCGCATCGAACCAGCCCTCGCCGCTGACGCCATAAGCGCCGCCCGCGATCCCCTCGCCCGACAGCCACGGAAAACGCTTCACCAGAGCCGCGGCATCTTCAAGAACGATGTCTGCGCCTTCGGCCAGTTGCACCGCATGGTTGGCCCGCAGGACGGGAAGCCCCTCCTCCGGGGCGAGGATCAGGTAGCCGCCTTCGCGGAAGCCGATGTCTGCCTCGTCGCCGAACTCCTCCCTCAGCCGGCGGAACAGGTCGAGCGTGAAGCGCGACAGGCGGATGTTCTCGGCGATCGAGAATTGCTGGCGGATCGAGGCCGCCGACAGCGTCGTGGCGGAATGGGTGAATTGCGGATCGCGCTCGATCAGGGCGAGGGAGCCCCTAAAGCCTTCCTTGCGGAGATAATAGGCGAGCGAAGCGCCCATGATCGCGCCGCCGATGATGACGATGTCGTATTTCGCCATGATGCGATTCCCGATTTTGCCAGTGCCGATCAATGCAGCTTTGGCCATCTGGCGGCAAGCCCTTGCAAGGGCCAGCGCAGCCGGGCAAGAAGACCAGATGACCGAAACGCAAATCCGCCCCCGCCGCTCCGTTCTTTACGTGCCTGCCGTCAACGACAAGGCGCTGGCGAAGATCGGGCAGTTGTCCTGCGATGCGGTCGTCATCGACCTGGAGGATTCGGTTGCGCCATCCGAAAAGGTCGCGGCGCGGCAGAAGCTTGCCACGATCTTCGCAGCCCGCCCGCAGCGGACCGAGATGGTGGTGCGCATCAATGCGCTGTCGGGCGAATGGGGCGCGGACGACCTTGCCGCGGCGATTGCCTGCAAGCCCGACGCCATCCTGCTGCCCAAGGTGGATACGGCGCGCGACGTTCTGGAAGCTGGCGATCTGCTGGACGAGGCCGACGAGGATGCCGCCATCACCCTGTGGGCGATGATCGAGACGCCGAGGGGCCTCATGAACAGCGCCGCGATCGCCGAGCTTGGCCGCGACCCTGCCTCGCGCCTTGCCTGTTTCGTGGCCGGCACGAACGATCTCGCCAAGGAGACCGGCGCATTGCTGACCCCGGACCGGCGCTATTTCCTGCCCTGGCTGATGCAGATGGTGCTGGCGGCGCGCGCCGGCGGGCTCGATCTCATCGACGGCGTCTACAACGATTTTCGCGATGCGGAAGGATTTTCGCGTGAATGCGCGGAGGCGGCCAATATGGGCTTCGACGGCAAGACGCTGATCCACCCGGCCCAGATCGAGATTGCCAATGCCGCCTTTTCGCCTTCCGAAGAGGCGCTTGCGCAAGCGCGGACCATCGTCGATGCTTTCGCTCTTGCGGAGAACCGGGACAAGGGCGTGATCGGCCTCGGCGGGCGCATGGTCGAGCGCCTGCATCTGGCGCAGGCTGAAAAACTGCTGGCGAAAGCGGCCGTCATAGAGGCATGATGGTGCCCGCTCCCACAGGAATGGACCAGATGCGCCTCTATCGCTTCCTCACCGCCGTCGACGACGCCACATTCTGCCACAAGGTGACGGCGGCGCTGAACAAGGGCTGGCACCTCTACGGCTCACCCACCTATGCCTATGACAAGAAGGAGAAGGTCATGCGCTGCGGGCAGGCGGTGGTGAAGGATGTCGAGGGACAGGAATACGTGCCGGGCGAGACGAAGCTCGGCGACTGGTAGGGAGCCCCTTCCCGCCCTATTCCGCTGACGTCTCGATGCGCTCCATGTCGTCGTCGGAAAGCCCGAAATGATGGCCGATCTCGTGGATCAGCACATGGGTGACGATGTCGCTCAGCGTTTCCTCGTTTTCGGCCCAGTAATCGAGGATGGCGCGGCGGTAGAGGGTGACGCGGTTCGGACCCTCGCCCGTGGCCGGGTTCCAGCGCTCGGCGATGCCCCGCCCCTCGAACAGGCCGAGCAGGTCGAAAGGCGTTTCGAGGGCGAGGTCGTCCATGATCTCGTCGGTGGGGAATTCCGCCACCTGAATGATGATCTCGCCGGTCAGCGTGCGAAATTCGTCCGGCAGATGCGCGTAGGCTTCCAGCGCCAGCATCTCCAGTTCCTCCAGCGAGGGGGAGAGCTCTCCATGCCAGGTGCGGGTCTTGTAGATGCGGGCCATGCTTCGTCCTTCTTTCCCGCGGCATATAGGCTTTTGCGCCCGGCTGGGCAAACGCTGATGCGCGCGGAGGACTTCGAGAGGAATAAATTCTTCTCAATGCATGCTTGACTCTGACCGGCAGCTCTGGAATCCATAGGAACATAACAGGAACAAACAAGAGAGTTTGACCGTCATGGCGAGCTGCGCCGTGGCGCGGGATGCCGTTTTTGCCCTGCGCCGGGAAATCGCGAGGATCGAAGGCACGTTGCCGCAACGGCTGGACACGCCGGGCGCAACGGACGATGCCGGCGATGCCGCGCGTCTTCGCATCGGCGTTGCTGGTTTCGACAGATTGCTCGGCGGCGGGCTGGCGCGGGCGGCCCTGACCGAGATTCATGGCCATGAAACGCGGGAGTGCGGTTCGGTTTCAGGCTTCGCGCTGGCTCTGGCCAGTTTGCTGCTGGAGCAGGCAAAAGAGCCGGGGCCGGTGTTGTGGGTCGGCATGTCCGAAGTGTTCCGCGAGGCCGGCTTTCCTCATGCCACCGGAGGGCAGGCCCTGTCCGGCATTGCGCCGGAACGGCTTCTGATCGCCGAAGCCGCAAGGATTGCCGATGTGCTGTGGGTGACGGAGGAGGCGATCCCCCTGCAACGGCTGGCGGCCGTGGTGGTGGAGGTGCGCGGCAACCCCGACAAGCTCGATCTTACGGCGACGCGCCGCCTGCATCGCCGGGCGCAGGCGGCGGGGCGGCCGGTGCTGCTGCTGCGCCAGGCCGCACAGGCGCAGGCTACCGCGGCTCCGGTGCGTCTGGTGGTTTCCCCCGCCCCATCCACGCCGCGCCATACCTTCGCGGGTCCGCTCGAAGCCTCTATCGGCCGGCCCGCCTTCACCGTTTCGGTCGACAAATGCCCCGCCGCCCTGCCCGGCCTGTTCACACTGGAGTGGAACCCCGATGAGTGCCTGTTCACCGAAAGAGCAAACCCGGAAATCCGGGCAGCGAATCCTGTCGCTGTGGTTTCCCTATCTGGCGGCCGAACGGATATTGCGCCAGCGGCTGGGCAGGTCGTGGCGTTCAGCAAAAAAGGTGCATCCGGCGCTGGTGGTCAGCCTGCATCGCGACAACACGGTGCAGATCGCGGCCCTCGACGCACGGGCTGAGGCGCTTGGCCTGAAGCGCGGCATGGGCCTTGCCGATGCGCGCGCCATGCATCCGTCCCTCGATGTGGTCGAGGCGGACCCGGCCGGCGAACGCCGGCTTCTGGAAGCGCTTGCCGACTGGTGCGACCGCTATACCCCGCTGGTGGCGCTGGATGGTGTCGATGGGCTGTTCCTCGACGTGACCGGCTGCACGCCGCTGTTCGGTGGTGAAAAGCCGATGCTGGACACTGTGCTGGCACAATTTTTCGCTCAGGGGTTCGACGTGCGCGCCGGCCTTGCCTCGACCGCCGGAGCTGCATGGGCGGCTGCGCGATTTCGGGGAAAGCTGGTGGTCGCGCCGGGCGCCGAGAGGGAGCTGCTCGCGCCGCTGCCGCCGCAGGCGCTGCGGCTGGAAAAGCCGGTTTGCGCAGGGCTCGACAGTGTGGGCCTGCGCAGCGTGGACGAGATCATGGCGGCGCCCCGCGCCCCGCTTGCCCGCCGCTTCGGCCGGGAATTGCTGATACGCCTCGATCAGGCGCTCGGCCGCGTCGACGAGGCGGTATCGCCGCGCTTGCCGGTGCCGGCACTTGTGGTGGAGCGGCAACTGGCGGAGCCCGTCGTGCTCACCGAGGACGTCGAACGGCTGGTGCAGATGCTGGCCACGGCATTGAAAGCCGATCTCGATCGGCGCGGCGAAGGGGCGAGACGGCTGGAGCTCTCCCTGTTCCGGGTCGATGGTGCCGTCAGCCGCATCGCCATTTCCACCTCCCTGGCCCTGCGCGATCCGTGGAAGATCCGGAACCTGTTCCGCGAGAGGCTCGCCGCCATCGTCAGCGACTTCGATGCCGGATATGGGTTCGATCTTGCGCGTCTTTCCGCCTTTTCGACCGAACCGTTCGATGTGCGTCAGACCGGTCTTGCCGGCGAGGCCGGCGCGGCAGAAGACGATCTGGCTCTGTTCGCGGATCGCGTGCGTGCAAGGCTGGGAGCCGGAGCGATGATGCAGCCGGTGGCGGTCGAAAGCCATATTCCCGAACGGGCGGTTGCCCTGCGGCCGTTCGCGGGAAAGCTGCCGCACGGCGGCGGGCAGCGCGTGCCACAGCCCCTGCTGCCCGAGCGTCCGGTGCGCCTGTTCGGCCGGCCCGAACCGGTCGAGGTGCCGGCCACCGAATTGCCGGAGGGCCCGCCGATGCGGTTCCGCTGGCGCCGCGCCCTGCACAGCGTGGTGCGCGCCGAAGGGCCGGAGCGCATCGCCCCCGAATGGTGGCGCAATGGCGAAGAGGCGCCGGAGCGCGATTATTACCGGGTCGAGGACAGCGAAGGCCGCCGCTACTGGCTCTACCGGCTCGGCCATCATGAAGCCGGCAAGCCGCCGCCGCGCTGGTTCATGCACGGGCTGTTTGCATGAACGCTTTTGCTGCCGGAAGCGGCGCGCCCGCCTATATCGAGTTCGGCGTGCAGTCGAATTTCTCGCTGCTGCGCGGCGCCTCGCGGCCGGAAGAGCTCGTGGTGACGGCCTGCGCGCTTGGCCATGCCGGCATGGGGCTGGCCGACCGCAACACCGTGTCGGGCGTGGTGCGGGCCTGGAGCCAGTCGAAGGCGATCCGGTTTTCGGATGAAGGCGAACCGCACGTCCTGCCCTATCACCCCGGTTGCCGGCTGGCCTTCGCCGACGGCACGCCGGACGTGCTCGCCTACCCGCAGGACCGCAAGGGTTGGGGGCATCTGTGCCGCCTCCTGACGACGGGCAATCTGCGCGAGGAGAGCGAAAAGGGCGCGCCGCTGCTTTACCTGCACGACCTGCTGGAATGGGGCGACAACATCTCGCTCGCCATCCTGCCCGATCCGCTGGGCCCCGCTGCCGAAACCCTTACGCTGCTCGCCCGGCTGAAGGAGCGCTTCGGCAGGAGCCTGTGGCTGGCCGTCGCACCCGACTATCGCGGCAACGACCGCTTCCGGCTGGCGCAGGCGCAAGCCCTTGCCGATGCGGCCGGCCTGCCGCTGATGGCGACCAACGACGTGCTCTATCATGCTGCCGAACGGCGGCCCTTGCAGGATGTGCTCACCGCCATCCGCCTCAGGACGACCGTGGCCGGGGCGGGGTTCGCGCTTGCCGCCAATGCCGAGCGTCACCTCAAGGAACCTGCCGGGATGGCGCGGCTGTTCAGGGCCCATCCGCAGGCGCTGGCCGAGACACAGCGCTTTGCCGCAACGCTGTCCTTCTCGCTTTCCGAATTGCAGCACAACTATCCCGACGAGCCGACGCGCGACGGCGCCACCCCGCAGCAGGAGCTGGAGCGGCTGACATGGGAGGGAGCGGCCCATTTCTATCCGGAAGGCGTGTCCGCAGACCTGGCCGAACGCATCGAAAAGGAACTGGCGCTGATCGGCAAGATGAAATACGCGCGCTATTTCCTCACCGTGCACGACATCGTCCGGTACGCGCGCAGCCGGGACATATTGTGTCAGGGGCGCGGGTCGGCCGCCAATTCGGTGGTCTGCTACCTGCTTGGCATCACGGCCGTCGCGCCGGAGCAGATCGATTCGCTGTTCGAGCGCTTCATTTCGGAAAACCGCAACGAGCCGCCCGACATCGACGTCGACTTCGAGCACCAGCGCCGCGAAGAGGTCATGGCCTATATTTACGAGAAATATAAGGAAAAGCACACGGCTCTGGCCTGTGCGGTGATCAGCTACCGGGGCCGCTCGGCCCTGCGCGAGGTGGCGAAGGCCATGGGCCTGTCGCAGGATGTGCAGGGCGCTTTGTCCGGTTCGATCTGGGGCTGGTGGACCACCGGCATCGGCTCCGAGCAGGCGAAGGCCGGGGGGCTCGACAAGGAAGACCCGATAACGCGCCATGTGCTGGCCCGCGCCAACGAGCTGGTGGCGAGCGAATGCCCGCGCCATCTGTCGCAGCATGTCGGCGGCTTCGTCATCACCCGTGACCGGCTCGACGAGATCGTGCCCATCGTCAGGACGGGGATGGAAACCCGCAGGATGGTGGAGTGGAACAAGGACGATCTCGACGCTGTCGGCATATTGAAGGTGGATGTGCTGGCGCTCGGCATGCTGAGCTGCATGAAACGTGCCTTCACTTTGCTGGAAGATCATTACCGGGTGCGTGACGAACATGGCAGGCCGATAACGCTGGCGACCATGCGCAAGGAAGACCCGCTGGTCTACGACATGATCTGCCGGGCCGACACGCTCGGCGTCTTTCAGGTCGAATCGCGCGCCCAGATGTCGATGCTGCCGCGCCTGAAGCCGCGCCGCTTCTACGATCTCGTCATCGAAGTGGCCATCGTGCGCCCCGGCCCGATCCAGGGCGACATGGTTCACCCTTATCTGCGCCGGCGCGAGGGCAAGGAAAAGGTCGAGTATTACAAACCCGAGCTGGAGGAAATTCTCGGCAAGACATTGGGCGTCCCGCTGTTTCAGGAGCAGGCGATGAAGATCGCCATCGTCGCCGGCGGCTTCACGCCGGACGAGGCGGACCTGCTGCGCCGCGCCATGGCGACTTTCCGGCGCACCGGCAAGGTCAGCCTCTATCAGGACCGCATGGTCGGCGGCATGGTTCGTAAAGGGTACCCGAAGGAGTTCGCCGAGCGCTGCTTCAAACAGATCGAGGGCTTCGGCGAATATGGCTTTCCCGAAAGCCACGCCGCGTCCTTCGCCCTGCTGGTCTATGCCTCCTGCTGGTTCAAGGCTTTCTACCCGGACGTTTTCTGCGCGGCGATCCTCAATTCGCAACCGATGGGTTTCTACAAGCCGGCCCAGCTTATACGCGATGCGGCCGAGCATGGCGTCGAGATCCGGCCCGTCGACATCAACGCTTCCGCATGGGAGTGCACACTGGAAAAGGCCGCTTTCGATCCGGCCCGCGTCTCGGAGCGCCATGTCGAAATGCACCGCACCATCCGCACCATGCATGCGCTGCGCATGGGCTTCAACCAGATAAAGGGGCTCGCGGAAAAGCGCATGGAAACCTTCGTCGCCTGCCGTGGCGAGGGCTATGTTTCGGTGCGCGACGTGTGGCTGCGTTCCGGGCTGGATGTGGGAGAGATCGGCAAGCTTGCGGAAGCCGATGCCTTTCGCTCGATCGGGCTCGACCGGCGCGGGGCGCTCTGGGCGGTGCGCGCGCTGGACGCCAGAAGCGCCGTCGAGGCTCTGCCGCTGTTCGACCGTCCGGGGCTCGATCTGCCGGACCGCGAGCCCGTCACGCACCTTCCGGCGACGCGGCCGGGCGAACAGGTCGTGCAGGACTACCGCAGCCTCGGCCTGTCGCTGAAGGCGCATCCGGTCAGCTTCCTGCGCACGCGGCTGGACCGTGCAGGAGTGACGCCGAATCTCCGGCTGGGGGCGCTGCCGGACGGGGCGCGCGTCACCGTGTCGGGACTGGTTCTGGTGCGGCAGCGGCCCGGCAAGGGCAACGCCATCTTCCTGACGCTGGAGGACGAGGGCGCAATCGCCAACATAATCGTGTGGCCGCGTATATTCGAGCGCTACCGGGCGGCGATCATGGGCGGGCGCTTCGTGCGCGTCACCGGCAAGCTGCAATCCGAAACGAATGTCATCCACATCGTTGCCGGCCGCGTCGAGGATCTTTCCTCATGGCTGGGAGCATTGCTCCATGAGGGGCCTGCGCCGGAAAGCGAAGGTGTATCGCCCATCCCTGCGGAAAAAGGCCGGCAGGCGCTGGCCCGCAACGCGCATTCGGTGATGCCCAAGGGCCGAAATTTTCACTGATATGCCGGCGGGACGTCAGCCATCCTCGGTCAGCGTGCGGGCCTCCGAAGGCAGCATGATCGGTATGCCGCCCCTGACGGGATAGGCGAGCCTCGCCAGCCGTGAAACCAGCTCGCTGCGTTCGGGGTCCCACGTCAGCGGGCCCTTGGTGAGCGGGCAGGCCAGCAGTTCCAGCAGCTTCACATCGACCTCTGGCCCGGTTGCTCCGCGCTCGTCCGCCATATGCCGTTCTCCCCGAATCTCGCGCATGTCGTCCGAAAGTGGGAACCGGTTTCGGGCAATATGCGCAAAAACAACAATTTAAAGCGCAGGAAGCGAATCTGAAAGATCGCGACGCGCTTTATTGAAGGCTCGTGCCGAAATCGTCATTGTCTCGCGCCAGCGCCATTTCAGTGATGGCGATCAGCGTCTCGGCGCGGGTGCGCAGGTCGGGCGCTTCCAGCAGCGCCTGCTTCTCGGCCGGCCCGTAAGGGGCCATCATCGAAAGCGCGTTGACCAGCATGGTGTCGTCGGCGCGGTTCACGCCTTCCCAGTCCGCCTGAAGATCGTTGGCCTGCAGATAGGCGCGGAACACCTTCAGAAGAGCGGGCCGGTCGATGCTTCCGGCTGCGGTGTCGTCCTCGAGATCGGCAAGGAAGGGCGTGACCCTGCATTGACGGAACGGGGTTTTCACCGTCAGCTCCCCGGCAAGCCGGAAACGGCAAACGCCCTGCAACGCTATCAGATAGCGGCCGTCGCCGGTCTCGGTCATCGAGGTGATGCGCCCGAAACAGCCGACCTCGCACAGTTCCGGCTGTCCGTCGTCGCGCAGGGCTCCGTCGAGGCTCGGCTGGATGAGGCCGATCAGCCGGTTGGAGGCGATGGCGTGGTCCACCATCTGCAAATAACGCGGCTCGAAGATGTTGAGCGGGAGACGGCTGGCCGGCAACAAAAGCGCACCTTCGAGCGGGAACACGGGAACGGTGTGCGGAAGGTCCGATTCTCGCCGGTAATGTGCGTTTCCTGCCTGCATGCCCTTATCTGCCAATGCGTACCCTTCGTTCAGGAGAACAGCAGCGACGACAGCTTGCGCCGCGCTGCCAGCGTGGCCTCGTCGGCCATGCCCCATGCTTCGAAGAATTGCAGCAACTGGGAGCGCGCGCCGTCGTCATTCCAGTTGCGGTCGGCCTTGACGATGGCAAGCAGGTTGTCCGCCGCCTCCGTGCGCTCGCCCCTGGCGTTCTGGATCATGGCGAGATCGAAGCGGGCCTGATGGTCCGCCGGGTTCTGCCGGAGGCGCTTTTCCAGTTCCGCCGCATCGCCCAGTTCCGCCGCCTGCGCGGCCAGCGACAATCTGGTGCGCACGGCGGCGACTTCCGGTGCATCTCGCCTGTCTTCCGGCACGCCGTCGAGAATGGCTTGCGCGCCCTCATGGTCACCGGCCTCGAACAGAATATCGGCGAGCCCCGCTGCGGCTGCAATCGAATCGGGGGTCTGTTGCAGGATCGCACCATAGATATCGGCAGCGGTCTGCATATCGCCCTGTGTCCGCGCCTCGGCGGCCGCGGCCAGCGCCTCTTCCAGCGCGGCCTCGCCGGCGTCCTTGCCGCCCAGCCGCGCGATGAATTCGTTGATCTGGCTTTCGGGCACAGCCCCCATGAAGCCGTCGACCGGCTGGCCGTCCCTGAAGGCAATGACCGCCGGAATCGACTGGATGCCAAGCTGGCCCGCAATGGCCGGATGCTCGTCGATGTTCATCTTGACCATTTTGACCCGGCCGCCGGCAGCCTGGACCGCCTTCTCCAGAACGGGGCCGAGCTGGCGGCAGGGACCACACCACGGTGCCCAGAAATCGACCAGCACAGGCTGATTGCGCGATTCCTGGATCACGTCGGCGGTGAAGCTCGCCGTCGTGGTGTCCCTGACGAGGTCGGCCGGTGCGGCGGAATTGAGCCCGTTGCCGCCGCCATCCCCGAACTGGACGGTGGTTGCGTACTGGCTGCCCGAGCCGAACGGATTGCTGTCGCTCATAAGTCTCTTCCCAGAATGTGTTGCCGTGGCTGAAGCGGGTTCAGCCCTCGTTTGCGTGCTCGAGCCGCATGGCCTTCAATGTGGCGATCAGGCCGCGACTTTCAAGATAACAGGAACGTGCCCCGTTGCCTCGATGAATCTGAGCAGGTCCGCCGACCGCATCGAGGTGGTGGCCTCGTTGGTAAGGGGATGGGCATTGATGATGTCGTTCTCCATCAATCCCGCATCGAGGACAACCTTTACCCTGCATTGCGTGTCGTTGATGAGGCCAAGCACAGTCACGGCGCCCGGAATGACGCCGAGCAGTTCCATCAGCATTTCCGGCTTTCCGAAAGACACCCGGCCTGCGGCGCCGATAAGGTGGTGAATCTGCTTCAGGTCGACCTCGGCGTCCTCCTCCACCGTGACAAGGAAGAAATTGTCCTTCCTGTCCTTGAGGAACAGATTCCTGGTGTGGGCCCCGGCAATGTTGCCGCGCAACGCCTGCGAATCGGCCACGGTGAACAGCGGCGGATGGCGCGTGGTCGAGGATTCGAGGCCGAGGCCGGCCAGAAACGCAAACAGATCATCCCCTGTCTTCGGCATATGTCTCTCTGTCTTGTGTCGATGTCGACATGGTCAGTTATCCGGACTTAAGTTCGGTTCATTGTCTTCTGGCAGACGCGTCTGCCCGAGGCGAGTATTTCGTCGGCGGATTCGACACATTTGCAGGGCCCGGGATCCTCGTTGCGGGCGTTTTGCGTGGCGTCGTTCTCCTTCAGCGGATTCGCCGCCTTGTGCGATCGAAGCCGAGTTTCCGGAAAGCCGCCCTTCACCGGGCACAGAACCACCTCTGTCTGCCTCACGCCGTACCATGCCGCCGCCCCGAATATCCCCGGATCAATGATATGAACTTACGATCCGGGTGGCCAGCGTTCGTGGACAGAGGTTGTGCGGGGCATGGGGTTTTGATCGAAGGCTTCCTTGTGGAGGCGGCCAGATACAAATGGCGCAACCAGATCGAGCAACTCTTCGACAAGCTCAGGAATTGGCGGCCCGTGGCCGCCGGCTGTGACAGGATCATGGAATCCTGTTCGGCTTCGTCGCCATCGCCGCAGTCAGGCCGCAGTCAGGCCGCAGTCAGGCTATGGATGCCATTGTCCATGAGCGCTACCCGAAATAGTCAGCGACGATCAGGTAAATGTCGTTCATTCGATTGGGGTAAGATAGTCGGCCGTGGCACTCGGTCCGGGAATGACCGATACGATCTTCATCTGTGCGATCATACGCTTCAGGGACGCATCGATGTGCGCCTCCAGCATCAGGGCTGCGGCATCGACAGCCTCGTGCACCAGCAACTCCACAACCAGCCGCATTTCCGTGATCGCACTGGGATCGTCGGGCAGGCCCAGCTGTCGCAGCAATCGCCCGGCGGCGCTTACAGGCAGCAGGTTGTTGCGGATCATTTCCTGCATTTTGTCATTGACCGGTGTCAGCAGGCAGATGTCGATCATCTGCTCCTGAATCTCGTCCAGCGTCTCAAGATGACCCGTTGCGCCGGAAGCCTCGAGGTCGGCGAGGCGTCCAAGCAGGCCGACGAGAGAGTTGCGATCAAGTGCGTTGGCTCCGGCCTTCAGGGCAGCGGGCTCCAGCATTCGGCGAAGCGAAAAATGATCCTTGATCGTCTGAGCGGTCAGAGGGCCGGCGATCCAGTGGGAACTCTGGTTCTTTCGTACAAGCCCGCGCTCCTGCAAACGGCCGAGCACATCGCGCACGACTGTGCGGCTTACCTTGAAATGATTGGCAATCTCGATCTCGATGATTCGATATTTGCCGAACACGACGCAGCCTGCCACATCGCGTTCGATCGTATTGTAGATACGTGCCCATGAGGGCCTGTTCTGCAGTGCCTCGTCTTCATTCTTTCCGGTGACGAGACCGAGGGCCTTTATATCGGTGCGGTTCGGCACGAGGTCGGGTCCCTCAGGGCCAACCAGAAATCCCCGTCCGTTAAATCGGTGAATCAGGCCATCTGTTTCCAGCTGCATCAAACTGGGCTGCATTCATCTTGCCGGCTTTGGCATAGAGCTCAGCGAAGGCGAACCTGGACGTGCGGTCAATCGCTACGAAGAGATACAGCTTGCCTTCGGCCGTCTGCACCTCGCCAATGTCAATGTGGAAGTAGCCGATCGGGCAGGCCCTGAACTTCTTCTTCGGCTCCTTGTCGCCTTCGACATCGGGAAGCCGGCTGATCCCGTGACGGTTCAGGAAGCGCTCTCAGGCTCTCTTCACTATTTTGTATCGCTCGACACAACCAGGGAAAAAAGCGTTCCGGCCAGCGAGGAGACGATTACGAGCAGATGCAGGTTGATGCCCGCGCGCCCCAGCGTTTCGAGCGCGGTGGAGGTGGCAGGCGAACCGAACGCCAGCGCGCC
Source organism: Mesorhizobium sp. (assembly GCA_022833215.1). Lineage (GTDB taxonomy): Bacteria > Pseudomonadota > Alphaproteobacteria > Rhizobiales > Rhizobiaceae > Mesorhizobium. Next base: position 16,544 of record JAIPUZ010000106.1, on the reverse strand, counting down.
TGCCGTGATCGCGGCCGGATAGGTTCCCACCCCGGCCGGAGCATGAAACGGCAGAACGGAGGACAGTTCTCCTCCCAGAGCCCCTCCAACGGCGGCTGATTGCGGGGCGACGCCCAGCATCACCAGAATGGCGGCGAGCATCGCCAGCTTCGCGAACCAGTTGAGCAGGGTCATCCACCAGGCGCGCAGAAAACGGCTCGCATTTTCAGGCAGGCCCGCCTCCAGTTCGGAAACAAGATGCCGTGCCCGCTGCGGCGCGCAGGCGCGGGCCAGCTCGATGGCGCGGCGTCTGAAGGCAAAGCCGGCCGCGGGCAGGAACAGAAAGATGAACCAGCCGATCCAGCCCAGCGGGCCGTGAGCGAAAGCAAGCACGACGCCCACGCCACCGGCGGCCAGCAAGGCATGCAGGTCGAGCAGCCGCATCACCAGCAGGGCGGAAGTGGATCGCGCAATGGAAACGCCGAATTCCGCCCGCATCAGCACCGGAAATCCGATTTCTCCGCTGCGGAACGGCAGCATGATATTGAGCAGATTGTGAATCTGCGTCAGCCGGAAGAGGCGTCCGAAATGGCCTCCGGTCTCGGCCGGGAAATAGTCATGAATGCGCCAGGCGCGCAGCAAATAGCTTCCCATCATCAGGCATATGGCGAGGACGATGGCCCATGCTCCCACGTCCTTCCATTGCGACAGGATCGTATTCCACCCGAACATCCATTGAAGGAATATCAGATAGGCGGACACGACCGTTGCGGATAAAAGTGCCGCACGATGACGCGCAACCCATTGTTTCATAGCCATCCGGAAAACTATCATGTAGTAGGCGCCTTGAAGCCCGAAGGCCCCGACAATTAGGAGCAATACTTGTCTCGGACAACTGTCAATGCCGGGGACGCGGTCAATTCATATGCGTTCGAACTGTCCATCATCGTCCCGCTGTTCAACGAGGAGGAGAGCGTCGGCTTCCTGCTGGAGCGGATCGGGCAGGCCATGGCGGGCTATGCTGCGCCGTGGGAGCTCATCCTTGTCGACGACGGCAGTTCGGACGCCACCGTGCTCAAGGCCAGAACACACCCCGCGGCCGGTAACCTGCCTTTGAAGATCGTGGAATTGCAACGCAATTTCGGACAGACGGCAGCCATGCAGGCCGGGCTCGATTTCGCCAGCGGCCGCCTGATCGCCACCATGGACGGAGATCTCCAGAACGATCCCGAAGATATCCCGGACATGGTCCGGGCCCTGGAGGAACGGGACCTCGATCTTCTCGTGGGGTGGCGCAAGAACCGGCAGGACGGCCTCGTCCTGCGCAAGGTTCCCTCGTGGATTGCCAATCGTCTTATCGGGCGCGTGACCGGCGTGCGGCTTCACGACTACGGTTGCAGCCTGAAGATATATCGCGCCTCGATCATCAAGCAGGTTCAGCTGATGGGCGAGATGCACCGTTTCATTCCAGCCTGGGTGGCGGGCGTGGTGCCGAGTTCGCGTATCGGGGAAATGCCGGTCCGTCACCATGCACGCCAGCACGGCGTATCCAAATACGGAATCTCGCGAACCTTCCGCGTCATTCTCGACCTGCTGTCGGTGATGTTCTTCATGCGATACAAGGCCCGGCCCGGCCACTTCTTCGGTTCGATCGGGCTGGTTGCGGGCGTCATCAGCGCACTCATCTTCTTCTATCTCGGCATCGACAAGTTCGTCATGGGCAACGACATCGGCACCCGCCCGCTGCTGCTGGTCGGCGTCATGATGTTCCTGTCGTCGCTGCAGATGATCACCATGGGCATACTGGCTGAGATGATCGCCCGGACCTATTTCCAGGGCAGCGACACGCCGGGCTATATCGTGAGGCAGGTGGTGCGGCCGGGAGAAGCCGGGTGAGCGACCTGCTGGAGCGGCGGCCGCATTTCGTCTTTGTCCTGCTGTTCGCCTTTTTCGCTCTCAACGTCGTCTTGAGGGTCCTGCTGCCGGCATCGCTTGAGCTCGACGAGGCGGAGCAGATGTTCATCTCGCAATGGCTGGCTCTCGGCTACAGCAACCAGCCGCCGCTGTACAACTGGCTGCAATACGGGGCCAATGCCATCCTTGGAGCATCCGTTCTTTCGCTCTCGCTGCTCAAGAACGGAATGCTGTTCGCTTCCTATCTGCTCATGGGGCTGACCGCCTTCGGAGTTCTTCGGGACAAGCGTCTGGCTGTCGTCGCTTCGCTCGGCCTGTTCATGATCTCCCAGATCGGCTATGGCGCACAGCGCGACCTTACGCATACGGTGGCGGTGATATTCAGTTCATCCCTGTTCCTGTACGGGCTTTTCCGGACGGTGGAGCGGCCCACCGGGTTCTCCTACCTGCTCATGGGGCTGGCCATCGGCATCGGCGCCATCTCGAAATACAATTTTCTGCTTCTGCCGGGCTCGGTGTTTCTCGCGGCGCTATGGGACGACGGGTTGCGTCGCCGTATTTTCGACCGGCGCATCCTTCTGGCGGCCCTGGCCACCCTGCTCATCGTCGTTCCACACGCGGTCTGGTTCCTGGAAAATCTGGACCAGGCGACATCCCGGACCCTTGAGAAGCTGACCGACAATTCGGGATCCGGAACGGTTCATCAAATTCTCCTCGGGTTGTATTCCCTGACGGAAGCTTTGATCGGCGTATCGTGCCTGATCCTGCTGATCTTTGCCGCTGTGTTCGGCAGGCAGATGTTCACGGGCCTGCGCACCGGCAACATCTGGACGCGGCTGATCGAGCGGACGTGGATCGTGGCGTTTCTGGCGCTGGTAAGCCTCGTCGTGTTTTTCGGGGTGTCCGAAATTCGCGACAGGTGGCTGATACCGCTCGTCATGCCCTTGCCGCTCTATCTGTGCCTGAAACTGGAGGAAGCCGGGGCAGACACAAGCAAGCCGTTCAGAATATTGCTCGGCATCGCGCTGGCGATCATGGTGATCATTCCCTCCGTCCTCGGCTTGCGGATCGTCACGGCGGGCTGGACGGGAAATTACCAGAAGCTCAACGTGCCTTACGGCCCGATGATAAATCAGCTGATGGCCGAGGCGCCGGTTCCGCCGGCCGCGATTGTGGCGGGCGACGGGCAACTTGCCGGAACAATCCGCCTTCACGTATCGGGGGTTCCGATATTGGCGCCCGCAGGCCAGCAGTTCTTCCCGGACATCGCTGCAGATCGGCCGATCCTCGTGATCTGGCGGAGCGGCAGGAAGGTCGATCTTGCGATCTCACCGGAAATGCCGGGGAACGTCGCGCGTTTCATCGAGCGGAACCTGTCCGACTCCCGCCCCGAAGGGCTGGTCCGGCATGTCGACGTGCCCTATCACTACGGCGCACCGGGAGATACGTATCGTTTCTACTATCAATGGATGGATGCCGGCACGCAAAAGCCGGCGTCGTGAGCGAGGGGCGGGGCGGGTGCCAGCCCGGCATTGGCTTACAGAACAGAATTGAACGCTCTGAGGACAAACCGGCATGTTCGCCGCCCGGAACAAACTTATTCCAGCCACGCTGATCATCATTGCGACTTTGCTGTTTGTCGCGGTGCTTTCCGTGGCGGATACGGTTTTCGCACCGATCGCTCTTGCGCTCTTTGTCATCGCCCTCGTGTGGCCCGTGCAGCGCCGGTTGCAGGAGCTTATGCCGCACTATGTGGCGCTGGCCATCAGCTTCCTGATCGTGATGCTCACACTGCTGGCCTTCGGCTGGCTCATCGCCTGGGCTTTCGGGCAGGTGGGGCGGTGGATCATCGCCGATGCGGCGCATTTCCAGCAGCTCTACGAGCAGGCCCGTCGCTGGCTGGAAGAGCAGGGCATCGCCTCCGCCACGGTCTGGCCGGAGAATTTCGGCGTGAGCTGGATCCTGCGCACGGTGCAGACCGTCAGCAGCCGGCTCAACGGCATCTTCAGCTTCTGGCTGATCGCGCTCGTCTATGTCCTGCTGGGGCTGATGGAAGTCGAGGATTTCGGCAACCGCATCAGGGCAATGCGCAACAGGATTGCAAGCCGGGTGCTGCTCGAAGGGTGTCAGCAGACGGCGGTCAAGATCCGGCGCTATATGGTGATCCGTACGGCCATGAGCCTGGCAACGGGTCTGCTGGTCTGGGCCTTTGCGCGGGTCGTCGGCCTTTCGCTGGCCGAGGAATGGGGTTTCATCGCCTTCGCGCTCAACTACATTCCCTTCATCGGTCCCTTTGTCGCGACGCTGCTGCCGACGCTTCTTGCCCTTGTCCAGTTCGGCACGTGGGAGGGGGTGCTGGCGATTTTCATCGGGCTGAATTTCATCCAGTTCATCGTGGGCAGCTATATCGAACCGCGCGTTTCGGGCAGTGCGCTGTCCATGTCTCCCGTGGTGGTGCTGTTTTCCGTTTTCCTGTGGGGGCATTTGTGGGGAATCTTCGGCGCCTTCATCGGCGTTCCCATCATGATCGCGGTGCTGACCTTCTGCAGCCAGCATCCGTCAAGCCGATGGATTTCCGAACTGTTCGGCCTCGGTAATGCGGAAAAAGCCGCGGCCGCAGATTCGGTCTAAAGCGTGTCGAGATCTTTCAGATTCGCTCCTTACGCTTTAAGCTGTTGTTTTTACGCATGTCGTGATCCCGAAACCAGTTCCCACTTTCGGGCGACATGCTTAGAGCAGCGGACGTTCTGACGAACGCTGCTTCCACTGCTCCAGTCTCTTTCTTATCCGCATTTATGCGACGTCAGACGATTCCGTCTGACTGCAAGATGCTCTAACCGGAATAGCGTATCTTCTTCACCATCTCCGCCATGCGCGGTCCGAGATCGTTTTCAAGCCGTTCGCGTGGCAGCAGGTAGGCGGGGCCGCCGCAGTTCAGCGCGAGGACGGGGCCACCTCCATGCAGCGGCACGAGCGGTACGCCGACGGAGTTGACGTCCGCATGCCATTCCCCGGAATTGAGGCAGAAGCCGCGGGTCTCGATTTCCTCGATGGCGCGCAGGATTTCCTCGTGCAGCTGGGGCCAGCGCGCCTTGTCGGTTCGCGCCTCGATGCCGCGAAGCAGCGTTTCCCTTTCCCGGGCGGGAGCGGCCGCCAGATAGGCGCGGCCCATGCTGGAACGGGCCAGCGAGATGCGGGAGCCGACATTGAGCTGCAACGACACGACACCGGGCGAACGGGCGCATGCAACGTAGATCATGCTGAACTCATCGCGTCCGCCCATGGCGACAAGGATGCCGTTGCCGGCGTGCTCGGCAAGGGCGTCCAGATAGGGCTGCGCCACCTCGCGCACCTTCAGGCCGCTCAGGCATGCATAGCCGAGGCCCAGCACCGGCACGCCCATGCGGTACTTGCCGATTTCTTCCAGATAGACGAGGTAGCCAAGCTTCGACAGGGTGTAGGTGAGCCGCGAGACGGTGGAATTGGGCAGCCCGGAACGCTCCGCCAGTTCCTGATTGCCGAGTGCTGTGTCAGCCGGGCGAAAGGCGCGCAGAATGTCGAGGCCGCGTTGCAAGGCAGTCACGAACTGGCGATCCCCGGACGCGGGATGCACCGTCTCCAGGGCTGTTTCGCTGTCTGGCTGTTTCGTCCGCTTCTTCAACCGCGCTCTCCCCTGAAAGCTCCCGACGACTGCGCACGGCTGTCATTTCGGAGCCGAAACGGTGCGATGCCGGGTATCTGGCCACGCACGCTTCAGGGGATGGGAGAGGTTCCCATGGCCGCAGCGACATTGTGGACCAGTTCGACCATACGCGGACCGATCTCCGTACGGAGACGCTTCTCCTCTATCGTGTAGCCGATGCCGGAGCAACTGAAGCTGAACACACGTCCGGTTCTCGGGTCGATGAAAGGGAGCCCGACGGCCGAAACGTCCGGTCGCCATGTGCCGATGGCGGTGCAGAAGCCATGCGTCGCGATCTCGTCCAGAGAACGGTTTATCCGCGCTTCGACCTGAGGCCATTCCGCGCCGTATTTCGCCTTCAGCCGGGTGAACACCTGCTCGCGCTCGACCGGCATGAAAGCCGATATGGCCGCATGGCCGCCGGCGGTCTTCTCGATGGGCATGCGGCTGCCGAGTTCGGTCGCCAGCACCACGGAGCCGCTTTTGCGCGACACCTCGAAATAGAGCATCTCGTCGCCATGCGCGAGGGCGAGATCCACCATCAGGCCGGTGTCGTCGCTGATCGTTCGCATGAAAGGCGCGGCCGACCGGCGTATGTCTAGGCTGGAGAACTTGCGCAGGCCGAGCCTGAGCGCCGCCGGCCCGAGCTCGAAGCCATGCCCGTTGGAAAGCGGTGAGAGATAGCCGAGTTCGCACAGGTCCAGCGCAAGCCGCGATGCGGTCGAGCGGGAAAGGCCGACCTGAACGGCGAGCTGCTGGCCGGTCAACGGGCCGTCCGCGTCGCCCACCTGCTCGAGGATCGCCAGGGCCTTGCGCAGCGAGGTGGCCACGGACCTTTCCGGTTTTTGTCCCTTGTCGTTCATCCGCACCATCGGTTTCATCGCAGCCCGGCAAAGGAACGCCGGCCCGGAACATTGCATTTCCCATGAAGGACGGCGTCTTTCAAGGAGGGCTGTCGTTCCGGGCCCGGCCTCATCGGCCTTCCCATTCACGCGCCTGCAACTCGCGCCACAGGACCTTTCCGGTGGAGGAGCGTGGCAAGGCATCGATGAATTCAAAATGCCGGGGGCATTTGTAGCTTGCCATGTTGGCATGGCACCAGTCGGAGAGCTCCTGCGCCGACAGTGTCTGCCTGTCGCCGCGCGCCACGACCAGCGCCTTGACGCCTTCGCCGCGCCTTTCGTCCGGCACGGAGACGATGCAGGCTTCGGCAATGGCCGGATGACGCAGCATGAGGGCTTCGACCTCGGAAGGCCAGACCTTGAAGCCGGCGGCGTTGATCATGCGCTTGGAACGATCGACGATGAAGAAATAGCCGTCTTCGTCGCGATAGCCGATGTCGCCGCTGCGGAAGAAACGCTTTCCCGAGATGTCGATGAAGGCGGCTTCCGTGGCCTCCGGATTCTGCCAGTAGCCCTTGAAGACCTGCGGCGCGTCCATGACGATTTCGCCGACCTCGCCGTCGGCGAGGAACGTGCCCGTGTCCACGTCGAGGATGCGGCAGTCCACGCCCCACACCGGAATGCCCAGACAGCGCGGCTTGGGGCGGTGGGTCGGGTTGATATGGGTGGCGGCCATGGCCTCCGACAAGCCATAGCCTTCGATATAGGCAAGGCCGGTCTTTTCGCGCAGCCGGGCTGCCACGGGCTCGGGCATCGGCGCGCCGCCGCCGCCGATATATTGCAGGCTGGAAAGGTCATAGCTGTCGAAATCGGGGTCGTTGACCAGATCGATGGCCATGGTGGCGATCATGCGCCAGCGCTCGACCTTGTGGCGGCGCACCAGCTCGGCCGCGGTGCGGCGGTCCCATCTCGGCATGATGACCAGCGTGCAGGCGGCATAGATGGGGATGTTCATCGAGTTCTGCATGCCGGTGACATGGAAGAAGGGCAGCGTGGCCAGGTTCACCGCGCCGGCGGCCGCGTGCACCCAGCTTTCCCCGCCCACCAGCGTGATCATCACCGTGCGGTGCGTGTGCATGCATCCCTTGGGATTGCCGGTGGTGCCCGAGGTGTAGGGCAGGATGGCGAGATCGTCCGGACCGGCAACGGAAGGCCCGGCCTGCTCATGGGCGGACAGGGCGTCGCCCCATGCAATCATGCGATCGGGAAGCGGCGTCTGGTCCGGCCTCGCCGCAAAAGGCAGCGGCAGATCGAAATCCGGGGCGACATGGTCGGCATAGTCGGCGACAAGGATGCGTTCGATCAACCCCGCCTCCACGAGCGGCCCGATCACCGGCACCATATCGCGGGCGACCACGGCGATGCGGGCGCCGGTATCGCGGGCAAGATGCTCGATCTCGAACGCCTTGCTCATCGGATTGACCGGCACCACCACGGCATCGGAGCGCAGGATGCCGTAGTAGCCGATCACGAATTGCGGACTGTTCTGCAGGCACAGAAGCACCCGCTCGCCGCGCGCCAGGCCAAGGCGCTTCTGAAGAAAGCCGGCGAGGCTCTCAACGTTTTGCCGGACCTCGGCGTAGGTGAGACGGGTGCCGCAGAAGATCAGGCAGTCGAGGTCCGGGTAGCGCCGCGCCGACACTTCCAGATTGTCGTGCACGGTGGTCGCGGGGACATGCAGATCGAGCGGCAGGCCGGGCGGCCAGTGGCGCAGCCAGCTTGCATGCGCACTGTCTCGCGGAGGGGTGATGTGTGCCATGTCTGGTCCTGAACGTGTCGCTTCAATGGGAGCAGTTGTGCGACGGACGTCAGGCACCCTTGCCGATCTCCAGCTTGGCGATGGTTTCGAGGTGAACCTCGTCGGGACCGTCGGCGAGGCGCAGAGATCGCACCCGCGCATAGGCGGAAGCCAGGAAGGTGTCCTGCGAAACGCCGGCCGCCCCGTGGACCTGGATGGCCCGGTCGAGAACGCGGCAGGCCATGGCGGGCGCCACCGCCTTGATCATGGCGATCTCCAGACGCGCAACCTTGTTGCCCGCCTTGTCCATCATGTCGGCGGCCTTGAGGGTGAGCAGGCGGGTCTGCTCGATCTCGATGCGCGAGCGCGCGATCTGCTCGCGGACCGATCCCATTTCGAGGAGCGTGCGGCCGAAGGCGGTGCGGGAGCGGGCACGTTCGGCCATGGTTTCCAGCGCGCGTTCGGCGATGCCGATCGTGCGCATGCAATGGTGGATGCGGCCGGGTCCGAGGCGGCCCTGGGCGATCTCGAAACCGCGGCCTTCGCCGAGCAGGATGTTGCCGGCCGGCACGCGCACATTGTCGTAGCTGATCTCGGCATGGCCATGCGGGGCGTGATCGTAGCCGAACACGGTCAGCGCGCGTTCGATCTTCACGCCGGGGGTGTCGAGCGGCACAAGGATCATCGACTGCTGCCGGTGGCGCTTTTCGGACGGATCGGTCTTGCCCATGACGATGGCGATGCGGCAGCGCGGATCCATGGCGCCCGAGGACCACCATTTGCGGCCGTTGATGACATAGTCGTCGCCATCGCGGCGGATCGAGCATTCGATGTTGGTGGCGTCGGAGGAGGCGACCGCGGGTTCTGTCATGGAAAAGCAGGAGCGGATTTCGCCGGCAAGAAGCGGCAGCAGCCAGCGGCTCTTCTGTTCCTCGGTGCCGTAGCGAGCCAGAACTTCCATGTTGCCGGTGTCGGGCGCAGCGCAGTTGAAGACTTCAGGCGCGAAAGGGGAGCGGCCCATGATCTCGCACAAATGGGCGTAATCCAGATTGGAAAGCCCGGCACCATGCTCGCTTTCGGGTAGGAACAGGTTCCACAGACCCTGCTGCCTCGCCTTTTCCTTCAGGGTCTCGACGAGCGCCGCCGGCTGCCAGCGGTCGGGCCCATGCTCATGGTCGAGCAGGGCCGCTTCGTTCGGATAGATGTGCTCGTTCATGAAGCGCAGCAGCCGTTCCCGAAGCTCCGCCGTTTTTTCGCTGCACTCGAACATGATTCCTCCCTTGCAAATTTACGGTTCGGCCGGACGTCTTTGCGTCCAGCGGGCCAGAAGCTGCAGCAGCAGGCCAAGCCCGGCCGACAAAAGCAGCATCAGGACGGTGACGGCGACCACCGAAGGGTCAAGCCGGTCGCGCAGATTGGCGAAGAGCACGCGTGGAACGGTGTTCTGCTCCGGTCCGGCGATGAACATGGTGACGATGACTTCATCGAAAGAGTTCAGGAAAGCCAGGATGAAGCCGGCAAGTATCGCCGGATAGAGCATCGGCACCAGAACGTCGAGAAAGATCATCCGCCAGCCGGCGCCAAGGCTCTGGGCGGCGCGGATGACGACCAGATCGGTCGTGGCGAGGCTTGCGCCCACCACCACCATCACCAGCGGGAAGGAGATCACCGCATGGGCGAGGATAAGGCCGGTATAGGTCGAGAGAAGCCCGGCGCGGGCGAGCAGGAAGTAGAGCCCGAGGCCCAGCACGACCGAGGGAATGGCCACCGGCAGCATCAGCAGGCTGCGCAGGGAGCGCGCCCGGCGCGGCGCGGCCTGTACGAGACCCACTGCGGCGAGCGTGCCCAGCAGCGTGGCGAGGCAGGCCGAGGTCAGTGCGATGAAGATGCTGTTGCCCAGCGCCTCGCGCCATCCCGCATTGAGAGCGATCTGCTTCAGCCAGCGCAGCGACAGGCCGGGGAGCGGGTAGCTGATATATTCGCCGCTGGAGAGCGCGATCGGCAGGATGGTGACGATCGGCGCCAGCAGGAAGAACAGGGCGCCGGCGCTGAGGAGGGCCATGACGGCATTGACTTGTCTCATGACGTCCAGGCCCTCAGGAGCAGCAGGCGGCGCAGTGCATATACGGTCATATGGATGGTCAGCGCTCCGACGATCATGGCGGCGATGAGCAGCGCCGCCAGCGTGCTCGCCATGGCTGTGTCGCCGATCCTCAGCGTGATTTCGGACACCATGTAGCTCAGCATCTGGTCGGCCGGCCCGCCGACCAGCGCCGGCGTCAGGTAGAAGCCCATGGCCAGAACGAAGACCAGGGTGGCGCCGGCCGCGACGCCGCCGAGCGTCTGCGGCACGAAGACGATCCAGAAACTGCGCCAGCCGGAGGCGCCCAGCGAGAGGGCGGCCGTCACCTGATTGCGCGGAATGTTGGCCATGGCCGAGTAGCAGGGATAGACGAAGCAGGGCAGCAGCACATGGGTCATGGCTATATAGACGCCGGCGCGGGAATAGAGCAGCTCCAGAGGTCCGCTGGCGAGCCCCAGCGCCTGGGCGGCCATGTCGACGACGCCGCCCTTCTGGAGGAGGATGACCCAGGCTGCGGCGCGCCCGAGCAGCGACATCCATAGTGGAATGAAGCTGAGCAGGAAGAGGGGACGCTTCAGGCCGGGCGGCGCGAAGGTGAGCGCATAGGCCAGCGGATAGCCGATCAGCACCGTCAGAAGCGTGACCCCGAAGCTGATGGTCAGCGTGCGCGCCAGCATGTCGCCGTAGACGCCGCCGGCCGGCCCCGCTTCCCTTCCCGATGGCGAGGGCGCGAAGACGCGGCCGAGATTGGAAAGGCTGAAAGGCCGCCCGGCGGCCTTGATCGTGGCCCATGTTTCCCGCGCGGCCCACAAGGGTGAGCTTCGCTCCAGCGTCGCGGCGATGTCGGCTTCGCTGTCGCGGGCGAGATGCCGGGCCGTGGCCATGATGGCGGAGCGCAGGCCGTTGGTTCGCTCGTTGAGCTTGCTGGCCGCACCGGCCAGTGTCTGCGCTTCATATGCGGTGCGCAGATCGTCGGCCAGTGCGGACCGGGCTTTATCCGGCACAGGTGCGCCCTGATCCCAGCCGGACAGCGCTTCCAGCGTCGCCGGGAAGGCGTCCCGGACCTGAGTGTCGTAGAAGGCCTTCGACGCCACCATTGCCAGCGGCAGCGCCGCCATCAGCAGAACCGCGACGATCGCTGGGAACAGGAAACCGGCCGCAGCCAGCCTGTTGGCGGAAAATGGCGAGCCATTGCCGTTCATCGCGATCGTCCCGATACCGTCTTACTTGGAGGAGATCCAGGCGTTCCATCGCTCCAGAAGCGACGGATAGTTGTCGAGCCAGAAGTTGAGAGCCTCGGTGCTGGAAGAGAAGAGGTGCGTCTTCAGCCGGCCCACGGTCGGGACCATCTCGCGCTTTTCAGGCGTGAGCAGTTCCTCGGCCCCCTGTACCGTCGGACCGTAGTTGGTCCTCTTCACGAATTCGGCCTGACGGGACTTGTCCGAATAGAAATCGAGGAATTTGTAGGCGGCATCGGCAACTTTCGTGCCTGAAGGCACGGCCCAATAGTCCATGGAATAGGTGCCGCGATCCCAGATGGCGTCGATCGGACGCCCGTCTTCCCTGGCGGCGGCGAAACGGCCGTTATAGGCAATGGACATTGCCACCGATCCGCCGGAAACCATGTCGATGGGCTGGGCGCCCGCTTCCCACGTCACCAGTTCGCTCTTGATCTTGTCCAGCGTGCTGAAGGCGAGATCGAGCCCTTCCGGCGTGCTCAGCGTCTTGTAGATGTCGTCCAGCTCGACCCCCGCCGCCATCAGCGCATATTCGAGGTTGATCTTCGGCCCCTTGCGGATGCCTCGCTTGCCGGGGAATTTTTCGAGATCGAAGAAATCCGTCATCTTGCGGGGTGGTGTGGCGAAGGCGCCTGTGTTGTAGATGATGATCGAACCGATGGTCACGACGCCGAGGCCGCATTCACCCTTCGCTTCGGGGATGAGCTGTTCGGAATTCGGAATTTTCGACCAGTCGAGCTTGAGAAAAACGCCTTCCTCGCAGCCGCGCAGCAATTCCGGGCCTTCGGTCTGCACCACATCCCACTTGTAGGTGCCGGTGTCCGCCATGGCCTGGAACGGCGCCCATCCGCCGAGGTAGTTGTCTTCACGGATCGCGATGCCGGTCGCGGCGGTGAAGGGGGTGAAAAGAACGTCCTTCTGATGCTCCTGATAGGTGCCGCCCCACGATGCGATGGTGAGCTGCTCCTGAGCCATGACGGGACCGCCGGCCAGTGCGGCAATGACGCCAACGGCTGCCGCGAACCCGGATGCAAGCGAGAATTTCATGAGTGCCTCCCTTTTGGATGGAACGACAGCAGCTTATTTTCTACCATTCGTTCAGTTTTTATACCTATTGGAAAGTTAACTTTCAAGCCTGTGCTCCGGCGCCGCAGCCAGCGCTTGGCGCAAGGCGTCGGGTATGGCGGAGCTTCGTCCGGTAGCCTGATCGGTGAGAACCCACACGATCCTGCCTCCGGCTTTCACCTCGTGCGTGCCGCCGCCGAAGATCGCCGACCGGAAGGTGACGGAGGAGCCGCCGATGCGCTCTGCCCTGAGCGCGACGTCGATCTCCTCGTCATACCGGATCGGCTCGATGTAGTCGGCCGAAGCATGCACGACATGAAATTCATGGCCCTGCGGCCGCAGGGCGGCGATACCGCGCGCCCGGCAGAATTCGGTGAGCGCGATGTCGAAGTAATTGAACTGGTTGGCGAAGAAGACGACGCCTTGTCTGTCCACCTCCGAAAAACGAACCCTGATGCGGTGGAAAAACCGCATGTCTTCGCGCTCCGGAAGCGAGTGGCGGCCGATGGAGGCGGATGGGCGCGTGTCCAAGAGGCTCTTTCCTCCGGTCCCGGATTATCGTGAACAGATCGACTGCAACACGTCCTTGCTGGCCGCGATCATGGCGTCGATGTCGTCGGCGGTCACCGCGGTCGACAGGCAGCCGAGGCCGGACGGGATGATGTGGAAGCCGCGCATGGCGAGCGCGTCGACGAAATCCGCCGTGATCTTGCGCTGGGCCGCGTTGACCCAGGCCGACCGGTAGTCGTGTACCTCGCTGCGGCCGAGGTGGAACTTGAAGAGCGAGCCGGCGCCGGTGACGCAAGCCTCGATGCCGCTGGCGCGCAGCCAGTCGTTCATCTCGTCGCGCAGCCTGTCGCCCAGCATGTTGATCAGGCTCACTTCCTGCGGTCCATACAGGTCGAGCGCCACCAGACCGGCGTTCATGCTTATCGGGTTGGCTGCGAAGGTGCCGCCGAAGAACACTTTCGGGCGGCCGCTTTGCGGATTGAACACCTCCATGACGTCGGAACGCCCGGCCAGCGCGCCGATCGGGAAGCCGCCGCCGATGATCTTGCCGAGGCAGGACAGATCGGGGGTCACGCCGAAATACTCCTCGACGCCGCCATGGGCCAGCCGGAAGGACATGACCTGATCGAAGATCAGAACGGCCCCCGATTTCGTGCAGAATTCGCGCAATCCCTGCAGATAACCGGTCCCGGCCGGAGCCAGTCCGGCGCGGCTGGGCACAGGGTCGACGAGCACGCAGGCCAGCCGGTCGCTGACCTCTTCGAGGATCGCCAGAGCCTTTTCGAGATCGTTGAACGGCAGCACCACGACATTGTCGAGAACCGCCTGCGGCGCACCGATGCTGTAGGGCACCGAGGCGGGTGCCGTGTCGCCCCAGGCTTCAGGCTCGGGCGCGACGCTGACTTCGGCGAAGTCGGAGAGGCCGTGGTAGCAGCCCTCGACCTTGGCGACGAGAGGGCGGCCGGTGTGGGCGCGCGCCGCCTTCAGTGCGAACAGCACCGCTTCGGTGCCGGTGTTGGCGAAGCAGATGCGCTCGAAGCTCGGCGCGCGCGCCTGCAAGGCGGCGCTCATGGCAATCTCCGCCTCCGTCGACATCGAATAGCAGGTTCCGCGCGCCAGTTGCGCCGAGACCGCTTCGACGATGCGCGGATGGGCATGGCCGTGGATCAGCGACATGAAGTTGTTGGCCAGGTCCAGATAGCGATTGCCGTCGACGTCATGGATGAAAGCGCCCTCGCCATGGCTGACATAGAAAGGGTGAGGCTTGCGGAACAGCGTGGCGCGTGTCGACCCTCCCGGCATCAGGGTTTTGGCCTGCTCATAAAGCGCGGCCGACTTGTGGAGGGAAAGCGCGACGTCCATTTTCCTCATTGTCCTGTATATTGGGATTATGTCCCGTATTTTGATATAGCCTTGACCGTATAGCAGCTTTATGCGAGATGCAAGCATCCGTGCCGCGCAAAATCGGGCGCCGGCAGCGGGAGCGAAGCTGGCCTCTTCGGCCAGTTCACCATGCGATATTCTTATGGAGGACCGATGGTTGCTGCGGCCACGCCACTTGTCGAATTCCGTGATGTGGCCAAGCGATACGGCGCTTTCACCGCACTCTCAGGCATCGATCTCGACGTCGGTCGCGGCGAGTTTCTGACGCTGCTCGGCCCGTCAGGCTCCGGCAAGACCACGGCGCTCATGCTGCTGGCCGGTTTCGAGAGGCCGAGCGCCGGAACCATCCTTTTCGAGGGCAGGCCGGTCGAAAGCGTGCCGGCGAACCGGCGCAATTTCGGTGTCGTGTTCCAGAATTATGCACTGTTTCCGCATCTCACCGTGGCACAGAATGTCGCCTTTCCGCTGAAGGCGCGGGGCTGTGCGGCGGCGGAGGCGGGCAGCCGGGTGCGCAGGGCGCTGGAACTGGTGAAGCTGGGGCCTTACAGCGAGCGCTATCCGGCACAGCTTTCCGGCGGCCAGCAACAGCGCGTGGCGCTGGCGCGTGCGCTGGTGTTCGATCCGGGGCTGGTGCTGATGGACGAACCTCTGGCGGCATTGGACAAGAACCTGCGGCATCACATGCAGTTCGAGATCAAGCGCCTGCAGCGCGAGCTTGGCGTCACCATGGTCTATGTCACCCACGACCAGGGCGAGGCTTTGTCGATGTCGGACCGCGTGGCGGTGTTCGATTCCGGCCGGCTTCTTCAGGTCGCCGGACCGGAAGCGCTGTACAGCGATCCCGCATCGCATTTCGTGGCGACCTTCATTGGCGAGACCAATTCGCTCGATGTGCGCATCGCGGAAGTCGCCGGGGATGTGGCGGTGGCGCGCCTCGACGACGGTCAGACGGTGAGAGGCAGGGCGCGCTGCAAGGTGTCGGCCGGCGATGAGGCCGTGCTGACGGTGCGCCCGGAATCCCTGCGTATCGCACAGGCGCCGGACGGTGTGGCGGCGGCCGATGCCGCGAACGGCCTGAGGGCGGAGATCGCGGATGCGGTCTTCATGGGCGACCATCAGCGGGTTTCTCTGCGGATCGGCGGGCAAAGCGTGGTCTGCAAGCTGCCTGCCGGCCATGGCGCGCGGCCGGCCGTGCCCGGACCCGCTCTGCTGGGCTTCGACGAGGCCGCAGCCTTCATCTACTCGACAGCCGCGCGAGAGGCGCATTAGGCAGAAAAAGAACCCATGAAGATGGGCGTGCTGCTGCCGCCGGCGGGATTGACGGACGACAGATCGGCATCGTGATCGCCGCCGACCAGAGCGACACCAGCATCGCTGTGAACGCGGTCGAGATCGCCGCAATGTCTGGCGAAGCAATCCCGCTGGGTCATCGAGCTTCGATGATGATCGTGGCCGAGCGTGTCGCGCCGCTGCTCAGGCCTGTCGCCCGCGCCGCAGGACGGCCACTCTCATTCAGGCAATCGGACCAGGGAACTCCGATCATTGGTGGCGGGCTTCAAGGTCACGCCGATGTCGCTGCACAGAAACACACGCTTTCCCCGATTTCACGCCGCGTCGATTCCGTAAAGTGGTGACCGGGCGGTGACCGAACCCTTTCCAGCCGCTTTCGCGCCTTGCGATTTTAACCACCCTGAAAACACGAAAGCCGCGGCGAACCGCGGCTTTTCGATGTGGGATATTTGGAGCGGGTGAAGCGATTCGAACGCTCTACCCCAACCTTGGCAAGCAAAAAATTACGATTTCAAGGTATTCGAGTAGAATATCGCAGATTTCACTCCAGTGTGCAAGAGAGCCCGTTCTTCCGGTATTCATCAGGTTGGCGGATCATGGACGGAACGATACTCAGATGAACTGACATGGAACACAGCGAAATGGCTAGGCTCAGGACCTATTAATTTGGTTTGAGATGTGATTCACGGTCTCTGCTGAAGGAGGCCATGATGGTTGATTTGTTTCTGTTGAGCGAGCGCCAGATGGCGCGGATATCGCC
>JAIPUZ010000105.1 GCA_022833215.1 Mesorhizobium sp. | reverse complement strand
TCCCATTGATCGTCGCGAAGAACCTCACCTTCCATCATAACCTCCAAAGGCAAGAATAGAATCTGATTTGCAACCAAATGGGAATCCCAAGACGTTAAATCGTCACTGCAGCCTAACCTTTTGTTTTACGCAATTCCGAACGCAAAACCGCTTCGCGCTTTTGCTGGAATTGCTCTAATCCTGTGCCGCCACGCAGCGCCGCCCTGTCATGGTTTCGATCATGACACGGTAGAACACATGCTGCGTGGGGCTTTCATCGGCCGGCTTCAGCCCGCCGGGCTCCCACCAGTTGGCATGCTGGCTGAGCAGCGACCACGCATGGTCGCGTGCATGCTTCCAGCCGATCCTGTCGGGGAGTTCCTCGAAGCGGCCGTTCACGACGACGCTGCGCCATGTGCCATGCTCGCCAAGCACGTCGGTTTGCAGGCTGACGAGCGGATTGGCCCGCATCCATTCGATCTTCTGGCCGGTGAGCGAGAAGCTGTAGAGATAATTGCCGTCCAGCGCGAAGGTGACCGGCACGACGTAAGGCTGTCCGTCCCGGCAGCAGGCGAGGTGCCCCAGGCGCTGTGCCGCAAGCAATTCGAGACATTCGGACCGGGTCATTTCGGTGATGATCATGCCGTCTTCTCCGTCACCCCGCCGACTTCGCTCTAATCCCGGTGACAGTCTACTCCCGTGCGCGTCAGCGCACCACCAGAACCGGAACCCTGGCCTTGGCCACGACTTCCGCCGTCTGGCTGCCCAGCATGACCCGGTTCATGCCCGTCCGCCCGTGCGAGGACATGACGATAAGGCTGCAGCCATATTCGTCGGCGGCCTCGCAGATGGCGCCCGCCACCAGACGCCACGGAACATGCACGGTTTCGATCGGGATGCCCAGCGCTTCCGCCTTTCGCCGGATCGGCTCGAGGATGCGCTGGGCGATGCGCGCCTGTGCCTCGTCGAACGCCTCGATCTCCGTCTCGCTCGGCGACCACAGCTCCGAGGCGAAGGCGAACTGGCCGCCCAGCGGTTCGGTCACCGTGATCGCGGTCACCCTGCTGCCGTGCTTCTTCGCCAGTTCCAGGCCGTGATCGACACCGGCCTGCGCGGCTTCGGAACCGTCGCTGGAAACGAGGATATGTTCGTACATCGCAATTTGCCCCCGGGATAAATCCCCTTAAGCAGCCAGCGAACCACCGCCGCCGGCCTCGCACAAGCCGCATCTTGTCGCGGGTCAGGCCGGGTCCGGAATCCGCTCGTAACGGGTAAGGCTGGCATAACGCTTGCGCGGTCCCGACACCCGCCAGAATTCGATCCAGCAATCACGGCTGCGAAAGACGAACCGGCCTTCATAGAGATCGTCGCCGCAATGATGGAGCACACGCTGGTCGGGGGCAAGGCCAAGGCGCACGAAGTGCGAACCGCCCGCGAACCGCACATCGACGCCTGCGGCGTCCATTTCCAGCAGGTAGAGGCGTTTCGCCTCAAGCGTCCCGCGGCTGCTGTGCATCTCGCCGGTTTCCGTGATCGACGCTGTCCCTATCCGGGCCCGTCCGGCGAAGCCGAGTGTCTCATGCCCCAGATGATCCACCAGCCGCCGCCGCACCTGCCAGAGCCCAACGAAATCCGCAGGCCGCAAGGGTTCGTGCGTGGGCGATGCCACGCTGCGATGTTCCGGTGTCGTGGTTTGCGAAAGCATGATCCGGACACAATGAATGGCCGCGCGCTCGCCGGCAAGGGCCGAAAATCGGACAGGCGCCGGTCAATCGTCGCAATCGTTCGGAGAAATCGAACGTTACGACATAAATAATGCGTTGGATTGCACTCAGGGGAAATGGCATTCCCCATTCTGCCTGAAATGGAGAATGTCGTGTCTGCAAGTGAAAGCTTTTCCCCGGTACCCGGTGCCAGCAAGGCTGGTATCGGACGCGCCGGTGGCGTCTGGCCCGGACTGGTGCTGGTCGGCGTGATTACCGGCGCGGGCTATTCGCTGCGTGAGATGCCGGGTCTCGTGATCTTCAGCCCGATGATTCTGGCTGTGATCATCGGCATGCTGTTCGCCAACACCGTGGGCGTGGCCCACAACGCGAAGGAAGGCATCCGCTTCAGCCAGAAGACGCTGCTGCGTCTGGCCATCGTGCTGCTCGGCTTCCAGCTGACTGTCGATCAGGCCGCCTCGATCGGCATCGGAGGTTTCGGCCTCGTCGCGCTGACGCTTGCCGCGACGTTCCTCTTCACCCTTGGGGCCGCGCGCCTGCTTGGCGTCGAGCGCCGGCTTGCCCAGCTTATTGCCGCCGGCACCTCGATCTGCGGCGCCTCCGCGATCGTGGCTGCCAACACCGTCACCAATGCGCGCGACGAGGACGTCGCCTATGCGGTGGCCTCGATCACCCTGTTCGGCACCGTGGCCATGCTGGCCTATCCGCTGCTTGGCGCGTTCGCCGGTCTCGACCAGAATGCCTTCGGCCTGTGGGCGGGCGCTTCGATCCATGAGGTGGCGCAGGTCATCGGCGCGTCCTTCCAGTACGGTCCGCAGGCCGGCGAAGCGGGAACCGTTGCCAAGCTCACCCGCGTCGCACTTCTGGCGCCGATGGTGTTCGCCATGGGCTTCGCCGTCCGCCGCTCCGGAGGAGGCGAGACGGGTGCGCGCGCGCCGATGCCATGGTTCGTGCTGGGTTTTGTCGCCGTGGTTCTGTGGAACAGCTTTGTCGGCATTCCCGATGCGCTGCGCCCCTATATCGTCTTCTTCACCACCCTGATGCTCACCATGGGTCTGGCCGCCATGGGCCTGAACGCCAATGTGTCGGAGATCAGGTCGCGGGGCCTGCGGCCGCTTCTGCTTGCGCTTTCCGCGTTTGTGTTTATCGCTGGCTTCAGTCTGGTATTGGTGAAGCTTCTGGTCTGAGAACAAGGGGATGACGCTCGAGCAGTTGCGTATTTTCGTTGCCGTCGCCGAACGCGAGCACGTCACGCGGGCCGCCGCCGATCTCAACCTCACCCAGTCTGCGACGAGCGCGGCGGTTTCCGCGCTCGAGGCGCGTTATGCGACCAGGCTTTTCGACCGGGTCGGGCGGCGCATTGCCCTCACAGACGCCGGCCGCACTTTTCTGGCCGAAGCCCGGGCAGTGCTGGCAAGAGCCTCCAGCGCCGAACTGGTTCTGGCCGATCTGGCGGGGCTCAAGGTCGGTTCGCTGCGGCTCGCCGCGAGCCAGACGGTGGGCAACTACTGGCTGCCGGGCATCATCCACAAATTCCGTTCCGCCTATCCCGGGCTTTCGGTGGAGCTCACCATGGGCAACACCGAGACGGTGGCGGCGATGGTGCGCAAGGGCGAGGCCAATCTCGGCTTTGTCGAAGGCGAGGTCGACGCCCATGCGCTGAACGTCGTGCCCGTGGCCGACGACGACATGGCGCTGGTCGTGGCGCCTTCTCATCCGTGGGCGGCGGCAAGAGACGGGGAGGGGCTCGATCTGAGAACCTCGCCATGGGTCATGCGCGAGCATGGGTCCGGCACACGCTCCATACTGGAGGCGATGCTGGCGGCGCGCGGACACAGCCTGTCAGATGTGGAGATCAGCCTGGTGCTGCCGACGAACGAATCGGTGCGGGTCGCCGTCGAATCGGGGGCAGGGGCCACGGTCATGTCGCGGCTGGCGGTCGCCAATGCCCTGACGGCGGGCCGGCTTGCAGCGGTGGACTATCCGGTACCGCGTCGCAAATTCTTCATGTTGCGGCACAGCCAGCATCACGAGACGGCAGCCGAAGGCGAATTCGTCCGGCTGGTAACTCCGGGCTGAAATGCCCCAAAGTCAGTGCGTGCGGCGGCGATAGATCCACAGCCGCGCGGGCGGGATATTGCGCAGGATGAAATCGAAATGCTCGACGGTGTAGTCGCCGCGGCCGGGTGGGATCGGCGACATCGGGCCATAGGTGATCTGCACCACCGGCCGGCCTTCGGGCATGCGTGACAGCAGCCCGTCGAGATATTCGACGCGGCGCGGAACCGGGAAGTTCAGCAGCGGAACGCCTGAGATGATTGCATCGAAGGTGAGGTCGGCAGCCTTGCCAAGCGTCGTGTCGAGATTGAAGGCATCCCCCTCGATGACGTTGACGCCCGGAAAATTGGTGCGCAGATGGCGTGCGAAATCCGCCGAATACTCGACCGCATAGAGGTTTTCCGGTTTCACGCCATGGCGCAGGATCGCCTTGGTGATGACACCGGTACCGGGGCCCAGTTCCAGCACCGGAAGGCCGGAGCCGAGATCGATAACCGATGCCATGCGCCGCGCTGTGACCGAGCTGGTCGGCACGATGGCGCCTACGGCCTTCGGCTTGTCTATCCAGCCCCTGAAGAACTTGAGTTCGTCGTCGAACTTGGCCGCCAGCGTCTTGCGCAGTCCGGTTCCCTTAGCCATGCAAATCTCCTGCGCTCCCCTTGGTGGTACTTAGCACCTGATTGGCCCGGTTCAAGAAAAATCCGGGCCAATATGCTGACAGCGTCAGGAAAAGTCGTCTGCGGGACAGTGTTTATTTTTCAGCGAAGGACTCGAAGAAGTCCTTCATGCGGCTGAAGAAACCGCTCGATTGCGGTGAGTTTTCCGTCGACGAGAGCTGCTCGAACTCTTCCAGCAATTCGCGCTGCCGCTTGGTCAGGTTCTGCGGCGTCTCGACGGCTGTCTGGATGTAGAGATCGCCGATCTGCGGCTGGCGCAGCACCGGCATGCCCTTGCCCTTGAGGCGGAACTGGCGGCCGTTCTGAGTGCCTTCCGGCACCTTGACGCGGGTCTGGCTGCCGTCGAGCGTCGTCACCTCGAAGGAACCGCCAAGGGCCGCCGTGGTCATGGAGATCGGCACCTTGCAATAGAGGTCGGCGCCGTCGCGCTGGAAGAACTCGTGCGGCTTCACCGACAGGAAGATGTAGAGGTCGCCCGAGGGCCCGCCGCGCATGCCTGCCTCGCCCTCTCCGGCCAGCCGGATGCGGGTGCCGTCTTCGATGCCTGCGGGAATATTGACCGACAAGGAACGTTCTTCGGTGACGCGGCCCTGGCCGGCGCACTTGCCGCACGGGTCCTTGATGGTCTGGCCACGCCCCTGGCACTGGGGGCAGGTGCGTTCGATGGAAAAGAAGCCCTGAGAGGCGCGCACCTTGCCGTGGCCGCCGCACATGGTGCAGGTGACCGGCTGGGTGCCGGGCTTCGCGCCGGTGCCGGAACATTCGTCACAGGACACCGAGGCCGGCACATGGATTTGCGCGGTCTTGCCCGTAAAGGCTTCCTCCAGCGAAATTTCCATGTTGTAGCGCAGGTCGGCGCCGCGCTCGCGCCCGCCCGAGGAGCGGCGGCGCCCGCCCCCCATCATCTCGCCGAAGATATCCTCGAAGATGTCGGCGAAGCCGCCCGCCGCGAAGCCTTGGGCCCCGTTCATGCCGCCATTCTCGAAGGCAGCATGGCCGAAGCGGTCATAGGCGGCCCGCTTCTGCGGGTCCTTGAGGCACTCATAAGCCTCGTTGATTTCCTTGAACTTGTGCTCGCAGGCTTCGTCGCCCGGATTGCGGTCGGGATGGAACTGCATGGCGAGCTTGCGGAACGCGCTCTTGAGTTCCTTGTCGTCCGCACTGCGGCTCACGCCGAGCGTTTCGTAGAAATCAACCTTCATTTAAAGCCTGTCCTGGTTCTTCTGCCCGATGGCTCCAGATCGGCCGAAATGGCCATTCCTGTCGGTCGATGCGCCCGAACGGTCGCTATTCCCCGGCATGTTTTGCGCATGCCATGCGCCCGCGCGCATGGCATGCGTTCTGCTCTTCTTTTGCGGCCTTCGATTTAGGTGCTACGCGGTCCCAATGCCAGAGCCGGCAAAGGTCCGGCAGCATTTTTCCGGCCGAAGTTGCCGAAAAGCCCGGCCTGGACCGGGCTTTTCATTATCTGCAACAGGGATCAGGCCGACTTCTTCTTGTCGTCGTCCTCGTCGATCTCCTCGAAGTCGGCATCGACCACATCGCCGTCCCTGGCGGCATCCGCCTTGGCGTCGGCCTCGGCCGCCTCCTTCTGCGAGGCTTCGTACATGGCCTGGCCGAGCTTCATGGAAACCTCGGCAAGGGTCTGCGTCTTCGCCTCGATATCGGCCGGGTCGTCACCCTCGGCGGCGGTCTTCAGCGCCGCGATGGCATCGGCGATGGCCGTGCGATCGGCTTCCGAAACCTTGTCGCCATAGTCCTTCAGCGACTTCTCGCTGGAGTGGATCAGCGACTCGGCCTGGTTGCGGGCCTCGACCAGCGCCTTGCGCTTCTTATCGGCCTCGGCATTGGCTTCGGCGTCCTTGACCATCTTCTCGATGTCGGCGTCGGAGAGGCCGCCAGATGCCTGAATGCGAATCTGGTGTTCCTTGCCCGTGCCCTTGTCCTTGGCCGACACGTTGACGATGCCGTTGGCGTCGATGTCGAAGGTGACCTCGATCTGCGGCACGCCGCGCGGTGCAGGCGGAATGCCGACCAGATCGAACTGGCCGAGCAGCTTGTTGTCGGCCGCCATCTCGCGCTCGCCCTGGAAGACCCGGATCGTCACCGCGGACTGGGAGTCCTCGGCGGTGGAGAAGGTCTGGCTCTTCTTGGTCGGGATCGTGGTGTTGCGCTCGATGAGGCGCGTGAACACGCCGCCCAGCGTCTCGATGCCCAGCGACAGCGGGGTCACGT
>JAIPUZ010000104.1 GCA_022833215.1 Mesorhizobium sp. | reverse complement strand
CCGCGATGATCGGCTTGCCGAAATCCCCGTCCTTCATCCCCGTCGCACGCCACAATCCACGGGCCCCGGCCATATTGCGGCCATGCGTCGTCGTGCGGGAACGATAGGGAGGCATTTCGTATTTCCTTGGCTACTCTGGCGCAGCGCCCTGCTTGCTGTCTGGCCGTACAGAATAGGTCCGCGGCACATCATATGCCATCTTTTTCTGCCGCAAGGTCATTGCGCCGCACGGACTCCGGGCATTTAAAAAGAAACAGCCCGGACTGTGCCGGGCTGTCTGGTCTCTCGCGGATCGCGCCTCAGTGAGAGGGAGCGGGTTCCGCCTCCGGCTGCAGCGCATCGTGGGCATAGGCGTCGCCATGATCCCTGCTGGCCAGGAAAGTGTAGAACATCGGCACCACGAACAGCGTGAACATGGTGCCGATGAGGATGCCGGAGAAGATCACCAGACCCATGGAATAGCGGGCTGCTGCGCCGGCACCCTGCGCGGTGATCAGCGGCACCACGCCCAGCGCCATCGCCGCCGTGGTCATCAGGATCGGGCGCAGGCGCACCTTGGCCGAGGCCACGATGCCGTCGCGCCGCGACAGCCCCTGTTCGGCACGCAGCTGGTTGGCGAACTCCACCAGCAGGATGCCGTGCTTGGTGATCAGGCCGATCAGCGTGATCAGACCGACCTGGGTGTAGATGTTGAGCGTACCCAGTCCCAGATTGAGCGGGATGATGGCCCCGAAGATCGACAGCGGCACCGACATCATGATGATGAGCGGGTCGCGGAAGCTTTCGAACTGGGCGGCCAGCACCAGATAGATCACGACCACGGCCAGCGCGAAGGCGATCATGATGGTGTTGCCCTGCTCCTTTTCGAGACGGGACTGGCCCGAATAGTCGATGAAGAAGCCGTTCGGCAGCGCCGACTGGGCGATCTGCTCGATGGTCTGCACGCCGGTGCCGGTGGTAACGCCCGGCACCGGCAGCGCCGAGATGGTCGCCGAGTTCAGCTGGTTGAACTGGTCGATCGAGGCTGGCGACGAGTTGGTCGAAATCTTCACCACGGTCGAAAGCGGAACCATCTCGCCGCTGGAGGCGCGCACGAAGAAGTCCCCGAGCCGTTCGGGATTGTTGCGGTATTCCTGCGGCACCTGCGGAATGATGTCGTAGGAGTTGGAGTCGCGGTCGAATTGGGCCACTTCGGCTCCACCCACCAGCAGGCCGAGCGTCTGGCCGATCTCGCTGATGGGGATGTTCATCGCGGCGGCGCGGTCGCGGTCGATGGTGACGGTGACCTGCGGGGCGTCGAAGGACAGCGAGTTCTGCACGATGATGAACCGGCCGGATGCCTGCGCTTCCCGCCTGATCTGCTCGGCCACTTCGTAGACCTGACTGGCCTCGCCCGTCGACTGGATGACGATCGAGATCGGCAGGCCGCCGCCGGCGCCCGGCAGCGATGGCGGCGCGAACACCAGAGCCTCGACGCCGGCCAGCTTGCCAAGCCGCCCCTGAATGTCGGCCTGGATCTCCTTCTGCGAACGCGTGCGCTCGGCCCAGTCCTTGAAAGCCCAGATGGCGAAGCCACTGTTGGTGCCGCCGCCGATGCCGACCACGGAGAAGGCCGCTCTCAGCTCAGGCAGGTCCTTGGTAAGCTGATAGGACTGGTCGAGATACAGGCTGGTGTAGTCGGAGGTCGCATAGCGGGGTCCGGTGACCAGCGAGAACAGCGCGCCCACGTCTTCCTCGGGCGCCAGCTCGCTGGACGTCTTGAAGAACATGAAGCCGGTGACCGACACCAGCGCGATGACAATCATCAGCGTGACCGGCCGATACTTAAGCGAGCCGGAAACCAGCCGCTCGTAGCGGTTGGCGATACGGTCGAAGGTCCGGTCGATGAAGGCCGCAAAGCGGCTGTGGCTGCCGGACTTGAGCAGGCGCGCCGACATCATCGGCGTGACCGTCAGCGCGACAACGCCGGAAATCACCACAGCGCCGGCGAGCGTCAGCGCGAACTCGCGGAACAGCGCGCCCGTCAGGCCGCCGGTGAAGGCCAGTGGCGCGAACACGGCCGCCAGCGTGATCGTCATCGACACGACAGGGCCGGTGATTTCACGCATGCCGACGAACGCAGCGTCCATCGGGCTCAGCCCTTCCTCCATGTGGCGGTGGATGTTTTCCACCACGACGATGGCGTCGTCGACCACCAGACCGATGGCCAGAACCATGGCCAGAAGCGACAGCAGGTTGATCGAATAGCCCATCAGGAAGAGGAAGAAGCCGACGCCGATCAGGGACAGCGGGATGGTGATGACGGGCATCACCACCGACCGCAGCGAGCCGAGGAACAGCAGGATCACGAGGATGACGATGATCACCGCTTCGCCGATGGTCTTGAACACCTCCTTGATCGAGGCGCTGATCTGGTCGGTGGCGTCATAGACCAGCGTGATGTTCATGTCCTGCGGAAGGCTGGCCTGAATGTCGGGCAGCTCCCGTTCGACCGCCGAGGCGGTATCGAGCGGGTTGGCCGACGGTGTGGGGAATATGCCGATGAAGGTGCCCGGCTGACCGTTGAACACGACGCGCGTGTCGGTGCTCTCGGCGGCCAGCTCGACCCGAGCGATGTCACGCAGCCTGACGACGCCGTTCTTGTCGTCCGACTTGAGGGGGAGGGCCGCGAAGGATTCCGGCGTCTGCAAGGTGGAGCGCAGCGTAATCGACTGCGCCACATACTCGTTTTCGGTCTTGCCCGGCGCGGCCAGGAAGTTCGAGCTGTTGATCGCACCCAGCACGTCGGCGGCGGTCAGGCCGCGCGCGGCAAGACGGATCGGGTCGATCCACACGCGCATCGAGTAGTTCGCCGCGCCCAGAACCTGAACCTGCGCGACGCCCTCGATGGTCGACATGCGCGGCCGCAGCACGCGCTCGATATATTCGGTGAGCTGCTCCGACGTCATGTGCGGGCTCTGCACGGCCAAGTACATGATGGCGAACTGCTGGCCGGTGCCCTTGACGATGGTCGGGTCCTTGGCCCCGCTCGGCAGCTGCCCGCGCACCTCCTGCACCTTGGACATCACCTCGGTGAGCGCCGTGTCGGGATTGGAGCCGAGTTTCATCTGCACGGTGACCACCGAAGACGACGGCATGCTCTGCGAGCTGACGTAGTCGATGTTCTCGGTGGTCGCCACGGCTTCGGCGATCGGGGCCGTGATGAAGCCCTGTATCAGGTCCGGGTTGGCGCCCGGATACACGGTGGTGACCGTGATGACGGTTTCGTCGACCTTCGGATATTCGCGGACCGACAGGTTGAACAGGCCCTGAAAGCCGAGCAGCAGGATCAGCAGCGCGACAACGGTCGAAAGAACCGGGCGCCGGATGAAGAGCGCGGAAAAATTCATTGGCCGTTGCTCCCGGGCTGCCCGGCCCTGGACGGGTCGATGGTGTTGTCGACCACGACGGGCGAGCCGTTGTTGAGGCGGTTCTGGCCGGCCGTGACCACTTCGTCGCCGGCCTCGATGCCGCGCGTGATCTCCACCCGGTCACCGGAGCGGCGCCCGATGCTGACGAAAACCTGCGTCACGGCCAGCGAAGGCTTCGCATCGGCTGCTTCCCCTTCGGCCGGCTTCTGTCCGGCAGGGGCCGCGACAGCCTCGCCGGCTTCGGCCTTCTTCGGCTCGTTAGGGGTCTTGTCGGCGGAGCGGACGACATAGACGTAGTCGCCGTAAAGGCTGCTGATCAGGGCGGTCTGCGGCACGGCGATGATGTTGTCCTCGCTCGGCAGGATGACGCGCACCTGGACGAACTGTCCGGGGCTGAGACGCCCGTCCACATTGGAGATTTCCGCGCGCACCGACACCAGCCGGCTGACCGGATCGATTTTCGGGTCGATGCCGGTGATGGCGCCCTTGTAGGGCATGTCGTCGCCGGTCAGACCGAACAGCACTTCCTGTCCGATCTTGAGATCGGGGAAGCGCTGCTCCGCAACGGTGAAGTCGACGCGCAGCGTGTCGAGATCCTGCAGCGTGGCGACCGCGTTGCCGGGCGCGACATACTGGCCCTCCTCGATGCGCGGAATGCCGATGGTTCCGGAGAACGGCGCCTTGAGCAGCTTCTGGTCGAGCACGGCCTGGAGCTTGGCGACCTGCGAAATCGACGTCTGCCAGCTGGCGCGGGCGGCATCGAGCGTCGCATCGGTGCCGACGCCGCGCTTCTGCAGGGCGACAGCGCGGTCGAGCGCCTGCTTGTCGAGCGCTTCCTGCGTCTTGCCGGCCTCGAGGTCCGCCTTCTGCACGGCATCGTCCAGCCGCACCAGTTCCTGTCCCCGCTCGACCTTTTCGTTGGCCTTGAACAGGATCTCCTTGACGATGCCCGTGGTCTCGACGGTCAGATCGACGCCGCTGGCGGCCGAGACGGTTCCGATGGCCTCTATGTTCGGGGTCCATGTGATCGGCTCGACCCTGGCGGTCGACACCGTCATCGGGTTGACCGGCATGTTGGCGAAGAAATCCTCGATTGCCTTGTCGCGGAAAAGATTGAAGCCGACGATGCCGCCGCAGACAATCACGAGCAGGATGAATGCGATGATGAAGCGCTTGATCAAGGTAATCCCTCTCGGTCGTCTGCTCTGAATTCAGATTTCGGACAGCGTGCGTAAATTCGGGGCTCTCTACTGTACCGTCTGGACGGTATTGTCAATTGGGTTTAAGCTCCGTATGGGGAGCGATCATGAAGCCCAGAAAGCCAAATTCACGCGACAAAATCCTCGCGGCGGCAGCCGATGTAGCGCGAGAAGCCGGTCCCGGCAATCTCTCGCTCGACGCTGTTGCCAACCGCGCAGGTATATCGAAAGGCGGCCTGCTTTACAATTTCCCGAGCAAGGCAAAACTGATGCAGGCTCTGGTGGAGCAGCATCTGCGGGACTTTGACAATGCTCTGGAGGAAGTCCATTCCGCAGACGGGCGCAAAAATCTGCTGTCCGCCTATATCCGCCTTTCTGTCGAGGAATGTCAGGAGACTGAAGCGTCAGCCTCCTGGATTTTCTCGGCTATTGCCGAAGATCCCGAATTCCTGACGCCGCTCAAAACGTTCAAGCGCAAGCTTTTCGAGCGGCTGAAGGCCAAAACTCCCGATCTGAAAGCTTTGCTCGTCACGTATCTGGCTATCGAAGGGCTGCGCAGCATGACGCTTTTCGAGTTTCACACGCTGGAAGACGAAGAACGCCAGTTGCTGATCGATTCGCTGCTGTCGCTGGCAGGAGCTGACAGCAATATCGCCCGATAGAGCATTCCGCGTCCCTATGGACGCACCACAGACGCTCTGATTCCTCTGTTCCAGGTTCCGTCTGCACCTTCAGGCTCTCATTCCATTCGCAAGCCTTGCAGCCTCGCGAATGGTGGCCAGCAAGATCGGAAAGGCGGGCAGCGGCGGGGTGTCGGTGCGCATGGTCAGGCCGACCTGCCCCTTGGTGTCGCTCGTGTCGACGTCGAGCAGACACAGCGTGCCATCGGCAATGTCATCGCACACCACCCCCTGCGAAATGATCCAGATGGCATCGCTCTGGCGCAGGAAGGCACGGCCGAATGCATCGGACACGGTTTCGATGCCGCCCGGCATGGCAGACACGCCGTTGGCGATGAGCAGACGCTGCACGAAAGGCCAGATGATCGAGCCGCGTGTGGGCATCAGCACCGGATAATCATCCAGACGGGCGAATATGTCCGCGTCGTCGGCCAGCAGCGGATGTCCGGCGCGCACCACGAAGACCACCTGCTCCGAGTAAAGATGCTCGAACAGGAAACCCGTCATCCTTTCCGGCGCCGCAAGCCTGCCGACGACGAGGTCGAGTTCGCCCAGCCGCAGCTGTTCCAGCAACACGGAATTCTCTCCCGTAACGATCCTGAGCGCTGCCCCCGTTTCCTCCCTGAGGAACAGGGCCACCGCGCGCGGCATGATGTGGGCCGACACGGTGGGCAGCGCACCGATGCGCAGCGGCATCTTTCGTTCCGCATCTGCCTGCGCGACCGAGTCGATGCCCTGCCGCAGGGCGGCCAGCGCGATGCCCGCATGCTGAAGGAATACCTCGCCACTGTGCGTGAGGCGTATGCCGCGCCCCTCGCGCTCAAGCAGGGCGACCCCAAGCACCTCTTCCAGTTCGCGAATGGTCCTGGTCACAGCCGGCTGGCTGACATGCATTGCCGCCGCCGCTTTCACCACGCTCCTGCGGCGCGCAACTTCCAGAAAGGTGCGCAGATGCCGGAGACGAACACGGCTGTTCAGCATTATCTATAACCTGCAAGTTATCGGTATGGGGGAAAATATCATTTTACCGTGCCGAATCCATAAGCCATTGTCACATTGAGGAGATATGCGGTGAACTTTGCGGATATTGGCGGCGTGACGCTGCATTTTGCTCATCGGCCCACAGCGGGCATGAGGCATCTGGTTTTCATCAACTCGCTGGGCACGGATTTCCGCATCTGGAACACGGTGACCGAAGCTCTGGGCGATGACGTCTCCACGCTCGTCTACGACAAGCGCGGGCATGGCCTGTCCGACCTTGGCGCCACTCCGTATTCGATCGAGGACCATGTCGATGATCTCGTCGGCCTGGTCGATCATCTCGGCATCGCGGATGTGGTGCTGTGCGGGCTCTCCGTCGGCGGACTGGTGGCGCAGGGCTTCTACGCCCGCCGGCCCGGGATGGTGAGCGGCGTGGTGCTGTGCGACACGGCGCACAGGATCGGCACGCCGGAAAGCTGGAACGCGCGCATCGCAACGGTCGGGAAGGACGGCATCGGGGCGATTGCCGATGCGGTCATGAAGGTCTGGTTCACGCCGGGCTTCCATGAACGTCGCGCCAGCGAACTTGCCGGTTGCCGCAACATGCTCTCCCGCCAGAGCCCCGCCGGCTATGCGGCCACATGCGTGGCCTTGCGTGAAGCCGATTACACCGCCGCCGCCGCCTCCATCGCTGTTCCCGCCCTGTGCGTGGTCGGCGATCAGGACGGCTCGACGCCGCCAGCGCTGGTGCGCAGCCTGGCCGATCTCATTCCGGGCTCGCGCTTCGAGATCATCGAAGGAGCGGGGCACATTCCCTGCGTGGAGCAACCAGCGGCTCTGGTTGCGCTTTTGCGCGACTTCCTGGTTGCGCTTCCTTCCGGAGACCGGTCATGACCGATGTCAGTTCGCATTCCGCCCGCTTCGCCGAGGGCATGGTCGTGAGGCGGTCGGTGCTGGGCGATGCACATGTCGAGCGGGCTTCACAGGCCGCGACGGAGTTCGACCGCCCCTTTCAGAACCTGATCACCGAAGCCGCGTGGGGCACGGTATGGGCACGCCCGCAATGGACCAAGCGCGAACGTTCCATCGTCACGCTGGCACTGCTGGCAGCGCTCGGTCATGACGACGAGGTGGCCATGCATGTGCGCGCCACCGCCAACACCGGCGCGACGCGCGAGGACATTTGCGAGTCATTCCTGCATGTCGCGATCTACGCGGGCGTTCCGGCCGCCAATCAGGCGATCAGGATCGCCAAGCGCATATTCTCTGAAATGGATGCTGAAGGGGAGGAAAAGCAGGATGGATGCTGATCCTTTGTCGAACCGCCGGCCCGAGACGGGCGCATTCTTCCAGCGTGACCTTGGCTGGCATGCGCCGGCCTTCACGCCCGGATACAAGACCTCTGTTCTGCGCTCGCCGCAGAAGGCGCTCCTGTCTCTGGACAACACCATCACGGAGATCACCGGGCCGGTCTTCGGCCACAACATTCTGGGCGAGCTTGACAACGATCTGATCCACAATTTCGCGCGCCCCGGCGAAAGCGCCATCGGGCCGCGGATCATTGTCCATGGCCGCGTCATCGACGAACGCGGCAGGGGCGTTCCCAATGTGCTGCTGGAGTTCTGGCAGGCCAATGCCGGCGGCCGCTACCGTCACAGGAAAGAAGGCTATCTGGCGGCGCTCGACCCCAATTTCGGCGGTTGCGGGCGTACCATTACCGACGAAGACGGCAACTATGCGTTCCGCACGGTGCAGCCCGGTCCCTATCCGTGGCCGAACGGCGTGAACGACTGGCGCCCGGCACATATCCACTTTTCGGTGTTCGGGCACGGTTTCGCCCAGCGGCTGATCACCCAGATGTATTTCGAAGGCGATCCGATGATCTGGCAATGCCCCATCGTCAGGACGATCCCCGATCACGCGGCCATCGAGACGCTGATCGCGGCGCTCGACCGCCAGGCGACCATCCCCATGGATGCACGCGCCTACAAGTTTGACATCGTGCTTCGCGGACGCCGCTCGTCTATGTTCGAAAACCGGATGGAGGGCAACTGATGGTTCAGCCTCTCAACCGCTTCAGGGAAACGCCGTCGCAGACGGCCGGCCCGTACGTCCATATCGGCATGACCCCGAATTTTTGCGGAATCGAGGGCGCTTACGCGCAGGACCTCGGTGCGCTGATGGTGAACGGGAAGACGCAGGGCGAACGCATCACCGTGCGTGCGCGCGTCTTCGATGGAACGGGAACACCGCTCAGGGATGCGCTGATCGAAATCTGGCAGGCGGATGCCGCCGGCCTCTACAATTCACCTTCGGAAATGCGCGGCGCCGCCGACCCCAATTTCAGCGGCTGGGGCCGCAAGGCCACCGACATGGAAAGCGGCGAATGCATCTTCGAGACGATCAGGCCAGGCAGGGTGCCGTTCAGGGACGGCCGGATGCAGGCGCCGCACATCAGCTTCTGGATCGTGGCGCGCGGCATCAATCTTGGCCTGCATACGCGCATGTACTTCCCCGAAGAGGAAGCGGCCAACGCCGCGGACCCGCTTCTGGCGCGCATCGAGCACCGGTCGCGGGTGCCCACTCTGATCGCCGCCCGCGCCGATGACGGCGCCTATGTGTTCGACATACATTTGCAGGGCGAGCACGAGACCGTGTTCCTCGACGTCTGAGACGGCAGCCTCCGGCCATGACGGTTTCGCCTTCCGCCAACTCTCTGCTGTACGGCCTGCTTGGCGACGACGAGACGGCCCGGCAGTTTTCAGCCGAAAGCGAGATCGCCGCCATGGTCGGTTTCGAAAGGGCGCTGGCTGAGGCGGAGGCGGCCGAGGGGGTCATCACGAAAGAAGCCGCGACGGCGATCGCCCATGCGCTCGCATCGTTCCGGCCGGATTTCGAGGCCCTGAAAGCCGGCGTCGCGCAGGACGGCGTCGTTGTGCCGGAGTTGGTCAGGCAGTTGCGGGCCACCGTCGCCGCACCCCATGGCGGCGCGCTGCATCTCGGTGCCACCAGCCAGGATGTCATCGACACCGGGCTGCTTCTGCGGCTCCGGCCGGTCTGCGAACGCATCACATATCTGCTGTCTCAACTGATCGACAGTCTCGCTCGCCTCGATGAGAGCTACGGCGACCGCCAGATGATGGGCCGGACCCGCATGCAGGCCGCGATCCCGATCACGGTCGCAGACAGGCTTGCAAGCTGGCGCGAGCCGCTCCTGCGCCATCGCGACAGGCTCAACGAACTTGCCGGGAGGCTTTTCGTCGTTCAGTTCGGCGGAGCGGCGGGCACGCTCGAAAAGCTGGGAGACAAGGCCGGGGCGGTGCGTTCAGGGCTCGCCAGACGGCTGGGACTTGGCGACGCCCCGCAATGGCACAGCCAGCGCGACCGGCTGGCCGAGTTCTGCGGAGTGCTCTCGCTGGTGACGGGCAGCCTGGGCAAGTTCGGACAGGATGTGGCGCTGATGGCGCAGGACGGAACCGAAATCGTGCTGAGCGGCGGCGGTGCGTCCTCCGCCATGCCCCATAAACAGAACCCTGTTGCCGCCGAAATTCTGGTGACGCTGGCGCGTTTCAATGCGACCCAGCTTTCCGGAATGCATCAGGCGCTCGTGCATGAGCAGGAACGCTCCGGCGCGGCATGGACGCTGGAATGGATGATCCTGCCGCAGATGGCGATGGCGACCGCCGCATCCCTGCGGCAGGCCGGCATACTGGCAGCGCGGATCGAGAGAATCGGAAGCTGAAAGCGCGAAACCGGAGCCGGTCAGAAAACAGCGCCAATATCGTTGGCGCAGCGCGACAGCTTCGAGATCAGACGGTCGTGCAGTTCCTTCTCGTCATACTGGCCTTGCGGGAAGATGATGGCCACGGCGCCGATCACGTGAGAGTCGCGGCCGAAAACAGGAAGGGCCAGAGAGCTTACCCCTTCCACATATTCCGATTCGGTGAAGGAAAAACCGCTCAGACGTATGGAGTTGAGCAGATCGGTGAACCCGTTGCGCTCCGTCACGGTATGCTGGGTATAGGAAGGCAGCCCCAGCCGGTCGAGCATGGCTTCCCGCGCCGGCTTGTCGAGGAAGGCAAGGATGGCGCGGCCGATAGCGGTGGGCGCCAGCGGCGCTCGGCTGCCGACCGTGACCATGTTCAGCGTGAACCGGCTGGGCACAAAGGCATGTGCGACATAGACGGCCTCGTCGCCATCGAGCATGGCGAACGATACAGATTCGCCGATCTCGTGAGATGTCTGGCGCAGCACAGGCTGGATCACCTGCGGAATGCTGCGCGTCTCCATGAAACCGCGCGTGAGGCGCAGCACGCGCGGAGTGAGCTGGTAGCGACCCCGGTCGTGGAGCACGAAACCGAGCTGTTCGAGCGTCCGCACCAGACGACGGGTGACTGCCCGGTTGAGGCCGACCTTGGCGGCGATCTCCGAGATGGTGAGTTCGCCATTGCGGCCCTCGAAGGCGAGCAGAACCGAAAGACCTTTTCCGAAGGTCAGGGAAACCTCCTTGTCTTCCTTGTCGAGCAGGTCGTGCAGGTTCATGGCTTCATTGGCCTCCGGCGTCGCAGGGACGCATCCGCGTTGGTCGGCGCATCAAACACTTCTGTGCCGAAGCACAATCTGGTACCCAGAATTACATTGCCTCACCTTTAACGCCATAGCCGGCCCCACCGCAGCTTTCAACGACCAGACGGTCGCCTTCGTTCAGCACCGGAGTCGAGCGTGTCGCAAGATGTTCCACGCTGCCATCGCGGCGCAGGACCCTGGCGGCGGCGGGCTGCGGAGAGCCTCCGCCGAGCAGGCCCTCGGGCACATTGCGGAAGCGCTCTCCGCGCAGCGACACCTGAATATCGTCGCAAAGCGCCAGATAGGTCCGCCGGATGCCGTCGCCACCCCGATAGCGGCCCTCGCCGCCGGAACCCCGCCGGATTTCGGCGCTGAGCAGCCTTACCGGAATTTGCGATTCCAGCGCTTCCGCCGGCATGTTCATGGCATTGCCGACATCTGTGGAGAGCCCGGCCGCGCCGTCCGCACCCGGCCCGCCGCCGCCGCCGCCGGCTATGATCTCGGTGGCGATGAAACGGCCGCCGCTGGCGGCTCCGGAGAAGGCGAGCACATAGGACATGCCGGAATTCGCTGCGGGCATCCTGTCGGGCAGCGCCTTCGCAAGCGCCTGCAGCAGGGTCGATGTCGTTGCCCGCACAACGCCCATGCGGGCGTTAACGGCAGCGGGCGGCGAAGCGTTGATCGCGCATCCGGCGGGCAGGATGAGATCGAGGCAGCGCACGACCCCGCCATTGCGGAACATGGTCTGGCCCATGGCGCTGAGGAGGCTGTAGAAGGCGGCGGCGAAAGGCCCGGAGCGGACGCAGTTGACGGGCGCGGCCACCTGCGTCGAGGTGCCGGTGAAATCCGCTCTGAACCGTCCCTGCGTACAGGAGAGCGAGAGTTCTATTCGCACCGGAGGCAGGCCAGGCATGGGGTCGAGTTGCTCGGCCGCATGGTGGGGACCGGCCGCCATGGCCGCGATCGCACTCCGTGCCAGCATTTCGCCCCGGTCGAGACATTGCGCGACGGCGGTGGCGAATGCGTCGGCGCCGAGTTCATCGGCCAGCGCCCTGAGCGACGCGGCCGCCTGTGCCGCCGCCCCCACCTGGGAGGCAATGTCGCCAAGCACCGTGTCGGGCGCGCGTGAATTGGCGTGGATGAGGTCGACAATATGCTGCCCGATCCGGCCCTCGCGGCCCATCAGCACCGGCGGCAGGCGCAACCCTTCCTGGAAGATGTCCACGGCATCTGGCGGGACCGACCCCGCACGCATGCCGCCGATGTCCTGATGGTGCAGTATGCTGGCCGCCAGCGCAATCAGCGTACCATCGTGGAACACCGGACGGATGACGGTAAGGTCGGGCAGGTGAGTGCCTCCGAGGAACGGATCGTTCATCAGATAGAGATCCCCCTCCTGCATGGTTTCGCGCGGGAAACGTTCCAGAATGGCCCGCGCCGACCCATCCAGCGCGCCCAGCAGCAGCGGGATCGCATCGGAAAGCGCTAGCAGCTCGCCATCGGGCGAGAGCAGCGCCGCCGCGGCATCGTTGCCCTCGCGCACCACGGGGGAAACAGCGGTCCTGAACAGCATCTCCTGCATCGACTGGGCGATGGCGTTAAGGCGCATCTGCAAGGTTTCCGGACGCAGGCCGGCAATGGCGTGCTGCCGTCTGAGGCGGACAAAACCTTTGCCTTCGCAGAGCTGCCAGCCTTCGGGCGCCACGATGCGACTTGTGCCTGTCTCCGCGGGCGCAGCCATGTCGGGCGCCGGGTCAAAACCCTGCCAGCCGATGGAAAAAACGAAACCGGGTTCGTGCGAGGGGCTGCCGAAGCGGCCGACATGGTAGGCATCAAATGCCGCGCGCAGATCGGCCACAACCGGCCTGGCCATGTCCAGTTGCAGGGAGACCCGATGCATGAAGGCATTGGGTGCGACTGTCAGGACGAGCCTGCTTTGCGCCGGCGCTGCTCCTGTCTCCTCCAGTTCCTCGAGGATGCCGGCGAGTTCGCCGTCGGTCAGCGCGGCAAGGGGCCGCCCGACTGTACGCACCGCTTCCCGCACATGCCGGGCATGAAGCAGGCCAACCGCCCCTGCGACCGCGCAGTGTCGTCCAACTATCATCTCGCGCGTGCCCGTGCGGCTGGCTACCGACGCGGCAAGGATCTGCCCAAGCCCCCCGGCGGCGATCAGCGGCATGCCTGCCGGATCGATGTTGCGGCTTGCCGCATAGCGCACGACCGCCTCGGCGATCCTGTCGGCGGCAGCGTCGCGGATGGCCTGCGCCAGAGCCGTCACCGGAAGACCGGCCTCGTCTGCGGCTCTGGCGATACGTTCATCGTACCCGGCTGCAAGATCGGCCGGCAGTTCCCCCAGCGCGACCAGGGCATCGGTGACGTCCGGTGCTCCCGGAGACCCGTCCATGGTGAATTGCGGATGTGGGTGCAGAGATTTCAGCCGCGCGCCACCGCCCATGACGATGCTTTCCATGTCGGCCATGGCAATACGCAGCGGCACTCCGGCGACGACGCCATGACTGGTCACGACCGGCCCTTCCGGCCCCAGGGCAACGATGTCGGTGCTTGTCGAGCCGGCGTCGATGGCAAGCGCCTTCGCGAGGCCGGCCTGTTTCATCAGCCCGAGCGCCTGCTGCGCGGCAGCGGCGGGGCCGCCGATGATCTGGGTGATCACGCATCTTTTCGCATCCCCGCACGACAGCAGATGCCCGCGCGAATCGGCGAAGGAGATCCGGCCGGCAAAGCCCTGCCCGCGCAGGGCGGTTTCGATCATGTCGATCACTTCAAGCTGGCCGGGAACCAGAGACGCTTCGAGGCAGGTGGATACGGTGCGCTCATATTCGCGAGCGTTGCCGTCAACCCGATGCGACAGAACAACGGGCACGCCGGGAGCGGCCCGTGCCAGCGCCTCTGCGCAGGCCAGTTCATGCGCCGGGTTGAGGTGGGCGAACAGGAGGCAGACGGCGATCGCCTGCACGCCCTGCCGGTGCAATGCCTCGCCGGCGGCAAGCACCTGTTCGGGCGCCAGCGGTTCGAGTTCCTCACCTCCCGCCCCCATGCGGCCGGAAATTTCATGCACCGCGCCGGATGCGACGAGGAACTGCGGCGAAGGAGAGCGCGCGACAGGATCGTAGAGATCGGCGCGGTTCTGCCGCCCAAGTGCCAGTGTGTCGGCGAAACCGCGTGTGGCGATCAGACCAACAGGGGCAACGCGGCGTTGCAGAAGCATGTTCAGCGCGCCGGTCGAGCCGATCCTGATCTCTCCGATGAGCGCCGGCGGGCACGACCATTCGCGGGTTGCATGTTCCAGGGCCGCCGCAACGCTGCGATCCGCCATCATCGAGACGCGAGGCAGCTTGGCGGTGCGCAGCACGGTGCGGTCGAGTAATGCCAGATCGATGGTGGAAGCGCCGATATCTATGCCGAGAATGCTCAAGACGCCACGCTCCCCAGATCGACCGAAACCGGCCCGGGCAGTTGCAGGAATTCCACATCCGTGCCGCCGCGCGTTCGCCACATGGCGGAAGCCAGCAGGCCGCGCCCGCCAAGCGCGATGATGCCATGGTGCCACACGCCCGGGCTGTAGATGACGACATCTTCAGGACCAGCCACGAAGGCACGGGCACGTGCGCCCGCGGATGGATGGCCCTCCCATACCACGACCAGATAGTTTTTCACCGCCATGGGCACGAACATCTGCGAGGTGTGTTCATGGCGTTCGGCCTGGGTGATCGTCAGCAGCCCTTCGGCGGGCCGGACGTCATAAAAATCCAGCGCCAGATCCGGCGCCTGCTCATCATGAGCGAATGCCGCAGCCGATCTGGTGAGTTCGACCGCGCCGTCGCGAATCGACCTGACGATGCCTTCTCCGGCCCGGGCCACATGTCCGAATTCG
Organism: Mesorhizobium sp.; assembly: GCA_022833215.1. Classification (GTDB taxonomy): domain Bacteria; phylum Pseudomonadota; class Alphaproteobacteria; order Rhizobiales; family Rhizobiaceae; genus Mesorhizobium. Next base: position 6,773 of record JAIPUZ010000104.1, on the reverse strand, counting down.
GTAAAACTTTCATTCGTGAGACGCTCGGGCAGGATCATTTGCAACCTTTATGATACGACTATCGAACTAATGATCTATTATCATAACTCAAGGAAGGCGATGGCTGTCAATTCCGCACCGGAATTTGCTGCCGATCCTGGCACAATATGTGCATTTCATCAGGAGCCACGTTCAGAATTGCAGAATACGGGTTGACCTCTTTGGGCTTTCTTGTCACGTTTAGCGAACTATTGCTCGATAATCGGTATAAGAATGACCTGGCACCTTTGGAGCGAACTCAGAGCAAGCGAGCTTGCCGCAATCGTCGACGATGCGACGGTCGCGCTTCTGCCGGTGGGCGCCATTGAGCAGCATGGACCGCATCTGCCTTTGTGCACGGATGCCACCCTGGCCGAAAGCATGGCGCTGGAGGCCGCTTGCAGGGTGGAGAATGCCACGGTTCTGGTTTTGCCTACGTTGAGCGTAGCCAAGTCTGACGAGCATACGGGATTCCCAGGGGTGCTCACGCTTGATGCGGGAACGCTGCAGGCGGTGCTCACGCAGATCGGCCACGGCGTCGCCCGCTCCGGCGTGCGGCGGCTCGTGCTGCTCAACGCCCATGGCGGCAATGTGCCTGTGCTCCAGATCGTCGCGCGTGCGCTGCGTCTGGAGGCGCAGATGTTGTGCGTTGCCGCAGGCTGGATGAGCATGGGCTATCCGGCGGGCCTCGTGCCGGAGGATGAACTGCGGGACGGCATTCATGGCGGCCTTGTCGAAACCGCGGCCATGCTGCACTTCCGCCAAGACCTCGTGGCGATGGAGCATGCGAGAAATTTTGTCCCCTCGTCGCGCGCTGTCGCCGGCTCCAACGAGGTGCTGCGGTTGATGGGCCCGGTCTCCGCCGGATGGACGATGAAGGATCTCAACAGCGAAGGGGCCGCCGGAAACGCAGCGCTGGCCACGCCGGAATGCGGCCGGGCCATTGTGGAGCACGCCGCCGCACGCTACGCGAAGCTGCTTGAGGAGGTCGCGCGTCACGAGATCCCCTTTGCGACGGCGCAGGCATGACCATCCGGACGGAACCAAATGTCCGGCCCGGCTGGTACGCCGATGCACGCGTGCCCGCCGAGGCGGCGCAGGGGCTTCGCCTGCGCGATATCGACCGCCGGCATGGGCTTGCCACCACCGATTTCGGCATCGCGCCGGACGGCACGCTGACGGCCGAGCGGGACGGGCTGCCGCTTGTCGATCTCGGCGGCCGTCTCGTGCTGCCCGTTCTCGTCGACTCCCATGTCCATCTCGACAAGGCATTCATCGTGCGTCGCACGGGGTCGCCTGAAGGCGGTCTCGTCGATGCGGTGAAGCTCTCGGGGGCGGATGCCGCCAACTGGTCCGAACGGGATCTGGAAAGCCGCATGAGCCGGGCTCTGGAGCGGGCCTACGCCAACGGCACCGCCGCCATGCGCACGCATCTCGACACGCCCGATATGCCGCACAGCAGCCTGCCATGGCAGGTGTTCGACAGGCTGAGGCGGGAGTGGCGCGGGCGTGTCGACTTGCAGGCGGTGGCCCTGATGGCGCTGGAACGGGTGGAGCATCCTGAATTTGAGGAGCGTTGCCGCCAGATTGCTGCGCTGGGCGGCGTTCTCGGCGCGTTCATCCCGCCGCGCATGGTTTCGCCCCGGCAGCTCGATATGCTGTTCGGCCATGCCGACAAAGCCGGTCTGGCGGTGGACTTCCATGTCGACGAGACGCTCGATCCGGCGGCCAACGGCATAGAGATGATCTGCGACAGCATCAGCAGGACAGCTTACGCCGGCTCCGTCATGGCCGGCCATTGTTGCTCGCTCGGCTCAAGGGACGCGCCGGACCGCGACCGCATCATCGACAAGATCGCCGCGGCAGGGGTGCATGTCGTCTCGCTCCCGCATTCCAATCTGTTCCTGCAGGATCGCGGTGCAGGCGCCACCCCCCTGCGCAGGGGCATCACCACGGTTCGCGAGATGCGCGCCAGGGGTGCGTCGGTGCACTTTGCATCCGACAATGTGCTGGACCCCTTCTATCCCTACGGCGACTTCGACATGATCGAGGTTTTCCGTTCCGCCGTGCGAACGGCGCATCTCGACAGGGACATCGGCGAATGGGCGAACGGGCTTTGCCGCGACGCCGCCGTGGCATGCGGCTTCGGCCCGTATGGCCGCATCGCAGCCGGTGCCCCTGCCGATCTCATCATCTGCGACGCCCGCGACTGGCATGATCTGGTCGGGCGCTCGTTCTTCGACCGGCTCGTCCTGCGCAGTGGTGCGCCGGTTCACCCGTTTTCCTTCAGCCTGCGCGACGTTTTCGCGACGGAGTATCCATGACCTGCAATATCGCAGCCTGCCGTGAGGCACTGGCCCATCTCGACATCGACATCAATCCCAATACGGTTCAGCAAAAGAGCCGGGACTTTTACTGGTACAGCCCGATCCTCAAGGACCAGCTCCAGAACGTGACCGCGGATTTTGTCATTGCGCCGCGCAGCGAACAGGAAGTGGTCGAGGTGCTGGCGACCTGCTGGAAATACGACGTTCCCGTCACCACCCGTGGCGCGGGAACCGGCAATTACGGGCAGGCCATGCCGTTGTCCGGCGGTGTCGTGCTGCATATGAAGCATCTCAACAACGTGCTGACGATCGGCGAAGATTACTTCGTGGCGCAGGGCGGCACGGTGATAGAGCATATCGAGACCACCCTTCGCGAAGCCGGCAAGGAAATCCGTCTGTTCCCGTCCACCATGGGCTCGGCCACCATCGGTGGCTTCATCGCCGGTGGCTCCAGCGGCGTCGGCGCCATTCGCTGGGGCGGGCTGCGCAATCCGGCAAACATCCGGCGTCTGCGACTGGCCACCATGGAAGAGACGCCGCGCATTCTCGATCTCACAGGCGCCGACATTTCCAAAGCGGCCCATGCCTACGGCGTCAACGGCGTCATTCTGGAAGTCGAAATGCCGGCCGACCCCGCAACGGACTGGGTGGATGTTCTGATCGGCGTCGACAGTTTCGAAAATTCCTGCCGGCTGGCCATCCTGGTCGGCGAGGAGGAGAAGATCTGCAAGCGCATGCTGTCCAATTTCGAGGCTCCGATCCCGACCAGCTATTTCCTGCGCCACCGCCCCTATCTGAAGGAAGGCGAGGCCGTTCTCGCCGTGACGGTATCGCGTGATACGATCGGTGAACTGGTGTCGCTGGTCGGGGGGGTCGAAGGTGCGGACGTGCGCCTGCGCTATGACCAGCTTGAAGCCGGCGTGAAGCTTCCGGCAGCCTTCGAACTGGCGTGGAACCACACCACGCTGCGGGCGCTGCGTGTCGATCCCACCATCACCTATCTGCAGATGCTGATGCCGCGCGAGGTGATGTTCGAGAAATATGCGGAAGTGAAAGCCCGCTTCGGCGACGAGCTTCTCCTTCACTACGAGTTTACCCGCTTCGACGGTGTGGTTGCTCCGGTCGCGCTGCCCATCGTGCGCCACACCACCAATGCAAGGCTCGAGGAGATCATCCTGATCCTCGAACAGGAGCTTGGCCTGCCGGTGTTCAATCCGCACCGGGTGACGCTGGAAGAAGGTGGCATGAAACGCACCAACCCTGTCCAGCTTGCATTCAAGAAGCAGGCCGATCCGAAGGGCCTGCTCAATCCCGGCAAGATGATCGCCTGGGAGCAGCCGGACTGGGTGCCGGTGAGCGGCAAGACCTACCTGTTTGCGGAATAAGGCCATGACCGGTGACAACGGACATGTAACGATCATCGGCGCGGGCATCGTCGGGGTCAGCTGTGCCGCATTCCTTCAGCGCGAAGGCTATGCGGTCACCATCGTCGACCGGAACGAACCCGGTCTCGGCACCTCGTTCGGCAATGCCGGCTCCGTATCGCCCAGCGCCATACTGCCGGTGGCGATGCCGGGAATGATGAAGAAGGTACCCGGCTGGCTTCTCGACCCGCTGGGTCCTCTCACGATCCGCTGGTCCTACCTGCCGGTGATCATGCCGTGGCTTCTGCGCTTCCTGCGCCATGCGACACGCGACGAGTGCGTGCGGGTGGCGACCGCGATGCGTTCGCTCATGGAAACGGTGTTCGATGACTATAGTGCAATCCTTGACGAGAGCACCTTCCGGTCGCTGATCCGGCGCAACGGCTGCCTGTATGTCTATGACAGCCGGGACGAGCTCGACGCGGCCGGATGGTCTCTGGACCTGCGCCGCCGGCTCGGTGCGGAGATGCAGGAAATCGGCGAGAGTGAAATTCGCGAGCTTGAGCCTGCCCTGAACCGTCGTTTCAAGCTGGGTGTCTTCGCACCGGACAATGGCTCGACGGTCGATCCGCATCTTCTGGTCAAGGCTATCGCCGGCAAGGTGCGGGCCAACGGCGGCACCATAATCCAGGCTGAGGTCAGCGACGTGGAGATCGGCCCGGCCGGACCTGTGGCGTTGCAGACATCCGGGGGGCGGCTCCCGGTAGACCGCCTGGTTCTGGCCGCCGGCGCCTGGTCGGGGCCCCTGGCGCGCAAGCTCGGCAGCAAGGTTCCGCTCGAAACCCAGCGTGGCTACCATGTCACCTTTTCCGAGCCGGGGATCGACGTGCATCGCACGGTGATGTGGAACAAGCGCAGCGTCTTCATAAACCCGATGGCCTGCGGCCTGCGGATTGCCGGAACGGTCGAACTGGCCGGGCTCAGCGCTCCCCCAAACTATGCAAGGGCCGATCGGCTGGGCGAGATCGCGGTGGAAATGTTCCCGGATCTGAAGACAGCGCAGCAATCCAGATGGATGGGCCACCGGCCCTGCCTGCCGGACAGCCTGCCGGTCATCGACCGCTCGCCGCGCTTCGCCAACACGGTGTTCGCTTTCGGTCACCAGCATGTCGGCATTTGTTCGGGTGGTCCGACAGGCAGACATGTTGCCGACCTTGTGTGCGGCCGGTCATCGCGCATAGACCTGTCGCCGTTTTCGGCCAGGCGCTTCTAGTGCGGACACACAGATGCTGGCTGACAGCAAGAACATTGCGGCGCAATCCGTGCCGGGAAAGTTTCAGGGAGGAGAACAGATGGGTCTTTCGGCAGTGAGTTCCGATCAGGCAGACACCGCCGGCAAACGCGAGGCGGCACTGACTTTCGATCGGGTCTGCATGCAGTTTCCGGACGGAACGCAGGCGCTTGGAGAGGTCTCCCTTTCGATTCGGCAGGGTGAGTTCGTGTCCGTTGTCGGACCGTCGGGTTGCGGCAAGTCGACCCTGCTGAAGATCGCTTCGGGCCTGTTTCCACAGACCGGGGGCACCGTCACGGTGGACCGGAGCCATCTGGGCTACACCTTTCAGGACGCCACGCTGCTGCCATGGCGCAAGGTGCTGGGCAATGTCGAACTGCTGATGGAGCTGCGCGGCTATCCGCCTGCAGAGCGCCGCCGCATCGCACTTGAGCAGATCCGGCTCGTCGGGCTGGACGGATTTGCGGATCACTATCCGAAACGGCTTTCCGGCGGAATGCGGATGCGCGCCTCCCTGGCCCGTTCCCTGTCGCTCAACCCCACCGTTTTCATGTTCGATGAGCCATTCGGCGCGCTCGACGAGATTACCCGGGAGCGGCTGAACGACGAGCTGATCGCGCTTTACATGCGCAACGGCTTCACCGGCCTGTTCATTACCCACTCCATCTCCGAAGCCGTCTACCTGTCGAGCAAGGTGATCGTCATGTCGCGCCGCCCGGGACGCATCCTGGAGGTGTTCGATATCCCGTTCGCATTCCCGCGCGATCCGGAGTTGCGGTACACACCCGAATTCTCCGAACTGTGCGGAGAAGTGTCGGTATCCCTGCGCAAGGCGATCGAGAGCTGAAGCATGTCGGTTTCCCAAACGTCCCCAGCGAAACAGCCCGGAGCACGCGCCGTGAAGACATCCTCCAATAACGCCGCCACAGCTGCGTCCACCTACGGCCCTGTGCCGTTTTCGAAGCCGCGCGGCGCTTTTGCGCAGACGGCGCTTGTCGTGGTGCCGCCGCTCATCCTGTTCGGCCTTCTGATGGCGCTCTACGCCTGGACGCGCGCCGGGCTGGAAGAGCACCGCCAGTTCCTCATGCCCAGCGGCACCAGCCTGTGGACGCAGGCTTTCGGCCTCGCCGAAGTGCGCCACGAACTGTTCGGCCGCGCTCTCACAACCCTCGGCATCGCCCTGTCGGGTCTGGCCATCTCCATACCCATCGGCATTCTGCTCGGCGTCATCATGTTCCGCGCCCTCATTCTCGAGCGCGCCCTGTTCCCCAACATCGTCGCCCTCCAGTCCATTCCAACCCTCGCCATCATCCCCCTCATCCAGACCGCGCTCGGCTTCGGCACGCTGCCGAAGGTGCTCATCGTGGCAAAGTTCACCCTCTTCGCCATCCCCATCACCCTCCTGCTGGGCCTCAAGAGCGTCGACCGCGGCATCATCGACCTCTTTCGCCTCCAGGGCGCGAAGTGGCACACCATCCTGTTCAAAGCGTGCTTCCCTTCCGCCGCGCCCGCCCTGTTCGCCGGGCTGCGCATCGCGGCAAGCCTGGCCGTCATCAGCGCAATCGTGTCGGAGCTCTTCTTCCTCGCAGGACGCGGCGGGCTCGGACAGATGATCATCAATGCGAAGATCGACTTCAAATACGAGCAGATGTACGCGGCCCTCATAACCGCGACATGCCTGTCGGTATGCGTCTACATCCTCTTCACATGGCTCGGTAACAGGCTCTTCGCAAAGTGGCACGAGTCCGGCGCAAGCCAGAACTGAACGCACAA
>JAIPUZ010000103.1 GCA_022833215.1 Mesorhizobium sp. | reverse complement strand
GTCCGCCAAAGTCTCGCATCCTCATCACCGCAAAGGCCGAAACCTTCACTCCGAGGTAGCAAACTCTGCCGCCCACGCTTCTCTTTCTTCTATATTAAATTGTCAAAGAACGGACTTCACATGAAGTAAAGTCTGTGGACCAGATCGCCTTTCGGCTCAGGCCCGTCAGAGTTTCGCTACCGCTTCTCTCTGGTTTTTGTCAACTCCGAACCGGCTAAATTTTGGCTTCGTTAGAGCAAACTCTTCCGTCGCCAGCGGCACCGCCGTCGTTGATGAGGCGTATATAGGGGGCGACGACCCGAAGAGTCAACAGCGATTTTGAAGTTTCTTGAAATTTTTACGACAAAAGTTTTGCCCCCGTTTTTCACTGTTTTTTCACGGTTTTTCTTAGCCGGCGGCTTGACAGCGGAAACTTGATTCGAAGCCCTATTGCCGCCTCATTGAGGGCCGACATGCGGACGGTGGAGCGTCGCTTTCTTCCCTTCTATATATAGGAGCGTTTCGAAGGCGCCGTCCCGCCCGGATAAGGGCTCGTTGACTTGAGCGCTTTCCGCAGGCAAAGGTCGTGGCCGCGCCTGAACAGAAGAACACAAGAGCCCACCGGGAAAGAAGCAACCATTCTGGATGCGGGATACCGAAGAGGTCATAGCCGAACTAGGCAATGAGCCGCCCCTTGTAGAGGATGGCCGCACAAGCCCCCCGGATCGCCGGGAGGTTTCTGCTCGCTGGCTCTCGGGAACGTTCCTTACCGGAGTGACCTCCAGCGTGCTGATGGGCGTTGCCCTGTTCGCGGCACTGGACGGCCGCCAGCAACTCGCCACCCCGCCCGAGATCGCCGAGCTGGCCAGCCTCGCCTCAAACGATGTTTCAGGGCAGAAGGCCAAGAAGCCCCGCGTTGCGCCGCCGCGCCAGATTTCGCGCGCCAAGGACCGCCGGCGCATGGATGTTTCCATGGTGACCAGGGTCGGCGATCGCGAGGTGGTCCATTCGATACCGCTGGTGCAGGTCAATATGGCGCTGGCGGCGGCTTACACGACGAACACTTCCTATCCGCCTTTCGATCCGCTGCGCGTGTTCAGCGATGACGGCGCCCCTCCCCCGCCCTCCCCGGTGGCCGCGACCGGCCAGATCTACGGGGCCAAGGTCGAAAGCGAGATCAGTCTCAAGACCGTCGACTTCCCGATTTCCACCGCTTCCTTCGATGAAAAGAGCGAGCTTTCGGCCGAGGAGGTCGAAAAGGTGGTGCGCGAGGCGGCGACCAGCCTTCCGGAAGGCTCGATCCAGGTTGCCTCGCTCCACTATGTCGACCCGCAGCGTTTCGGCGACCAGCTGACCCAGAGCCTTGCAGGCTCCTACGCCATTCGCATCGTTCAGGAAAACGTGTCGGTTGCCCCGCGGCCGGATCTGGAAGCCGCCGATCAGGCGCCCGTGTTTGCCGAGGAGATCATCCCTTTCAGGCAGGACCGGCGCATCGTCGAGGCTCTGGCCGATTCCGGTTATGAGGGCGACGACGCAAAAGGAATGGCGGCGGCGATCGCCAAGCTGCTCAACGCCCCCGCGCTCAAGGCGGGAACCGTGTTGCGCGTCGGTCTCGAGGTTCGCGGCGACGTTGCCGAGGTCGTGCGCACCGGCGTCTACGACAAGACCCGCCATATCGTGACCATCGCCCGCGGCGATGACGGGCAGTATGTACCGGCCCGCGAGCCGGATCCCAATCCCGAACTGTTGACGGCTTTCGATGATTCCCCGCCGGTGCAGTCACGCGGCAACCTGCCCACCATCTATGACGGCATCTATCGTGCAGCCTATTCCTACGGCATGTCGAAAGACATGACCCAGCGCCTCGTCAGGCTGCTTGCCTCGAACGTCGATTTCCAGTCGCGCACCACGACGTCGGATCGACTTGAGGTTTTGTTCTCGCAGCCGGACGAAGACGACGAGGCTTCCGAAAACTCCGAGCTGCTTTATGTCTCGGCCAGTATCGGCGGCCAGACCCGCAATTTCTATCGCTTCCGCACCGAGGACGGCTCGTTCGACTATTTCGACGAGAACGGTTCGAGCGCCCAGCAGTTCCTGCTGCGCAATCCGGTGCCGAACGGAAAGTTCCGGTCCGGTTTCGGCGGGCGCAGGCACCCGATACTCGGCTACACCCGCATGCATACCGGCGTGGACTGGGCAGCCCCGCGCGGCACCCCCATCATCGCTTCCGGCAACGGCGTGGTGGAGAAAGCCGGATGGGCCGGCGGCTATGGCAAGCAGATCATGATCCGTCACGCCAACGGCTATGTCAGCTCCTACAACCACCAGAGCGCTTTCGCCAAGAACATCGCCCCCGGCGTCCGGGTGAGGCAGGGCCAGGTTATCGGCTATGTCGGCTCCACCGGCCTGTCGACCGGCGCCCACCTCCATTACGAGCTGATCGTCAACGGCACCAAGGTCGACCCCATGCGCGTGCGCCTGCCTGTCGGCAAGGTGCTGAAAGGCGAAGAACTTACCGCCTTCCGGCGCGAGCGCGAACGGATCGACGAATTGTTGCGGCAACAGGACCGCAACACGGTCAAGGTGGCCAGCGCCAACAAGGTCGAGGGCTGAGCATTTTGCAGTCAGGTGAAATCACCTGACCTCGCACAAATGCGGCGAAAACAAACTGGCAGAGCGGCGGGCTGGATCTGTGCGGACGTCCGCTACTCTGAGCGTCCGTCCAGACCCGTCGCAGCTACTTCAGTTCAATCGATGAATTCGACGATGACGCCGGGCTTCACCAGCTTGGCAAGTTCGGCCGCATCCCAGTTGGTCAGGCGCACGCAGCCATGGCTGGACGTCTTGCCGATCTTGGATGGCTCGGGGGTGCCGTGGATGCCGTAGGTCGGCTTGTCCAGCGCAATCCAGATCGAGCCGACCGGACCGTTCGGCCCCGGAGGAATGGTCAGCACCTTGTCGTTATCGCCCTGCTTGAAGTTGATTTTGGGATTGTAGGTGTAATTCGGGTTGACGGCGATCCGCGTCACCGCATGCACGCCCGAGGGTGAAGGCGTCGCCGAAGAGCCGATGGTGGCCGGATAGGCAGCCACCAGCTTGCCGTTTTCGTCGTAGGCGCGCACCTGTTTGGCAGTCTTGTCGGCGGTGATGCGCGCCACCGGCGTCGAGACCAGCCGGCCGAAATTGGCCACCTTGATGATCGTTCCCGGCCTGTTGAAATTGGCTTCCGGGTTGAGCGCCTTGAGATAAGCCTCGTCCATGTGGAAGCGCTCGGCCAGCGCCTCGGTGACAGAGGTGTAGGACATGTGCTCGAGCTGTGCCTTATGGCTGTAATCTTCCGGCACCGAAGCGATATAGGGACCGGCGGCATCCTCGTTGGTGATCTCGTAGAGGGAGAAGGCGTCCCCGCCTGTGTTCGCAAGCGCCTCGGTAATGGCGATGGCGTCGGTCGAGCGCAGCGTCTGGCCGGTGATGTCGCGATAGGCGGCCAGCGCCTTTTCCACATTCGAGCCAAACCGGCCGTCGATGACGCCCGGAGATGCGCCGACGCGGTCGAGCAGCACCTGCAAGGCAGCGATTTCCTCACGGCCACCGAGGGCAAGCGACGAATCGAGCCGCGTACCAGGCGTTACCGGCTTAGCTTCCTCGCGGCGGGCAGGCTCCAGAGACGCTTCCTCCAGCGGACGCCGCTCGATTCCCTGTTGTGCGCCACCCTGCTGGAAATCCGCCGGCGGGTCGCGATAGACGTCGCGCGGCGCTTCGGGAAAAATCTCGTATCCGCCGCTCGAATAGGGATCGTAGACCCTGGCTTCCTCCTCGCGCTGCCGCTCCAGGAAACGCGCCATATCGTCGGGATTGTCGTTGTAATAACGTTCCTGTCGCTCGAACCGCCGCTCCTGCTGGCGACGCACTGCGCGCCTGTCCCTGCGCGTGTCGGGCGGCTCCACGGCAACGACCTCGCCCGTGTAGGAATCGACGATCACCCTGTTGCCCAGGCCGTCATAGTAGACTTCCAGATCTCCCGACTGCGCCAGCATGATGGGCGCGGCGGCCCGTTCGGACTTCGGCGCGGCATCGGCAAGGCTTCCTCCGCGCGCCGCCATCGCATCGGCCGAAAAAAGCAGAGCGGCGATTGCCGAAGCGGACAGGAAAATGTGCGACATGCAGGCAAAGCTCTCCATGCATTTCAGCCGCCCGTTGCCGGGCGAATCAAGGTTTTCAGGGCCTCGTCGCCCCCAGGGTCGACCAATCACGATAGGTTTCCAAGATGAACCGGGCATGAAGATGGCCGCATCGCTGCGGCCATCTGTTTAGCCGGTCCGGCTTGAGCCGGGCTTACGCGGCCCTGGCTTCGTCGCTTCCGCCCGCCTTGCTCCGGAAGTTCAGGCGGTCCGAACCGGCGGTCACCTTGACCAGCGAGCCATCGAGGATTTCGCCGCCGAGAATTTTCTCGGCCAGCGGATCCTGCAACTCCTTCTGGATGACGCGCTTGAGCGGACGCGCGCCATAGGCGGGATCGTAACCCTTCTGTGCCAGCCACTCTATCGCCTCGGCGTCGAGATCGAGGTTGATCTTGCGGTCGGCAAGCAGGTTCTCCAGCCGCCGGAGCTGGATCTCGACGATCCTGCCCATGTCCTGACGGCGCAGGCGGTGGAACAGGATCACCTCATCGACACGGTTGAGGAATTCCGGCCGGAACGAAGCCTTGACGACGTTCATCACCTCGTCGCGCACCGCGTCCACATCCTGATCGTCCCTCAGCTCGACAAGATATTGCGCCCCCAGGTTAGAGGTCATGACAATGAGCGTATTGCGGAAGTCCACCGTGCGGCCCTGCCCGTCGGTCAGGCGGCCGTCGTCGAGAACCTGCAACAGCACGTTGAACACGTCCGGATGCGCCTTCTCGATCTCGTCGAACAGCACGACCTGATAGGGCCGGCGCCGAACAGCCTCCGTCAGCGTTCCGCCTTCCTCGTAGCCGACATAGCCGGGAGGCGCGCCGATCAGCCGGGCCACGGAGTGCTTCTCCATGAATTCCGACATGTCGATGCGCACCATGGCATTCTCGTCGTCGAACAGGTACGACGCCAGCGCCTTGGTGAGCTCCGTCTTGCCGACACCGGTCGGACCGAGGAACATGAACGAGCCAATCGGCCGGTTCGGGTCCTGCAAGCCGGCACGGGCGCGCCGGACGGCCTTGGATACCGCCTGCACCGCCTCGCCCTGGCCGACGACGCGCTTTCCGAGCTCGTCCTCCATGCGCAGCAGCTTCTCGCGCTCGCCTTCCAGCATCTTGTCGACCGGGATGCCCGTCCAGCGCGACACGATATGCGCCACATGATCGGGCGTCACCACTTCCTCGACCATGCCGCCCGGTGCGCCGTCATGCGCCTCGGCATCGGCCAGCTTCTTTTCAAGCTCCGGAATCCGGCCATAGGCGAGTTCGCCGGCGCGCTGGAATTCGCCCTTGCGCTGGGCAATGGCCAGTTCGTTGCGGGCCTCGTCCAGTTCCTTCTTGAGATCGGCGGCAAGGCCGAGCTTCTGCTTTTCGGATTGCCACTTGGCAGTCAGACCGGACGATTCCTCCTCGAGGTCGGTCAGCTCTTTTTCAAGCCTGACCAGGCGATCCTTCGACGCCTCGTCCTTCTCGACCTTCAGCGCCTCGCGCTCGATCTTCAGCTGCATGATGCGGCGGTCGATCTCGTCCAGCGCCTCGGGCTTCGAATCCACCTGCATGCGCAGCCGCGACGCCGCCTCGTCGACGAGGTCGATGGCCTTGTCGGGCAGGAAGCGGTCGGAAATGTAGCGGTTCGACAGGGTCGCGGCCGAAACCAGAGCCGAGTCGGAGATGCGGACCTTGTGATGCTGCTCGTATTTCTCCTTCAGGCCGCGCAGGATGGAGATCGTATCCTCGACCGTCGGTTCGTCCACGAACACCGGCTGGAACCGGCGCGCGAGCGCGGCGTCCTTCTCGATATACTTGCGGTACTCGTCGAGCGTGGTGGCGCCGACGCAGTGCAGCTCGCCACGCGCAAGTGCCGGCTTGAGCAGGTTGGAAGCGTCCATCGCGCCATCGGCCTTGCCGGCGCCGACCAGCGTATGCATCTCGTCGATGAACAGGATGATGCCGCCGGCTGCCGCCGTGACCTCGTTGAGCACGGCCTTCAGCCGCTCCTCGAACTCGCCGCGATATTTCGCACCGGCAATCAGCGCCCCCATGTCGAGCGCCATCAACTGCTTGTCCTTCAGCGATTCGGGAACATCGCCATTGACGATCCGCAGCGCCAGACCTTCGGCGATGGCCGTCTTGCCGACGCCCGGCTCACCGATCAGCACCGGATTGTTCTTGGTGCGCCGCGACAGCACCTGGATGGTGCGGCGAATCTCGTCGTCACGGCCGATGACCGGATCGAGCCTGCCCGAGCGCGCATCGGCCGTCAGGTCGCGTGCATATTTCTTCAGCGCGTCATAGCCCTGCTCGGCTGAGGCCGAATCGGCGGTACGGCCCTTGCGGATGTCGTTGATGACCTGATTGAGCGCCTGCGAGGTGACCCCGGCCTTCGTCAGGATATCGGAGGTTCTGGCCGATTTCTCCATGGTCAGCGCCTGGAGGAGGCGCTCGACGGTGACGAAGCTGTCGCCGGCCTTCTTCGCCAGTTCCTCGGCCGTGGAAAACACCTTGGCCAGCGGCTGGGCCAGATAAAGCTGGCCATTGCCGCCTTCGACGCGCGGCAACGCTTCCAGCGCCGCATCGACAGCGAGTTCCACGTCGCGCGGCCGCCCGCCGGCCCGCTCGATCAGCGAGGAAGCGAATCCTTCCTCGTCATCGATCAATGCCTTCAGGACATGCTCGGGGGTGAACTGCTGATTGTTGCGATTGAGGGCATATTGCTGTGCGGACTGGATGAAACCGCGCACGCGCTCGGAATATTTCTCAAGATTCATATCTGTCTCCTTCCGTCACCGGCCCGCTTTGCGGCACCGGATCAGATTGCGGTGACGAACCCGCCCGATTGAGCCAGGTTCAATTCTCCAACAGATATGGGGCTCTGGATAGTCTCTCTCAAGAAGCGCGCCAGAGCGCGAAAGCGAATTTTTCCAGCCTTTTCGCCGCATGCGCTCTCGCGCACAAAAAAGCGGCGGGAATCGCGTCCTGCCGCTGCATTTAAAGCGTGACGCGATCTTTCAGATTCGCTCCTTACGCTTTAAGTTGTTGTTTTTACGCATGTCGTGATCCCGAAACCGGTTCCCACTTTCGGGCGTCATGCTTTACATCGGAAAACCGGTCAGCCTTCCGAGGCAGGCGCTTCGGTCGGTGCATCCTCGGCGGCAGCGGCTTCCTTCGCCGCTGCGGTGACGCGCGGCTTGCGCGGACGGCGCGGCTTGGCCGGGGCTTCCACTTCGGCCTCCTTGACTTCTGCCGCAGCGGCCAGAGCAGCCGGGCCGCGATCCTTCGCCGGCTGCACGGGAGCGGATGCAGGCTCCTCGGCAATGGCAGGAGCAGCGGGCGCTTCGGCCTGCACGGTCTCCGCGACGATGTCCCTATCTTTCTGACGCGCGTCACGCGGGCGGCGCTCACCGCGGCCGCCTGCACGCTCACGGTTTCTGCCGCCTTCGCGACTGGCCCGGCTCTCGCCTGATGTTTCGGTCTCGGCGTTCAGCGCCACTTCGGCCGGGACGCCTTCGATCACCGGCTGCGGGCCGGACCCGTTGACTGCCGCCGGGGCGTGGGTCTCGCCGCCGTTGACCGGGGCCGCAGCCTCGGTCTCATGGTCTTCATCGCCTTCATCGTCGAAATCGTCGCGCGCCGGCTGCACGTTCTGGATCGGCATCTGCGCCTGGGCGGCGGCAATGATGCGGTTGTAGTGCTCGGCATGCTGGAGATAGTTCTCGGCTATCACGCGGTCGCCGGAGCTCATGGCATCGCGGGCCAGCGCTGCATATTTTTCGGCGATCTGCTGGGCGGAACCGCGAATCTTCACGTCCGGCCCGTTGCTCTCATAGTTGCGGCTGAGCGGATTCGGCCCCTTGCGGTTGTTGTTGTTATTGTTGCCGCCGTTGTTATTACGGCCGCGCATGCGCCTGTTCTGCTGTTGTGGCCTCATCCGAGTCTCTTCAGTTGGAAATCAAGAAAAACCTATCGCGGCGGCAGTGCTCACAAGGCCTGCCGATCTGCTATCCCGCCGGTGCTCGCCCGCATCGATTGCGTTGGCGCCACGTGCCACCTTGTGTTCAGGTCACATAACACTTTCCGGATGATTCCCCGCGAAGCATTCAGCGCCCGTTTGCGCGATAGGCAGCTATGTCCAAGGGAACCGAATCTCTGGGAAGACCTGCCCGCTTCAACTCATCCGGTTGAGGTGACCCTATCCATATTTGCAGACCTTGCCAAGCGTTATTTCGTCGCGCCCGCAGGCTCCTTACGCAGTTGCGAACAGCAAAACCCGGTCGTTTCCGGCGAGATCGGCGACCGTGCGTTCCAGCCGGAAACCTTCGCACTCGAAAATGGCGGCGACATCCAAGCGCTGCGTGCTGCCGATCTCGACAGCGACCAATCCACCCGCTTCGAGGCGGGACGCGGCGCCAGCAGCGATGATCCGGTAGGGGCCAAGCCCGTCCTCGCCGCCATCAAGGGCGCGAAGGGGATCGAACAGCCGCACTTCCTTCTGCAGCGCTGCGATCTCCTGCGAGCCGATATAGGGAGGGTTCGAGGCGATTACACCGTAGCGGCCCGAAATTTGCGCGAACCAGTCCGACTTTTTTGCGGTGAAGCGGGCCGAAAGCCCGAGATCCGCGGCATTTCGGGTGGCCGTCGCCAGGGCGTCGTCCGAGATGTCGACAGCGGTTGCCGTTGCCTCCGGCACATTGGCAAGCAAGGCCAGCGCGATGGCCCCGGTCCCGGTGCCAAGGTCGAGCACCCGGCATTCGCCTTTCCGCGCAACCACCGCGCGCATGAACGGCAGCACCGCGTCGACCAGCACTTCGGTATCGGGACGCGGTTCAAGCGTCTCGGACGACAGCGAAAGGCGCAGGCCGTAGAATTCGCGAAACCCGAGAATACGGTGGACGGGCTCGCCCCGGCACCGGCGCTCGAGGGCCGATTCGACCTCGGCGGCTGCGCCTGAATCGACAACCATCCCCGGCCGCGCGATACCATCGCTACGGGTCGTACCGGTAAAATGCTCGACCAGCAGCCGCGAATCGAGCGCGGCGTCCGCGATTCCCGATTCGGCGAGCTTGTGCCGCGCTGAGCGCAGCAAGGTGCCAAGGGTCGCGGAGGCGTCAGCCGTCATGGCGGCGTCAGCTTTCGCTCATGTCGGCGAGCAGTTTTGACTGGTGGTCGGCGATCAGCGCATCGATGATCTCGTCCATTTCGCCCATCATCACGCGGTCGAGCTTGTAGAGGGTGAGGTTGATGCGATGGTCGGTCACCCGCCCCTGAGGGAAATTGTAGGTACGGATGCGCTCGGATCGGTCGCCGGAGCCGACCTGCGACTTGCGCGATTCGGAGCGCTCTTCCTCGGCCCGGCTGCGTTCCATGTCGAACAGGCGCGCGCGCAGGATCTGCATCGCCCGCGCCCGGTTCTGGTGCTGGGACTTTTCCGCGGAGACCACCATGATGCCGGTCGGCAGGTGCGTGATGCGCACGGCCGAATCGGTGGTGTTGACATGCTGGCCACCCGCGCCCGACGCGCGCATGGTGTCGATGCGGATATCCTCGGCCCGGATGTCGATGTCGACCTCCTCCGCTTCGGGAAGCACCGCCACGGTGGCGGCGGAGGTGTGGATGCGCCCCTGCGCTTCGGTCTCGGGCACGCGCTGCACACGATGCACGCCCGATTCGAATTTCAGATGCGCGAACACGCCCTTGCCGGAAACGCTGGCAATGATTTCCTTGTAGCCGCCGACGTCGCCTTCGCTGGCCGAAATCGTCTCGAAGCGCCAGCCATGGGCTGCCGCGTAGCGCTCATACATGCGGAAGAGATCGCCCGCGAAAAGTGCGGCCTCGTCGCCGCCGGTACCGGCGCGTATTTCCAGGATGGCATTCTTCTCGTCAGCCGCATCCCTGGGCAGAAGCAGGATCTGGATGTCGCGCTCCAGCGCTTCGACACGCTCTTCCAGCCCCGGCAGCTCAGCCTCGGCCAGCTCGCGCATGTCGGCATCGGTCGCCTTGTCGGCCAGCATGGCCGAAAGATCGGCCTGCTCGCGCTCGGCGCTGCGCAGGGCGCGAATCTTGCCGACAAGATCCTGAATCTCGGAATATTCCGACGCCATCCTTACATAGGCGTCCGGTTCCGGCCCTGCCGCCATCTGCGCTTCGAGCATCTCGAAACGCTTGACGACCTGATCCATGCGCTCACGTGGCAGAAGAGACATACAATTACCGGGGCCGGTCTAAAGAGGAATGGAGTGATCGTCGGCGAATGCCTGCAACAGCGCCCGCATAGGAATGTCGTTGGCCGGGGCCGACAGGTTGTCCTCGAAGAAAGCCTCCAGCTCCGCCACGGGCAGCTCCGTCAGCATGGCCTTGACCGGCCCGACAGAGGCCGGCGACATGGAGATGGAGCGGAAACCAAGCCCGATCAGAACCATCGCCGAGATCGGCTTGCCAGCCAGTTCGCCGCACAGCGTGACAGGCGTGTGGTTGCGCTTTCCCGCATCGGCGATGGTCTTCAGAACCCGCAGGAACGGTATCGAAAGCGGATCGAAACGATCCGCCACCAGCGTATTGCCGCGATCCACCGCCATGACGAACTGGAACAGGTCGTTCGAGCCGACCGAAACGAAGTCCACAGCCTTCATCAGCTCGTCGAGCTGGAAAAGCAGCGAGGGCACCTCGATCATCGCGCCGAGCTTGAGGCTGTTGGGTAGGAGATGCGCGAAACGCGACAGGTGCCGGACCTCGCGGTCGATGATCTCGCGGGCCTGCGCGATCTCGCCCAGTTCCGTCACCATCGGCAGCATCAGCTTCAGCTCGCGCCCGCCGGCGGCCTTGAGCAACGCACGGATCTGGGTGCGCAGCAGACCCGGCCGGTCGAGGGTGAGACGGATGGCGCGCCAGCCCAGTGCCGGATTTTCTTCCGGGGTATTGTTCTTGAAGTACGGCAGCACCTTGTCGCCGCCGATATCGATCGTTCGGAAGGTGACGGGCTTGCCGCGCGCGGCGTCCAGCACATCGCGATAGAGCTGTTCCTGGCTTTCGGCGCGCGGGAAGGTCGAGGCGACCATGAACTGCAATTCGGTGCGGAACAGGCCGATGCCCGCAGCACCGGATTCGGCAAGCTGCGGCAGATCGACCAGCAGGCCGGCATTCATGAGCAGTTCGACGGGGACGCCGTCTCTGGACACCGAAGGCTGGTTGCGCAGCTCCCGGTAAAGCTCCTGCCTGCGGGCACGGAAACGCACCTTTTCGGCATAGGCGGCCTCCAGGTCGGATTGCGGACGCAGATGCACCGCACCCTCGTCGCCATCCACAATGATGGCGTCGCCGTTCTCGGCCATGGACACCGCGCCCTTGACCTGCCCGACAACCGGTATGCCGGTGGCGCGCGCCACGATCACCACATGGCTGGTGGCTGCACCGTCTTCCAGAACCAGCCCGCGCAGCTTCTCGCGCGGATAGTCGAGCAACTCTGCCGCTCCCATGGACCGCGCCACGATGATCGCATCCTTGGGCAACGCGGCGGCGATATCCTCCGGCCCCGTCCCCATGAGCTGGCGCAGCAGCCGGTTGGCAAGATCGTCGAAATCGCTCATCCGCTCGCGCAGATAAGGATCGGTCATGTGGATCATGCGCGCGCGCATGTCGCTCTGGACCTTTTCGACCGCCGCTTCCGCCGTCAGGCCGTTGCGGATCGCCTCTTCCAGGCGCCGCACCCAGCCACGGTCGTTGGCGAACATGCGGTAGGCTTCCAGAACCTCGCGATGCTCGCCCTCGAAGGCGACGTCGCGACGCTCCAGCATGTCGTCGATGGACAGCCTGAGCGAGCCGAGCGCTGTTTCCAGCCGCCGCACCTCCTCCTCGCTGTCCTCGTTGAACAGGTTGGTGACGACGACGCGCGGCTCGTGCAGCACGACATGACCGAGCCCGATGCCGTCGTTGAAGGAAGCGCCGCCGAAGGAAACCGGCCGCTTGAGATCCAGTTCGAGGCCGGGACGCGACAGGCGTGCCAGATCGCCGGTGGCGATCATCTCGGCGATCACCATCGCAGTGGTTTCAAGCGCCTCGACCTCGTCGTCGCGATAGCTGCGCATGGTCTTGTTCTGGACGACCAGAACGCCGAGCGTGCGCCCGGCGCGCAGCAGCGGCACGCCGAGGAACGAATGGTAGATCTCCTCGCCGGTCTCCGGCAAATAGGCGAAGGCGGGATGCTCCTGCGCGTTGGACAGATTGAGCGGCCGCGCACTGGCTGCGATAGTGCCGACCAGACCCTGGCCGAGACGCAGTTGCACGAGGTGAACTGCGGAAGGATTAAGACCTTCGGTGGCGTAGAGCTCCAGCACCGAATCGGCGCGCAGCACGTAGAGCGAACAGACCTCGGCCACCATGTTGGCGGCGATGTCGCGCACGATCCGGTCGAGTCGATCCTGCGGCTCCAGCGGCTCCTGCATGAGCTCGCGCAACCGTTTCAGCAGAACGCGTGGGCCGACCGCCGTTTCGCGCATCGCGGCGTCTTTCTCCAATAGTCGCGCCGCCCGGTCCCGCGCGCCGGAAAAGGCCCGCTTCCGGGCCCGCGGCCCTTAACTCTTGTCCAGACCGTATACGGAATGGAGCGTGCGCACTGCAAGCTCTGTATAGGGTCCATCGATCAGGATCGAGATCTTGATCTCCGAAGTGGTGATGGCGCGGATGTTGATGCCCTTTTCCGAGAGCGCCTCGAAAGCCGTGGCGGCAACGCCGGCGTGGCTGCGCATGCCGATGCCGATCACCGACACCTTGGACATGCCTTCTTCATGCTGGATGGCGTCGTAGCCGATGGTGTCGCGCACCTTTTCCAGAACCGCCAGCGCCTTGGCGACGTCGCCGGACGGGATGGTGAAGGTCATGTCCGTGAACTTGCCGTCCTCGGAAATGTTCTGGACGATCATGTCGACATTGATGCCAGCCTCGGCGAGCGGCCCGAAAATGCCGGCGGCGACGCCCGGACGGTCAGCGACGCGGCGCAGCGAGATCTGCGCTTCGTCCTTCGCGTAGGCAATACCGGTGACGACCTGCTGTTCCACGATTTCATCCTCGTCGCAAATGAGCGTTCCAGGCGGATTGAGAAAATCGTCCATGCCGGGGGCGTCCGGCTCCACGAAGGACGAGCGCACGAATGTGCGCACCTTGTGCACCATGGCAAGCTCAACCGAGCGTACCTGCAGCACCTTGGAGCCGAGCGACGCCATTTCCAGCATTTCCTCGAAGGAGATGCGGTCGAGGCGGCGCGCCTTCGGCTCCATGCGCGGATCGGTCGTATAGACGCCGTCCACATCGGTGTAGATGTCGCAACGGTCGGCATTGACGGCTGCGGCGATGGCCACGGCGCTGGTGTCGGAACCGCCCCGGCCCAGCGTGGTGATGCGGTTGTCCGGTGCGATCCCCTGGAAACCGGCGACCACCGCAACCTGTCCTTCTTCAAAGCGCTGGATGAGGAAGGAGCCGTCGATTTCCTGGATGCGTGCGGCACCGTGCGAGTTGTCGGTGCGGATCGGAATCTGCCAGCCGAGCCAGGACCGGGCGTTGACGCCCATGCTCTGCAAGGTGATGGCGAGCAACCCGGCAGTGACCTGCTCTCCCGAAGCGACGACGGCGTCATATTCGCGCGCGTCGTGCATGGGCGAAGCTTCGCGTGTCCACGCCACCAGCTCGTTGGTCTTGCCGGCCATAGCCGAAACCACGACGGCGACGTCATGGCCGCAATCGACCTCGCGTTTGACGTGCCGCGCCACATTGCGGATGCGGGCGATGTCGGCGACCGAAGTCCCGCCGAATTTCATCACGATACGCGCCATGGAAGCGGAATGCCTTTGAATGCCGGGGACGACCCGAAATGAACGGTCTGGCACGCAGGAGAAACCCTTGTGCCGATGCGCGGTCTCCTTAGCCAAAACATGCTTTGCGCGCAAGCGATTGCCGCAGGCCGGCGCAAATGCCGCCTTGACTTTCGCTGCCCCAGACCCGACTTCGTAGACCTTCACGGAGAACAGGACATGTCCGACACCCGACGATCGACCATCGATTCCGGAGAAGTTGAACGTTTTTCCGCGCTTGCAGCGGAATGGTGGAACCCGAACGGCAAGTTCCGCCCCCTGCACAAGTTCAACCCCGTGCGTCTTTCCTATATCCGCGACAGGATCGCAGAGCGTTTCGGCCGCGACCCGCATGCGGCGCGCCCCTTCGAGGGCCTGCGCATACTCGACATCGGCTGCGGCGGCGGCCTTCTTTGCGAACCGATGGCGCGGCTCGGCGCCCAGGTGGTGGGTGCAGATGCCTCCGCCACCAACATCGAGGTCGCGAAGCTTCATGCCGCCGAATCGGGCGTCGGGATCGACTATCGCGCGACCACGGCCGAGGACCTTGCCGATGCCGGCGAGAAATTCGACGTGGTGCTCAATATGGAAGTGGTGGAGCACGTTTCCGACATCGGCCTGTTCATCGACAAGTGCGGCGAGATGGTCAGTCCCGGCGGCATCATGTTCGTGGCCACCATCAATCGCACGCTGAAGGCACTGGGGCTTGCCATCATCGGCGCCGAATATGTCCTGCGCTGGCTGCCGCGCGGCACCCACCAGTTCGGCAAGCTGGTGCGGCCGGACGAACTCGAAAGCGCGCTGGCCGCCGCGGGCCTCGGCGTCATCGACCGCACCGGCGTCGTCTATAATCCGCTGGCGGACCGCTGGCAGAAGTCGAAGGACATGGACGTCAACTACATGGTGCTGGCGGAAAGGCCGTTACCGGCCTGAAGACGGGCGGCAGGCATCAGCTGGCCGCCTGCTCCCGCAACACGGCTCTCTGCGCCCTGGTGGTGATGGCCACGCCGATCACCACGATGAATGCTCCGAGCCAGGTTTCCCAGCGATAGTGCTCGCCCAGGAAAAGCGTGCCGGCAAACAGCGCAACGGCTGCGGCGACATAGCTGATCTGGCTCAGATAGACCGGACCGCCCACAGCCTGCAGCCGGAAATAGAAGGCGAACATGGCGGCTGCCGCCACGACCTGGGCCAAGGTTGCGCCCGGCACATCGGCAAGCGGCGCGAAAGCGGACAACCCCGGCAGCAAGACGATCCCTGCGAGCAGCATTGCAGCCGATGCCAGATGGCTGCCGACCGCAAGTTCTGTCGGCCCCGTGTCGGCCGGCCAGTCAATGGTGCGGTATATGTTGCCGGCCGCCAGCAGCACCGGGATAAGCAGGCCGAATGCCACCCAGACAGGGTCGGCGGGCTGCGCCGCCTCGCCCCGGGTGACTGCGACCATCGCGGCGCCTGCAAAGCCGACGGCGATGCCAATCATACCGAGCGCATTGGGGCGCTGCATGCCAAGCAGGAGCGAAAACGCCAGCGTGACCACCGGCGAAAGCGTGTACATGATGCCGGTGTAGCCCGCACCGACCTTCGGAATGATGGAGAAGACGACCAGATTGGGCAGCGCATAGGATATGGCGGCGGCGATCAGGAAGTAGCGCAGCCGATGCGCGGTCATCCTGAACCGCTGGCGGCGCGCAAGCAGGACGCAAAGCAGGACACCCCCGGCCCCCAGCGAGATGATGAAAGACCACACCATCGCATGGACGCCAGCGGCAGATGCGATCTTGCCGAGGGGAAGGCCGACACCGAGCAGGAACCCGGTAATCAGAAGAAGGCCGGCGGCCGAGTCCCAGAGCGATTTCATCTGCGGAAGCTAGCCTGCCGGACCGGACCCGCAAATGTGTCAGCACCGGCGGAGACGATTGGGCCAGACCTCAGCGCGCGAACAGGCTCAGTTCCTGTCGTCGGGGAAAACGGGGATCGGCATGAACTCGACGCCATCCTCTGCGAGATCCCTGGCCTCCTCCAGCGTCGCCTCGCCGTAGATGCCGCGCGCTTCGGCCTCTCCGAAATGGATCTTGCGGGCCTCCTCGGCGAACTTGTCGCCGACATAGTCGGCATTCTCGCGCACTTTCGCCGCCAGCGCCTTCATCTCCTCCAGCGCCCGGCGCTGCGCGTCGCCCATGGCCAGCGCGATCTTCTCCTTCTTCTCCGAGGTGGAGAGCGCCGGCGCCATCAGCGCCTTGTCGACCGTGGACGAGCCGCAGGTCGGACAATCGACGAAGCCGCGCTTCTTCTGCGTCTCGAAGTCGTCACCGCTGCGAAACCAGGCCTCGAACTCATGGTCATGCTCGCAGACGAGGGAAAAGCGGATCAAGCCTCTGCCCTTTCGATTGTCCGGCCAGCGGCATCCGCCAGCGTGAACTCCCGCGCGTTCTTCAGGTTGGGTATCTTGGCGCGTGCCGCTGCCGACTGGGCCGGGTCGATCTCGGCCACGATGACCGCCGGCCGGTCGTGACCGGCCTCTGCAAGAATGCGCCCCCAGGGGTCGACGATCAGCGAATGGCCGAAAGTCTCGCGCCCGTCTTCGTGCTGCCCGCCCTGTGCGGCGGCAACGACGAAAGCCCCGTTCTCGATGGCCCGCGCGCGCAGCAGCACATGCCAGTGCGCTTCGCCGGTCTGGCGGGTGAAGGCCGCCGGCACGCTCAGAATCTGAGCCCCGGCCAGCGCCTCGGCACGGAAAAGCTGCGGGAAACGCAGATCGTAGCAGATCGCAAAGCCCAGCGTCACGCCATGGACGGCGGCGGTGACCGCCTGCGTTCCGGGCTCATAGGCCGCGGATTCGCGCCAGCTCTCGCCATGATCCAGATCGACGTCGAACATGTGGATCTTGTCGTAGCTGGCGAGCGTCTCGCCCTTCGGGGAGAACAGCAGCGCGCGATTGGCGATCTTTCCATCGGCACGACGGATCGCCGTGGAGCCTATATGGAGAAATATGCCGAGCTCCGCGGCCAGACGGCGCGCGGTCGCGACGACGACATCGCGATCCTCGGATACGAACAGCTTTTCTCGGGCATCCTTTTCGCGCACCATGGCGCCGGTCATCTCCGGCGTCTGCACATAGGTCGCGCCCTGCCCGGCCGCCTCGCGGACGAGTGCCTCCATGTCCTTCGCATTGCGTTCAGGACTCATGCCCGAACGCATCTGCACCGCTGCCGCCCTGAACACATCCATGCAGGTTATCCTCTCATATCAGGCATGGACCAGCAAAGCGTCGAGCCTGCCGGCGGCTTCCAGCGCATGCAGGTCGTCACAGCCGCCAACATGCGTGCTGCCGATGAATATCTGCGGGAAAGTGGTGCGGCCATTGGAGCGCGCTATCATTTCCTGCCGCAGCTCCGGCGAAAACGAGGCATCATGCTCGGTGTAGGCAATGCCCTTGCGCTCCAGCAGGCGCCTCGCCGCCGAACAATAGCCGCACATGGCGCGTGTGTAGATGGTTACATCGACCATTGGTCAACAATCCTGCCTCTTTATGCGGCTTATATAAGCATTGTCGTATCAGGCTGGAAGTCCCCGTCGCGGCCGCCCGGCAACACGCGCGCAAAAGTCAGCACGTCGACGGCGCCCGCACCGCCCTTCTTCAGCGCCAGCGTCACCGCCCGCACGGTGGCGCCGGTGGTGTAGACGTCGTCGACAAGCAATACCCTGCGCCCGGCAATGGCAAGCATACCCTCCGGTTCCACCCGGAAGGCGCCGCGCAGATTGTCCTCACGCTCCCGGCGCACCAGCCCGACCTGCTGCCGCGTCTGCCGCACCCGCCGCACCACGGACGGCTCGAAGCGCACGCCCGACGCCCGCGCCACGGCCCGCGCAAGCTCCGCGGACTGATTGAACTTGCGCCTGAAGAAGCGCCGCCAGTGGAGCGGAACGGGCACGATCATGTCGGCCTCGCAAAGCAGTTCGCTGCCCGCCCGCAGCATCCATCCGGCCATCCACGGCGCAAGATCGGTCCGGTCATGATATTTCAGACCGCGGACCATATCGCATGCCACACCGTCATAGAGCACGGCGGCGCGCGCCCGCTCGAAAGGCGGCGGATCGCCGATGGCCTCGCCCGACAGGAAGCCTTCGCCCATGTCATGGGAGAAGGGCGTTCCCATCACCGGGCACCATGGCCGCTCCAGAAAGGTCAGGCGCGGCCAGCATTCGCCGCACAGCACGCCGGGCCGGCTGACATGACGGCGACAGCCGGCGCACACCGGCGGAAACAGGATTCGCGCCGGCCATTCGAACATGGCTTTGACGGGCCTCTTGATCTCCGCCCTCCAATCGGCCACCTGATACCTGTCGACAAGCCTAGCAGAAAAAGCCGGAAGCGGAACACGCCTTGCAGACCCTATTCGACACGACATTGTGGCTGGCGCACAAGCGCAGGGCGCTGGCTGGCAAGGTTGCCGGCAGCGATTTCGTGATGCGGCGCGTCGCCGACGATCTGGCCGAGCGGCTTGCGGCCGTCGGGCGTCGTTTCGGCGAAGCGGCGGCGCTGTTTTGCCAGACCCCCGCGGCAGTCGAGGCCATGGCCGAAACCGGCAAGGCCGGGCATATCGTGAGGGTGGAATGCGATGCGGGCTTCTGCGACGACAACGAGGCCCTGATCACGCCCTTCGAGACCGTGCCCTTCGAACCGGAGAGCCTCGACCTTGCCGTCTCGCTGATGTCGATGCAGGCGATGAACGACATTCCCGGCATGCTGGTGCAGATCAGGCGGGCCTTGCGGCCCGACGGGCTGTTCCTGGGCGCGATGGCGGGGGCCGGCACGATGGCGGAATTGCGCGAAAGCCTGCTTGCCGCCGAAACGGAGCTTTACGGGGGCATCAGTCCTCGTGTTGCTCCTTTCGTCGATGTGCGCGATGCCGGCGCCCTGCTTCAGCGCGCCGGCTTTGCACTGCCGGTCGCCGATGTCGAGACCATGACCGTGCGCTACGATCACATGTTCGCGCTGATGGCGGACCTTCGGGCTATGGGCGAGACCAATGTGCTTGCCGACCGCAGCCGCCGCCCGGCCACCCGGGCGCTTTTCGCCCGCGCGGCCGAAATCTACGCCGAGCGTTTCTCCGATCCGGACGGCCGCATCCGGGCAAATTTCCAGATCGTATGGCTGTCGGGCTGGGCCCCGGACGCCTCGCAGCAGCAGCCACTGAAACCCGGCAGTGCAAAAATGTCGCTCGCCAGGGCGCTGGAACACCCGACAAAGCAATGACCCCGTCTCCCGGCGGAACGGCTTCGCGCCGTTCCGGCCCGCTATCCGAAAGCTTTCGGGAGCGCCCTACCGGACCGAACCGACCAGAACCTGCTGGTCGTCGCGTATCGAAACCCAGCGCCCGGTGTGGTTCGATGCCTGCCGCTTCAGAAAGCGATAGCCGGTCTGCTCCCATGAGCGCACGTCGTCGCGCAGATTGTCGAGTACGAAATCGCCCTTGCTGGTGCGCACGGTCAGCACCGCGTGGCCCTCGCCATCGGGCTTGCGGACCACGGTGATGAGCAGGTCCGACAGCGGTACGCCCATCGCATGCAACTGGCGCCGCTTTTCCAGAACGTAGTCCTCGCAATCGCCGACACCGTTGTCGGGATAGGCCCAGACCTCTTCCTTGCCGTAGATTTCAAGGTCGCTCATGGGCTTGACGGCAGCGTTGACCGAGGCGGAGATCTCCACCAGCATGTCCCACAGTTCAGGCGTCATGCGCGCCGGGCCACGGTCCGCGGGGCGGATCGCGCACTCGGAGGGGTTGGCCTGGCAGAACTCGTAGTGGCCGATCGGTTGCGAGGTGATGCCACCGGTGACCATGGGACCGGCATAGGCAGCCGGAGCCATCGCTGCCGCCGCCAATCCGATCGTCGCTGTCATGACGGCGCGCAGGCGCAGCCTTGCCGGTAAGGAGGTCATCGTCCCCGCTATCCCTGTTTGTTAACGAAACGTTAACGGTGATTTACACTTCGTGTCAATCAGAGGGACAGGCTGCTTCACGCTATGGTTACCGGGCGCGGCGAATGTGCAACAGTCGGGCTTGCCGCCGCGCGAAAGCATGTCGCCCGAAAGTGGGAACCGGTTTCGGGACAACGACATGCGTAACAACCCGTCCCTGAAGCGTAAGGAGCGCAGCTGAAAGATCGCGACACGCTATAGGGATCAGGAAACGTCGGACCGGACCAGACGCGGACGGGAAGCGGCGCCCGGCTTGCTGCGGTTGCTGGCGATGAAATCGACGATGCGCGGCGCGATCTCGGACCGGAAGCGCGAACCGTTGAAAACGCCATAGTGGCCCACGCGCGGCTGCATGTAGTGCGCCCGTTTCGTGGCCGGAAGGCTGACGCACAGATCATGCGCGGCCTGTGTCTGGCCAAGGCCGGAGATATCGTCGTTCTCGCCTTCGACGGTGAACAACGCCACATTGCGGATCGCACCCGGATCGACAAGCTCGCCGCGATGCATCAGCTCGCCTTTCGGCAGCGCATGGCTGATGAACACCGCATCCACGGTTTGCAGATAGAACTCGGCCGTCAGGTCCATCACCGCGAGATACTCGTCATAGAAATCCCGGTGCTTTTCGGCACTATCCCCGTCGTTCTTGACGAGGTGCATGAAGAAGTCCTTGTGGGCGATGATGTGGCGGTCGAGGTTCATGCTCATGAAGCCCGACAATTGCAGGAAGCCCGGATAGACCTTGCGCCCGAAGCCCGGTGCGGGCCAGGGCACATCCATGACGACGTTGTCACGGAACCAGTCGAGCCCTTTTTCCTCGGCCAGCACATTGACGGCGGTGGGGCTGCGGCGAGTATCGATCGGGCCGCCCATCAGCGTCATGGAGGCGGGCGCGAACGTGTCGCCGCGCTGTTCCATGACCGCGACGGCGGCCAGAACCGGCACGGAAGGCTGGCATACGGCCATGACATGGGTATCCGGGCCGAGGAAATGCAACATCTCGATGACATAATCGATATAATCGTCGAGATCGAAGCTCCCCTCGCCGGCCGGCACCATGCGCGCATCGACCCAATCGGTGATGTAGACGTCCGCGTGCGGCAGCATCGTCTCCACCGTGCCGCGCAGCAGCGTGGCATAGTGGCCGGACATTGGCGCGACCATCAGAAGCTTGGGGTCGGGGCGGCGTTGTGCGGGCAGATCGCGCTCGAAATGCAGCAGATTGCAAAAGGGGCGCGACCACACCACCCTTTCCGCCACATCGACGCTCTCCCAGTCCACCCTGGTCTCGTGGATGCCGAACTCCGGCTTGCCGTAGTGGCGCGTGGTGCGCTCGAACAATTCGGCCGTCGCCGCAACCGAGCGCCCGACAAGCGTCCCGGAAAACGGGTTCAGGGGGTTCGAGTAAAGTGAGCGCATAGCATCCGCAAAGGCCCGGGCGGGCTGCAAGGCGGCATGGTTCAGTTCGTAAAGCTGGTAGAACATCAAGGGTCCTTACTGGCTACGACCTATGAGGACGGGCGATGCCGGACCATCAATGTCGGACGGTGAAATTAACAATATATTGCTGCGATGCAATATTGGATGCAACAATCTCCCAAATTCTTGTGCGCGAGGCGTAATTCCGCCCGCCGGCTAACACCGCACGCCAGCCCGCCGTTCTGGACGCCCCGGTCATTGCCGCCTATAAGCGCCTCTCGTTTCGGATACCGCGAAAGGCAAGCGATGACCGGCCCCGATGACAATAATGCCGCCAAGGCCCCGCCTTCCGATCTCGATGTTGCCCTGTTCACCCGGCCCTGGGTGTTCATCCGCGGCGTTCCGGCCATGAAATTCCTTCCGCCGGAAGGGCCGCCGGAGATTGCCTTTGCCGGCCGCTCCAATGTGGGAAAGTCGTCGCTCATCAACGCACTGGTGAGCCGGAAGGGCCTTGCACGCACGTCCAACACGCCCGGCCGCACCCAGGAGCTCAACTATTTCGTGCCCGACGGTTTTTCCGGCGAGGGGAGCGACCTGCCGCCGCTGGCGCTGGTCGACATGCCGGGCTACGGCTATGCGCAGGCTCCCAAGCAGCAGGTGGACGAGTGGACGAAGCTCGTCTTCGACTATCTCAAGGGTCGCGTGACGCTCAAGCGCGTCTATGTGCTCATCGACGCCCGCCACGGCATCAAGGCCAATGACGCGGATGTGCTGTCGCTGCTCGACAAGGCGGCCGTATCCTACCAGATCGTGCTGACCAAGACCGACAAGATCAAGGCTGCCGGCGTACCGCGGCTGATCGAGGAAACGCTCGAGAAAATACGCCGGCGCCCGGCTGCATTCCCGGCCGTTCTGGCAACCTCGTCGGAAAAGGGCGAAGGGCTGGAGGAGCTGCGCGAAGCCATCATCCAGTGCGCGCAGGGAAAATAGCGCCGCACGCGCAACAGGCCGGAAGGTCAGACGATCGCGGCATGAAATCGCCAAGCGGCGGGCTACTGGAAGGCTTCGCCTATCATGTCGTTGTTGGAGTCCCACATCGCCACGACCTCATCCGCCGCCCCGCCGACCGCCACGACGATCGCGAGCGTGATCAGTGCAGCAATAAGGCTGTACTCGATTGCGGCGGTACCGTTCTGGCTGTCAAGGAAATGCCGGATCAGTCTCGCCATCAGCGAATTCCCCTCTTTCCTGAGAGGATATCCGGCAAGGATTAAGGAAGGTTAACGCAACAGGCTTAACAGGCTGTGAACGGCCCGGTCCGCCCGGCGCGCCTGCGCTTGGAGAAATCCGGACTGCCGCTGAATCGCGTTGGCAGCTCCGCCCCGGCAGAAAATCTTCTAGCAATCTTCGCTTCTTGTACCATCCGCACGGATGATGCAGACGGCCGATGGCGCGGACTGCAAGACGCTGCGCCGCACGGTATATGTGCCGCCACGCGCAACCGACCCGGTCGTCATGAAGTCGAGCCCCGCCGGCTCCGCCCGCGACCATTGCTCCGGCGTCCGCCCCGCCAGCCACGAGGCGGCGAACAGGGAAAGTGCCACCGCCACCGTTCCAAACAGCAGCGTAAGCCTCACAATGCCCATGCCTGCCCTCGCAGCCGTGTTTGCACGGCGACGACGATCTGGATTCCAGTCGCTGTCGAGACTCAACGTGGCCTCCCCGAAAATTGCCCCGGCCCCCGCCGGATCCGAAAAGATCCAAAGCCAGCTTCAGTTTTCCACGACATGGTTAATCCTGCATTAACGACGTTGCAGAGCAGTTCCGGCAAAGCGTGAAGCGGTTTCGCGCGCAGCCTTTCAGCGTTCGGATGCAAGCGGAAAGGCTTTGGCAGCCGGGCAGGTTTTACAGGAGGTCGATGAGGAAGGGGATCAGCGGCGCGTCGGCCGGCGGCATAGGATAGTCGCGCATCTGGCGCGGCCTGACCCATTTCAGCGCCTGCGCCTCATGCGGCTGCGGGGTGCCGGTGAAGCGACGGCACACATAAAGCGGCATCAGCAGGTGGAAATCGTCATAGGTGTGGCTGGCGAAGGTCAGCGGCGCAAGGCAGGGAATCTGCGTCTCGATGCCGAGTTCCTCGCGCAGTTCCCGCACCAGGCATTCCTCCGGCGTCTCGCCCGGCTCCACCTTGCCGCCGGGAAATTCCCACATGCCGGCAAGCTGCTTGCCTTGCGGCCGCTGCGCAATCAGCACCCGCCCGTCGGCGTCGACCAGCGCACAGGCGCTCACCAGCAGGAGACGTCTCGGCTTTTCGGTCACGCGGTCAGGCTCCCGGCGGGCGGCGATAGTGATAGTGATAGACTTCCGTGAAGCCGATGGACTGGTAAAGCGCCACAGCAGGCTCGTTGGCGGCTTCCACCTGCAGCCACGCCTGACGCGCCCCGCGCAGGCGCGCCCATTTCAGCGCCGACAAGAGCAGCTTGCGGCCATGGCCCTGACGGCGCCGGGACGCATGTGTCGCAACTTCGAACAGGCCGACCAGATCGCTGTCATGGACGCAGATCATGGTCGCAAGCGGCTCATCCCCGCGCTCCATGGCAAACAGTCCGGTTTCCGGCTGGATTGCACCGATGATCTCGGAAAGACCGGCCCGCAACGACGGATCCGCCCCCTGCACATTGAGCGCGGCGGAAACGAAACGGCCGATATCCCTGAGCGGTATCTGGTCTATTGCGTCTTCCAGCTTCGCCTGGTCCAGGGACAACCGCATCACCAGGGATTCGTCGAAGCGCGTCCAGCCTTCGGCATCGAACCAGTCCGACAGCTCCGGGCCCGACAAAGGCGAGACACGGAAGGTCAGCGGCCGGCCATAGGAATCGAACCGGCGTGCGGCGCGCGCAACCCTCTCGGGAATATCGGCGACATCGCCGCGGTCGAGCGGGTTGACGGAGTTGAGCCGCTTGGCCGGATGGCCGGCAGTAAGCCGGATCACCCATGTACCGTCATAGTGGACGGCGGCAGCCGGCCACGCGCGGAATCCCGCAGCTTCGAAACGGCGGACCGCAGCCAGTTGCTCGCTCGGGTGGGTCAATGCGCTCAGCTCCGGTAATCCCCGTTGATGGCCACATATTCCTTGGTCAGGTCGCAGGTCCACACCGTGGCCTTGCCCCGGCCGATGCCGAGGTCGACACGAATGACGATCTCGTCGCGCGTCATATAGGCGGATGTCGCCTCTTCCGAATAGGAAGGGTCGCGTTCGCCCTCATGGGCGAGGCGGTTGTCGCCGAACCAGATCGACAGCCGGTCCCGGTCGGCCGGCTCGCCGGCCTTGCCGACGGCCATGACGACGCGTCCCCAGTTGGCATCCTCGCCGGCCACCGCCGTCTTGACCAGCGGCGAGTTGGCGATGGAAAGCGCGATTTTCTTGGCCGAGCGCGCCGATTTGGCACCTTCGACGGTGATTTCGATCTGCTTGCGCGCGCCCTCGCCGTCGCGCACAACCTGCAGCGCCAGCGACTTCAGGATCTTGCCCAGCGCCCGCTTGAAGGACGACAGGCGCGGATCCTTCACATCGGTGATGGAAGGGGCACCGCGTTTCGAGGCGGCCCCGGTTGCAAACAGCAGCAGCGTGTCGCTGGTCGAGGTGTCGGAATCGACGGTCACCGCGTTGAAGGTCTTCGCCGCGCCGCCAGACAGCAGCGCCTGCAACACGGGTGCCGCGATCGGCGCATCCGTGGCGACGAAGGAGAGCATGGTCGCCATGTCCGGCGCGATCATGCCGGCGCCCTTGGCGATGCCGTTGATGGCCACGTCCACGTCGCCGAGCTTCACCGTCGCCGTCGCCACCTTGGGATAGGTGTCGGTGGTCATGATGGCGCTGGCAGCCTCTTTCCACAGGTCGGGCCGGGCGTCGCGCACCAGATCGTCCAGCAGATGGCTGAACTTGCCGGGATCGAGCGGCTCGCCGATCACGCCGGTGGAAGCGAGGAACACCTCGCTCTCGTTGCAGCCCGCCGCCTTCGCGGCAGCCTTGCCGGTGGCGGAGGTCGTCTCGCGCCCCTTCCTGCCGGTGAACGCATTGGCGTTGCCGGAGTTGACCACCAGCACGCGCGCTTTGCCGCCGGGCAGGTTCTCACGGCAGAAATCGACCGGTGCGGAAGGGCATTTCGAGCGGGTGAACACGCCGGCCACCGCAGTGCCGGCATCGAAGACCATGGCCAGCAGGTCGGTTCGGCCCCTGTACTTGATGCCCGCCTCGGCGGTCGCCATTCGCACCCCCTCGATGACCGGCATCTTCGGGTATTTCTTCGGGGCAAGCGGGGAAATGGCGGCGGACATGTGGCCTCGGCTCAGTGAAGATGGAACGTGACAGGATTTGCCCGATAGCGCAGCGTCACGCAAGGCGTTTGACGGCCTGTGAATGCCTGTAAAGCAAAAGGCCGGTCCTGTGACCGGCCTTTCGGTTTCCAGTGTACGGAGCTGCCTTATTCGCCGTCGGCGCTTTCTACGGCCTTCTTCAGCTCGGCATCGGGGATGTCGATCTTGGCGGCGCTGCGGGCATCCTTCACCACGGCGAAATACTTGTCGCGGATCAGGAGCTGCTTGACCTGCTCCTTGACCGTGTCGAAGGCCGGCGGCTGCCTGGCGCGCTTGTCCTCGACCTTGATGACGTGCCAGCCGAACTGGGTCTGCACCGGCTCCTTGCCATAGCTGCCGACCTCGATGTCGAAAGCGGCCTTCTCGAACTCCGGCACCATCTGGCCGGGGCCGAAATAGCCCAGATCGCCGCCGCTGGTCTTGCCGCTCGGATCGGTCGTGTGCTCGTTGGCGAGCTTCTCGAACTCCGCACCGCCATCGAGATCCTTGACGATCTTGTCCGCCTCTTCCTTGGTCTTGACCAGAATGTGACGGGCATGGACCTCGTTGACCGGCGTGGCGGCAGCGATTTCCTTGTCGTAGCGGGCGCGGATTTCATCGTCGGTGATCTTGTCGACAACTTCCTTCTCGACAAACTGGCCATGCAGGGCGCGCTCCTGGAGGAAGGCGGCACGACGCTGGAAGTCCTCGTCCTTGTCCAGACCTTCGGCAACCGCCTTGCTGGACAGGACCTTGACCTCGATCGCCGCCGACAGGGCCGCAGCCCGGCGCTGCGCTTCAGGAAGCTGCGCGAACTGCTGGGCAAGCTCGCTCTGCGCCAGTTCCAGATCGGCCTCAGTGATCGGCTGTCCGTCGACGGTGGCCACCACGGCCTTCGGATCGACAGGCGCGGGCGCTTCGGTTGCCTGCGCGGCGGGAGCCTGCTCCTGGGCCGCGAGCGGAGCCACTGCCAGAGCGGACAGGCTCACCGCCAGACCGAGGCTGGCGAGCGTGACGCGGCGATAAGAAAAGGGCATGAAAGAACTCCGGTGGAGATTGCAGACAGGTTAAGCACTTTCAGTCAGCGTAAATGTGGCGGAATTCCGCGCACCCGCGTGAAAAAGATCGCGCCGTTGACATCGGTGGTGCCGACTCTTATCTGTCCCACGACTTTGCGTCCATAACCGTTTTCGTTGCGGTTTATGGTATTCCCTATGCGCAAAGGTGGATATGACGGAGCAATCCGGCTTCCGCCGCGATACTCAGGATTGCAATCGAAAGGGCCATTTCATGGTCAGTCTTGGCGGTCTCGCCCGTAAGATCTTCGGCTCATCAAACGATCGGCGCATCAAGGCGGCCAAAGCCCGGGTGGCGGCAATAGCCGCGCTCGAGGATGAACTCAAGGCTCTCTCCGACGAGCAGCTCCGGGCACGCACCGACGAGTTCCGCAAGCAGCTTGCCGAAGGTGTCGCGCTCGACGATCTTCTGGTGCCGGCCTTCGCCACCGTTCGCGAAGCCGCCCGCCGCGTTCTGGGCATGCGCCCCTTCGACGTACAGATGGTCGGCGGCATGGTGCTGCACAATGGCGGCATCGCCGAGATGCGCACCGGCGAAGGCAAGACGCTGGTCGCCACCTTGCCGACCTACCTCAACGCCCTCACCGGCAAGGGCGTTCACGTCGTTACAGTCAACGACTACCTCGCCTCGCGCGACGCGAACTGGATGGGCAAGCTCCATAGGTTCCTCGGCCTGACAGTCGGCATCATCGTCCACGGCCTCTCCGACGAGGAACGGCGCGCGGCCTATGCCTGCGACATCACCTATGCCACCAACAACGAGCTCGGCTTCGACTATCTGCGCGACAACATGAAATATGAGCGTGCGCAGATGGTCCAGCGCGGCCACAACTACGCCATCGTCGACGAGGTGGACTCCATCCTCATCGACGAGGCGCGCACGCCGCTCATCATCTCCGGTCCGCTCGAGGACCGTTCGGAAATGTACAACACCGTCGACACCTTCATCATCCAGCTCAAGCCGGAAGACTATGAGGTCGACGAGAAGCAGAAGACCGCCATCTTCACCGAGGAAGGCACCGAGAAGCTGGAGGGCATGCTGCGCGGCGCCGGGCTGCTCAAGGGCGAATCGCTCTACGACGTCGAGAACGTCGCCATGGTCCACCACGTCAACAATGCGCTAAAGGCCCACCGCCTGTTCCAGCGCGACAAGGACTACATCGTGCGCGATGGCGAGATCGTCATCATCGACGAGTTCACCGGCCGCATGATGCCCGGCCGCCGCTATTCCGAGGGCCTGCATCAGGCGCTGGAAGCCAAGGAGCACGTCCAGATCCAGCCGGAGAACCAGACGCTGGCTTCCGTGACGTTCCAGAACTACTTCCGCATGTACGGGAAGCTGTCGGGCATGACCGGCACGGCGCTGACCGAGGCGGAGGAATTCGGCAACATCTACGGGCTGGAAGTCACCGAAATCCCGACCAACCTCCCCGTCCAGCGCATCGACGAGGACGACGAGGTTTACCGCACGGTCGAGGAGAAGTACCGGGCGATCGTCAAGGAGATCAAGGACGCGCGGGCCAAGGGCCAGCCAATCCTGGTCGGAACCACCTCCATCGAGAAATCCGAATATCTGGCCGACCGTCTGAAGCAGGAAGGGCTGAAGGACTTCGAGGTGCTCAACGCCCGTCACCACGAGCGCGAGGCGGCCATCGTCGCCCAGGCCGGCAAGCCCGGCGCGATCACCATCGCCACCAACATGGCCGGCCGCGGCACCGACATCCAGCTTGGCGGCAATGCCGACATGCGCATCGAGGAAGAGCTGGGCGACATGCCCGCCGGTCCCGAGCGCGAGGCGCGCGAGAAGGCCATTCGCGATGACGTGGCACGGCTGAAGGAGCAGGCGCTGGCTGCCGGCGGCCTCTACGTTCTGGCCACCGAACGCCATGAATCGCGCCGCATCGACAACCAGTTGCGCGGCCGCTCCGGCCGTCAGGGCGACCCCGGCCGCTCCAAGTTCTACCTCTCGCTTCAGGACGACCTGATGCGCATCTTCGGCTCCGAGCGCATGGACGGCATGCTCCAGAAGCTCGGCCTGAAGGAAGACGAGGCCATCATCCACCCATGGATCAACAAGGCGCTGGAAAAGGCCCAGACCAAGGTCGAGGCCCGCAACTTCGACATCCGCAAGAACCTGCTGAAATATGACGACGTCGCCAACGACCAGCGCAAGGTCGTGTTTGAGCAGCGCCTCGAACTGATGGACGGCGAGGGACTTGGAGAGACCATTGCCGAGATGCGCGCGGGCGTCATCGAGGAGATCGTCAACAAGGCCATTCCCGAAAACGCCTATCCCGAACAATGGGACCTGACCGGCCTCAAGGCCGAGGTCGCCCAGCATCTCAATCTCGACCTTCCGGTCGAGGAATGGGCCCGGGAAGAGGGAATCGCCGAGGAAGACATCCGCCAGCGCATCACCGAAGCCGCCGACGCGGCTGCGAAAGACCGGGCCGAGCGCTTCGGTCCCGACGTGATGAACTATGTCGAGCGCTCCATCGTTCTGCAGACGCTCGACCATCTGTGGCGCGAGCACATCGTCAATCTCGACCATCTGCGCTCGGTGATCGGATTCCGCGGCTATGCCCAGCGCGATCCTCTGCAGGAATACAAGGGCGAAGCCTTCGAGCTGTTCCAGGCCATGCTCGGCAATCTGCGTCAGGCCGTCACGGCACAGCTCATGCGGGTCGAACTGGTCCGGCAGGCCGCCGATGCGCCTCCCCCGCAGGCGCCCGAGGCGCATGGCCAGCACATCGACGCCACAACCGGCGAGGACGATTTCGGCGATTCGGCTGTGCTGATGCGCACGGAGACGACCGCTGTGGTCGCGCCCGAGGACCGTGACCCGGCCGACCCCGCGACATGGGGCAAGGTCAGCCGCAACGAGGCATGCCCCTGCGGGTCCGGGAAGAAGTACAAGCACTGCCACGGCGCTTTTGCCTGACAGGCACAGTTCGTTTCCACAGGCCAAAATCCATTATCCGGAAGCGCGCATGAAAATGCGCGCTTTCGTTTATTTCGGCGGCTGTCCGTCCGTCGTGAAGTTGCCGGCAAAGCCGATGCCCTCAGGCAGGCTGCCTTCGCATGAAACCGTCATCGCGCCCTTGAACGGATTTCCGAATGCGCACGTGCCCGACGCATCGGACACGTCCGGCTGGTCGGGCGTGTCCGTGCGCGTCATGATCAGCCTGTCCAGATTGACGACATCGGTATCGGGGGTTGGATTGTCGCCATCCATGCCCGTGAACGTAACGATCCTGCCGTCATTCAGAACGAAATAGAAGCCTACCCGGCCGTCGGGGTAGGCGACGCTCAACAGTTTCCCGGAGCAGGCATCCGTAAGATCGAGGGCGCCTATGGCAAGTCTGTTACAGTTGCCCTCCAGCGCAGACATGTCGGCATCGCCGATCTTCGTCTGCGCCGGGACCGGCGCTGTCGGCCACATCCACAGACCCGCCGCGACCAGCGGCACCCATCTGCATCGAACAGCCATGCCCCTCCCCCCAAAGGCAGGCGAATATCCGGAGAGAATGACGCCTCAGCGCGTCGGCACCGGATGCTCACCGCGGTAATCGTAGAATCCGCGTCCGGTCTTGCGGCCGAGCCAGCCGGCCTCGACATATTTCACCAGCAGCGGACACGGACGATATTTCGAGTCCGAAAGGCCGTCATGCAGCACCTGCATGATCGACAGGCAGGTGTCGAGACCGATGAAGTCGGCAAGCTGCAGCGGGCCCATCGGATGGTTGGCGCCGAGCCGCATTGCCGTATCGATGGCTTCCACCGAGCCCACACCTTCATAGAGGGTGTAGATGGCCTCGTTGATCATCGGCAAAAGGATGCGGTTGACGATGAAGGCCGGGAAATCCTCCGACACCGTGATCGTCTTGTCGAGCTTGTTCACATAAGCCTTGGCCGCCTCGAAAGTCTGGTCCTCCGTGGCGATGCCGCGCACCAGTTCCACCAGCTTCATGACCGGAACCGGGTTCATGAAATGAATGCCGATGAAGCGCTCCGGGCGGTCGGTCTGTGCGGCCAGCCGGGTGATGGAGATCGAGGAGGTGTTGGTGGCAAGGATCGCCGTCGGGTTCAGCTGCGGGCAAAGCTCGGCATAGATCTTGCGCTTGACCGCCTCGTCCTCGGTCGCAGCCTCGATGACGAGGTCGGCAGCGGCGAGATCGGACATGGAGTGGGCCGCGGAGATACGCGATAGCGCATCCTTGCGCACCTGCTCGTCGAGCTTGCCCGACGACACCTGCCGGGCCATGTTGCCGCTGATCGTGGCCAGCCCCTTCTCGATGCGGTCCGACGAGATGTCGTAAACCAGCACATCGAAGCCCGACAACGCGGAGACATGGGCGATGCCGCCACCCATCTGTCCCGCCCCGACGATGCCGACCGTTCCGATCTTGCTCATTCCTGACCCCGTCTGACTGAAATTTGTGCAGCGCAAACTAAAAGGACGGGGCGACTTCGTCTACCCCGTCCCTCACAGTTTAATACGCTCTGCGTGTTGCGGTCAAAGCGCCTTTTCGAGTTCCGGCAGGACGGTGAAGAGATCGCCGACGATGCCGTAGTCCGCCACCTGGAAGATGGGGGCTTCCTCGTCCTTGTTGATGGCGACGATCACCTTGGAGTCCTTCATGCCGGCCAGATGCTGGATGGCGCCGGAGATGCCGCAGGCGATGTAGAGGTCGGGCGCGACCACCTTGCCGGTCTGGCCGACCTGCCAGTCGTTGGGCGCATAGCCGGCGTCCACGGCAGCGCGCGAGGCACCGACGGCGGCGCCCAGCTTGTCGGCCAGCGGCAGGATCACCTCCTGGAACTTCTCGGCCGAGCCCAGCGCGCGGCCACCCGAGATGATGATCTTCGCGGAGGTCAGTTCCGGACGGTCGCTCTCCGACAGCTTGTTCTCGACGAAGGAGGACACGCCGGGATTGGCGGCAGCCGCAGCCGTCTCGACCGTGGCCGAGCCGCCTTCGGGCGCAGCCTGGAAGGAGGCGGTGCGCACGGTGATGACCTTCCTGGCATCGGTCGACTGAACGGTCTGGATGGCGTTGCCGGCATAGATCGGACGCTTGAAGGTGTCGGGCGACACGACCTCGATGATCTCGGAGATCTGCGCCACGTCGAGCAGGGCGGCAACGCGCGGGGCGACGTTCTTTCCGCTAGAGGTCGCCGGGGCGACGATGGTGTCGTAATTGCCGGCCAGCGAAACGATCAGTGCCGCATACGGCTCGGCCAGACGCTCGGCCAGTTCGTCGGCCTCGGCCAGCAGCACCTTGCGCACGCCCTTGAGCTTTGCAGCGGCGTCGGCAGCGGCCTTCGCGCCCTTGCCGGCGACCAGAACATCGACGTCGGAGCCGATCTGGAGAGCGGCGGAGAGCGCCTTGGCCGTCTGGTCCGACAGCGAGGCGTTGTCATGTTCTGCGATCAGAAGAATTGCCATTTTTGTCCCTTTCCGCTTCGCTTAGAGCACGCCGGCTTCGTTCTTGAGCTTGTCCACCAGTTCGGCGACGCAGCCAACCTTGACGCCCGCCTTGCGGCCGCCGGGCTCTTCGGTCTTCACAACCTTCAGGCGCGGTGCCACATCAGCGCCGAAATCGGCCGGGCTCTTCTCGTCCAGAGGCTTCTTCTTCGCCTTCATGATGTTGGGCAGCGAAGCATAGCGCGGCTCGTTGAGGCGAAGGTCCGTGGTCACGATGGCCGGCAGCTTCAGTTCCACCGTCTGCAACCCACCGTCAACCTCGCGGGTGACTTTGGCCTTGTCGCCGTCGATCTCGACCTTCGAGGCAAAGGTGCCCTGTGCCCAGCCCAGAAGCGCTGCCAGCATCTGGCCGGTCTGGTTGCTGTCGTCGTCGATCGCCTGCTTGCCCATGACGACGAGACCGGGCTGCTCGGCCTCGACCACGCCCTTGAGCACCTTGGCGACGCCAAGCGGCTCGACCGTCTCGTCCACCTTCACCAGAATGGCGCGGTCGGCACCCATGGCCAGCGCCGTGCGCAGCGTTTCCTGCGCCTGCTGCGGGCCGATGGAGATGACGACGATCTCCGTCACCTTGCCGGCTTCCTTCAGGCGGATCGCCTCCTCGACCGCGATCTCGTCGAACGGGTTCATCGCCATCTTCACATTGGCAAGCTCAACACCCGAGCCGTCCGCCTTCACGCGAACCTTCACATTCGCATCTACAACCCGCTTGACGGGGACGAGAACTTTCATGTTGCACTCACCTCTCGAGATGTCATTGGGGGCGCAATAACAGCGCTTTCCCTGTCAAAATTGTCCAAAGCCGACATTCCAGCGCCAATATACCGCTTTTCGGCGACCTGTAGTGGCGGGAGGGCTTCCGCAGGCGGGCGGAACCGTAGTTTGGGCCTCCAGACCCGTCAATATGTGCAGTGCAAACAAAATCGGTTGAAATGCCGCAGCGCTACTGTCTTCCCCAGCGTGAAGCCGGCTTGCTTTCGGCAACCTCCACATTGCCGGCCGTTGCGGACGTCGCGTCTTCGGCGACTGCCTCGGGTGACGCGAGCAGCGGCACGTCACGGCGCTTGAAAACAACGACCATCGCCGCACCCGCGAGCACGCCCCCGACATGGCAGGCCCATGAGATCTGATCCTCGGACATGCCGAGGAACATCACGAACTGCAGGGCAACCCACGCCGCCAGCGCCCACCAGGCGGGTACGCGCACGGGTATGCGCGCAAAGGCAAGTATCCAGACCTTGTTGCGCGGATAAAGCAGGAGATAGGCAACCACCACGCCGGCCACCGCGCCCGAGGCTCCGATCAGCGGCGCCTGCGACTCCGACGCCACCAGCCCGTGCAAGAGGGCGCCGGCCGCTGCGCTCAGCAGATAGAAGACAAGAAAACGCAGATGCCCCATGGCATCCTCGACATTATCGCCGAACACCCACAGGAACAGCATATTGCCGCCGAGATGCAGGATATCGAGGTGCAGGAATGAATAGGTGAGGTAGCTCCAGCGCTCCGGCACCACGACGAACTGCGGCGCCAGCTCGGCATAATGATGGACCACGGAAGGGATGAAGCCGAAGCCGAGCATGGCGGCATTGGAAAAATCCTCGCCGCCCAGCGTGGTCATGCAATAGACGAGGATGTTGAGCACGATCAGCCCGACTGTGACGCAGGGAAACCTGATGTAGCGCAGACGGTTGGTGTCATGCAGCGGAATGAACATGGGGCTCCTGCAACCGCGGCCTCACAGACTGTTTCGAAACCCGC
Source organism: Mesorhizobium sp. (assembly GCA_022833215.1). Lineage (GTDB taxonomy): Bacteria > Pseudomonadota > Alphaproteobacteria > Rhizobiales > Rhizobiaceae > Mesorhizobium. Next base: position 59,166 of record JAIPUZ010000103.1, on the reverse strand, counting down.
TCCGGCAAGCCGTGCGGCGATGGTTTCGGAAACCGCAGAGCAGCCGGCTGTCGGTCGGTGCGCAGCGGAAGCGCGGAAAACGCCATCGGATGGGATGCTACGACAGAGTCTACGAACGGTCTCTCAGCGGTTCTTGCCCGGAACCCATAGCACATCGGCGTTTCCGTTGTCATTGACCGCCCTTGCGGCCACGAACAGCAGGTCCGACACACGGTTGATGTAGCGGATGCCTTCCGGGTTGACATGCTCGCCCTCGACCTGCGCCAGCGCCACCATCTCGCGCTCTGCGCGGCGCGCGACCGTGCGGGCCAGATGCAGCGCGGCGGCAGCCGGCGTGCCGCCGTTCAGCACGAAGGAGCGCAGTGGCTGGAGATCCCTGTTCAGGAGATCGATGTCACGCTCCACACGCTCGACCTGCGAGGCGACGATGCGCAATGGCTCATAGTCGAGCTTCCTGCCGGTGTCGGGTGTCGACAGGTCGGCCCCGAGGTCGAACAGGTCGTTCTGGATGCGGCCGAGCATGGCGTCGATGTCTGGACTGGAAGCGGCAGTATGCACGCGCGCCATGCCGATGCAGGCGTTTGCCTCGTCGACGGCGCCGTAAGCCTCCACCCGCTGGTCGCATTTGAGCCGCCGCTCGCCGCTGCCGAGACCGGTGGTGCCTTTATCTCCGGTGCGGGTGTAAATCTTGTTCAGCCTGACCATGCCATGCTCCGGGAAATGCTATCTGCCAGCGAAATAGACGGCGAGCAGCAGGAAAACCAGCGCCACGAACTGAAGAATGATGCGCGCCTGCATCAGCTTGTTGGACGTATTGCCCGAACCGCCGCGCATCATGTTGATGAGGCCGCGGATAAGAACCACGACCACAGCGAACATGAAGATGACGGCGATGATGTTGAAGACGGTTGTCATGGAAAAATGTCCGGTTTCTGTGTCGGGCAGTATCGGTCAGGCCGCTTTCGAGAGGATTCGATAGAGCATGCCGGAAGGCAGCAGGCGCTTCATCAGCATGCCCAGCCTGGCAGGCATGGTTACCACATAGTGCGGGCGGGGGCTCCGCGACACAAGCGCATGTCGGAGCGCCTTGTAGACGACCTGCGGATCTGACCGCGCCCTCTCGCCATCGTCCCTGACCTGCGCAAGCTGCGCCCGGTAATCGTCACGGTAATGCGAATTGCCGTAGTCGACATGTCTCAGGAACCAGGGCATTCCGTTCCTGTGAATGCCGGAGGTCACGGGACCGGGCTCGATCAGCGAGACATGGATGCCGCTGCCCTCCAGTTCCATGCGCAACGCCAGCATCAGCCCCTCCACCGCATGCTTCGACGCGCAATAGGCACCGCGCAGGCGCGCCGGCATCAGGCCGAGAATGGAAGAGCAATGCACCAGCCGGCCATGGCCCTGCGCCCGCATCGCGGGCAGGACGCGGCGGGTGAGGTCATGCCAGCCGAAGACATTGGCCTCGAACTGCTCGCGCAACGCATCGACCGGCAGATCCTCGACCGCGCCGGCCTGCGCATGGGCGCCGTTGTTGTAGAGCGCGTCCAGCCGCCCGCCGGTGCGCTCCATCACGGCCGACACAAGCGCAGCGATCGATTCCGGTTCGCGATAATCGAGATAGAATGCCTCGAAGCCTTCCCGCTGCAGCGCCTCGATGTCCTTGGGCTTGCGCGCGGTGGCGAACACGCGCCAGCCGGCCGCCTTCAGAGCACGCGCGCAATGAGCCCCGATGCCGGACGATGCCCCCGTGACGATGATGGTGGGTAAGTCTGCTGTGTGACCGGCCATTCGTCCCCGGGGCTTGTCTTTCGGGGCCAACCCTTCCCATATTCGCGGCTTCGATTCAATCGCGGGACGTACCATTGCTACGCAGGATCGCAGCCGTCAAACGTGTTCTCTACGACGCGCTCGGACATTTCAACAATGACGACGGATGGGCCATGGCCAGTCACCTGGCCATCTCCGCGCTGATGGCGCTGTTCCCGTTCCTGATCTTCGCCACGACGCTGGCCTCCTTTCTCGGCGCGCAGGCATTCGCGGATACGGCAGTGCATCTGGTCTTCGACACATGGCCGGAGCAGATTGCCGAACCGATCGCGCGCGAGGTGCTGAACGTGCTCACCGTGCAGCGCACGGACCTTCTCACCTATGGCGTGGTTCTGGCCGCGTTCTTCGCCTCCAACGGCATCGAGGCGCTGCGCACCTCGCTCAACCGCGCCTATCGCGTTCCGGAAAACCGGGGCATCATCTACCGCCGGGTTCAGAGCCTCGTCTTCGTGCTGATCGGATCGGCCGTCTTCTTCGCCATCAGCGTGCTTCTGGTTTTCGCGCCGCTGCTGGCGCGGCTGGCCGAGGCGAGGTTCGAATGGATCGCTCCCTACATGGGCACCATCACCTTCTGGCGCTATACGGTCGCCGCCGCGGTGATCATCGGCGGGCTGATCGCCGTGCATGTCTGGCTGCCGGCGGGGCGGCGCACCTTCGTGTCCATCCTGCCCGGCATCGCCTTCACGCTGGTCGCATGGTTTGTCGGGTCGATCGTGTTCGCCACCTATATCGACAATTTCTCGTCCTATGCCTCGACCTATGCCGGCCTCGCTTCGATCATGATCGCCGTCGTGTTCCTCTACATCCTTTCGGCGATCTTCATCCTCGGCGGCGAACTGAATGCCGCCATCAGCCGCTATCTGGAGGCACGCGCCCGGGTCGGGGGCTGAGTTCGCGGCGCGCGGGCCGTTGCCAGCCCGACGCCGAGCATGGTGACGGCCATGCCGGCAATCTGCACGGGCGTCAGGCTCTCATCGAACAGCACCCACGCCATCAGCGCGGTCACGGCCGGCACCAGATAGAACAGCGAGCCGACTTTCGACATCTCGCCGTCGCGGATGAGGATCATCAGCAGGAAGATCGCGCCGACCGACAGCACCAGAACCAGCCAGGCCATGGCGAAGGCCAGTTCTCCGTTGAGCACGACCGTGCGCGTCTCGAACAGCAGCGAAGCCAGCACGGCCACAGCCGCTCCGCCGACATATTGCCAGAAGGTTCCGGTCACCAGGTCGCCGCCCGAGCCGTGCCGCTTCTGCCAGATCGTGCCGGCGCTGATGGCGATGACCGACAGCACCGATGCGCCGAGCGTCGCAGCGGTGATGCCGCTGCCTGCCACCCCGAGCTTCGGCCACAACACGATGACGACGCCAGCCAGACCGATGCCGAGCCCCAGCCAGTGGCGCGGCTCGATCTTCTCGCCAAGGAATTGTCCTGCCAGGACCGCCGTGATGAGCGGCTGGAGCCCGACCACCAGCGCGGACAGGCCCGCGGGCATGCCCTTGTGGATCGCCCAGAACACGCCGCCCAGATAAACGCCATGCATCAGCGCCCCGGCTCCGGCGACATGAAGGGCTGTGCGGCCCGGCATCCTGCGCGCGCCCAGAATAGCGATCAGCAGGGCGAAAATGATCGCCGCGATGACGAAACGCGCACCGAGAAAGGTAAATGGCTCCGCCCATGGCATGGCATAGCGCGCGCCGATGAAACCGGTCGCCCACAACACGACGAACAGCGGGGGAATGAGGCGCTTCATCGCAAACCCTTCAGCCGGTCGATACCGGCAGCCTTTTCCCACCGCTTAGCGGTGCAAGCCGTGTCAGGCAAAGGAAAACCGGTAGGCCATCGGCCCCACATCGGACCGAAAACCGGATTCCACTTTTCGGTCCGATGACCTAAAGACCCACCAGCCGTCTGACGTCGTCAGGCGTCTTCCCGCCGGCACGCAGCGCTGCAAGCCCGGTATGCCGCAGGCTCTTCGACAGCTTGCGCCCTTCGGCATCGGCGATCAGGCGGTGATGCCGGTAGCGCGGCGGCGGCAGCTCCAGCAGTTCCTGCAAAAGCCGCTGGATTGCCGTGGCATGGTAAAGGTCCCTGCCCCGCACCACATGGGTCACTCCCTGCCAGGCGTCGTCGAGCACCACCGAAAGGTGATAGCTGGTCGGGATTTCGCGCCGGGCAAGAATGACATCGCCCCATGCTTGCGCATCGGCCTCGACATTGCCGATCCGGGAAAGGCTGTCATCCTCATATTCCTGCCATGAGAGGGGTCCGGCGATCCGCGCCAGTGCGGCTGTCACGTCCAGCCGCCATGCGAAAGGCTGGCCAGCCTCCATTCGCCGCCGCCTTTCCTTCACGCCGAGCACCCTGTCGGGACCGGGATAAAGCGGCGCGCCATCGGGATCGCGCGGCCAGTTGCGGCCGCCATCGGGCCGGGCGGCAATGTGGGCCCTGATCTCGCCCCGGCTCATGAAGGCCGGATAGACGAGTTCCTCGCGGATAAGGTGCGCCAACGCCTGCTCGTACTCGCCGAAATGATCGGACTGACGCCGGACAGGCTCCTCCCATTCAACGCCGAGCCAGCGCAGGTCCCCATAGATGCCGGCCTCATATCCGGGCGTGCAGCGGGTGACGTCGATGTCCTCGATGCGCAGAAGCAGCCGTCCGTCACGGGCCCGAGCCAGATCGCTGTTGAGCAATGCCGAGAAGGCATGGCCCAGATGCAGTTCGCCATTGGGGCTCGGCGCGAAACGGAATGTCGATCCTGTCATGCGGTGGCGGCAATCGGATTGTTGTGCTCTTGCGGCGATTGCTACTCTGGGACATCAACGCACACAAGCTCTCCCCGGAAGGCACGGGCATCACATGCAACGCATCGAAACGACCGAACATATCGCGCTGGGCCTCGACGCACTGTGCCATCTGGATCGCCGGCTTGAGGTGGTTCGGGCAAAGGCAGGCAACGTTCCGCTGCGGTTGTCCGAACCCGGCTTCCGCAGCCTCGCCTCGATTCTCGTGTCCCAGCAGGTATCGCGCGCCAGCGCCGACGCCATATTCGGCCGGCTGGCCACGCTGCTCGATCCCCTGACGCCGCAGGCGGTTCTGGATGCCGGCGAGGACACCTTCCGCACGGCCGGCCTGTCGCGCCCCAAGCAGCGTGGCCTGCTGGCGGCCGCGCAGGCCGTGGCGGACGGGCTCGACCTCGACGGGCTCTGCCTGCTTGACGCGGGCGAGGCGCACCGGCTCCTCACCGCCATTGCCGGCATCGGCACATGGACGGCGGACTGCTATCTGCTGTTCGCCGCCGGCCATCCCGACATCTTCCCCGCCCGCGATGTCGCCTTGCAGACCGCTGTCGGCCATGCCCTGGCCATCGACCCGCGCCCGGGCGAAAAGGAGCTTCTCAGGCTGGCCGAATCATGGCGCCCGTGGCGGGGCGTCGCGGCGCGCCTGTTCTGGGCCTACTATCGCGAACTGCGGGGCCGCGAGGCCGCTCCGCCGGCATGAGAGCGCAAAAAGCGCTTCAAACACGCATGTTTGAGGGGTTTGGATGCGCATAATCCGCTTCACATGACTGTCATGGGAGGCGTACACTATCCGCGACATCCAGAGCAGAGACAGGGCAAAGGAGGTTGGACAGGTGACGGTCGCCGTATCTCCGGATGGGCTTCCCGCACTGGTGCTGAACGCGGATTATCGTCCGCTCAGCTACTATCCCCTGTCGCTGTGGTCGTGGCAGGACGCCATCAAGGCCGTGTTCCTCGACCGCGTCAACATCGTCGCCGAATATGAGCAGGCCATTTCGTCGCCCAGCTTCTCGATGAAGCTGCCGAGCGTGGTCAGCCTCAAGACCTATGTGAAGCCATCGCGCTATCCGGCATTCACCCGCTTCAACGTGTTCCTGCGCGATCGTTTCCGCTGCCAGTACTGCAACACGACCGAGGATCTCACTTTCGACCACGTCATCCCACGTCGTTGTGGCGGCACGACGACGTGGGAGAACATAGTCGCCGCCTGTTCCCCCTGCAATCTGCGCAAAGGGGGCATGCTGCCCGCCCAGGCCAGAATGTGGCCGCAGCAGAAGCCCTACCGCCCCACCGTCCAGGACCTTCATAACAACGGCCGGCTCTTCCCGCCCAACCATCTGCACGAAAGCTGGATGGACTTCCTCTACTGGGATGTCGAACTGGAGCCGTAGCGTCGGCCCGGATCGTCAAGGCGAAGGATCGGCGCTCAGCACTCTTCGCCAAACCGGTTGGAGATCAGCTCGGCCAGCGCGTCGAGCGCGGCTGCGGCTTCCGGCCCGCTCGCGATCACCCGCACCGAACAGCCGGGACTTGCCGCCAGCATCATCAGGCCCATGATCGACGTGCCACCGACGCGCATGCCGTCCTTCTCGACGGAGATCTCGGCATCGAAGGCGCTGACCATCTGCACGAACTTGGCCGAAGCCCGGGCATGCAGGCCACGCTGGTTGACGATTTTGACGTCGCGCGCCAGTTCTTCCATGTTGTCCAGCCCGGCGCTCATTTGCTGGCCAGAAGCTGGCTGGCGACATTGATGTACTTGCGCCCGGCGGCCTGAGCCTCCTCCAGCGCCGCATCCATGTCGTCGTTCTTGCGCACGCTCGACAGCTTTATCAGCATCGGCAGGTTCATGCCGGCAATCACCTCGGTGCGGCCGGCCTCCATGACCGAAATGGCGAGGTTGGAAGGCGTGCCGCCGAACATGTCGGTCAGCACGATCACACCGGTTCCGGTGTCCACATCGGCCACCGCCTCGACGATATCGCGGCGGCGCTGCTCCATATCGTCATCGGCACCTATCGACACCGTAGCGACATGGTCCTGAGGACCGACCACATGTTCCAGTGCGTAGCGGAACTCTTCGGCCAGTCGACCGTGCGTGACGAGCACGAGTCCGATCATCGTTGGATGGCTCCCGTCATGGCCCCTTCACAAGCGCTCTTTATACTCGCCACCCCCGGCGGCATGGGTGCGCTATCTTGTCGAGACGCGGCGCGTTGACAAGCCCTAAAGTGCGCCTTGACGGGCCATTTTGCCGCAGCGCAGCATCAAACCGCCTGGAAAGGTGGCATTCCAAGCCAGCATATAAGCATTTGCGCCGCAGAAATCACGTTTCGGGCAGGCAGGTCGATCCGTGGCAAGGTACAGCCGGCGATCACCTCGGCGGCCTCGTCCTGCACCCGCGCCAGCTCGTCCGCGGGCACAAGCCGCACGACGAGGTCGATCACGGCCGCTGTCTCCGCCCCGACCGGGCGCGGACCAACGCCCCGCACCTCGACCAGACCGGTGATCGCCGGCGGCGCCTGGCAAACCAGCCGCCCGGCCATGCCTTTCACGAAAAGCTGATCGTCGGCCACCAGCCGCGCGAAGCGCCCAAGACTGCCGAAACGCCCGATCAGTTCCAGCGCCAGCGTGCTTTTGCCCGAACCCGACGGGCCGGTTATGAGGATGCCACGGTCGCCCAGCACAACAGCGGTGCCGTGGATATTGGCCGGCGCGGATGTGCCCGATGCGCTCACAGCTCGACCGGCAGGGTGATGGTGAAGCGCGCGCCCCGTACCTCGCCCGGCTTGGTGCCCGCAACATTCTCGGCCGTGAGCGTGCCGCCATGCGCCTCGATGATCTGCCGGCTGATCGACAGGCCGAGGCCGGAGTTCTGGCCGAACGCCTCGCTGGACGGACGATCCGTGTAGAAGCGCTCGAAGATCCGTTCGAACGCATCGGCGCGGATGCCCGGCCCGTTGTCGTCTATGGTGATGATATGGGAATCGCCCGACCTCTCGAGCGAGATGGCGATAACGCCATGCTCGTCCGGCACGAAGGACCGTGCATTCTCGATCAGGTTGGTGATGACCTGTCCCAGCCGCAATTCATGGCCGGTGACACGGTAGCCCTTCGCGCCCTGCGGCAGGGCTGCGACGTGGAGCTGTATATCGACCGGCTTCTTGTGCCGCGACGCCTCTCGTGAAACGGCGACGAGGTCGGTGAGGAAGTTCTTCAGGTCGACGCTGCCCGCGTCCTCGCGGGCGAGTTCGGCATCGAGGCGCGAGGCGTCGGAAATGTCGGTGATCAGGCGGTCGAGGCGGCGCACATCGTGCTGGATCACCTCCAGCAGCCGCTCGCGCGATGCCTCGCTCTTGGCCAGAGGCAGCGTCTCTACTGCGCTGCGCAGCGAGGTGAGAGGGTTCTTCAACTCGTGGCTGACATCGGCCGCGAAGCTTTCGATGGCGTCGATGCGCGCATAAAGCGCGTTGGTCATGTCGCGCACGGCCACGGACAGATTGCCGATCTCGTCCTGACGGTCGGAGAAGTCTGGAATTTCCTCACGGTTCTTGACCCCACGGCGCACGCGCACGGCGGCGGCCGCCAGCCGGCGCAGCGGATTGGCGATGGTGGAAGCCAGAAGCAGCGACATCAGCGCGGTCACCATGGCCGCGATGGCGAACACGCGCAGGATCGCCTTGCGCTCGGCCGCGACGATCTTGTCGATGTCGCCTTCCGTGGACAGCATCAGCACGCCGAGCACGGCGCGGAAGCGCTGGATCGGAACGGCGACAGAAACGACCTGTTCGCCTTTCTCGGAAATGCGCACGATGGTCGAGGGGCTTCCGGTCAACGCCTTCATCACTTCGGGATAGGCCGCGCCGTTGCCGCCCGGCTGCTCGTGGTAAACCGGCAGGTCGCGGTTGCGGAACAGATCGAAGACGAACTTTTCCGCCCGCTCCAGAAAGTTCGGCTCGTCTTCCTCCACCGGCGGCAGATCGTAGCGCAGGATCTGGCCGCGCGAATAAAGCCGCCGCGAATCGAGCAGCAGCACCGTGTCCCGGTCATAGACGCGGGCGCGCACCTTGGTGGGCGAGATCAGCCGCCGCAGCAGCGGCGCGACGCGCTCGGGATTGATGGGGAAATCGAGGTTGTCGAGCTGATCGGAGCCCGGCGCAAGACTCTCCCCCGCCTGCAACTCCAGCAGCTTCTCGGGATCGATGCTGATCGAATCGGTTTCGATCGTGGCCGAAGAGGCGATGGCGCCGGCAATGATCTCGCCCTGCGTCATCAGGCTTTCGACCCGCGCGTCGATCAGGCCGTCGCGGAAAGTGTTGAGATAGAGGATGCCCGTCACCATCACCGCGAGGCCCGCGAGATTGACGAACAGGATGCGCCGCGTGAGGCTGGAAAAGAAATGATGGCCGAGGAAGCGGCGAATCGGCACCGTCACCCGCGACAGAACCGAAAGACGACGGGCCGGACGCCTTGCGGTGCCGGCCGTCTTCCTCAGTTGTGCTTCAATGGCCATGGCCCTGCGGCCCCCGTTGCGGTGTTACGCTTCCTTGAAGCGGTAGCCGACACCGTACAGCGTTTCGATCATGTCGAAATCGTCGTCCACCGCCTTGAACTTCTTGCGCAGCCGCTTGATGTGGCTGTCGATGGTGCGGTCGTCCACATAGACCTGCTCATCATAGGCCGAATCCATCAGCGCGTCGCGGCTCTTGACGACACCCGGCCGCTGCGCCAGCGAGTGCAGGATGAGGAACTCGGTCACGGTCAGCGTCACCGGCTGCCCCTTCCAGGTGCAGGTATGGCGCTCCTGATCCATGACGAGCTGGCCGCGCTCCAGCGAGCGGGTCTGCTGATTGGGAGACTTCGCAGCGGTTTCGCGCGCGCCGGCGCGGCGCAGCACGGCCCTGACGCGCTCGACCAGCAGCCGCTGCGAGAACGGCTTGCGGATGAAATCGTCGGCGCCCATCTTGAGGCCGAACAATTCATCGATCTCGTCGTCCTTCGAGGTCAGGAAGATGACGGGGAGATCGGTCTTCTGGCGCAGCCGGCGCAGAAGCTCCATGCCGTCCATGCGCGGCATCTTGATATCGAGAATGGCGAGGTTCGGCGGGCGGGCAGCAAGCCCCTCCAGCGCCGACGCGCCGTCCGTATAGGTCTCGACCCGGTAGCCCTCGGATTCCAGGGCTATCGAGACCGAGGTCAGGATGTTGCGGTCGTCATCGACAAGCGCGATCGTTGCCATTTCGAGCGGCTCCCTCATGGGCGGCTGTCCCTTCTTAAAGCAGAAGGGCTTGTGCCGGACAAATTAGGTACAAAATGTGGCGCGTCCATTCAATCGCGCCATGCCGCCATATCCGCTTGCAGCCGGCAAAATCCGGTACGAGCGGCCCGCACCCTGGCGCACCGTCATGGTTTTACACACATCTAAACGATTTAAACAACTTTCAAAATTTTTAAATCGATTAATTATTTGATATTGTTCGGATTTTCTGTTTCTGACCGGAAAAGGCCTCGGTGGTGGCGGCCTGCGCTCATCGCATCTGCGGACATTGAAAGGACTTCCATGTCGGAAATCGGCAAACGCAACCCTGCACTCGGGCTCGATGCGCTCGGCCTTCGCACCTCCGGCAAGGTCTATTACAATCTCGGGCCGGCAGAGCTTTACGAGGAAGCGCTGCGCCGTGGCGAAGCCCGCCTCACCGCCCATGGCGCGCTGGTTGCCGATACCGGCCAGTACACGGGCCGCTCGCCGAAAGACAAGTTCGTTGTCCGCGACGGGAACACGGAAGCCGAGGTCTGGTGGGACAACAACAACGCCATGACCCCGGCGCAGTTCGATGCGCTTTATGCCGATTTCCTGAAGCATGCCGCCGACAGGGACCTGTTCGTGCAGGACCTGATCGGCGGTGCGGACCGCTCGCTTTGCCTGCCCACCCGCGTCGTCACCGAGTTCGCATGGCACTCGCTGTTCATCCGCAACCTGCTGATCCGTCTCAGCGACGAGGAGATCGCCGGCTTCGCTCCGGAAATGACCATCATCGACCTGCCGTCCTTCCGTGCGGACAACGCCCGCCACGGCGGCCGCAGCGAGACGCTGATCGCCGTCGACCTGACCCGCAAGATCGTGCTGATCGGCGGCACGCAATATGCCGGCGAGATGAAGAAGTCGGTGTTCACCGCTCTTAACTACATCCTGCCTGCCAAGGGCGTCATGCCGATGCACTGCTCGGCCAATGAGGGGCCGGATGGCGACGCCGCCGTGTTCTTCGGCCTCTCCGGCACCGGCAAGACCACGCTTTCGGCCGACCCGAAGCGCACGCTTATCGGCGACGACGAGCATGGCTGGGGCCCGGACGGCATCTTCAATTTCGAGGGCGGCTGCTACGCAAAGACCATCCGTCTTTCCGCCGAGGCCGAGCCGGAAATCTTCGCCACCACCCGCCGCTTCGGCACGGTGCTGGAAAACGTCGTGCTCGATGACAGGCGCGTGCCGGACTTCAACGACGGATCGCGTACCGAGAACACGCGCTGCGCCTATCCGCTGGATTTCATTCCCAACGCCAGCGCCACCGGCCGCGCCAGCCACCCGAAGAACATCATCATGCTGACGGCAGATGCCTTCGGCGTGATGCCGCCGATCGCGAGGCTCACGCCGGCGCAGGCCATGTACCACTTCCTGTCGGGCTACACCGCCAAGGTGGCCGGCACCGAGCGCGGGGTGACCGAGCCCGAAGCGACCTTCTCCACCTGTTTCGGCGCGCCTTTCATGCCGCGCCACCCTTCGGAATACGGCAACCTGCTGCGTGAGCTGATCGCCGGGCACGGCGTCGATTGCTGGCTCGTCAACACCGGCTGGACCGGAGGCGCCTACGGCGTCGGCAGCCGCATGCCGATCAGGGCCACTCGTGCCCTGCTGACCGCGGCCCTCGACGGCTCGCTCAAGCAGGTCGAGTTCCGCACCGACCCGAACTTCGGTTTCGAGGTGCCGGTTTCGGTGCCGGGCGTCGACCCGTCGATCCTCGATCCTCGCTCGACCTGGGCCGACAAGGAAGGCTACGACCGGCAGGCCGCGAAGCTGGTCGGTATGTTCATCGACAATTTCGGCAAGTTCGAGAGCCATGTCGATGCAACCGTGCGCAGCGCGGCCCCACGGGTGCAGGAAGCCGCCGAGTAAGGGCGGACGGATGAGAAAAGCGAAAGGCCCGGTTTCGATCGGGCCTTTTCTTTTTGATCGTCAGGCCGCATGAGTGCGCCCATGGCATTCGAGGACAACATCGTCATCGGCAGAGAAGCCGTCATTTATCCCGACGAGCTGGAAGAGGCGTTCATCCGCGCTTCGGGCCCGGGCGGCCAGAACGTCAACAAGGTGGCCACCGCCGTTCAGTTGCGTTTCGACGCCGCCAATGCGCGCGGCCTTTCCGAGCGTGTGCGCGAGCGCACCCTGAAGCTCGCCGGACAGCGCGCCACCAAGGACGGCGTCATCGTGATTGAGGCCGCACGCTTCCGCACGCAGGAGCAGAACCGCGCCGACGCCCGCCAGCGGCTGGCGGCACTTGTCGCCAGAGCGGCCGAACCGCCGCCACCGCCGCGCAAGAAGACGAAACCCACCAAGGGGTCGGTAGAACGCCGGCTGAAGGCCAAGGCAGGACGTTCCGTGGTGAAAAAAATGCGGGGCAGGGTCGACAGCGATTGAAAATTCCCGCGCGTCTTCCATTTTTCTTAATTAGCTGCGAAGACAACGATGGTTAATAAAAGGAGACCCCGATGGGCATTTTCGACTTCGTGAAGAATGTCGGCGCCAAGCTTGGCTTCGGTGACGACGAGACCCCCGATGCGGACGCACTGAAGAAGGAACTCGACTCCCACAAGCTTGGCACCGATGACGTCAAGATCGAGATCCAGGGCGACACCGCAGTGCTCAAGGGTCAGGTCGCGGACCAGTCGGCGCTGGAAAAGGCGATCATCGCGGTCGGCAATACGCTGGGCGTCTCCAAGGTGCAGGCCGACGAGCTGACGGTCTCGACGCCGGACGCGACGGTCAGGGAAGCCGTCTTCTACACGGTCAAGAAGGGCGACAATCTCTCCAAGATCGCCGAAGCCCATTACGGCAAGGGCAAGGCTTCGAAATACACCGTCATCTTCGAGGCCAACAAGCCGATGCTGACGCACCCGGACAAGATCTATCCCGGCCAGGTGCTGCGCATTCCCGATCTCGAAGGCTGAGACCGGAAAATATTCTGAGGGAACGGCGGCTTTCGGGTCGCCGTTCTGCTTTTCAGTGTTCATAACCGAAGGCCATGAACAGACCGATGCTCTCTCTGCCGGAAGGCGTGCGCCATTTTCCCCTTTATCTGTCGCCGCAGCAGCAGGCCGCGCTGGTCGACGAGATAAGGCAGGTTGTGCAGGAAGCCCCGCTCTTCGTCCCGGCCATGCCGCGCACCGGCAAGGAAATGAGCGTACGCATGACCAATTGCGGCGAACTTGGCTGGGTCACGGACAGGGAGCGCGGCTACCGCTACCAGCCCACCCATCCCGAGACCGGTGCGCCATGGCCGCCGATTCCCGAAACGCTGCTCGGCATCTGGCGCGACGTTTCCGGTCACGAAAAGCCGCCACAAGCCTGCCTTGTCAATTTCTACGATGAAAAGGCCCGCATGGGCCTGCATCAGGACCGCGACGAGAGCGACTTTTCCGCCCCGGTGGTGTCCGTCTCGCTGGGCGACGACTGCCGCTTCCGTGTAGGCACTGCCGAGCGGGGCGGACCGACCGCTTCGGTCAGGCTGGCCAGCGGAGACGTCCTGGTGCTGGGCGGAGAAAGCCGCCTTGCCTATCATGGCGTCGATCGCATCTACCCGCAAACCTCGCCGCTTCTGAAGAACGGCGGGCGCATCAACCTGACCCTGCGCCGCGTGACCGCCTGAGCGGTCTGTCTAAAGCTTGCGAAGCGCCACTTCCTCGATCAGGTGATCGGCACCCTTGCGCAGGATGAGATCGGCGCGCGGCCGTGTCGGCAGGATATTCTCGCGCAGGTTCTTCAGGTTGATGTTCATCCACAACCCTTCGGCTATCGCCTGCGCCGCCCCTTCCGAAAGCTGCGAGTAGCGATGGAAGAAGGAGTCCGGATTGCGGAAGGCGGTGTCGCGCAGCCGCATGAAGCGGGCGATGTACCAGTCGTGGATAAGTTTCTCGTCGGCATCGATGTAGATCGAGAAATCGAAGAAATCCGACAGGAACGGCACGATCTTGCCGTCCTTCGGCAGATTGCCGGGTTGCAGGACGTTGATGCCCTCGAAAATGAGAATATCCGGGCGGTCGATGGTCGTGTAAGTGCCGGGAACGACGTCATATGTCAGATGCGAATAAAGTGGCGCCTGCACGTCCTGCTGGCCGGATTTGATCTGCGCGAGGAAACGAAGCAGGGCGCCGACATCGTAGCTTTCGGGAAAACCCTTGCGTTCCATCAGGTTCTCGCGCCGCAGCACCTCATTGGGCAGCAGAAACCCGTCGGTGGTCACCAGATCGACCTTCGGGCTGGAGGGCCAGCGCGCCAGAAGGTCCTTCAGCACGCGCGCCGTGGTCGATTTTCCAACGGCGACCGAACCGGCGATGCCGATGATGAAGGGCGTCTTTGTGGTGGTCTTGCCGTTGAAGAACACGCGCCGCTGCGCGGCCAGAAGCTGGCTCGCCTCGACATGGGCGGAAAGCAGCCGCGACATCGAAAGATAAATGCGGCGGACCTCATCGAGGTCGACCGGATCGTTCAGCGAGCGCAGCCGGCTGATCTCATCCTCGGTAAGGGTCAGCGGCGTATCGGCCCTGAATTTCGACCATTCTTGCGCCGAAAAGAACAGGTATGGAGAATATTGTGCGGTCGGCGCAAGCTGATCCATCGCGTCTCCTGCCCTTGACTTCGGGCCTCAGCCCGGCTGGGTCCGGGATGCCTTTTCGGCGACGCCGGACTGCCCGGTCCGTCGTTCGAGTTCGGCAAGAACCTCGTCGAGGGAAACGTCAGCGATCCCCAGCACGACGAGCAGATGATAGAGCAGATCGGCACTTTCCGAAACGACGCCCGCCCGGTCTTTCGAGACTGCGGCGATTACCGTTTCCACCGCTTCCTCACCCAGCTTCTGGGCCGCCTTGTCCATGCCTTTGGCGAACAGCCGGGCCGTCCAGGAATCGGGATCGCCCGAGCGCGCCCGCTCGCGGATCGTTGCTTCCAGGTCGGAGAGCGTGAAACTGGCCATGGCGCCGTTTAATTCCGAACCGGGTCGGAGTCGAGTCGAACATCGATACCGGCCGCCGCCATATGCGCCTTCGCCTCGGCGATGGAATAGGTGCCGAAGTGGAAGATCGAAGCCGCCAGAACGGCCGTCGCATGGCCGTCGCGGATGCCCTCGACCATGTGATCGAGATTGCCCACGCCGCCCGAAGCGATGACCGGCGCGCGCACCGCATCCGCCACGGCGCGCGTCAGGGCAATGTCGTATCCGGCCTTGGTGCCGTCGCGGTCCATGGAGGTGAGCAGGATTTCGCCGGCGCCGAGGTCCACCACCTTCCGTGCGAACTCCACTGCGTCTATTCCCGTGTTCTCGCGTCCGCCATGGGTAAATATCTCCCAGTGATCGGCCTCGCCCGCACCGCTCACCTTCTTGGCGTCGATGGCCACGACGATGCACTGGTTGCCGAACTTGTCGGCGGCTTCGGCGACGAACTCCGGGTTTTTCACAGCCGCTGTGTTGATCGACACCTTGTCGGCGCCTGCCAGAAGAAGCTTGCGGATATCGGCCACCTGCCGCACGCCGCCGCCCACTGTCAGCGGCATGAAGCACTGTTCGGCCGTGCGCGCGACCACGTCGAAAATGGTTTCGCGGTTGTCGGACGAAGCGGTGATGTCGAGGAAGCAAAGCTCGTCCGCCCCGGCGGCGTCATAGGCGCGTGCCGCCTCCACCGGATCGCCGGCATCGACCAGATCGACGAAATTGACGCCTTTCACGACGCGGCCGTCCTTTACGTCCAGACAGGGGATGACGCGAGCCTTGAGGGTCATGCAAAAACTCCTTGTCCGTCAGATGCGCTCAAGCGCCGCGAGCAGATCGGTCAGCAGATGCCCGGCCACGGGGGGCACATCCCCCTGCGGGTCGAAAGCCGGATCGTAGGCGGAAAGCGTCACGCCTGTAACCGGCATGGAACGCGCGATGGCGCACACGATCCGCCCCAGTTCGTCCGGGCCTGGCCCGCCGGGCGTCGTGTAGCGGTTGACCTGCAACATGTCGGGATCGATCACGTCGAGATCTATGTGGAGATGAGTGCGCACGGCCCCCATCCCCTGCAGCTTGCCTGCCTGCTCGGCCGCATCCGCACAGGTGGCGCGCAGCACCGGCAGCGTATCGAGCAGCTTGCGCTCGTCCTCGTCGAGGTCGCGCGCATCAACCAGCAGGCAGCGTGCAGGATCGATGGCCTTGAAACCGGGAACCGTATGCGCGATCGGTTTCCAGCACAGGCCGAGCGCGGTCGCCAGAGCCATGCCGTCGAGAAAACCGTGGGCGGATGTTTCCGGCGTGTTGATGTCGCCATGCTGGTCGAACCAGATGACGGAATCGGCCCGCTCGCCCGCCACCGCGCCAATCGTGGTCAGGCAATTGCCCGCCAGCACGACCGGGAAGCGGCCATCCTCCAGCGCGGCGTCCACCATCGCCGAGACCGCGCGGCAAACGGCAAAGCCGGTGGCGATCTCGCGTGGCTGATCGCCGCCAACCTTGCCGATGTCCTCGACGCTGACATCATGCCCCGCAAGCGTCAGCGCTTCAGCCAGCCCGCCGGTGATCAGCGCATCCGGCCCCTGGCCGAAACCGGACTGGTAATGCCCGCTGTCATAGGGCGCGAGGATGACCGAAAGCTTCATTGCGCGGTCCGCTCCGCCCGCGCCTTGTGCAATATGGAAAGCGCTTCGGCCGGGTCGATGCGCCCGTCATAGAGCGCGCGGCCGGAAATCGCCCCTTCCAGCTTTGCCGCATCGGGCATGGTCATGCGCACGATATCGGCGATGGAAGCGAGCCCGCCGGAGGCGATCACCGGGATCGACACCGCCTCGGCCAGATCGATGGTCGAGTTCCAGTTGATGCCGGCCAGAACGCCGTCGCGGTCGATATCGGTGTAGATGATCGCCGCCACGCCGGCGCCCTCGAACTTCTTCGCCAGCTCGACGACCCCGAGTTCGGAAGCCTCAGCCCAGCCCTCGACCGCCACCTTGCCGCCGCGCGCATCGATGCCGACCGCGATCCTGCCGGGAAAAGCCTTGCAGGCTTCCTTCACAAGTTCAGGGTCGCGAACCGCCACGGTGCCGAGAATGACGCGGGCGAGCCCCTTGTCCAGCCAGCTTTCGATATGCGCTATGCTGCGGATGCCGCCACCGAGCTGCACCGGGTTCTTCGTCGCCTTCAGGATCGCCTCGACGGCCGCGCCGTTGACGCTCTGTCCCTCGAAAGCGCCGTTGAGGTCGACGACATGCAGCCACTCGAAGCCCTGCTCCTCGAAGGCGCGCGCCTGCGCCGCCGGATCGTCGTTGTAGACGGTGGCCTGCTCCATGTCGCCCAGCTTCAGGCGCACGCACTGGCCGTCCTTGAGGTCGATGGCGGGGAAAAGGATCATGGCTTCCACCTGAGGAAATTGGCGATGAGGGCAAGGCCCAGCGCCTGGCTCTTTTCGGGGTGGAACTGGGTTCCCACGAGATTGTCGCGCGCCACGGCTGCCGTCACCGGCCCGCCATAGTCGGTTACGGCGATGACCTGTTCCGGCTTCTGCGCCTCAAGATGATAGGAATGGACGAAATAGGCGTGCAGCCCTTTCGGCCCGGTCGGGATTCCGGCGAAAACCGGATGATCGCGCGTCACCTCAAGCGTATTCCAGCCGATCTGGGGAATCTTGAGGGCCGGATCGGAGGGCATGATCTCCTTCACATCACCGGCGATCCAGCCGAAGCCCTGCGTGACGGTCTTCTCCAGGCCGCGTTCGGACATCAGCTGCATGCCGACGCAGATGCCGAGGAAAGGGCGGCCTTTGTCGATGGCCGCTTCCTCCACCGCCTCCCACATGCCGTCAACGGCGCGCAGGCCGGCGGCGCAATCGGCATAGGCGCCGACGCCCGGCAGCACGATGCGATCGGCATCGCGCACCCGTTGCGCATCCGCCGTCAGCTCGATGTCCGCCGCTATGCCGGCTTCCCGCGCAGCCCGCCCGAAAGCCCTGGTTGCCGAGCGCAGGTTGCCCGACCCGTAATCGATGATGGCGACGCGCATGTCAGTTTCTGCCGTATGGAATGAGGCCAAGCGAAGGCGCTGGCCGTACCGGACGTTGCCCTGCCGTTTCTGCGGGGACGATGGCGACAGCCGGTTCCAGCCGGTCGGGTTCGGCCGCAGCCTCATGCGCATAGCGCATATAGGCTTCATCCGCATTGCCGCCCTCGACCACGCCCCATTGGCGGTAATCGCGACGGCGGAGCGCCGCAACGCGCATCGCCTGCCCTTCCAGTCCGACATAGATGGAAACGAGCAGTCCCAGCAGGGATCCCGCAATGCCCATTCCGGCCATCTCACCCAGTCCGGAGAAAGCGCCCATGAGAAGAATGGCGATGATGCCTTCCGCCCACAGCCGGTGCCATAACAGCCACAGCGGCGGCACCAGAAAGGCCGGCCACGAAAAACCGTCGCGAACGAGCACAGCCTCATCGGCTCTGTTTTGCGGGCTGCCTGCGGCAGGCAGCATCACGACATGGCTGGCCATCGCTACCCCTTCAGCGATCCCTTGGTCGAGGGAATGGCGTCAGGCTGCCGTGGATCGGGCTCCGTCGCAACGCGCAACGCCCGCGCCACCGCCTTGAAGCAGGTCTCCGCGATATGGTGGTTGTTGGCGCCGTAATGGTTGTTCACATGCAGCGTTATGCCCGCATGCTGCGACAGCGCCTGGAAGAATTCACGCACCAGTTCGGTATCGAAACTGCCAATCTTGGGGGCCGAAAACCCGACGTTCCAGACGAGGAACGGCCTTCCTGACACATCGAGCGCAGCGCTGGTCAGCGTCTCGTCCATGGCCAGATCGATCGAGGCATAGCGCATGATGCCGCGCCGCTCGCCCAGCGCCTTGGCCAGCGCCTGCCCGATGACGATACCCGTATCCTCCACCGTGTGGTGGTCGTCGATATGCAGGTCGCCCTTGGCGCGCACCGTCATGTCGATCAGCGAATGGCGCGAGAGCTGGTCCAGCATATGATCGAAGAAACCGACACCGGTCGAGATGTCGGATTTGCCGGTGCCGTCGACATGCAGGGAAACCGTGATCTCGGTTTCCTTCGTCTTGCGGCTGACCTCGGCGGAACGTTCGACCATGGGACCTCTTCCCTTTTCCTCAAGGGCAAACTGGAAAACGCTTGCCTTCTAGCAGCATGAGGGAGCGATTGCCAGTTGCCAAAGCGGCGTTTGCAATCGTGTGGCGGCGACATAAATAAGCAGGCGAAACATCTCGTCATGCACCGTTCGCTTCATGATAAGGAGCGGTGCGATATCGGAGCATCATATGTCGAATGAACTGACCATGCACGCCACGACCATCATCACCGTGCGCAAGGGCGGCAAGGTGGTCATCGCCGGCGACGGACAGGTGAGCCTCGGCCAGACCATCATGAAGGGCAACGCCCGCAAAGTGCGCCGCATCGGCAAGGGCGGCAATGTCATCGCCGGTTTCGCCGGCGCCACCGCCGACGCCTTCACCCTCATGGAGCGGCTGGAAGCCAAGCTCGAGCAATATCCCGACCAGTTGACGCGCGCCTGCGTGGAACTGGCCAAGGACTGGCGCACCGACCGCTATCTGCGCCGGCTGGAAGCCATGATGCTGGTGGCCGACAAAAGCGTGTCGCTGGCCCTGACCGGCACCGGCGACGTGCTGGAGCCGGAACATGGCGTCATGGCCATCGGCTCCGGCGGCAACTATGCGCTTTCAGCCGCCCGCGCCCTGATGGACACCGACAAGGATGCCGAGGAAATCGCCCGCAAGGCGATGGAGATTGCAGCCGACATCTGCGTCTATACCAACCACAACTTCGTCGTCGAAACGCTCGATGAAGCCTGAGCCGGAGCGACGCTACAGCTTCCGCGCCGTCACCGAGGGCGACCTGCCGCTGCTGCGGCGCTGGCTGGAAACGCCGCATGTGGCCGAATGGTGGACCGACGGCACGGAAGCGTCGCTGGCTTCGATCCGGGAAGCCATGGACAGCGTATCCGTCGAGCCGCTGATCGTGGAACTCGACGGCAGGCCCATCGCCTATCTGCAAGCCTGCGATCCGCATCTGGAGGACGACCACCCCTATGCGGATCAGCCCTTCGGTACGCTCGGCCTCGACATATCCATCGGCCCGGCGGAACTGGTGGGCGTGGGCCACGGCCCGGCCATCCTCGCGCAATTCGCGCAGGACCTGTTCGACGAGGGCGCGCCGCGCGTCGTCATAGATCCCGATCCCAGGAACCACAGGGCCGTCCGCGCCTATGAGAAGGCCGGCTTCCGGGCGCTCGGGGAACGTACCAGCCAATACGGGCGCGTGGTGTTGATGGCGCTCGACAACGACGATGACGACTGAGCCGGGCGGATGACAGCGAACGGGAGCATGGCCACGGATATGGGCGCGAAGCGGTCGGCATCGTCGCGCAATGGGCTGCGGCAGCGCTGAAACCGCGCTCTTTCCGTTATCCCGTCGCGGAGCTGAACCTGTCCAGCCGCCGTATTGCCGACGCTTTGGGCGGGCAGCCCATCGCCCGCGAGGCTCATCCGAAATATGATTCCGTAGTCTACCGAATTCCCCCGGCCACGAGCGAACGATCCGCCACGAACTCCGCGCTTGCCTTTGGCATGCATGTGACAGGCAGAACTTTCCCCTTCAAATCGCCACGCTATGTGTTGTGTTCTCGATGATCACATGGCGATGATTCGCCACGAAAGGGGACACCGCTTGGCTCAGATGACCGCACCGCACGAACGCCCGATCTGGGGACTGGACTGGAAGGCGGGCCTGCTGGCGGCGGCGCTGCTGGTCGCCGCGCAGGCCGCGATCCTGCGCCTCATGGGGCACATCTGGATCTGCAAATGCGGCTATGTGAAGCTGTGGCACGGCGTGGTGGTGAGTTCTGAGAACTCCCAGCATATCGCCGACTGGTACACCTTCTCGCACATCATCCACGGCTTCCTGTTCTACCTGCTGTTCCGGGCGCTGTTCCGCAGCTCTACCGTATGGACACGGCTGTCCTTCGCCATCCTGCTCGAAGCCGCATGGGAAATCCTCGAAAACAGCCCGATCATCATCAACCGCTATCGCGAGGCGACGATTTCGCTGGATTACTTCGGCGACAGCATCATCAATTCCGTTTCCGACACGCTGTTCATGGTGTTCGGCTTCTTCCTCGCAGCCCGTCTGCCCATCTGGCTCACCGTGACGCTGGCCGTGGCCGCCGAACTGATCGTCGGCTATCTCATCCGCGACAACCTGACACTCAACGTGCTGATGCTGGTCTATCCGCTTGAGTCGGTGAAGGCATGGCAGGGAGGCCTGTGATGGCGGCCGCGATATCGGACAAGACCGCCATCTCCGGCAATACGCTGGAGCGCGCCGTCGCGCAGGGCGTGCTGACGCTCTGGCAGGTCGAAATGCTGCGCTATCTGGAAAACACCGCCGCTGGCGTGCCGGCCGAAGCGCCCGTCGATGACGAGAAATTCCGCTTCATCAATGGCTTCGGCGACATCTTCGTCACCATCGGCATTGCCCTCTTTCTCGGAGCGCTGTCCTATTTCGCTCTCGAATGGATCGGCGGGGCCGGGGCCGGCTTCACCGCGGCGCTGGCAAGCTGGCTGCTGGCCGAATATTTCACGCGCAAGCGCCGCATGGCGCTGCCCAGCATCGTGCTGCTGCTCGTTTACGCCGCCTCCGTATTCTCAGCGACACTGATCGTCATGGCCGGCGCCGAAGCCTTCAACGTCTCCGCGGTTTCGGATGACAGCTGGCCGGTGGTGATCGCCGGGCTTGCCACCATTGCCGCCACGGCACTGCATTACCGGCGATTTCGCATCCCCATCACCTTCGCCGCCGGCGTGGCCGCCCTCGTTGCCAGCGTTCTGGCGCTGGTGATCGCCATTGCCCCCGATTTCGCCGAACGCTTCCTGCGCCCTGTCCTGCTCGTCTGCGGCATTGCGGTCTTCGCGCTTGCCATGCGCTTCGACCTCAGCGATCCGCAGCGCCAGACGCGGCGCACCGACATCGCCTTCTGGCTCCACATGCTGGCGGCACCCCTGGTCGTTCACCCGCTGATCAGCGGGCTGGTCGCCTCCGGCAATCTGAATGCCGCCACATCGCTCGGCGTGCTGGCCATCTTCCTCGGGCTTGCTGCGGTGGCTGTGCTGGTGGACCGGCGCGCCATTCTGGTGTCCGGCCTCTCCTATGCGGGCATCGCCTTCGGCTCGCTGGTCAGGCAGATCGGCCTGGGCGAAAGCGTGGTGCCGCTGACCCTTCTGGTGCTGGGCGCGCTGGTGCTGCTGCTGAGCGCCGGCTGGCATGCGCTGCGGCGTCGCCTGTTCGCCCTGTTGCCGGCCGCTCTTGTACAGCGGCTTCCATCTCATACATAAGCGACACCTGCCGTGTCATGAGTTATCGAATATGAGCAATTTTTCCCCCCGCGAGATCGTTTCCGAGCTCGACCGCTTCATCATCGGCCAGAAGGACGCCAAGCGCGCCGTGGCCATCGCCTTGCGCAACCGCTGGCGCCGCCAGCAGCTCGACGGCCAGATGCGCGAAGAGGTGATGCCGAAGAACATCCTGATGATCGGCCCCACCGGCGTCGGCAAGACCGAGATTTCGCGCCGGCTGGCAAAGCTCGCCCAGGCGCCCTTCGTCAAGGTCGAGGCCACCAAGTTCACCGAGGTCGGCTATGTCGGGCGCGATGTCGAGCAGATCGTGCGCGATCTGGTCGAGGTGGCCATCGTGCTGACGCGCGAGAAGATGCGCGAGGACGTGAAGGCCCGCGCCCATCTCAACGCCGAGGAGCGCGTTCTGGAAGCCCTCGTCGGCAAGACCGCATCGCCCGCGACCCGCGACTCTTTCCGCAAGAAGCTGCGCGAGGGCGAGCTGGACGATAAGGAGATCGAGGTCGAGGTGGCCGACACCGGCACCGGCGGCATGCCCGGCTTCGAGATTCCCGGCATGCCCGGCGCCAATATCGGCGTGCTCAACATCAACGACATGCTGTCCAAGGCCATGGGCGGCCAGCGCACGAAGACGCGCAAGACCACGGTCAAGGAGTCCTACGACATCCTCATCGCCGACGAGTCCGACAAGCTGCTCGACCAGGACGAGGTCGTGCGCCGCTCGCTGGAATCGGCGTCCAATGACGGCATCGTCTTCCTCGACGAGATCGACAAGATCGCCGCCCGCTCCGACATTTCGGGCGGTCCCTCGCGCGAGGGCGTGCAGCGCGACCTGCTGCCGCTGGTCGAAGGCACCACCGTGGCGACCAAATACGGGCCGGTGAAGACCGACCACATCCTCTTCATCGCCTCGGGCGCCTTCCATGTTTCCAAGCCCTCGGACCTGCTGCCCGAGCTTCAGGGCCGCCTGCCGATCCGTGTGGAGCTGCGCGCGCTGGAGAAGGAAGACTTCGTGCGCATCCTGACGGAAACCGAAGCCAGCCTCATCAAGCAATATGTGGCGCTGATGGGAACGGAAGGCGTATCGCTGGAATTCACCGACGACGCCATCGACGCGCTGGCCGGCATCGCCGTCGACCTCAATTCAACGGTCGAGAACATCGGCGCGCGCCGCCTGCAAACCGTGATGGAACGGGTGCTGGACGAGATTTCCTTCGAAGCGCCAGACCGCGACGGCACGACAGTCACCATCGATGCCGCCTATGTCCAGAAGCATGTCGGCGACCTGTCGAAGAACACCGACCTGTCGCGCTTCATCCTGTAAGCGCGGCGAACCGCACAAAAGAAAATGCCGCGGGTCCGAACCGGACTGCGGCATTTTTTAAAGCGCGGGAAGTTCGCCGCTCAGGCGCCTTCCACCAGAACGATCTCGCCATCGGCCACCTGCTGGCGGATGGCAGCGGCGATCTGATATTCCGGCGAGTGATAGCATTCCTGCGCGATCGCCAGCGAATCGAATTCGATGATGACGTTGCGGGCGCGTCCCGGCCCCTCAGCCACCTCATGATTGCCGCCACGCGCAAGGAACTTCGCCCCGAAACGCTCGAAAGCCACCCTGGCGGCGGCAACATAATCCTTGTAACGCTCGGGATCGCGAATATCGACGCGAGCGATCCAGTATCCCTTGGGCATGATGGCGAATTTCCTCCGGTAATTTCAGCGTCGCGCTCAGGCAGCGCGCATGTCGTCCAGAATAGCCTGTGCCGCAGCCCGCCTGTCAACCGCTCCGATGATCGGACGCGCCACGACCAGATGGCTGGATCCGTTGCGCATGGCTTCGCGCGGCGTAACGACACGCTTCTGGTCGCCATGGTCCGCGCCCGCCGGCCGGATGCCCGGCGTCACCACCGCCATGTCGGGGCCGACGATCCGGCGCACGGCCTCGGTCTCCTGCGCGGAGCAGACGATGCCGCCCATGCCGGCATGCAGCGCCTGCTCGGCCCGCCGCAGCACCAGCGTGTGCGGATCGAACTCGTAGCCGGCCTCGATCACGTCCTGCTCGTCCATCGAGGTCAGCACGGTGACTCCGAGCAGGCACAGATCGCTGCCGCGCGCTGCCTCCACCGCCGCCCGCATGGCCTTGGGGTAGGCGTGCAGCGTCAGCATGGACACGCCCATGCGCACGATGTTCTCCACGCCTTTGGCGACGGTGTTGTCTATGTCGAGCAACTTCATGTCGAGGAACACCTTGTTCCCCGAAGCGGCGAGTTCGCGGGCGAAGTCCAGCCCACCCGCGAAGGCGAGCTGATATCCGATCTTGTAGAAGGACACGACGCCCTCCAGATCGCGCACCACCTGCGCGGCCTCCGCCACGCCCGGCACGTCCAGTCCCACGATCAGGTGGTCCTTCATCTCGCGGGTTTCGGTCATCTTTGCATCCTTGCTCAAAGTGCGGTCTGTTCGATAAGCGCACCCGTCACGCGCTCCATCGTCTGCCGGAGACGATCGTCGCGGAAGTCGCCCTTGTCGTCGAAGGCCTCACCGCCGCGCGGCACCGAGCACTCGGGTGTCACGACATCCATCTGGCAGCGCAGCAGAATGGCGCGCAGATGATTGATGGCGCGGATACCGGCGAACTGCCCCTCTGAGGACGAGCACAGCCCGACTGCCTTCCCGGCCAGGGGTTTGAGCACCTTGTCTCCGTCGCGGCGAACGCGGCTCAGCCAGTCGATCGTGTTCTTGAGCAGTGGCGGCACGGAACCGTTATATTCCGGCGTGGCGATCAGCACGCCGTCATGGCTGGCGATCAGCCGCGCCAGCTTCATGGCGTTTTGCGGAATGCCTTCTTCCTTCTCGAGGTCCTGATCGTAGATCGGCAGCGGATAGTCGAGCAGCGAAATGCGGGTCACCTCGGCGCCCTGAAGGGCAAGTGCCTTCTGCGCCGCATCGGCCGTCCTGCCGCTGAAGGCGCCGCTGCGGACCGACCCGGCAAACACGAGAATGCGCGAAATGGCTGTCATGGCATCCCCCGATGGTTTGGCAAGCTATAGAACATCGGACCCTGAAGTGGAATCCGGTTTGTGGATGAATCCGGTTCCCGAACAAGGGGATAAGGCCGATGCACGCCCCTCCTCACTTGCCCCGCGCAGAAACTCCCCGGAAGGCGCCGAGGAATGCGATGGCTGCAAGCACGAGGCTGGCGATGGCATTCCAGCCGGCCATGGACAGGCCGAGGATGCGCAGCGCGGCCTTGTCGCAGGACGGCGGCACGAACTGGTCGAGCGCGTCGAGTATGCCGTTGCCGCCCGTGTCGACCGGGCCGGCTATGTTGGTGCAGTCGGTCGGGCCGGGCCACCAGCCCCACTCCACGCCCGAATGATAGACGCCGAGATAGAGTCCATATGCCATCAGCAGGCCGCCCGCGGCCAGCAGCGTGCGAACGATCCAGGCCGGCATCCTGAGCCACGCCGCCAACGCGGCCAGCAACATCAGCGGCACGCCGATATAGTATGGAATGCGTTGCTCGTAGCAAAGCTTGCAGGGAATGTATCCGCCTATGTACTGGAAGCCCAGCGCCGTCCCAACTGTCGCTGCCATGGCGGCGGCAAGGAAGAGAGCGGTGTAGAGCGGCCGGCGTTGTGCGGCGGCGATTTCGGCTTCGGTCATACGGCTGATTCCTGATAGTCAGTGCGCATATCTGACCAGAAGGTAGAGCAGAATTAGGGCGGCCGCGCCTGCCGCTGCGATTGTGCCGAGGCGTTTTTCGATGAACTCGCGGATCGGTTCGCCATAGCGGCGCAAAAGCCAGGCGAGGAAGAAGAAGCGGGCCCCGCGGGCGACGATGGCGAGTAGGACAAAGAGCAGCAGATTGACGCCGATGACGCCCGACAGGATCGTCACCACCTTGATGGGCGGCAGATGGGCGAGGCCCGACGTGACCAGCATCAGGATGATGAAGCCGATGCCGGACGACAGGCGCAGCGCCTCGAACTGCTCGTATTTGCCGTAAAACTCCAGAACCGGCTTCGCCAGCGCCTCATAGGCATAGTGGCCGAGGAACCAGCCTGCTATGCCGCCGAGAACAGACGCGACCGTGGCAACCAGAGCATATCGATAGGCCCGGTCCGGCCGTGACAGCGCCATGGGCAGATAGAGCACGTCCGCAGGAACGAGGAAAACGGAGCTTTCCACGAAAGCGATGAAGGCCAGCCACCATTCGGCCGATTTCCTTGCCGCGAGCGACAGGGTCCAGTCGTAGAGTCCGCGAAGCATGAAGGCCCTCGAAATGTGCGCCGCATGCATAAGAAGAAAATTGCGATGGCACAATGGCCGAGGATCACGATCGCTTGATGCGCACCGCCGGTTCATGCCCTCATCCGGCAACTGACCAGTTGACGAGCAATGCGCGAACCTATAGTCCGCGCGCTGGAATGAGCTTTCTGCTCATGCCGTCAGGCACCGTGCGGGCGTGGCGGAACTGGTAGACGCAGCGGACTCAAAATCCGCCGTCCTTACGGATATGTCGGTTCGAGTCCGACCGCCCGCACCATTTTCCATATCCCGTGACGACCCCTTCCTTCATCGCTCCGGCGTGACGGTCTCGCAGGCCGGGAAATTTGATGGAAGCGTATCACCGCTTGCGCCCGGAAAACGGCTCCGCCCCGTCTACGATCCCCTTCGGACGAGGCGGCGGGCCTTGTTGCGCAGGCCGCGCATCACATTGCGTGCCTCGCGATAGAGGTGCATCTGCGAGGCAGCCTGGCGGGTGGCACGGTCGGCGGCAGGGGTAAGGCCGACGATGAAGGTTCCCATGCGCCGCCGTTCGGCCCACAACCGGCTCATCACCGGATGAGCGGGCGCCGCGCAGGAATCCGTGAAGTCGATATTGGGATCCTCCAGATGCTGACGGGTGACGTCGAGCATCAGCAGCGTGCCCGGTGAAAAGGCGGCGAGGTTCTCGTCATAGGCCGTCTTCCACGTGTAGGCGACGCCCTGCTCCACGAACACGACGAGGCTGGCGACGACACGCCCGTCGAGCCTGAGCGAATGAATACGGCACATGTCGCGTTCGGAAAGCCTGTGGACGGCCTCGCGCGCAAAGGCGGCCTGATAGCGGTCGACCGTCATCGCCGTGCCCTTGCGGCCTTTCCAGCCTGCGGCCTCGAGGGCGAGGAAGCTCTCCATGGCGGGGCGCACCTCATCGGGCGTGCGCGCGACCTCGTGCGTAACCGCACCAAGCTCCTCAAGACGCCGGCGCAGGCGCCGGAAT
Source organism: Mesorhizobium sp. (assembly GCA_022833215.1). Classification (GTDB taxonomy): domain Bacteria; phylum Pseudomonadota; class Alphaproteobacteria; order Rhizobiales; family Rhizobiaceae; genus Mesorhizobium. The sequence continues at coordinate 31,590 of JAIPUZ010000103.1, read as the reverse complement.
TCGCGAAAATGATGCGGCCGCAGCGAAGCCTTGAGATAGGCTTCGCCGTCCAGATCGCTGTCCAGCACCGGCCGCTCGACCTCGTCGGCGGCGATAAGGGTGAGTTGCAGCGCCTCGGCGGTCGATTGCAGGGCGCGCGCCATCGGCCCCTCCAGCCGCATGTCCGGCAACACCAGCACTCTGGGCATGCGCAGGTGCGGCCGCGCCAGTATCGCGAAAAGATCCTCCAGCACGCCCAGCGGATCGTCGTGGTCGACCAACGGCGTGCCAACCGGCCCGAACGGGTTCGACCAGGCGCGCAGAACCGGCACCCCGAGCGGCACATTGGGACGCTCGATGGAAAACGGCATCAGCAGGCGCAGGCGCGAGCGATATTCATCGCCGTCGCGGATAACCGCCAGCCGCACTTCACGATCTTCCAGACGCGGCATGGCGGGCGCCAGGAACCGCGGATTGAAGAAGACATTCGGCTCGATGGTTCGCGCACCGAGATAATCGAGCTCATCGACGAGCTCGAAACCCGCCGTGGCCGGATAGATGGCAAGCGTGCGTTGCGGACGACGGCTCGTGAGCAGTTCGAGCTGTGCCGGGTCCGCGCCCGCACGTACCAGCCCTGCCAGACCGGAAACCAGCGTGCCGGCAGGCCCGCCGCTGGTTTCCTCGATCAGCGGAACGGCGGCCATTATCGGGAACGCCCTGCAACATTGGGGCGGGCGACGACCGCATCGAAAAGCCGGCGCATGACGGACGCCTGCCAGCGGCCGAAGCATCTTGCCGACAGGCTGACCCGGCCGGCATTGCGCAGTTGCGGCAGAAAAACAGACCGGACCGGCAATGTTATGCCGGCTGGGGGCGGCGCCTCTGCGGGCCGCCGGGGCCGCTCGTCAATGATGGCCGCGGAAAAGCGCACCCGGTCTTGCTCCCATTTTGTCACGCCTGACTTTGTAGGGCCCAAGACTTAAGAAACAGTGCGGTCGGCGCGATGGGAGGGCTGCCATGCCAATCGATGGCCACCCATCAATGGCCGCTATGGGGCCAGCACATCCGTCCATTCCTTGTGGCGGCGGAATTCGGCCGCAACGTAGCCGCAAACCGGCGTGATGCGCGTGCCGCTGCTGCGCGCATGCTCGACGGCATGGGCGACCAGCCGCGCCCCCACGCCTTTTCCGCGCGCCGAGGGCGGAACGAAACTGTAGTCGACCGATATGTGCGCGGGACCGCTGCGCACATAGGTCAGCTAAGCTTCCTCGCCGTCCGGCATGGCCAGCACATAGCGGCCCTTGCCGCCATTCTCGACATTTTGGATTTCCGGTTCCATAGCCAACCCTGCTTTTACTGCTTCAGTACGTCCGCCCATTCGGGGTGCCGGCGGAACTGCGCCGCCGCGAAAGGACAAAGCGGAATGATTTTCCTGCCCGAGATGCGTGCGTCTTCCACAGCGCGGCTGACCAGCCGCAACCCGGCACCCTGCCCCCGAAATGCATCCGGCACGCCGGTATGATCGATGATAAGCTGCTGGTCTCCAACCGTGGTGAAGGTCAGTTCCGCTTCGGCGCCATCCGGCCCGCGCAGCACATAGCGTCCCTTCGAGCCGCTTTCCTCCAGTTCGATTTCCGCAAGCTGTTCGCTCATTCCGATGCTCCTCGCATTGCTTTTTGCGGTTCCGGCGGCTCGACTACGGAAATACGCTTATGACCGTGAGGTCAAGCCAGCTCCGACATGGGTATCGCAAGCCATCCGGTAAAGGCGATGAAAAGGGCCCGCGCCTGAAAAGACGGGGCCCTTTCCCTGCCTGGCAACCGAAGCCTTACCGCACCATCAGCCTCTGCTGTTCGCGATTGGCGGCATAGGTTTCCTTGTCATAGGCGGGATGCGCCTCAAGCTGCTCCCTGGTGAACTCGGTGTAGAGATATTTCCTGCCGTCCTTGTCGGCCATCACCCTGAACGTGTCCATGCCGACCGCCACCGGCTTCGAGCCTATGCCGAGGAAGCCGCCGACATCGATGATCACGGCATCGACCTGACCGTCGGGGGTGAGCACGGCATCGCCGATGTCTCCCACCTTGGCGTCGTCGGCGCCATAGACGGTCGTCCCTTCAAGATCCTTGGCCGTAATGTCCGTCATCTGCACCTCGGTCAGCGCCGACTTGTCGATCGCGGCCGTCTCGGTCGCATCGGTCGGGGCTTCCGTGTTGGTTGCCGTATCGGCAGTCGGCGTTACCGCAGGCGCGGCTCCGGACGTGTCGGCGGAAGCGGCTGGCGCCACGTCATAGGCCCGGCGGTCGAAGTCGGGCAGCGCTTCCAGCGACTCCCGGGTGGCGTCCACCACCAGCCAGCGGTCGCCGTCGCGCTCTGCCCATTCGGCTTTGCTGAAGTCGAAGGCGACGTTCTTCTGGCCGAGACCGAGGAAGCCGCCGACGCCGATTACCAGCGATTCCGCCTTGCCGGCACCTGAAAGCACCACATCGTTGACCTTGCCGATATCCTGGGCCTCATCCCCGGTGCCGTTGTAAACGCTCTCACCGATGATCAGCGAGGCGAGGCTGCCATCGGCAGGTTCAATCGCCGGCGCAGGTTCGGCGGGCGCTGTCTGCAATTCCGCAGCCGGCGCCTCGGCAGTCGTGTCGGAAGCGGTGCCGTCGGTCGGCGCCAGGCCGGGGGCCTCCGCAGCCGGCATTGCCGGCTTGTAAGGCGCGGAATCGAACGCCGGCTGGGCTTCCAATTCCTCCTTGGTGGTGGCCGCGATCAGCCAGCGGTCGCCGTCGCGCTCTGCCCACTGCATTTTGCCGAACTCGAAGGCCACGTCCTTGGCGCCGATCCCAAGGAACCCGCCGACGCCGATAATCGCGGACTGGACGTTGCCGTCCTTGTCCAGAACGAGATCGCTGACCTTGCCGATGTTCTGCGCTTCATCGCCGGTTCCGTTGTAAACGGACTCGCCGATGATGTTGGAAACGAGATGGCCGTCAGCCCGGACGACCGGCGCAGCCGGCTCTTCCATCGCAGGCGCGCCGGATGGCGCCGGGGCCGTGGTTTCCTGCGCCATTGCGCCGGCAACCATCAGCGACGCGAGCGCAGTCGTTGCAAGAAGCTTGCGGATCATGATGTTTCTCCTCGTATGTTCCGGTCTCATGGACCTTGCGCATAACCGCGGACGTCGTGGGACCGCAGCGTGTTTGCTGTTGGACAACGCCCCTTCCCCGCTCGGGTTCCGAATTTTCAGGCGGTTTTTGCCCGTCAAATTTTGAATGGCATGCGGGAACCTATCGCCGTCCCCATCGTTCTGGGCGGCGTTTCATAGTGCCGGCAAGGCCGTGTTTTCCCGTACAGGCAGAGGCTTCGACATGCGGTTTTTCGCAGTGCTCAACAAGGACGGTGGCACGCTTCGCAACACGGATCTCGACGCGCTGCGCTCGCGCATGGAACAAACCCTCGAGGCGGCCGGCCACCGCCTGGATACAGACATCGTCACCGGCGACGCCATGCCCGGTGCGCTCGACGAAGCCATCGCCAGACGCGGCGTGGATGTCGTCCTCGCAGGCGGAGGCGACGGAACCATATCGGCGGCTGCCGCCCGCCTGATGGGCAGGAAGAAGGCTCTGGCGGTATTGCCGGCCGGGACCATGAACCTGTTCGCGAGGGGCCTTGGCATTCCCCAGTCGCTCGATGGCGCGATAGATGCCTTCGCCACCGGGAAGGTGAAGGCAGTGGATATGGCCAGCGCGAACGGCAAGCCCTTTATCCATCAGTTCTCGGTGGGCATGCATGCGCGCATGATTCACCAGCGCGACAAGATGGAATTCGCTTCAAGGCTCGGCAAGATCGGCGCTTCGTTCAGGGCCGCATGGACCACTCTTGTCGATCCGCCGAAAATCGACGTCACACTTGTGATCGGCGACACCGGGCTCGAAGCCCGCGCCAGCGCGATCGGCATCACCAACAACCTGTTCGGGGAAGGCCACCTTCCCTATGCTGACGACCCTGCCGGCGGCATTCTGGGCATCTATGTCAGCGCCGCGCAGACGCGTGGCGAGGTGCTGAAGTTCGCCTTCAACGTCGCGCGGGGCAAATGGCGTGAAAACGAGCATGTGGAAGTCCATCAGGCCGAACGCGTGATCCTCAGGATCGGGAAGTCACACAGGAAGCCTTACGCGGCGATGGATGGAGAACTGGTCGACCTGGAAAGGGAGACGGAACTGAAAATCCATCCCAAAGCATTGAATGTGCTGGTGCCCGCCAACACCTGAGCGTCCGGGCACCCGGGCGCTACTGGGCTGAAGGAACGGCCTCGGTCTGCGAAGGCGCTTCTGCGGGCGCATCCGCCTTCGGCACCAGCAGGGCGGCAACGCCCCACGCAGCCAGCGCAAGCACGATGGCAGTGGCGAGGACGACCAGAACCCGGCGGCCGCTGCGGCCCTGCTTTGCTTCCTGCTCGCGGAATGTCCGTGTCATCATCGTCTCCTCTGCTCCGGAAGCCGGCTCGGCTTTACCGCCCGCCACGTCAGATCCGTCGAAGGTCGGACCTCAACGGTGCATGCAGGGGAATGTTCCACGGCTTGCCGGCACTCGTCGCCGTCACTCCTCGTCTGAGCGCGGCCTGCGGTCGCGAGGTACGTTTTCCCGATAGATGGCATAGGCCAGCAGCGCGATGGCGGGGCCTGCGAGCAACCCTGCGCCGGCACGCGTGCGCAGCAGTGCGGGGATCACGGGCAACGTGGCAAGGGCGGCCGAAACGCCGAGCGCTGCCATGTCGGCCTTGCGCTGCCTTTTGCGGCGGCGGGCTCTTGAGCCCGCGCCAACACGGAAGGCCAGAACGATCCCTCCCGCGATCACCAGAAAGCCTGCGCCAAAACCCAGCGCCGCCTCCAGCGCCCCATAGCGTGCCGAAGCCCAGATATACAGCGCGCCAATGAGAAAACCGATGCCGCACAGGGCAGCGAGCGCGGCAAGCCCGTAGGCGATGGCCGCGAACTTTGCCTGTCTCAGCGCGGTTGCGGCCTCGCCCGAGGCGAGACCGGCTATCAAGGATGCAAGAGCCCCCATGAGTCTTGCCGTCAGCGGCGCGACATGAGGCCGATCAGGAAACCGAGGCCCGCCGCGATGGCAAGCGACGTCACCGGCTTCTCGCGCACGTTCACAAGAACCTGCTCTTCGAGATCGCGGGCGTTGCTCTTCAGGCTGTCCACAGCCGCCTCGCCCTGAACGCGCAATTGCTCGACACCCTGGACAGCAGCCTTGCGCGCGGTGTTGTAACCATGCTCGCCCGTTTCGGAAAGCTGCTTGGTCAGCCTCTCGATATCGGCCTTGAGCTGCTCGATGTCAGCCTCGAGATCGGTGCTGGACTTGTTGTCGGTCGCGGATTTTCCGGCTGCGGCCATGATCTACTCCTTGTGTTTCGTGTAGCCGGGATCACAACGCCGCTCGCGCGACAAGGTTCCGGCCCGATTGGTCGGGATGGAAGGCTTTTTTGCCGCATGAGGCAAGAGCGTTTCTGCGTCTCACACAATCTGCGTCTCACACAAGCGGCCGCTTTCCCTCGTCGAGCCCTTCCCAGCCCGACAGCTTCAGCAGCCCGTCCAGATCGACCACCTCGCAGCCGCCGTCGCGCCATTCGATCATGCCCCGGTGGACCAGCTTGCGCAGGGTCTTGTTGGTGTGGACGAGCGACAGGCCGAGCGTGTCTGCAATGTGCTGCTGGGTGACGGGTATCGCCACCCGGCTGCGCGCCCCGAGGCCCGAGGCACGGGCACGCTCGTGAATGAAGGCAAGGAGGTAGGCGGCACGCTCGATTGCGCTGCGGCGCCCGATGCTCAGCAGGTTTTCATCCAGCATGCGCTCCTCGCGCGAGGCGAGCCAGGTGATGTCGTAGGCCAGGCCCGGGTGCCGGCTGTAGAGCTCCATGAGCTTGCCGCGCTCGAACACGCACAGGACCAGCCCGGAAAGCGCCTCGACCGAATGCTGCATCTCTCCCATGATGGTGCCCTGCAGGCCGATCAGATCGCCGGGCATGATGTAGTTGAGGATCTGCCGGCGGCCGTCCGACAGAAGCTTGAACCGGAAACCCCAGCCCGACAGCACTGTGTACAGATGCGGGCTCGAACTGCCCTCGACCAGAACCGTGGCGCCGCGATCGACAGCCAGTTCGCCGCGCTTGAAATGGCTGACGAAATCCAGCTCTTCAGGTTCGAACGCCCTGAACACCGGCAACGGGCGCAAAGGACACGCCTCACAGGAGTGACGGCGCGCCGTGGCATTTTCCGCAACTGCGGTCGAAATTTTCCTGTCCATGAAGCGGAAACCGCCGCGGGGCAGCAAGGTTCCGGTATCGGGACCGCACGGGGCTGCCGCCAGTGCTTGTCGCCCGAAAGTGGGAACCGGTTTCGGGACAACGACATGCGTAAAAACAACGATTTAAAGCGCAAGGAGCGAATCTGGAAGATCGCGATGCGCTTTATGTCTTTTTTAAAAGACAGGCAGGGCCGCAATCGCCATGACTATGGCTTTAACGGAGCTTGCTATCGTGGATTTGCTGGACGGGCTGCGCATCCTGCTGGTCGAGGATGAATATCTGATCGCCATGGATGTCGAGACCATCTGCCTCGAACATGGCGCTGCCGACGTCGCCATCGTCAGCCGGCTGACCGATCTGGACGACGACTGCCTCATGCAGCATATCGACATCGCCATACTGGATCTCATGCTGGACGGCAGCTCGACGCTCGATTTCGCGGCCCGGCTTCAGAGCCGCGGCATTCCCTTCATCTTCGCGTCGGGTCATTCGATGACGGACGAGATCAGGATACGCTTTCCTCACATAAGGCTGGTGGAAAAGCCTTATTCGGGCGACGATCTGGTGAACGCGCTGGCTCACGCAGGCAGGACCGGACCGCCTCAATCGACCGGCGACGTCATCACCTGAGTGGAAATGGCGTCGGGGCCGAAATCCTCGTCACCTGAAATCTGCAGGATTTCCTGAAGCCGGGCGCGTGCCCTGCTGACCCGGCTCTTTATGGTTCCGATGGCGCAGCCGCAGATTTCGGCCGCTTCCTCATAGGAAAAACCGGAGGCGCCGATCAGGATGATGGCCTCTCGCTGGTCTTCCGGCAGACGCTCCAGCGCACTGCGGAAATCCTCAAGATCGAGCTGACCGTGCTGGGCCGGGTGAACGGCCAGCCGCGCCGTCATCAGGCCATCGCTGTCCTGCACCTCGCGACCACGCTTGCGCATCTGGGAATAGAATTCGTTGCGCAGGATGGTGAACAGCCATGCCTTGAGGTTGGTGCCCGGCTGGAAGCTTTCATGCTTGTCCCACGCCTTGACGAGCGTTTCCTGAACCAGGTCGTCCGCCTTGTCGACGTTCTGCGACAGCGAGACGGCAAACGCCCTGAGACTGGGAATAGCTTTCAGAAGGTCGTTCTTGAAGCCCGGAGATACGGCCATGCATCAGTCCTTGTCCTGCACTGCTTCGGCTTGCTCGAGTTGACTGAGCAGTTGGGCAAACCGATCGGGCACGTCGTCATGGACCAGATCGTCGTAATACTGCCTGAGTTTGCGGCCGATTTCGGAATTCGCTCCTAGAGGATCCGCGATCCGGCCCTGACGCCCCGGAGCGCCGGCCGATGTGTTTTTATCCAGTGTCTTCATTCTTCCTTTCGTCCCATACCCTGATCGCCCGTCACATTGAGTTCGCGTACAAACGGAACGAGCGCAGCCCCCGCTGGTTGATCGATCCAGCCGCCAACGTCCCTTAGCCAATTTAGTTCCGTCTTGTTTGGAACTTTTTGCATCGCAGCGGGTTTTTCTGCCTCAGGCCTTGCAAACTCCTGCATCCGGCTTTTCATGCAACACGTCACATGAGGGAGACGTATATCGTGAGTCTGTCCGCCACTATTGCCCCGCACCTGCCACTCCTGCGCCGTTTCTCGCGCGCCGTTTCGGGTTCGCAGGAAAGCGGCGATGCGCTGGTCGCAGCAATGCTCGAGGCGATCATCGCCGACACCAGCATCTTTCCGAAGGCTTCCAGCGACCGCATCGCGCTCTACAAGATTTTTACGCGCATGTTCACTTCCGTGGCGATCCGCATCCCTCAGGAAGAATCGCAGTTGCCGGACTGGGAACGGCGGGCGGCTGCCAATCTCAACGCGCTGGCCCCGCGCCCGCGCCAGGCCTTCCTTCTCGTCGCCGTCGAAGGTTTCGATGAAAAGGAAGCCGCCGAAATCCTCGATATAGACGAGGAGCAGTTCTCCGCCCTTCTGGCCGAGGCCAGCAACGAGATTTCACGTCAGGTGGCGACCGACATCCTTATCATCGAGGACGAGCCCCTGATCGCCATGGACATAGAGGAAATGGTCGAAAGTCTCGGACACCGGGTCGTCGGCATCGCCCGCACCCATGCCGAGGCCGTGGGCCTGTTCGCCAGATCTCAGCCGCGCATGGTGCTGGCCGACATCCAGCTCGCCGACGGCAGTTCCGGCATCGATGCGGTCAACGAGATTCTGTCCGCCACCTCGGTGCCCGTGATCTTCATCACCGCCTTCCCGGAACGTCTCCTCACTGGCGAACGGCCCGAGCCGGCCTTCCTTGTCACCAAGCCCTTCAACCCGGACATGGTGAAGGCGCTGATCAGCCAGGCGCTGTTCTTCGACCGCCAGGCCAGGGCCGCGGCCTGATATTTTTCCGGCACCTGCGGAACCAACGCTCCAGGGCAACGTTTTACAGGCAGATGTGCCAGAGAAGATAAAGAGGAGATGGATCAATGCTTTACTGGACCCTGGTGTTCCTCGTCGTCGCGATCATCGCCGGCGCGCTCGGCTTTGGCGGCATAGCAGGCGCCTCGGCCGGCATAGCCAAGATCCTGTTTTTCATCTTCCTGGCCTTCCTTGTCATATCGCTGCTGGCCGGACTCTTCCGCAGGGCGTGATTGTCTCGGTTTCCCGAAAACTGGAAACCGCCCCCCTCAACCGGTTTCCAGCCGCCGCCGGGCAGTGCTTCGTGAAACGGCGCTGCCCGGCGGAACGCATTTTGACGAAATCGCTTTAGTAGGGTAGCCGGAACCGGCACCGAGAGAGCAGACAGACGATGGGCTCACAAATCGATCCCGGAAAACCTCGCGAGAATGACGACGAGGTCATCGATCCTTCCCTGCGGGACGAGTCCCAGCTCGGGCAGGCGCTGCTCCATGCCCTGCGCAATGCGGGTGTTTCAGTCCTTTATCAGGATACCGACCTGAGAACGATATGGGCGCGCAACATGGCTGCGCCCTGGATGCAGGGGGGGCAGGGCGACACCATCCTGCCGCCTTCCCAGACGGCGCGCATCATCGCCGCGCGCGAGGACGCCATCTCCAGCGCCAGCCCCCATCGTTTCGAGATCAGCGCACCCGGCGACGACGGCCTGCGCTGGTTCGAGATCTGGGTGGACCCGGATCGGGCGGAGGACGGGACGGTGCGCGGCGTGATGACCACCAAGGTCGAGACGACCGAGCGCAAACGGCGCGAGCAAAGCCTGCGCGCCCTGCTGCGCGAGGTGAGCCACCGCTCCAAGAACCTTCTGGCGATCATCCAGAGCATAGCGAGCCAGACCGGACGCCACTCCGAAAACATCTCCGATTTTCTGGGCAGCTTTCAGGGACGGCTGCAATCCTTGGCCGCCTCTCAGGATCTGGTCACCTCCTCGAACTGGCGCGGCGCCGGGCTGAAGGAACTGATAGAGGGCCAGCTCGGCCATAACGCCGCCTACAGCGAAAGCGAATTGAACTTCGAGGGGGTGAACCCCTATCTGAGTCCGAACGCGGCGCTTCATATCGGCCTCGCCATGCACGAGCTGGTCGTCAATTCGCTTTCCTACGGGGCTCTTTCGCACCCGGGAGGGCGGATCGACATACAGGCTGCCATGGAAGACGATACCGGCAAGCCCGATGCGCCCCCCCTCGTTCTGTCATGGGTGGAACAGCTCGATCAGGGCAGCATGCTGCCATCGCATCGGGATTTCCGGCGTGTCACGCTGGAGCGCGTGGTGCCGGCGGCGCTGAGCGGCCAGGCGTCGCTGCAACTGATCGATGGCCGGCTGGAGTACCGGCTAGTGATCCCCTCCACCAATTTCGAGTCGGAAGCGGAATTCGGCTCGACGCCGTAAACACCCGCTCCTGCTTCGCGGCCTCGCCCGGAAGAATGATGCCCCGGTGGGAAGTCTGCAACTTTTGGTGAACCAGCCCTCAGGAACCTTGCATGTGCCCGCGCGTTTTCCTTCCAGAGGACAATGCCATGGAACACATTGCAGCAGTTCTGTTGATCGTCGGGTGCTCGGGTGACCTTGCAGATTGCACGGAGTTGCCCGCCCCTGCCACAGTATTCGAAACCGTCGAGCAATGCGCCGCGGAACGCCAGCCGGCGTTGCGGGCGCTCTCCTCCCGGGCGGAGCGTATATTCGGCACCTGCATCGCCGTCGATCCCGCGCTGGAAGACGACTATGCCGAGATCGTCTGGCAGGTGCACCCCAACGGCAAACTGGAAGCGTCTGTCGAAAAAGGCGCGGTGGAGATCGCTGCCAGCAGTCATCGCCCCTGAAAGTCCGTGTTGCCCACGAATGAAATCGCTGGCACAAACTTGACGGTATCGTGCTATTCGGCAAGTGAATCGCTGCAAGGCGAGGGATATCGAAGCGAGAGGAGCTACTAAATGCGGAAGATCATGATCGTCCTGGCGGCACTGGCGCTGCCGGCTGTAAGCGGCTGCACCACCACCGAGCAGGATGTGGGCGTTGGCGCGGCTGCCGGCGCGGTTATCGGCGGCGTTGCCGGCGGCACCAAGGGCGCACTCATCGGCACAGCGGTCGGCGCGGGTTCCGGCCTTCTGGTGCGCAACCTGCGCAACGGCTACTGCCAGTATCGCGACCCGAACACCCGTCGCATCTACACCGCGCGCTGCAACTGACCGCGCAACGGAAGATGCATCCCTGAAGGCCGGCATTGCCGGCCTTCTTTTTTTACCGGAAGCCGGCAAAGGCAACGGCCGGGCGCAGTCTTTCGGTCCGGTTTTTCCGCTCGTGGGTCCCGGCTTCCGGGAACGCCTCTATTTCAGCGGTATCCGGATCTCGACCTGCAACCCGCTTGGCAGGAAGCGGCGGTCGATGGAGCCATCGAGTTCGCGCGTGATATTCATATCGATGAGCCTGGTGCCGAAGCCGGTGCTTTCAGGTTCGGCAAGGTCTTCCTGCCCGGATTCGCGCCAGTTCAGGACCAGCACCCGCTTGCGGTCCAGCCGCTCCACACGCCAGTCGACCTTCAGCGCATCGACGGAGTTGCCCGCCTCGCCATATTTCAGCGCATTGGTGGCCAGTTCATGGAAGGTGAGGCCCAGCGCCTGCGTCGCCGTCTCGTTCAGCAGGACCTGCGGGCCGGACAACAGACCCTCCGGCAGATCCTTGCCGAACACCTGACCGAGCTCGATGCGCAGCAATTCGCTGAGATCCGCCTTCTGCCAGCGCGAGCGCGTCAGCATGTCCTGCGAGGCGGCCATTGCCTGAAGACGGGCGGAGAAGGATTCGGAGAACTCCTTCACGTCGGTCGCGCGCAAGGCGGTCTGTCTGGAAATCGCCAGGATGCGGGTGATGAGGTTCTTGATCCGGTGCTTCATTTCCTGAAGCATCAGATCCTTCTCCAGAAGGCTCTTTTCCGCGGTTTCGTGAAGCCGCTCGGCGGCGTCGTAGGCACGCTCCTTGTAGCGGGCCACCAGCGCGATGGCGACGGCCGACAACAGCCCGAACAGACCCAGCATGACGGGAATGGCCCGCGACGACGGCGGGGAAAATGCTGTTGTCGGCTGGAATTGCAGGATCCACTGGCGGCCGGCAACGTTCATGCGGCGCGTGTCCACGATACGTCCGATACCCGTTACCGCAGGCGTGGCGGAACTGAATATGAGATTCCGCTCCTCGATCGAGCTGTCGTAGATGTCCACATGGACGGGAAGCAGCGGTATGCGACGCAGCGCCGACTGGAACAGCTCATTGGCGCGGAACGCCGCATAAAGAAATCCCTGCGTGACGGGCGTGCTGGCATCGACCGTTGCGGGGGCCGCGTCCAGCTTCAGCCGTGCGAAGACGATGAAACCCGGATAGGGCTCGACCTCGCTGTTTTTGCCGAGCATGATCGGAGCCGTGGCATGGTGCGCATCGTCCTGCATGGCCGCCTCGATTGCAGCGCGCCGGACCGGTTCCGCGAACATGTCGAAACCTATGACCTTGTCGCTCGAAGGCTTGAGCGGTTCGAAAAGAAGGACGGGGGCGCGCCATTTCTGTTCCGATTGCGGATAGACCTTTCGCTCCAGCCCCTGCTCCTGCCGTATGGCGCGTTCGGCAACCGCCTCGTCGCCGGCCCGCACGAGCTGGAGAACGCCGATGCCACGCAGGCCGGGGAAGTTCACCCCCACGTCGATTGCCGAAATGAAGGCCTGGAAATCCGTGCGGCTGACATGATTCCCGTGGGCGTCGAAGAATGCCTGGGTGGCTCTCAGCAGGGTGAGATGCAGGTCGAGACGGGTTTCGATGCGCGAAATGGCATCGTCCACCGTCGCCTCGAACTTGATGCGCGTTGCTTCCTGCGTGGCGAAATAGGCGAAACCCGCCATCGCCATGCTGATCAGTGCGACGGCCAGAAATGTCAGAAGCGGAAAAAGTCTCTTCAACTGACTACGCGGTCCCCGGCAGAAACTGCATTTCTAGCAAGTCCGCACGCCATGACAAGCGCGGCGCGTCCGCCGTCGTCGCATTCAGGCCGCGATCTTGAGCGCTCCCGGCCCCGGTATCGCGCCCGGCGGGCATTTTCCGAGGATGATCATGCCCAGCACCTCGTCCTGTGTGACATCCTGCGTACTCGCGGTTCCCACCACCTGCCCGTTCTTCATCACGCAGACACGGTCGGCAAGGTCGAAGACGTCATGGATGTCGTGGCTGATGAGGAAGATGCCGATACCGTCGGCCTTGAGCTGGCGCACAAGCTCGCCGACCTGCGCGGTCTCCTGCGGCCCGAGCGCCGCCGTCGGCTCGTCCATGATGAGGATGCGGGCGTTGAACAGGATGGCCCGCGCAATCGCCACCGACTGGCGCTGGCCGCCGGAAAGCTTGATCACCGGCTCCTTGAAGCGCTGGAAGCGCGGGTTGAGGCGACCCATCACCTTGCGCGCTTCCGCTTCCATCGCCACATCGTCAAGCGTGTTCCAGCGCGTCATCAGCTCGCGCCCGAGGAACAGATTGGCGGCCGCATCGACATTGTCGGCAAGGGCAAGCGTCTGATAGATCGTCTCGATGCCGTATTTCTTGGCGTCGCGCGGATTGTTGATCACCGCCTCCTCGCCGTTGACGAAGATCTGCCCGGCATCGCGCTTGTAGGCGCCCGAAAGTATCTTGATCAGCGTCGACTTGCCCGCACCATTGTGGCCGAGCAGCGCCACGACCTCGCCCGCGTGAAGATCGACCGATGCGTCGTCGACCGCGCGGATGCCGCCGAAGGCGATGGAGATATTGCGCATGTCGATGAGCGGCACGGCACTGCTGCTTGCGGCTTCTGCCATGGTCGTTCCTCCTACACCCGCTTGCGATAGACGGTGTCGAGCCACACCGCGATGACCAGCACGGCGCCGACGACGATGTTCTGCAACGGCGAGTCGATGCCGAGCAGCACCATGCCCGATTGCAGCGACTGCATCAGCAGGGCGCCCAGCATCGCGCCGATGATGGTGCCCGCGCCGCCGGCAAGGGATGTTCCGCCGATGACGGCGGCGGCGATCACCAGCAGCTCGTCCAGCGTTCCCAGCGCATTGGTCGCCGCATTGAGGCGGGCGGATGAGATCGCCGCGCTTATCGCCACCAGCACGCCCATGATCATGAACACCTTCATGGTCACCCAGCGCGTGTTGATGCCGGCAAGATTGGCGGCTTCCGGATTGCCGCCGATGGCGAAGACGTAGCGCCCGAAGCGGGTGCGATTGGTGATGAAGGTCATGACGATGCCGACCGCGACCGCCATCAGCACCGGGATGGCGATGCCGTGGGCGATGTAAAGGCCGCCTTCGGGGATGTCGATGCCATGGGTTTCCGCATGGCGACGCACGATGCCCACCGGCCACGGATAGGAATTGGCGACCCACACCGCACCCAATATGGCACCGCACGCAACACCGCCCAGAAGGAGTTCGGCCCAGACCGGACGCAGGGGGAAGCGGAAGCGCTTGCGCTGCCGACGCCCGTTGATCATCATGAATGTCACGCCGATGCAGCCGGCTGCGGCCACGGCCCAGCTCCAGCCGGCGCCGATCGAGCCCATCGGCCCGCCGCCCATGAGCTGGAAGGTGGCGTCGAGCGGCGCGACGGTCTGCCCGCTTGTGACCCACCAGGCGGCACCGCGCCAGATCAGCAACCCGCCGAGCGTGACGATGAAGGCGGGAACCTCCAGATAGGCGATGATGAAACCGTGAAGCGCCCCGATGATGAGCCCTGTGAGGATGCCACAGCCAAGCGCGATCACCCATATCCACGGGTCCCCGAGGGACAAACCGAACACCCGGATGAGGATCTGCGCTTGCAGCACGCCCATGACCATGCCCACGATACCCTCCATGGAGCCCACGGAAAGATCGATGTTGCGCAGCACGATGACCAGAACCATGCCCGTGGCCATGATCGCGACCGAGGAGGTCTGCACCGACAGGTTCCACAGGTTGCGCGGTGTCAGGAACAGCCCGCCGGACAGGAAATGCAGCACCGTCCAGATCAGAACGAGAGCGCCCAGCATGCCGAGCATGCGGGTGTCGAGCTCAGTCGCCCTGAGGAAGCGGGCCAACGGGCCGAGTTCGGCCTCCCGCGCCCGGTCGGCCGTCGTCGCTGAGGTCGCATCGCTCATGGTTTCCTCCCGCCGGCCGGAACCGGCCGCCAAATGCGCCGCGCCGATATGCTAGAGCAATTCCAGCAAAAGTGCACAGCGGTTTTCCAGCCCGGACCGTATGGCGGCGGCCCTGCTTATGCTGTCGATTGCAAGGTTTGGGGATCTGAGGCCGGATACGCCCCGGCAAACGTCCGCGCCTGTCGGAAGCGCCGGTGTCCCGGCGCTTCCGTATCCAGCGCTAAAGCGGCCTAGTCGCAAGCTGCGACGCTGCCTGCCGCAACGCCGGTGCAGACCGCGTCCTTGGTGATCCAGCCGGCATCGATGACCACGTTCAGGTTGTCCTTCGTGATCGCGATGGGCGTCAGGAACACAGACTTGACGGTGTTGCCACCGGGCGTCGTGAAGTCCTGTACGTTGGCGATGTCGGTCATCGCCTTCCCGTCGGCAAGCTGCGCGGCGATCTCGGCCGCATTCTTGCCAAGCTCGCGCGCGTCCTTCCACACCGACACGGTCTGGGTGCCGAGCGCGATGCGGTTGAGCGCGGCGTGGTCGCCGTCCTGACCCGAAACCGGCACCGAACCGGCAAGTCCCTGCGCCTGCAGCGCTGCGATGGCGCCGCCGGCAGTGCCGTCGTTGGAGGCCACCACCGCATCGACATTGTTGTCGTTGGCGGTCAGGAACTGCTCCATGTTCTTCTGGGCGTTGGCCGGCAGCCAGCCGTCCGTATAGGCCTCGCCGACATTCCTGATCTTGCCGGAATCGATGGCCTCCTTCAGCACTTCCATCTGGCCGGAGAACAGGAAGTCCGCGTTCGGATCCGCACCGGAACCCTTGATGAACACGTAGTTGCCTTCGGGCTTCAGCTTGAACACCTCGCTGGCCTGCAAGCGGCCGACTTCCTTGTTGTCGAAGGTGAGATAGAACACATCGCCGTTCTCGATCAGGCGGTCGTATCCGACCACTGGAATGCCTTCGTCCAGCGCCTTCTGCACCGCCGGGCCGATGGCCGAGGCATCCTGAGCCAGAATGATCAGGGCGTTCGCGCCTTGGCTGATCAGGCTCTCGACGTCGGTGAGCTGCTTGGAGGCGGACGACTGGGCGTCGGCGGAGATGTATTTGTCGCCGGCGGCTTCGATGGCGGCCTTCATGGCCGCTTCATCGGTTTTCCAGCGTTCTTCCTGGAAGTTCGACCAGGAAACGCCGATGACCTTGTCCTTTGCCTGCGCAGTGGCGGCAAGCGTCAGCGACAAGGCGGCACCCGCCAGAATGGCGGCCGTGAATTTCCTCATGATTTCCTCCCTGCGCCCGGCGGGCGCCTCTGATCTGACCCGTTAAGCCGACTGGAGGCTTTTTTTCGAGCCGCGAAAAAAGTGTGGCGCAATGGCCGGTCCGAGTCAACGGATTTCGTGTGCCCCGAAGCATTTATTTCGAAACTCGAATTAAATAATGACAGGGCCCGGCGCTTCTGACACACTTGCCTGTCTGCCGAAAGCCGTGTGCCGTTTCGGATATGCGACGAGTGCGCTTACATTTTGACCGGGCATCGGAATATTCCGAAAACCGGCTGCACTTTTCGCTCCGATGCACTAAGCACGGCAGGCAGGATGGGAGGTAGAGGAAACCATGACCGTTGGAATGCGGCACGACGATCTGCGCCGACGCAACCGCGCCATGGTGATCGCCGCCGCGCGGCGTGGGGGCCAGGCTTCGCGCACGGAAATCGCCGCCATCACCGGTCTCAGCCACTCCACCATATCGGCCATTTCGTCCGATCTGATCGCCGAACGCATATTGACCGAAACACGGCAGGAGGCGCCGGCGCTCAAGCGCGGCCGGCCACAGGTCGGCCTCGCGCTCGACCCGCAGGCCGCATGCGCGGTGACGCTGATGCTGTCGCTCAACAGCCTGTCCGCCACCAGCCTCGACTACGCCGGCAATTTGCTGGAGGAAGAGCATCGCCGTCTCGATACGCGCGCCCTGCCCCGCGACGAACTGATCGGCGAGTGCATGGATATCCTTCGCCGCCGGCTCGAACACCCGGCACATGCAGGCCGGCAAGTGCTGCGCATCGTGCTGGCCGTACAGGGCATCACCGACGCCGAAGCGCGCTCGATGCTCTGGTCGCCGATCACGCCACACACCGACATCCCCTTTGCAGACCTGCTGGAGGCCAGCTTCTCCATTGCAGTAACGGTTGAGAACGACTGCAACATGATGGCGGAGGCGCTGCGCTGGCGCGATCCGGAGCGCTATCGCGACGATTTCATCGCCATATTGCTTTCACACGGCATCGGCATGGGGCTGGTGCTGAAGGGATCGATGTTCACCGGCACCCATTCGTCCGGCGTGGAGTTCGGCCACATGGTCCACCGTCCGGACGGGGCATTGTGCCGCTGTGGACGGCGCGGCTGCATCGAGGCCTATGCCGGCAGCTACGCCATCTGGCGCAACGCCACCGGCCACGACGAGAACGAGGAACCGCGCGGCGACATCGAGGAAACGGAAATGCAGGCGCTGGCCCAGGCGGCCCGCGACCATGACGGCCCCGAACGGAGGGCCTTTCGCATCGCCGGCGAAGCGCTCGGCTTCGGCCTTGGCAGCCTGTTCGCGCTGATCGACCCGGCCCCGGTGGCCATGGTCGGCCTCAACGCCGCGGCCTTCGACCTGATCGGGCCTGCGCTGCGCGAGGCGATTGCCAGAACCGCGGGTGGCCATCACTCCGGATCGATCACCTTCGACACCCAGCCGGACCAGGTCGCGCTGCTGCGCGAGGGCTGCGCCATGCGCGCGCTGACCTTCATCGATCACCGGATCTTCGCTGCCGGCCGTGCAGCGCAGGGCGAGCCTGCCCCGCTTCACTCTTCCCTTATCGCGTAGCCCGAGCCGCGCACGGTGCGGATGACGTCCGGCATGCGGCCATTGTTGACGGCCTTGCGAAGCCGGCCGACATGCACGTCCACCGTGCGTTCGTCGATGTAGATGGTCTCGCCCCAGACATTGTCGAGCAGTTGCCCGCGCGAGAACACCCGGCCGGGATGCTGCATCATGAACTCGAGCAGACGAAACTCGGTCGGTCCGAGCTTGATCTCGCTCTTCTTGCGGTAGACACGGTGCTGCTCGCGATCGAGCACGATGTCGCCGACCTTGAGCACGGACGACAGCACCTCGGGCTTGGCGCGGCGCAGCAGCGCCTTCACCCGGGCCACCAGTTCCGGCATGGAGAAGGGTTTCACCAGATAGTCGTCGGCGCCCGTGGACAGGCCGCGCACGCGGTCGCTTTCCTCGCCGCGCGCGGTCAGCATGATGATCGGCAACCGCTCCGTCTGCTCGCGCATGCGCAGCCGCCGGCACAGTTCGATGCCCGAAACCGCCGGCACCATCCAGTCGAGCACCAGCAGATCGGGCACGTTTTCCTGCAACCGCAACTCTGCCTCGTCGCCGCGTGTGACGATCTCGACCTGATAGCCTTCCGCCTCGAGATTGTAGCGCAGAAGAACGCCCAGCGGTTCCTCGTCCTCGACCACCATGATGCGGGGTGCGATCATGTCCTGCTCCTAAAAATGCACTCAGGCCACCGGCACCGGCACGCTGGTTTCATCCTGCTTGGGCCGGTTGACCGGCAACTGCTCCCCGGTCAGCACATAATAGGCATTTTCCGCGATATTGGTCACGTGGTCGCCGATCCGCTCCAGATTCTTGGCGCAGAACAGCAAATGTGTACAGGCGGTGATGTTGCGCGCGTCTTCCATCATGTAGGTCAGAAGTTCGCGAAACACAGAGGTGTAGCGAACGTCGATCAGTTCGTCCTCGTCACGCAGGCGAACCAGACCCTCCGGGCTGCGCGCGCTGTATTCCTCGATCACGCCCTGCACCTGCTCCAGAACCAGTTCGGCCATATCCTCGATGGAACGGGCGAGCTCGCGCGGCATGGTCGATTTTCCGACCGCATCGACACGCTTGGCGATGTTCTTGGCAAGGTCGCCGATCCGCTCCAGGTCTCCCGCCATGCGGATGGCGCCGACAATGGCGCGCAGGTCCTGCGCCATGGGCTGGCGCTTGCCGATCAGGGTGATGGCGCGATCATCCAGCCGGCGCTGAAGGCTGTCCATGACAGCATCTTCCGAAACGACGCGCTGCGCCAGCGCGCTGTCGGGAACAATGAGGCTCTGCGTGGCCTCGTCGACCATCGACCGCGCCAGACTGACCATGTCACGCACCAGCCCTTCGATCTCTTGCAGATCGTCATCGAAGGCGGTCACCGTATGAGCACCCATTATCCGTTCCTCGTCTGTTGGAATGGCAGCGGAATCACTCAGCCGAAGCGGCCGGTGATGTAGTCCTGCGTGCGCTTGTCGTCGGGGTTGGTGAACATCTTCTCCGTCGGCCCCTCCTCGACGAGATTGCCGAGATGGAACATGGCCGTGCGCTGCGAGACGCGCGCTGCCTGCTGCATGGAGTGCGTGACGATGACGATGGTGTAGTTCTCGCGCAACTCGTCGATCAGCTCCTCGACGCGCGCCGTGGCGATCGGGTCGAGGGCCGAGCAGGGCTCGTCCATCAGGATCACTTCGGGCGAGACGGCGATGGCCCGCGCGATGCACAGGCGCTGCTGCTGGCCGCCGGAAAGGCCGGTGCCCGGCTCGTTGAGGCGGTCCTTGACCTCGTTGAACAGGCCGGCGCGCTTCAGGCTCGATTCCACGACAGCGTCCATGTCGGCCTTGCTGCGGGCAAGGCCATGGATGCGCGGGCCGTAGGCGATGTTGTCGTAGATCGACTTCGGAAACGGGTTGGGCTTCTGGAACACCATGCCGACGCGCGAGCGCAGCTCGACCACGTCGATGTCGCGGTCGTAGATGTCCTCGCCGTCCAGCGTGATCTTGCCGACCACTCGGGCATTGTCGATGGTGTCGTTCATGCGGTTGAGGCAGCGCAGGAAGGTCGATTTTCCGCAGCCGGACGGGCCGATCAGCGCGGTCACCTGGTTCTGGCGCACCAGAAGGTCCACGTCGAACAGCGCCTGCTTGTCGCCATAGAAGACTCCCACCTTCTCTCCGCGCATCTTGATGCGCTCGTTCGCGGCAGCGGCCACCTTCTCGTTCACGGCATTTTCCAGAGTTGTTTCGCTCATGACATTCATGGGTCCTGGTTCCTTATCTACCAGCGCCGTTCGAAGCGCCGGCGCAGCAGGATCGCGGCCAGGTTCATCGCGGCGAGGAAAAGCAGAAGGATGATGATGGCGCCCGAGGTGCGTTCCACGAAGGCGCGCTCCGCCTCGTTGGCCCACATGTAGATCTGCACGGGCAGCGCGGTGGCCGGGTCCAGCGGCGTGGCCGGATAGTCGGCGACGAAGGCGACCATGCCGATCAGAAGCAGGGGCGCGGTCTCGCCGAGCGCCTGTGCCAGACCGATGATGGTGCCGGTGAGGATACCGGGCGCGGCAAGCGGCAGCACATGGTGGAATACCGTCTGCATGCGCGAGGCGCCTATGCCCAGCGCGCCGGAGCGGATGGACGGCGGAACCGCCTTCAGCGCCGCGCGGGTGGCGATGATGATGGTCGGCAGGGTCATCAGCGTCAGCACCAGACCGCCGACCAGCGAGGCCGAACGCGGCAGCCCGGCGAAGTTGACGAACACGGCAAGGCCCAGCAGACCGAACACGATGGACGGCACAGCAGCCAGATTGTTGATGTTGACCTCGATCAGGTCGGTCCAGCGGTTCTTCGGGGCGAACTCCTCCAGGTAGATGGAGGCGGCCACGCCGATGGGCAGCGCCAGCACCAGCACGATCAGCATCATGTAGAGCGAGCCGATCAGCGCCACGCCCATGCCCGCCGTCTCCGGCCGGCTGGAGGCCCCGAAAGTGAACAGGCCGCGGTTGAAGCGCTCGACCATGGTGCCGTCGGCAGTCAGCGTCTTCATCCAGCCAAGCTGCGTGTCCTTGACCTTGCGCCGGGATTCGGGAACCGCCAGGTCGATCTGGCCCTTGTGGGCGGAATCGACATCGGCGGCAGCGAGAACCCATACATTCTGCGTGGTGCCGATGATCGACGGATCGGCCAGCACCATGTCACGGAGCTGCGTGCGCACCCCCTGCGAGATCATGCCGGACAAGAGACGCAGCTCCGCCCTGTTTCCCTCGGCGTCGACATCGATGCCGAGCTTTGTGGCGAGCGCATTCCGGGCCAGCAGCGGATAATTGGCCGTGGCCAGCACGTTGGGGTCGCTGTCACGCTTGCCGTCGGCATCGATGACATCCGGATCGAAGCTCACGGCGAGATTGATCGAGGTCTGCCAGAAGGCGGTGTAGCCCCCCCTGATGACGGTGAACAACAATGCCGCCAGGAAGAAGATGCCGATGCCGATGGCTATCAGCCCATAGAGGCGGAACCGGCGTTCTGCGCGGTAGCGGCGCTTTATGCCGATGTCGCGGCGGGGTGGCGCCACGGCATCCGTGGCGCCGGCTTGATGGAACGGGATGTCGGTCATTCGTACTGTTCCCGATATTTGCGCACGATGTAGAGCGCCAGCACATTCATGCCGAGCGTGATGACGAACAGGGTGATGCCAAGCGCGAAGGCGACCAGCGTCTGCGGCGAGGTGAACTCGAGGTCGCCGGTGAGCTGGTTCACGATCTTGACCGTGATGGTGGTCATCGCCTCACCCGGATTGAACGTAAGTCTGGCCGCAACGCCTGCCGCCAGCACCACAATCATGGTCTCTCCGATGGCGCGCGAGGCGGTCAGAAGAAGCGCGCCGACGATGCCTGGCAGCGCTGCCGGCAGAATGACGTTGCGCACCGTTTCGGAACGCGTCGCGCCAAGCCCGAGCGAGCCGTCGTGAAGGGAGCGAGGGACCGAGCTGATGATGTCGTCGGAAAGCGAGGAGACGAAGGGGATGAGCATGATGCCCATGACCAGGCCCGCGGTGAGCACGCTCTGGGCCATGATGAAAGGCTGGCCACCGGACAACGCCGCCGAAATGTCGCGCAGAAGCGGACCGACCGTCACCAGCGCGAAGATACCGTAGACGATGGTGGGGATGCCGGCGAGCACCTCAAGCACGGGCTTGACCACCGAGCGCACTTTCCGCGAGGCGTATTCGGACATGTAGATGGCCGCGAACAGGCCGACGGGAACTGCAAACAGCATCGCCACCAGCGCGATGTAGAGCGTGCCTGCAAGCAAAGGGATAAGGCCGAACTGGCCGGTCGCCCCCCCGGAGCCTGCGGCCGCGAAGCGCGGATCCCAAACCGTGCCGAAGAAGAAGTTGGACAGCGGCACAGACTGGAAGAAGGTCAGGGTCTGGAACAGCATCGACAGAACGATGCCGACGGTGGTGAGGATGGCGACGGTGGAGGCCGCGATCAGTCCCCACAGCATGACACGCTCGACATTGTTGCGGGCACGCCGGCGCAGCGTGATGCCGGAGAGGCCGAGCCAGGCACCGGCGAGCGACAGAAGGATCGCGCCGACTGCCGACCAGAGCGAGGATGAATCGCTCATGGAACGGTAGTTTTCGGCGGCGGGGATCATATAGGGCTCGCCGCTGGAGGCGAGCGCGACGCCCCGGGACGCAAACAACGCCTTGAGATCGGCCTGACCGGAACGCACCTGATCCAGTTCCGCGGGCGTAAGACGGCGCATGCCGTCGCCGATGGTGTAAATCGTGCCCATCGTCAGCGAGCGGTTCACATCGGAGGCGGACCGCACCTGCTCGGGCAGGCTGCGCCACACGGCCGAGTCGATATATACAGGGCTCGCCGCCTTCCAGATTCCGAAGAAGACAACGGCGGGAAAAATCGCCAGAATCAGCGCATAGGAACCGTGATAGCCGGGCAGCGAATGCTGTTTGACACCGGCTTGCGGTTCCAGCCGCGCAGCGCGCAGGCGCGCCACCATAAAAGCCACCACGCCGATGACGAGGATGATGGCAAGGACCCAGGAAACGCTCATGAAGTGTATCCGGTTGGCTTTCAGGGACTGGCCCTGGATTGCTTCACGCAGAGGAGGAACGGGGCGCGGGAACCAGCCGCGCGCCCCGAACCGGTTTCATCAGAGGGTTTTGCCGGACTCGAAGGCCGAGCGCTGCTCGTCGCGCTCCTCATCGGGAGCCGAGACCAGACCGTATTCGGCCAGCGGGCTCTCAGGGCCGACCATGTCGTCGGAGAGGAAGAAGTTCACATACTCCTTCAGGCCCGGGACGACGTCGAGGTGAGCTTTCTTCACGTAGAAGAAGAGCGGACGCGACACCGGATACTCGCCCTTGGCGATGGTCTCGACCGACGGGCTCACGCCCTCGACGGTGGCGACCTTCAGCTTGTCGGCATTGTTCTCGTAGAAGGCGAGGCCGAACACGCCGACGCCGGTCTTGTTGGAGTCGATGCGGGCAAGCGTTTCGGTGTAGTCGCCATCGATGTCGACGGCCTTGCCATCCTTGCGGACCGCAATGCAGGCGGCTGCGGCGGCCTTGTCGTCAGCGCCGGTGGCTTTGATGGCTTCGAGAGCGCCGGAAGCCTTGCAGCCCTCCGTCATCAGCTTCTCTTCGAAGACTTCGCGGGTGCCGTGCTTTTCGCCGGGGATGTAAGCGGCGATATCCCAGTCCGGCAGCGCCGAGTTCACTTCGTTCCACTTGGCGACCTTGTTGTCGACCAGCTTGCCGTCGACGACAACCTGAGCGGCGAGCGCCTTGTAGAGATCCTGTGCGGTCAGGGCCCAGTCGGGACCGTTGATGTCGGTGGCGAAAACGATGCCGTCATAGCCGATGCGCACTTCCTGGATGTCGGTGACGCCGGCATCGGCACATGCCTTCACTTCCGACTCCTTGATCGGGCGCGAGGAGTTGGCGATGTCGATGGTGTTCTCGCCGACGCCCTTGCAGAATTCCTTGAGGCCGCCCGACGAACCGCCCGACTCCACGACCGGGGTCTTGAAGTTGGAATAGGCTTCCGAGAAGTTCTCGGCAACGATCTTGGCATAGGGAAGAACGGTCGACGAACCGGCGATCTGGATCTGGTCGCGCGCCGAGGCGAAGCCCGCCGTCGCGGCCAGCGCAAGCGCCGCAACCGACGCGGTGAGGACGTATCTTTTCATTTGGCCTGCTCCTGTTCGCAAGGTGGTCTGGCAGCGCTCCTTCAGCGCCCGGTGTGGCCAATAGACCCCGTTTATTACAGTCGCATGACAGTTTCGTGTCGGTCCGGTAAAGCTTGACATGGAAGGGTTTGACGGCATCCGCGCGACTGCAAAGCCCGTACACCCGCAAAGAAAACGGCCATCCGCGCTATCTGCTTGTTATTGCCGCCCTCGTGGCTTTCTCCGGCCCGTTGAGCAGCGTGCAGTCCGTTAAAGCGTGACGCCCGAAAGTGGGAACCGGTTTCGGGATTACGACATGCGTAAAAACAACAACTTAAAGCGTAAGGAGCGAATCTGAAAGATCGCGACACGCTTTAGCCGCGCCCGGTTTCCTGCTGCTCGCGTTCGCCGGGGCGGGATTGTCCGAGCCAGCGCTCCAGCTTGGCCATCAGCGCCCGCGGGCTGACGGGCTTGGGCAGATAATCGTCCATGCCGCTTTCGAGGCAGCGCTCGCGATCGCCCTTGAGCGCATGGGCCGTCACCCCGACGATCGGTATGTGCGACGCGCCAGCCGCCTCGCTTTCGCGGATACGGGCGGTGGCCTCGTAGCCGTTCATCTGCGGCATGGAAACGTCCATCAGGATCATCCGCGGCCGCAGGGTCCGGTACGCCTCGACCGCCAGCACGCCGTTGGCGACGATCTCGAAGCTGTACCCGCTTTCGGAAAGGATCTGGGTGAACACAAGCTGGTTCACCTCATTGTCTTCGGCAACCAGTATGTCGGGGGAATGGGGACGTGTCCGTCCGGCGGGAGCGGGAACCGGCGATCCGGTTTCGGCAACCTCGACAGGATCGGAGACCGTTCGGGCCGGAGGCGGTCCCTCACCGGGACCCGCAGTCTCGTCTGCCGGCCCGCCCCGGTAACGCTGGATCGCATCGACCAGCACCGCCAGCAGGGCCGAAGAGCGCACAGGCTTCGTGAGGTGGGCATGGATGTCGAGGTCCCGGCACAACGGATCGGCCATCGAATGATCGACCGAGGTGAGCAGCAGGACAGGTATGTCGCCGAAACCCGATGCAGCACGCACCGCCCGCGCCACGTCCGGTCCGCTCATGCCAGGCATCTGGTAGTCGAGCACGATGCATTCCACGTCAACGCCCCGCGCGGCGGCAGCCTCCAGAACCTTCAGGCCCTCGATGCCGTTGGCGGCGGCGCAGCAATCGAAACCCCAGGATTGCATCTGTTCGCTCAGAATGGCGCGATTGACCGCGTTGTCGTCGACGACAAGCACCCTCGCCCCGGTCACATCGACCGGGGGCGCTGGCTGTGCTGCAATATGGCTGCCCTTTTCGAGGGTTATGTCGAACCAGAAGGTCGAGCCCCGGCCCGGCTCGCTTTCCACGCCGATCTCGCCGCCCATCAGCGCAACCAGCCGCGACGAGATGGCCAGCCCCAGCCCTGTGCCCTCATGCCGGCGCGTCGAGGAGCCATCGACCTGGCTGAACTTGTCGAACACCAGCGCCAGCTTGCCGGCCGGAATGCCGATGCCCGTATCCGTCACGGCGAAATGCAGTTTCGTCCTGTCGCCCCCGTCTTCTCCCGACACATCGACCAGCACATGGCCGTGATCGGTGAACTTCACCGCATTGCCAAGCAGGTTGAGCAGCACCTGGCGGATGCGCGCCGCATCGCCGATGAAGCAGCCTTCGAGGCCGGGTTCGACACGCACGACAAGTTCCACATCCTTCTCGCGCGCGCGGGCCACGACCAGGGCCAGGGCATCGTCGACGACCTCTCCCGGATAGAAAGGTCCGGGATCGAGCACCATCTGCCCGGCATCGATCTTCGAGAAGTCGAGGATGTCGTTGATGATAGCCAGCAGGGCATTGCCGGATTTCGTGATGATATCGGTGAAGGTGCGTTGCTTCTGGTCGAGCTCCGTCTTCGACAACAGCTCCGCCATGCCGAGCACGCCGTTCATCGGCGTGCGGATTTCGTGGCTCATATTGGCCAGAAACTCGGATTTGGCGCGATCGGCCAGCTCGGCCCGACGGCGCGCCTCCTCAAGCTCGGCCTCCCTCTGCTTCAGCTCGGTGATGTCGGTGGTCGAGCCGATGAGATAAAGCGATCCGTCGGAAGCCGTCATCGCGCTCTTGCGCGCGAACTGATGCCGGACCGTGCCGTCGGCCGCCATCACGATTTCCTCGTCCTCCTGCGTCTCGCCGGTACGCAGCACGGCCAGATCGCTTTCCGTCATTTCCCGTCCGTGAACGCCGAACAGCTCCATGTCGGTCCTGCCGACCGCATCCTCGCGGCTGATGCCGGTCAGTTCGCTCCATCCGCGATTGACATAGAATTGTCTGAGATCCGCATGCTTGGCGTAGATCGACACAGGCACATTGTCGATCAGGCTGCGGAAGAGTTCATTCTCGCGCATGCTTTCGCGCAATGCCCGCTCGCGCTCCTTCAGCGCCGTGACGTCGTAATAGGAAATGAGCCGCCGGCCGCCCGAAAGGGCGGTGACGGAATAGATCATGGTGCAGCCGTCCGCCCGGCGGAACTCGCGTGGCGCCACCTCGCCGGCCCGGATTTCATTCAGCCGGCGCGCGACGTAATCCTCCCACGCATCGTCGTCGACGCCATACACCCCCGTATGCCTGTCAGCCTCGAGCAGCGCGCGGAACGGGCAGCCTGGCCCGACCTGATCCGGCGACAGGTTCCACAGCTTCCAGAAAGCCCGGTTGATCAGCTCGGCATTGAGCGCCTCGTCGACAATGACGATGGCCATGTCCAGCAGATCGACGGTTCGCTCCAGATCGAGGCGGAGCTGGTGGCTCCGTGCCCTGCTGCTTTCCAGCTCGGTCACATCGGAGCATGTCGAGATCAGCATGCCGGTGTCGGTGCGGATGGACCGCTGCTGCACCATGCGGCCGCTGGCAAAGCGGATCGGCACGGGATGGCCGTTCGAGTTCCGGCGCGCTTCCAGCGTCGCCTCGCGCCAGTCCGCGTCCGACAGCCCGCCCGTGTCCCACAGGCCGCGCGCCAGCCCGGCATCGAGTATCTGGCCGAATGAGATACCGGGCCTGATTACATCGCCAAGTCCGCAATAGAGCTGGAGGAGAGCCTCGTTGTGCAGGATCAGAACGTCGTTCTCGTCATAGAGGCACAATGCGTCGCTGATGGCATTGAGCGCGGCCATGGCCTGGCGCGCCTCGCGCATCGCGACGTGCGGGGCGGGCATGAAATCCTGCACCTGAACCACGATGGCGGTGATGTTGCGCGCAATGCCCCGATAGCCGGTGAAATTGCCCTGCGCATCGAAATGCGGTTCCCCGCTGGTGGAAACCCAGCGGCAGAAGGCGGGGCCATCCTTCAGCTCGTAGACGAAATCGCGAAACGGGCGGCGCTGGTGCAAATCGTCGAGATGAGCCAGCACATTGTGGTTACCGTGGCTGGCCTGTTCCATGAAATCGAACCGGAAACGGCCGATGACGGTTTCAGGCGGTCTCCCGCTGGCTGCGAAGTAATTGTCCGAAAGCCATGAGAATCGAAGGTCCGGGCCGGTTTCCCAGAGCCAGCACGATGCGTCGCCATCGTGATGGGTAAGAGAAAGGCAATCTGCCGCTGCTGACAAGGAGACGGCCGGCGCAGCCTGAGCATCACCGGCGCAAGCGCCATCGGCACTCCCATCTTCGCCGCCCTGCCCGATCGGCCCCTGCGCTTGCCCCATATGAACCCAGCCCTGCTCCCCTGCCGGACACCCCTTATGCGCGCAATGGAAGTGCTGATGACAAGGCTAACTGTCTGCTAACCATAAGGCAAGCGTGCCGGCTTCATCGACCCCGTCCGGCGACACGCAGGCGTAACGCAAACGCATTGTCAACAACTGCGTCTCGCGCTATCGGATTGGAGACATGTTGAAACCCGCTCACCTTGGTCCACTTTTTCTTTGCGGCCTCTTGCTGGCGGGCGCCGGCTGCGCGCGCACCGACGACGGCACCGTGGTCATCCCCCGGCAGGTCGATGCAAGGCGCATCTGGGACAAAGGGCCTTCCGGCACCCAGACGCCGCCCGTTGAAAGCGGCTCGAATGTCTTCCCCGTCAGTTCGCCGCAGTACGTCCGCGCGGCCCGGCCTGCGCGTGAAAGCGCCCGGCGCGCACCCGCCAGCCCTGCCGCGACAACGCCGGCCGAGCCTGCGGCACCGATCTCCTGCGGCCCCGCGACGGATGCGGGGGGACGTGTGAGAATGGTCTGCAACTAGCGCCTGCACCGGGATGGGTCCGGGGGAAATGTCGAACGAGCTGCACGCCCTGCGATAAACGCGCATCTGCCCGATGCGCGTTCATTTCCGGATCGTGTGCCGTCAGCGTGAGGCCACCTGCAACATCCGGCAAAGCTGGGCGAGTTGCGCATCATATGCACCCGGATTGCCGAGGATATCGATGCACCTCTTGCGCAATATCCGGACCTCGCTTGCCGGCATGTTCGCAACCACGGCCGGCAGACTGGGGTTCACACCCGGATTACCCGGTGTACCTGGCTTACCCGGCGTACCCGGCCGGGTCCCCACGCCGATCCCGACGCCGGCAGATATGCCGCTTCCCACACCGAGCCCAACCCCTGCGCTTACGGCGCTTGCACCGCCCACGCTGGCGCCGAGGCCGGCATTCACACCGCCCTTGCCACCAACCGATGCGCCGACACCTGCCGATGCAAGGCCCTTTCCGCCGACATTCGCCCCCACTCCGGCATTGACGCCATTCCTGCCGCCCACCGAAGCTCCCGCGCCGACACCGAGGCCCTTGCTCGTTCCAACGCCGGCACCGGCATTGACGCCCCTGGACCCGCCAACCGAAACGCCGACGCCAAGGCCGCCACCCCCGCTGTCCACGCTGACGCCCAGTCCTCTGCCACCGATGTCCAGCGCCTGCGCGGGAAGGCTCAGCGCCACCGCAAACACAGATGCGCAAGCCAGCTTCGCCAGCATTCCCGTCTTCCTCGATACGGACATGAAACTTCCTCCTTGCTTCGTACAGGAAAAGTGCTCCGGCAGGCCGGACTTTCCTTGCAAGAGGAATTGTTCGCCTCAAAAATCAACGAACCGGTAACAAAGATGAATCAACTTTAACGGTTACGATATCGCCATACCGGAATCTGTCCTGAAACAAGAGATCCGGGAGGGAAATCCGTTTTAGAACAATAGCATGGGTTAAAACAGAAAGGAGCGGATATGGATGACCGCGATGCGCCTCAGGTCTTGCGCACCGAAGCGCAGGCAACGACCATGAGCGCTCCGATCACCGTGATATGCTCCATGACGACATAGAATTCCATCGTCTTGAGAGGTTCTTCCATCGCCCAGAAATTATGGGCGAGCGGGATCGTCAGCGCGGTGAAGACGGCCAGCGCCCCTGCGCCGAGCCATGTCCAGCGATTGAATATGATGAGCAATGATCCGCCTATCTGGACGACGATCGTGGCGATGTTGAAAAGCCAGCCGGGCTCCAGTCCGAAATGCGCCATTTCGCCCACACCGGCATTGAAATCGATCAGTTTGGCAAGGCCGCTCGACCAGAACATGAAGGTGAGCACGATGCGGGCAACATATCCGAACCAGCCGGAACCCAGTATTGTATGGATGATCTGCGGCATCGCCAGTCTCCGCCCCCTCGCGGCCCGCATAAGATCACCGGGCTTCGGCGGGCACAAGCCCCCCGTTCAGGCCCCACGTTCAGGTCCAGCATTCAGGTCCTGCGTTCAGGCCAGCCGGAAGTTCCAGAACAGGCAGGCAAGCGTCAGCACGGCAAATCCGGCAAAGGCCAGACTGCGCAACAGCACGTTGCGCCGCAACGTATTGAGCCCAAGATGACAACCGACTATCGCCAGCGGAAACAGGAAGCGCCAGTCCAGCACATTGCGCAGGATGCTCGTCTGCCCGAAAGCCCAGCGCGCCAGAACGCATCCGACAATCGCCGCAAGAAGCGCGATCGCCGTCCACATCAGGGCATCCGCTGCATTGACCAGCACGAACCCGGCGGCCTTCAGCGGCAGCAGCATCATCAGCATGGCGCTGAAGAAATATATGGCTGCGATCGGAAAGAAGTTCTGTGCGGCGGCAATTTCATCCAGTCGCCGCACGCCCACCATGCCGAATGGATAGCCATGGCGCGCGACGGCCAGGCTGAGCGCCATCAGGACGCCGCTCAGCGCCGCAATCAGAAGGAACGAAGTGGCAGCCTTGCTCATCGCGAATCCATGCAAACGAAACTCTTACGATCTGGTAGCGCAGCACCACCCCGGACGCCAGAAAAAGGAAGCTGCCTCACCACAACTGGAGCCAACAGTTCGCGGCCCGCTTTTCCCTACAAAAAAGCGGTGTAATCGGGCTGCTTTCACACTGTGGAATCGCCGTCCGGCTTCAGGAAGAATGCCCGGCGGACCGGGCCCGGAGCAACCCGCGACCGGACGGCTGCCAATGTCCAGTCCACTGGTCGTCGATCTGTCCCGAAATTCCACGACGCCATCAACGACGCGAGCGCTAAGCTCTTGTTTTTACGCATGTCGTTGCCCGAAACCGCTTCCCGTTTTCGGACGACATGCTCTGGTGGAATATATTGCCAGAGCGATCGGCAGCCGAGTTCTATTTTACCCGGCGGACTGTTGCACGCATCTTCTTCACGGGAGCGACAGGCATTTGGGCGTCCCGCGCCAGGCGGGCCATTCTCAGTCGCTCAGTCTTGGTGTCGCGCTTTGCCGCCTCCGCGTTCATGATTGCACGAACGTTTCTGGTGATTTCGTCAGCCTTGACTTCCTGCTTGTTAAGTTTGGGCTGGAACACGGCGTTGATCAAAGATTGGTTCATAATCTGTCTCCTTGAAAATGAAAAAGGCCGGGAAAACCCGACCTTCTCCTAAGCGCCTCAAAGGCCAGTGCCAGTACATCCGTGGTCAAAGACCTGAAGCGCAATTCCTTAAGCGGCCTGAAGGTTCTCAGCGGCGCTCTTGCCGTTGCGATTGTCCTTCACGATGTCGAAGCTGAGCTTCTGACCTTCGACGAGGCTCTGCATTCCGGAGCGCTCGACAGCGGAAATATGCACGAACACGTCAGCGCCGCCGCCGTCCTGCTCGATAAAGCCGAAACCCTTGGTGGAATTGAAGAACTTGACTGTTCCACTGCTCATAACGATTTCCTTTCAAATCGACATAGAAGACCGTCGCCTGCCCGAATGACAAACGCCGTAAAACACGAATTTGAAGGGGAATATCGTAAGAGCGACGAAGCGCGAAAACATATTTCTACAGCAAGTTCGATAAACAGATACTACAGAACAATTGTGTCCAATGCAAGGCTGTAAATATTATAATTGAAACACACATCGTCTCCACGGTTGGCGCAGGACTCGAAAGTGCGTTGAGGGAGAGGGGCGGATGACCACAGGGTGAAGAATGACTGGGTTCGAGTTTTCACCCCGCATATTTTGCGGCGGTCGTCCGCAGACGCTCAGTTAAATCATAAATCTGGTCCGGAGTGACGTGCTCCCCGTATTGTCCGCGCCTATAAGTTAGCCCTGTTCACGTTGTGGTCCGATCTGGACCGGTTTGCAAATTCGTTCGGGGTGAGCCCGTCGAGGCTCGTGTGCGGG
>JAIPUZ010000102.1 GCA_022833215.1 Mesorhizobium sp. | reverse complement strand
TGTTCTCCTGATACCAGCCCCAGTGGCCAGACGTTTCCCACAGGCTCTTGTCCAGAACCTGCGGGGCGTTCACCTCCTGATAGTCGTCGCCGAGGCGGCGGCGCATATAGGCGATGAGGTTCTGGAACATCTTCCAGCCCTTGGCATGCCAGAAGACGACGCCCGGTCCTTCCTCCTGGAAGTGGAACAGGTCCATCTCGCGGCCAAGGCGGCGATGGTCGCGTTTCTCGGCCTCTTCCAGCATGTGCAGATACTGGTCGAGCTGCTCCTGCGTGGCCCATGCGGTGCCGTAGATGCGCGTCAGCATCGGGTTGTTGGCGTCGCCGCGCCAGTAGGCGCCGGCCACCTTCATCAGCTTGAAGGCGCTGCCGATCTGGCCGGTGGAAGCCATATGCGGGCCGCGGCAGAGGTCGAACCAGTCGCCCTGATGGTAGATTTTCAGGTCCTGATCCTCGGGGATCGCCTCGACCAGCTCGACCTTGTAAGCCTCACCCTTGTCGCGGAAGACCTGCTTCGCCTTTTCGCGCGACCAGACCTCCTTGGTGAATGGCTTGTTGCGCTGGATGATCTCGCGCATCTTCTTCTCGATGGCGGTGAAATCCTCCGGCGTGAACGGCTCGTTGCGCGCGAAGTCGTAGTAGAAACCGTTCTCGATCACGGGACCGATGGTCACCTGCGTGCCCGGCCACAGCTCCTGCACGGCCTCGGCCAGAACGTGCGCGGCATCGTGGCGGATCAGTTCCAGCGCGCGGGGATCGTCGCGGGTGACGATCTCGACCTTGCCGGACTCGCCCAGCGGATCGGACAGATCGCGCAGGGTGCCGTCGAAGGTGTAGGCCACGGCCTTCTTTGCCAGCGACTTCGAAATGGATTCCGCAAGTGCGGCGCCGGTCGTCGCGGCGTCATACTCACGCGACGAGCCATCGGGAAATGTGAGGGAAACGGTATTCGACACGGGGTGTTCTCCTATCCAGTCCCGCAAACGAGCGCGGGTGGGTTCGATGCGGCTTGAATGCCGAGCCGGTCTGATAGTGCCTGTTCCCGCCTGAGTAAAGGCGGCGAAGCATCGCGGCATCCCCGCGATGCGCCGGCCACCCGGTTCAGGGAACTTCGATTGTGATGCAGTCGAGCTTGTTGCTCTTCAGCACAGCGCAAGCGCGCGTGGCGGCCGCCTGATCCTCGAACCCCTCGAAGCGGGCGCGATAAAGCGTCCGGCCGCTGCGGGTGGTGGGCTCGACCTGCGCCAGGGCGCCGGTGTGGACGGTGCGCACCAGCGCGCCAACCTTGTCCAGAAGGGCCTGTGCCGCGCCCCGGCTCGGCAGGGCCGCAACCTGAATTTGCCAGCCCGTCAGGGAAGGCACGGGAAAGCCGCCATCGCCCTGCTCGATCTCGGGCACGTGCATCTCGGGCATGTGCATGGCAATCTCCACCTGCGGCCGCGGCGTCGGCACGGGTACGCTCATCGCCACCACAGGCGTGTCGACGCTTTCTCCCGTGCTGAACCGGGTCAGCAGCGCCGCCATCTGGTTGTCGCGCGCGCGGGCCGTCTTGCCGCCCAGAACGACGCCGATCAGGCGGTGGCCATTGAGGTTCAGGGAACTCGCGAGGTTGTAGCCGGCCGCATCGGTATAGCCGGTCTTGATGCCGTCGACGCCGCCATAGCGATACATGAGGTTGTTGTGGCCCTTGCGCAGCTTGCCCCGGAACACGAATGACGGCTGCGCGAACAGGCGATACTCCTTCGGGAAATCCCGCTGCAGGGCCAGCCCAAGCATGGCCATGTCGCGCGCGGTCGTCGTCTGCTTCAGGCCATCCGTCAGCCCCGACGGATTCGTGAAGGCCGTATCCTTCATGCCGATCTGCCGGGCGCGCTGCGTCATCAGCCGCGCGAAACCGGCTTCCGACCCGGCGAGGTGTTCCCCCATGGCAGCCGCCGCATCGTTGGCGGAGATGACGATCATGCCGTCAACAGCCTCACGCACGCTGATGGTGTCGCCGGGCTTCACCCACAGCTTGGTGGGAATCTTGACGGAGGCGTTGCGGGACACAGTGATGCGATCTTCCCACCGCAGCCGCCCGTCGCGGATCGCCTCGAAGGTGATGTAGAGCGTCATCATCTTGGCCAGCGAAGCAGGTGGCTGGATGCGGCTGCCGCCGTCCTCGCCAACGAAAACACCGCTGTCCACGTCGAACACCGCCCATGAGGTTTCGGCGAGCGCCGCGCCTGCGCCCAACACGATGGAGCCAGCCGCAAACAGGGCCGCAAGGAAGTTGCGGACACCCCGCCCAGCACAAAAAGCCTGCATCAAGCCCCCTCGAACGAATCGCATTTCTGAAAAATATCGCGGCAGAATGTAAAGCTTGAGCCTGAGAAAGCCGAAGCCGTTCCATCCTCACCATGGTAAACTTTTGCTAACAAACAATGAGGGAAATTTTAACGATTGCCCATCCGGCGCGGCGGCCTGCAAACTATCCACAGCCTCTTTTCCTGCCGATCTCGCGATACCGCCACGGAAGGAACCAGCGGAAGCGCGGGGCAAGCTCTTCGGGAACATTGTCGATGCCATGCGTGCCGCCCGGCCCGCAGCGCAGGAAGCGGAACAGCCCCATCCAGCCACCTGCCCACAGGCCGTGGCGGGCAATGGCCTCATAGGCATATTCCGAGCATGTCGGCAGATGCCGGCAGGTGTTGCCGACGAAGCCGGACAGCGTGAGCTGATAGAGGCGCACCAGAGACGTGCCCAGCACGCGCCCCGGCGTCCTGCGCCACGGTCCGGGCCAGTTGCGACCTGCCCTGCCGCCCTGCGGCGCATGTTGGTGCCCGTGCATCGCGCTTGCGTCCCGGCTGATTGCTGCGTTCGACAGATGCGGTTTCGACGCGCGCTTTGCAATGCATCCGATGCGCTGCGTCAAGGATAAGTGAACACTCCGTCCTCGCCCACGCCCATTTGAATGGACGGTGCCGCCTCTCTATGTTCGGCGCAACACAACGCCCGGCGACACGCCGGACAGGAGGCCCTTAATGCCCGACATCATCGCCCCCCAAACCATCGAACTTGGGCTGGACACTTTCGGCGACGTGACATTCGACACCGATGGCAAGCTGCTGCCGCAGGCGCAGGTGATCCGCAACCTCATCGATCAGGCCGTTCTGGCAGACCAGACGAATGTCGATTTCATCGGCGTCGGCGAGCATCACCGCGACGATTTTGCCGTATCGGCACCGGAAGTGGTGCTGGCGGGCATCGCTGCACGCACGGAGCGGATCCGGCTCGGTTCCGCCGTCACGGTTCTGAGCTCCGACGACCCGATCCGCGTGTTTCAGCGCTTTTCCACCGTGGACGCGATTTCCAACGGCCGCGCCGAAGTTATCCTTGGGCGGGGCTCGTTCACGGAATCCTTCCCTCTGTTCGGTTTCGAGCTGTCGGATTACGAGAGACTGTTTTCGGAGAAGCTCGACCTGTTCGCGGCCCTGATAAAGGGGGGACCGGTGACATGGCAGGGTTCGGTGCGGCCTGCGCTGGTGAACCAGCAGGTCTATCCGCCGATCGAGAACGGCACGCTCAAGACCTGGATCGGAGTTGGCGGCAGCCCGGAATCGGTGATCCGCGCCGCGCGCTACCAGTTGCCGCTGATGCTCGCCATCATCGGCGGCGACCCGAAGCGCTTCAGGCCCTATGCCGATCTTTACCGGGATGCGCTTTCGCAGCTCGGTGCCCCCGCGCTGCCCATCGGCGTGCATTCACCCGGCCATATCGCCGAGACCGACGAGCAGGCCCGCGAGGAACTGTGGCCGAGCTACAAGAAGATGCACGACCGCATCGGCGGCGAGCGCGGCTGGGGGCCGGTGACCGTCACTGCCTTCAATTCCGAGGCGGACATGGGCTCGCTCTATGTCGGCTCGCCCGAGACGGTGGCGAAGAAGATCGCATCGACCATAAAGGCGCTCGGAGCGACGCGCTTCGACCTGAAATATTCCTCTGGCCCGATGGAACATGAGAAAATGATGCGCTCCATCGAACTTTACGGCACGCGCGTCATTCCCATGGTGCGCAGCCTTCTCGCCGGCTGACGGGAAAATCCCCTCTCCCCTTGCCGGGAGAGGGGCGCTTCAGGCGGCTTCTTCGGCCTTCGCCTTTTCGATCTGGTCGATGCAATCGACCACAGCGTCGAAGACCAGCATGGTCGAGGCGTGGCGCGCCTTGTAGTCGCGCACAGGCTCGAGATATTTCAGATCGTCGAAACGGCCCTGCGGCGGCGCGCCGTTTTCCTTCAGCATCTTCAGCATGGTTTCGCGCACGTCGCGCAGTTCGCGGGCGCTCGCGCCGATAATCTTTTGCGCCATGATCGAAGAGGACGCCTGTCCGAGCGCGCACGCCTTCACGTCATGCGCATAGTCCGTGACGATGCCGTCGCGCATGGACAGATCGACGATGACCGTCGAGCCGCACAGTTTGGAGTGTGCCTTTGCCGTGGCATCCGGGCTTTCCAGCCGCCCGATGCGCTCGATATTGCCGGCGAAGGCCAGAATTTTCCTGTTGTAGACATCGTCGATCATGATTTTCCGGTCCTTCGCCGTTATATGAACGGCGATTGCCGCCTCCACACTTTCAATCGCGGCGCTGGCCCAATATATAATGGCGAGGTTCCGGGAACGGCAAGGCGGCTTCGCGCGTCTATGCTTTCAGGAACCCAGTCACGCCGCATTCGGGCCGTCGAGCGATCCCGTAACAGGCTGTGGTCCGTTCAACTCGTTCCTCCGCCGAGAGGAACTACGGGAGACGCCTTTATGGACGCCGTCATCAAGCAGAAAATGCCTGCCTCATCCTACCTGGACAAACCTGTCACCGACCGGCCAGGCCAGCACGAAGTCGAAGCCGCCGTCCGCACCCTGTTGCGCTGGACCGGGGACAACCCCGATCGCGAAGGGCTGATCGATACGCCCAAGCGCGTCGCGAAGGCGTTTCGCGAGATGTTCAACGGCTACGACATGTGCCCGGCGGAAGAGCTTGGCCGTACCTTCGAGGAAGTCGCCGGCTACGACGATCTCGTCGTGGTGCGCGACATCCAGTTCCATTCGCACTGCGAGCATCACATGGTGCCGATCATCGGCAAGGCCCATGTCGGTTACCTGCCCGACGGCAAGGTCGTCGGCCTGTCCAAGATCGCGCGTGTGGTCGACATCTTCGCCCACCGCCTCCAGACGCAGGAATCGATGACGGCGCAGATCGCAAACGTCATTCAGGACGTGCTCAATCCGCGCGGCGTTGCCGTGATGATCGAGGCGGAGCACATGTGCATGGCCATGCGCGGCATCCGCAAGCAGGGGTCCACCACATTGACCTCTACGTTCACCGGCACCTTCAGCGACAATGCGGAAGAGCAGATCCGCTTCATGACCATGGTGCGCGGCGGCCTGGTGCGCTGAACCCGCGGGCCCCGTCAACGGACCATACAAAAGGAGAGCAGCCGAATGGCGCTGAGCTTCGCCCCTGCCCCTGCCGACAAGGCCGCGCTCGAACAGGAGCATGCAGCGTTCACGCCGCGCTTCGACGCGCACGGCCTGATCACCGCAGTCGTGACCGACGCGGCCGACGGCATGCTTTTGATGGTGGCGCACATGAATGCCGAAGCAATGGCGCTGACGCTGGAAACCGGCATCGCCCACTACTGGTCGCGCTCACGCAAGGCGCTGTGGAAGAAGGGCGAGACGTCCGGAAACCTGCAACAGGTGGTCGAACTGCGCACCGATTGCGATCAGGATGCGGTCTGGCTGCGCGTCAATGTCGCAGGCCACGATGCAACCTGCCATACGGGCAGGCGTTCCTGCTTCTACCGGACGGTGGAAGTCCGCGACGGCGAGGCAACCATTGCCGGTGACGGAAGCGCACCGCTGTTCGATGCGGGTGCCATCTATCGAAAGTCTGAATGACCGGCTCGCCAGTTTGCTCTTAAAATGATTCACCTTTTCGATACGGGACAACCATAGACTGGGAAAAGAACAGAGGAGATCGTGATGCTCGACTGGGCGTCATTGCGCAGCAGACCACATGTTCAGGAGGCCAACGGGCTCTCCTCGGCAACGGGTCCGGTCGATCCCCTGCCTGCCCCGCGAAAAGGCATAGCTCTGGCGCTCGGTGGCGGATGCGCGCGCGGGTGGGCGCATATCGGCGTGCTGCGCGCCCTGGACGAAGCCGGTATCGAGATCTCCATGATCGCGGGAACATCGGTCGGTGCGCTGGTGGGCGGCTGCTATCTTGCCGGCAAGCTCGACGAGCTGGAAGAGTTCGCCCGCAGCCTTACCAGGCGGCGCATATTCGGGCTGCTCGACATCACCTTTCGCGGTAGCGGACTTTTCGGCGGCATGAAGCTCGACGCGCGACTGCGCGAGCATCTGAACGGCACAAGGTTCGAGGACCTGCCGAAACCTTTCGTCAGCGTCGCCTCGGAAATCCACAGCGGACACGAAATCTGGCTGTGGAAGGGCTCGCTGATCACCGCCATGCGCGCTTCCTACGCGCTGCCCGGAATATTCGAGCCAGTGCAGTGCAACGGCCGTCTTCTGGTGGACGGTGCGCTCGTCAACCCGGTGCCGGTGTCCGTCTGCCGGGCCTACGAGCAGCCGGCCGTGGTTGCCGTCAACCTGAGTTCCGACAATTTCGGGCGCGCCGCGGTCATCCGCCACGATGCGGGGAACGGGCTTGGCAGCGAGACCGCAAGCAGCCCGCAGGAGGCCCCAATCCTGCCTGTCGGCCCCACCTCGGCCCATGAAGCCAGGCTCGGAATAACCGGCGTGATGTTCGAAGCGTTCAACATCATTCAGGACCGCATTTCCCGGTCGAGGCTGGCCGGCGATCCGCCCGATCTTTCGCTGCAACCACGTCTCAACCAGATCGGCCTTGCCGATTTTCACCGGGCCGGCGAAGCCATCCACCTGGGCTACGAGGCGGCCATGGCGAATGTGGAGCAACTGAAGCGGCTGCAAAGCGCGCTGGTCTGATCATGCCCCGGCGGCGTCGACGATCCTGAACTGGGCGCTGCGGTTGCCGTTCCAGTAGTTGGACGACAAAGATCCGGCGGTATGAATGGTCGAGCCCCGGCTCCTGAACAGGAAATCCCCCAGAGCGCTGTCGGCCGCACGGAAGGCCATGGCCTGAATGCGGCCGCCGCTTTCCGAGCGCAACTCGGTCCGGATGTGATTGGTGCCTACCAGCCGTGCATCGACCAGACGATGGCGTGGCAGGGCGAAGACCGGTGCGACATGACCGGTTCCATAGGGGCCGGCCTTCTCCAGCGTATCGAGCAGTTGCAGCGTCACGCCCTCGGCCGCCAGCGCGCCGTCGATCAGCAGGCTTTCCTGGTCCTGAAGACGAAACACATCGGCGGCCGCACGCTCCTCGAAGAAAGCGCGCAACGCGCCGAGCTTTTCCTTCTCGACGGTGATGCCGGCCGCCATGGCATGGCCGCCACCCTTGACCAGCAAGCCGGCTTCCACCGCCTCGCGCACCATGCGGCCAAGGTCGAAGCCGGGTACGGAACGGCCAGAACCGGTCCCCACGCCGTTGGCGTTGAAGGCGATGGCGAAAGCCGGGCGGCGCGCATGATCCTTCAGCCGTGAAGCCAGAAGACCGACAATGCCGGGATGCCACGAAGGGTTGGCGGTGACCAGCACCGCCGGCCCGCTGCCGCCGGCAAGCTCGGCATCCGCTTCGGCGCGTGCCTGCGCCAGCATTTCGGTTTCCATCGCCTGCCGTTCCTGATTGAGCCGGTCGAGGGTCTCGGCGATGGATTGCGCCTCCACCGGATCGTCGGTCGCCAGCAGGCGGCTACCCAGCGCCGCATCGCCGATGCGGCCGCCGGCATTGATGCGCGGTCCGATGAGAAAGGCGAGATGGAACGCATTGATCGGCTCGCCGATGCGCGCAGCACGGGCAAGGGCTGCAAGCCCGACGTTGGACTGGCCACGCATGACCTGCAACCCCTTCACCACGAAGGCCCGGTTGACCCCGATCAGCGGCACCACATCGCAGACCGTGGCCAGCGCCACCAGATCGAGCAGGCCAAGCAGGTCCGGCTGCCCGCTGCCCGGCATGCGGGCGCGCAACAGTTTCGCGGTCTGCACCAGCGTCAGGAACACAACGCCCGCAGCGCAAAGATGCCCCTGCCCCGACAGATCGTCCTCGCGGTTGGGGTTGACGACCGCCGTATCCACCGGCAGCGCCCCGCCCACCTGATGATGGTCAAGCACCACCACATCCGCGCCCGCCTCCCTCGCCGCCTCGATGGATGAGGCGGAATTGGTGCCGCAGTCCACGGTGACGATCAGCGATGCGCCGCGCGCGACCAGTTCGCGCATTGCATCCGGATTGGGGCCGTAACCTTCGAATATGCGGTCGGGAATGTAGATTTCGGACCCGATGCCGAAATGTGCGAGGAAGCGCTTGAGCAGAGCCGAGGACGCGGCGCCGTCGACATCGTAGTCCCCGAATATCGCCACCTTTTCCTTGCGTGTGACGGCATCGGCAATGCGGCTCGCTGCCCGTTCCATATCGGTCAGCGAAGCCGGGTCGGGCAGCAGATCACGGATGGTGGGGTCGAGGAAGCGCGCGGCATCCGCCGTCTGCACGCCACGTCCGGCGAGCACGCGCGCCACGATATCGGGCACGCCGTGGCCCTGCGCGATCGCCAGAGCAATCATGTCCTGGCGATCGCTCAGTCTGTGTTCCCAGAAAATGCCCGTAGCCGAACGGCGGACATCAAGGAAAAGACGCTTGTCGGCCATTATCGCTCACAAGCCTTGAGTGAGGGACGACTATAGGCCGGCAGGATCGCCACCGTAATCAGAACTTGTCCAGATCCTGATGGCGCGCCTTGATCTCGCGCACGGTGCGCGACGACGAACGCAGCACGATTGTATGCGTGGTGATGAAGTTGCGTCCGAACTTCACGCCCGAGAGCATGTTGCCGTCGGTCACGCCGGTTGCGGCGAACAGCACGTCTCCGCGCGCCATCTCGTCGGCGCGATAGACCTTGTTGGGATCGCTGACCCCCATGCGCGCCGCGCGCTCCACCTTCTCCGGCGTATCGAGGATGAGACGGCCCTGCATCTGGCCGCCGGTGCAGCGCAGCGCCGCCGCCGCCAGCACGCCCTCGGGCGCGCCGCCGATGCCCATATAGATGTCGATGCCGGTTTCTTCCGGATCGGTGGTGTGGATGACGCCGGCCACGTCGCCGTCGCCGATCAGGCGGATGGCGGCCCCCGTGCCGCGCACGGCCTCGATCAATCTGGCATGGCGCGGGCGGTCGAGGATGCAGGCCGTGACTTCGCCGACCGGGACGCCCTTGGCCCTGGCGAGACGGGCGATGTTCTCGGCCGGAGACGCATCGATGTCGATGACGTCAGCGGCATAGCCGGGGCCGATGGCGATCTTGTCCATGTAGACGTCCGGCGCGTTCAGCAGGCTGCCCTTCTCGGCCAACGCCACCACGGCCAGCGCGTTTGGCAGGTTCTTGGCGCAGATGGTGGTGCCTTCCAGCGGATCGAGCGCGATGTCCACTTCCGGTCCATTGCCGGTTCCGACCTCCTCGCCGATGTAGAGCATCGGCGCCTCGTCGCGCTCGCCCTCGCCGATCACCACCGTGCCCTTGATGGCCAGACGGTTCAGCTCGGTGCGCATGGCGTCGACCGCAACCTGATCGGCGGCCTTTTCGTCACCGCGACCGCGCAGACGGGCGGCTGCCACCGCCGCGCGCTCGGTGACACGCACCAGCTCCATGGTCAGAACCCGGTCGAGGCCCGCGCCGATCTTGTCTGCCGCATTCATGATCTTGCTCAATCCCTTTTGCCGTGCTCCGCCATGGAGCTTTGCCTGTGTTTTGTCAAAGGCGCGCGACAACGGCAAGCCCTGCCACGCTTCTCAACAAAAAATCAACGATATCAATCGATTGAAAGCAGGCTATCCGGCTCGTTCGATACGGATAACCTGAGGCTTGTCGACCAGGTGGCCGTCCTGTGTAATGCCTTCAACCGCCTTGCGCACCGCCGCTTCCGTCGTCTCATGGGTCACGAGGATGACGGTCTTCTGGGTTTCGGGATTGGCGCCGTTGGCGTGCTGGACGATCGACTCCAGCGAAATCTCGCTCTCGGCCATACGCCTGGCGACGGCAGCGAACACGCCGACCCGGTCATGGACCGTAAGGCGGATGAAGTAACCACCGGCATGCGAGCGCATGCGCGCTTTCTGGTAAGGCTGCAATTCCTTCGCGGGCCGGCCGAAGACCGGGCCATGCTGGAAGCCCGGACGGCTCTTGGCTATATCGGCGATGTCACCGACAACGGCGGAAGCCGTCGCGTTGCCACCGGCGCCGGGGCCGGAAAGCAGCAGTTCGCCCAGAATGTCCGTCTCGATCGCAACGGCGTTGGTGACGCCGTGAACCTGCGCGATGACGGACGCCGTCGGCACCATGGTCGGGTGCACGCGCTGCTCGATGCCGCTTTCCGTGCGCAGGGCGACACCCAGCAGCTTGATGCGGTAGCCAAGCTCGCTCGCAGCCCGGATATCCGCCTGCGTGATGTTCGATATGCCCTCCAGATAGATGTCGCCGGCCGCGATGCGGTTGCCGAAGGCAAGGCTCGTCAGGATGGAAAGCTTGTGGGCGGTGTCGTTGCCCTCGATGTCGAAGGTCGGATCGGCCTCGGCGTAGCCCAGCCGCTGCGCATCCTTCAGGCAATCCTCGAAAGAAAGGCCCTCGGCTTCCATACGGGTGAGGATATAGTTGCAGGTGCCGTTGAGGATGCCGAAAACGCGGCTCACAGTGTTGCCGGCCATGGCCTCGCGCATCGTCTTGATGACGGGGATGCCGCCGGCCACCGCGGCCTCGTAGTTAAGCAGGATGCCCTTCCCTTCCGCGATCTCTGCCAGTTCCACCCCATGACGGGCAAGCAGCGCCTTGTTGGCCGTGACCACATGGCGGCCTGCTTCGAGCGCGGCCGTCACGCTGGCGCGCGCGGGTCCTTCCTCGCCGCCGATCAGTTCGACGAAGACGTCGATATCGGCACTGCGGGCGAGTTCCACCGGATCGGCGAACCATTTTGCGGAGGAAAGGTCGACGCCGCGGTCGCGGGTCGCGTCGCGCGCCGAAACGGCAGTCACGATAATCTCACGACCGCACTGGCGGGTGAGTTCGGCGGCCTTTTCCGCCAGAACCCGTGCGACCGAAGCACCGACAGTGCCAAGGCCGGCTATTCCAACGCGCAATGCTTCAGCCATGAGAGGCCCAGTCCCTTCTTCAGATTTGATAAAATGCGACCGGAATCTCAGCCTCTGGCCGAGAGCGGAACCACATTGTGGGATCGCGCCACATCGGAGGAGAAGAAGCGCTTGATGTTGCGCGCCGCC
This sequence comes from Mesorhizobium sp., assembly GCA_022833215.1. GTDB lineage: Bacteria > Pseudomonadota > Alphaproteobacteria > Rhizobiales > Rhizobiaceae > Mesorhizobium. The sequence continues at coordinate 6,721 of JAIPUZ010000102.1, read as the reverse complement.
TGCCGGATGCGATGCTCGTTTTCGACCAGGGCGACACGCACATAGCCGTCGCCATGCTCGCCAAAGCCGGCGCCCGGCGCAACCGCCACATCGGCATGTTCGATCAGCAGCTTGGAGAACTCCAGCGAGCCGAGATGACGGAACTGTTCCGGTATCGGCGCCCAGGCGAACATGGACGCAGCCGGCGCGGGAATGGCCCAGCCGGCGCGGGTGAAGGCGTCCACCATCACATCGCGGCGCTTGTGGTAGACTTCGCGCACCTCGGCAATGTCCGAACCGTCGCCGTTCAGGGCTGCCGTCGCAGCCACCTGAATTGGCGTGAAGGCGCCGTAGTCGAGATAGGATTTCACCCGCGTCAGCGCCGCGATCAGACGTTCGTTGCCGACCGCGAAGCCCATGCGCCAGCCGGGCATGGAAAACGTCTTGGACATGGAGGTGAATTCGACGGTGCAATCCATCGCGCCCGGAACTTCGAGCACCGACGGCGGCGGGTTGCCGTCGAAATAGATTTCGGAATAGGCGAGATCGGAGAGGATGATCAGGTCGTTCTTCTTCGCGAAGGCGACCACATCCTTATAGAAATCGAGCGAGGCGACCAGCGCCGTCGGGTTGGACGGATAGTTGAGGATCAGGGCCAGCGGCTTCGGGATCGAGTGGCGCACGCCCCGCTCCAGCGCCGGGATGAAGCTGTCATCGGGCTCCACCTGCATGGAGCGGATGACACCGCCGGACATGATGAAGCCGAAGGCGTGGATCGGGTAAGTCGGATCGGGACACAGCACCACGTCGCCCGGCGCGGTGATGGCCTGCGCCATGTTGGCGAAGCCTTCCTTGGAGCCGAGCGTGGCGACCACCTGCGTGTCGGGGTCGAGCTTCACACCGAAGCGGCGCTCATAATAACTGGCCTGAGCCCTGCGCAGGCCAGGAATGCCGCGCGAGGAGGAATAGCGATGGGTGCGCGGATCGCGCACGACCTCGCAGAGCTTGTCGACGATTGCCTTCGGCGTCGGCAGATCCGGATTGCCCATGCCAAGGTCGATGATATCCGCGCCGCGCGCGCGGGCGGCTGCCTTCAGACGGTTGACCTGCTCGAACACGTAAGGCGGAAGGCGGCGAACTTTGTGAAACTCTTCCATGACAAGTCCAGCGATCGGAAACCGTTAAAAATCAGGTGGCGCGGTATAACTCTATTTGCAGGTCGGGTCGAGGGCGGTATCGCACTTGCCTTCGATCTCCCTGAGCGTGTCCCTGCCGTGGCTTGCCGCCAGCTTGCGCAAGGCTGCGCTGTCGCTGCGGGCGCCGGCCGCGCGGCCCGGATTGCGGGCTGCCTTTCGCTCGGCCTCAAGTGCTGCAAGCTTTGCCTTTGCCTCGTCATTGGTGAATTGCGGCGCCGCCTGTCCGGGCCGGATGTTGAGATTGGGATAGCTGCCGGTGTCGCGCGGCCCGACCACGTTCGCGCCCGACGCGTGGGTCGCGGATGACGCGGCGCTGCCAGAAGGAGAGCTGGCACAGCCCGACAGCATGGCCAGACCTGCCGCAGCCGCAATGAAGAGCGAAAATTTCCGGCTTGTAACTGACGCTTTTTCGATACCAGCTGTCATCTTGAATCCGTGTAATCCGGGATAGACCATGTTGGACCCTATCCGCTCTCTCATGTTATCATGTCAACCACAGGGCCAGGGAGGAATTGCGCGAACCATGTCCGAAAACGCGGGCCAAGGCAAAGGCGAAAATGACAGCCGCTCCTCCATCGATCAGTATCTGGTGAAGGACCCGGAGCTTTTCGCACTCAATCTCGCCCGCATGATCGAGCAGGCCGGCAAGGCTGCTTCCGCATGGGTGCAGCCGCGCGAAAAAGGCGAAGTGCGCGATCACATGGCCGAGCCGATGGCCGACATGGTCAAGACGTTCTCCCGGCTTACCGAATACTGGCTGTCCGATCCGCAGCGGGCGGTGGAAGCGCAGACGCGCCTCTTCGCCGGCTATATGGATGTGTGGATGCGCACCATCCAGCGCCTCAACGCATCGCCCGAGGCCGCTCCGGTCGAGGACGCCGTGAAGCCCGAGCGCAGCGACAAGCGCTTCCAGGACCCGGAATGGGGCCGCAACGCCTTCTTCGACTTCCTCAGGCAGACCTATCTGGTGACGTCGAAATGGGCTGCCGATCTTGTGGAGCAGACCGAGGGGCTGGACGAGCACACGAGGCAGAAAGCCAATTTCTACGTGAAGCAGGTCTCGGCGGCGATGTCGCCATCGAATTTCCTCTTCACCAATCCCGAGCTGTTCCGCGAAACCATGGCCTCGCACGGCGAAAATCTGGTGCGCGGCATGAAGATGCTGGCAGAGGACATCGCGGCCGGCAAAGGCGACCTGAAACTCCGGCAGGTGGACTACACCCGTTTCTCCATCGGCGAGAACATAGCCGTGACCCCCGGAAAAGTGGTTGGGCGCTCCGATGTGGCCGAAATCATCCAGTATTCGCCATCGACCGAAAAGGTGCTCAAGCGACCGCTGCTGATCTGTCCGCCATGGATCAACAAGTTCTACATCCTCGACCTGAACCCGGAAAAATCCTTCATTCGCTGGGCCACCGAACAGGGGCATTCCGTCTTCGTCATCTCCTGGGTGAATCCGGACGAGCGCCACGGCGCGAAGAACTGGGAGGCTTATATACGCGAAGGCCTGCAATATGGCCTCGACATCGTCGAGAAAGCGACCGGCGAACGCGAGGTGAACGCCATCGGCTACTGCGTCGGCGGAACGCTGCTTGCGGCCGCTCTGGCGCTGATGGCGCAGGAGGGCGACAACCGGGTGCGCTCCGTCACATTCTTCACCACGCAGGTCGACTTCACCCATGCGGGCGACCTGAAGGTGTTCGTGGACGAGGACCAGATCTGCGCCCTTGAACGCGCCATGCAGGACAAAGGCTATCTGGACGGAACGCGCATGGCGACCGCCTTCAACATGCTGCGCTCGGGCGACCTCATATGGCCCTATGTCGTCAACAACTACATGCGCGGCAAGGACCCGATGCCGTTCGACCTGCTCTACTGGAATGCCGATTCCACGCGCATGACCGCAGCAAACCACTCCTTCTATCTGCGCAACTGCTATCTGGAGAACAACCTGTCTGCCGGCCGGATGGAACTGGCGGGGCGCACCGTATCGCTGGCCGACATCAGCATCCCGGTCTACAACCTCGCCGCGAAGGAAGACCACATCGCCCCTGCCCGCTCCGTGTTCACGGGTTGCAGGTTCTTTGGCGGGGATGTGGAATATGTGATGGCCGGTTCCGGTCACATCGCCGGCGTGATCAACCCGCCGCATCTCAAAAAATACCAGTTCTGGACGAGCGGAAAACCTGACGGTGAATTCGACAAATGGTTCGCCACAGCCACCGAAACGCCCGGTTCATGGTGGCCGCACTGGCAAAAATGGATCGTAAGCCGCGACGACAGGCGCGTCGACGCCCGCATTCCCGGCCAGGAAATTCAGCCTCTGGGTGAAGCGCCCGGCACATATGTACGTGTGCGTGTGTAACAATCTGTAATGTCTGGTGAGTTGACGGAGCGCGCGAAGCGGGTGAAATGGCTTCGTCAACTGTCTGGTAATCTTATTCTGTCGATAGTCGCTGAATTCACAGCAAGGTTGCCGATTTGACACAGGTCCCGTTTGCGAACCGGGGGACACGATCAAGTCGATGCTGACGTCACAACGCCTGCGTCGATGCGATATCGGACGGAATGCAAGGGAGTTTTGTTTTGAAATCAGCAGGATCGCGCCTCGCAAAAGGTGAATGCCGACTTATTACGGCTGCTCTCCTGTCCGTCCTTCTCGCCTCCTGCTCCTCGACCGGCGACCCGGCGCTTTCCGTCGGCATGCCCGGCTACAATGCCGCGGAGTTCTCATCGGCTTCGGCGACAAGCCCCGCGCTCGCCGGCGAATCGGCATATCCCGTATCCAGCGAGCCTCAGCAGCTTATGAGCGCTGAAGGCGATACCAACCTGCCGGATCAGGTCGCCTTCATGCCGGCCGCGAAACCCGGCACATCACTGGCTGCCCTCGCCGCAGTGGATGATGAAGCCTCTCACTCGTTGCAGGCGCAGGCTGCGGCTCTGGCTCAGGCTTCCCAGCCGCAGGACAGCCAGCAGGCGGCCGCCCCGGCGCCGGATGCGGAACAGGCCGCCGCCACTCAGGTTGCATCCGCCCCGCCCGCCCAGCAACCGGCCCAACAGCCAGCAGAATTCTATGTGACAGCCACGGAGCCTTCGCCACAGGCCGAAGCTCCGAAGAAGAAGGGCTTCCTGGCATCCTTCTTCGGCGGCGGCGCCCCGGCCAGCTCGGGCAAGGCGCAGGCCAAACCCGTCGTTCAGCAGGCAAAAGCCGCCGCGAAGCCGGTGGTGACGCTGGCATCCGCGGAACCGGTCAAGCCGATCGTGGCGTCGGCGAATGTCGACCGGAGCAAATTCTCCAGCGATGCGCTTCCCGGTGTCCGCCAGAACGCTCTTTTCGAGATCAAGCGCAAATCCGGCATCGACGACGACAGCGACGTCGATATCAACGAGGACGAAGGTTTCGGCTCCTATCAGGTTGCCTCGGCCGCCGGCCTCGCCCGCCTCGCACCTAACGGTCTGCTGAAGCAGACCGAGAGCGTGGACGTCGCCTGCCTCAAGCCTTCGCTGGTTCGCGTGCTCAAGACCATCGAGAATCACTACGGCAAGAAGCTGATCGTGACCTCCGGCTACCGCGACCCTGCGCGCAACCAGCGCGCGCGCGGCGCCAAGAACTCGCTGCACATGTATTGCGCCGCCGCGGACGTTCAGGTTCCGGGCGTCAGCAAATGGGAATTGGCCACCTATCTGCGCTCCATGCCGGGACGCGGTGGCGTCGGCACCTACTGCCACACCGATTCGGTTCATGTGGACGTCGGACCGGAGCGCGACTGGAACTGGCGCTGCCGTCGCCGCAAATAGGCCCGGAACAAGGGTTTTCCCCAGCCGGAACGACCGATCCGGCACCGGCGAAAAACATTTCGGGAAAAAAGTTGCCGCAGTGCGGATTGATGGGTTGCCCGTTTCGAACAACCCAACTATATACCGCCCTCATCTGAGCGCGCCCATCGTCTAGCGGTCAGGACGCCGCCCTTTCACGGCGGAAACAGGGGTTCGATTCCCCTTGGGCGTACCAGATTTTTCAAACACTTCCCCACAGTTCCGAAAGCCTCGCAGCAACTAATCTTCCACGTCGGAAGATCGTTTGCGTAACATGCTTTTGCAATTCGTCATTGGCATGAGAAGCCGCGCGATGCGATCTATCGGGGAGCGGCGGACCTTCGGGCGAGCTTGCGGGGGCGGCTTCAGGCAATGCTCCTTCGGGAGCGCCGCCCTTGAATATTCCCCGAAAGCGACGCGATTGATCAGGCAGGTTGCCGTGCTATGGTAACCGTGGCGTTTGCTGAAGGCGGGTTGAGATATTGAGCGAAACGGATCACGTCAGCGGCCGGCAGATTGCAGCCGGCAGGGTTCTGGCAGGCGTCGGACAGGACAGGCTGGCCAGGCTCGCCAATATTTCCATCACCACCTTGCGGCGCATGGAATCCAGCGAAGGTCCGGCCAGCGGCCTGCCCAACAATGTCCGCGCCGTGAAAGCCGCGCTGGAAAAGCTCGGTGTCCGCTTCATTCCCGAAAATGGCGGCGGCGCCGGCGTACGCCTCAAATTCAACTCCTCGGAAGTCCGGCGCATAGCCACACTTGAAGGCGAAGGCGGGATCGTCGCCGACGACGACTTCTGATACATCGCATCAACGCCTGCCAGCCGGCACCCGCATGGCGGGGGCGTTCTGAAGCAATGCAGTAAAGGAACTGAACATGACCGACATCGTGGTTCGCGACAGCAACGGCAACCAGCTCAACGATGGCGACAGCGTGACCCTTATCAAGGACCTCAAGGTCAAGGGCACTTCGGAAACCGTCAAGCGTGGCACGATGGTGAAGAACATCCGGCTGAATGGCAACCCCGGCGAGATCGAAGCCAATACGAAGCAGGTCAAGGGTCTGGTTCTGAAGACCGAATTCGTGAAGAAAGCCTGATCCCGAACCCGGAAACGGACGGGGAAGCGCGATCCGGTTCTGGAAGGCGCGAGGCTCAGGCTGACAGGCTCCGCCGCAGGCGCGTTCGGGTCCCCCCGACAATTTAGAGGCGCACGCCGGAGCGGCGGGGAGCTATCGTCCAGCCGCATCTTCCGCATCGTAATCGTGCATGGAAGATCGATAAGGCCCGCAATTAACTTAACTTTGACTCTTACAGCCCATATCCGGAAGCATGAGCCAAAGTGAAGAAAAACCGGCCCCGCGCCGCTGGGAGACACTGATCTGCCTGGCGCGCGTTGGCGTGCTCTTCGCACCCGCCTTTGTCGGTCTGCTGGCCCTTGCAATTCTGTCGGCCCGCGCACCTGACAAGTCCTCGCCGCACGGTATCGACCTGTTCATGACCGGATCGGTCCGTCGTTAAAGCGTGTCGCGATCTTTCAGATTCGCTCCTTACGCTTTAAGTCCTTGTTTTGAAGCGTGTCGTTATCCCGAAACCGGTTCCCACTTTCGGGCGACATGCTTTAAGGTCGAGACTCAATCAGCCCACCATGTGATGATTGCAGCGATGAGGACTGAAGCGGCGAAATTGGTTGCCAGCTTGTCGTAACGAGTTGCGACGCGCCGCCAGTCCT
>JAIPUZ010000101.1 GCA_022833215.1 Mesorhizobium sp. | reverse complement strand
CGCCCTTGGACATGCGGGTGTGGCTGTCGCCGCCGATGATGATGTCCCAGTCGTCCACGGTGATGTCGTTCAGCACCTTGTGGATGACGTCGGTCATCGAGTGATAGACGCCCTTCGGGTCACGGGCGGTGATCACGCCGAAATTGTTCATGAACGACATGAGCTTCGGGATATTCGCCTGCGCCTTCTTGTCCCAGACGGAAGCCGTGTGGCAGCCGGACTGGTACGCGCCGTCGACCAGCGGCGAGATGACGGTCGCCGCCATCGCCTCCAGCTCCTGCGCGGTCATCAGGCCGGTCGTATCCTGCGACCCGACGATGTTGACCTTGACGCGCACGTCAGAGCCGGCATGCAGCACCTTGCCGGGCGTCACCCCCACGGCGTTGCGGTTGAAGATCTTCTCCACCGCCGTCAGGCCCTGGCCCTCGACGGAGATTTCCTTGTTGGGGGCGAAGACCGGGGTCGGCTCGACCCCCAGCGTCATGGCGGCGAAGGTCTGCAGCTTCTTGCCGAAGACGATGGCGTAGGAACTGCCTGCCTTCATGAACTCCATCTTCTGGGGCGTGAAGGCGGAGGCGACATCGACGAGCTCGTTGCCGTCCTCGTCGCGCAGCTTGCGGTTCTTCGTGTCGATCTTCAGCACCGTTCCCGTCTCGACCGAGAACTGCTGCTCGAGCACGGGGTTGCCGTCGTTGTTGAGGATCGGCTTGCCGTCCTCGCCGAGCTTCCTGGTCCAGTTCTTCAGGTTGATGCCGATGCCGCCGGTCACGTCGACCGTGGTCGCGAAGATCGGCGAAATGCCGTTGGTGCCGGCCACGATCGGCGCGTAATTGACGAAGGGCACATAGGGGCTGGCCTGCTTGCCCGTCCACAGCGCCACGTTGTTCACGCCCGACATGCGCGACGAGCCGACGCCCATCGTGCCTTTCTCGGCGATCATCATCACGCGTTTGTCCGGGTGCTGCTTTTGCAGCGCGACGATTTCCTGCTGGGCTTCCGGGGAGATCATGCACTGGCCGTGCAGCTCGCGGTCCGAGCGCGAATGCGCCTGATTGCCGGGGGAAAGAAGGTCGGTCGAGATGTCGCCTTCGGCGGCGATGAAGGTCACGACCCTGATCTCGTCCTCGACATCGGGAAGCTTGGTGAAGAACTCGGCCTTCGCATAGCTTTCGAGGATGTCGGTGGCGACGGCATTGCCGGCCTTATAGGCATCGCGCAGGCGGAACATGTCGGCGTCGTAAAGGAAGACCTGCGTCTTCAGCACGTCGCCGGCCCTGGCGGCGATGGTCGCGTCATCGCCGAGGGCGATGTCCAGCAGCACGGCAACCGAAGGCCCGCCCTTCATGTGCGAGAGCAGTTCGAGCGCGAAGTCCGGGGTGATCTCCGGCACGATGGCTTCGCCCAGCACGATCTTCTTCAGGTAGGCCGCCTTGACGCCGGCCGCGCTGGTCGTGCCCGGCAGCGTGTTGTAGATGAAGAATTTCAGGGCGTCGTCCCGGTGCGGGCTTCCGCCATCCTCGATCAGGGCAATGATTTCGCTGGTGAGCGCCCCGTCGTCGATCGGCTTGGGGGCCAGCCCCTGATCCTTCCGGTTGCTGATTTCGGCCAGATAATCCGCGTAGAGTTTCATCACATCCCCAATGTCATGAAGCTGGAACGCAGCACCGCTCCCCGGTGCCGCCAGTCAGCCCAAAAATCCGATGGCCTCCGAGTACGCCAACGCAAGCCTGCGGACAAGGTCCTCCATACGCTGAAAAATAGTACTTTGGATTCGGCTTCGAGCGGTTGGAAAGGGTCTGCACTGGCCGCGTGTCGGACCGGTCCCGTTTTTGACCGCCGCCGAGCCGGCATTGCTCGAAGAGATCGGCTCGCCGGCATCATCCCGCCGCGGCGTTCGGGGATGAGCTGGTGCCATCCCCCCATTTACGGGAATTGAAACGGTGCCACATGCTGTTGCAAAACTCGCGGCAGTGCTTGGCTGGACGAATTCCGCTCAGAATACACATGGAAAGGCTCCCGCGACCGGGAGTTTGCATTTGTCGATTTGATGAACTGTAGCCTTTTCCTGCCCCATTTGATGGGTGCGTGTGATTGCCTCGGATTTCTTCCTGCGCCGCAAGATGTGGGAAGGAGGCGGAATTGGCTGCTCATCATGTGACGAATTCTGCGGGACCGATCCCGGGCGCGGGCAACGCAAGGGCCCGGAGCGGATCCTTCCTTGCCCGCCGTGTTCAGGAGTTGCTGCTGACCACGGCGCTGGCCTGCATTCCCCTGTTGTCGTCCGCAACGGCGACGATGGCGGCCAATATCGGCGATGTCATCGTCAGTCCGGACGGTACGCAGCTCACGGTCACGGAAAAAATTCCCTATGGCGTTGTCGCCCAGACGGCGGACGGACAGGAATACCGCATTCTGGACGTTCCGGCGGTGGGCTCCAAGATGGAGTTCCCGACCGAGCAGGGGAGTGTGGAAGAGACCGTCGCCGGTTATTGGGCCGGCACCGAATTCGTGACCAGCTTCTCCTTGGATTCGAATGGCCGGCCCGTCGCGCCGAATGGCGCGCCGATCACCGGCATCGCCTTCGGCACGCCGGCCGGCGAGGATACGGAAGCCGTCATAACGAGCTCAATGGAGGTTGGCACGCCGCTGGACGATCCGGGCACGGATGTGGCGAATACCGATCTTCCCGGTCAGGCGGGCATCTCCGACATCAGGCGGGCTGCGAACGGGAAAAACGGCAGGGCCGGCGCTTTGTTCGTTCCTGCCAGATCGGGTGGAGGCGGCGAGACAGGCGAGAGCTTCAACATCGACCGTCCGGTCGATGGCGCTGTGACCGGAAGCGGTGCCCCCGGCATCATCATTGCCAGCATCGGCGGCAATGGCGGCAAGGGTGGCAACAGCTATCTCGGAAGTGGCGGCAAGGCGGGCGGCGCTGCCGGCTCCGGCGGCAACGTTAAAGTCACGCTGACCGGCAGCGGCAAGGTGACCACGAACGGTGACGACGCCCATGGCATCGTCGTGCAGAGCCGTGCGGGCGTGGGCGGTTCGGGCGGAAGCGGCTATGCCACCGGCGGCGGCGGTTCGGGGGGGAGCGCCGCAAATGGCGGCAGGGTGGTTCTGCGGAACAGTCTCGATGTGACCACGACGGGCAGGGGTGCCCATGGCATATTCGGCCAGTCGCTTGGCGGCGGCGCCGGCAATGGCGGCGCGTCTTACGGACTCTTCGGTGACGGTGGCGACTCCAGAGCCGGCGGCCATGGCGGGACGGTCGATCTCGCCAACAGCGGAACGATCCTGACGACCGGCGCCGGCTCCCATGGCATTTTCGCCCAGTCCATCGGCGGGCAGGGCGGCGACGGTGGCAGCGCCGGCGGTCTGGTCAGCCTCGGCGGCGAAGGCGCGCGTGGCGGCAATGGCGGCACTGTCATCGTTGCCAACACCGGCAAGATCACCACGCAGGGCACCGGGTCCGACGGCATATTCGCGCAGTCGGTCGGTGGCGGCGGCGGATCGGGCGGGCGCAGCAATGGTTTCGTCAGCCTCGGCGGTGACGGCGAGGCCGGCGGCGATGGCAGCTCGGTCACGGTGACCAACAGTGGCACCATCATCACCTCCGGCACGATGGCCCGGGGCATCTTCGCGCAATCGGTCGGCGGCGGCGGCGGTTCCGGCGGCAGGGGCGGCGGCGTCTTTTCCGGCGGCGGCTCCGGCGGCTCCGGCGGCGACGCGTCGATTGGCGGCTCCTCCGACACGCGAAGCTTCGGTGGCGCCGTTCGCGTCGAAAACACCGGCGCCGTCATCACTGGCGGAGATCTGTCCTCGGCCATCCAGGCGCAGTCGATCGGAGGCGGCGGCGGCGACGGCGGCAATGCGGGCGGCGCGCTCCTGACGATCGGCGGCCGGGGCGGTGGAGGTGGCGATGCCGGCAGGGTGGATGTGGTCCACAGCGGCAGCGCCGCCACCAAAGGAGCCGATTCCCATGGCATTTTTGCGCAGTCGGTTGGCGGCGGCGGCGGCAACGGCGGCTGGACGGTCGGCGCCGGCCTCATTGCGTCCGTCAGCCTCGGCGGCGACGGCGGCGACGGTGGCAAGGGCGGCCGGGTCGACCTGACATTCGCCGGTGCGGGCGATGAGCCCGCCTATGTCTCCACCGAAGGCGAGCGCTCGCGGGGCGTGTTCGCCCAGTCCATCGGCGGCGGCGGCGGCAATGGCGGCTGGTCCGTGGCCTCGTCCGTGGGCTTCATGGGGTCCGCAGCGGTGGCTCTGGGCGGGTCTGGCGGAAAGGGCGGCGCGGCCAGCGATGTCAACGCCAGCGGTTTCACCGAGATCTGGACCGGCGGCGACTTCTCGGAAGGCATGCTGCTGCAATCCATCGGCGGCGGCGGCGGCGCCGGCGGCTTCTCCATTGCGGGAACCATCGGCGTGGGCATCGGCGCTTCGGCCAGCGTCGGCATCGGCGGCAGTGGCGGCGGCGGCGGTGCCGCGGGCAATGTGATCCTGCGCGACGGCGGCGGTCTCATCAATACCGCCGGCGATTTCTCGACCGGGCTTCTGGCTCAGTCGATAGGCGGTGGCGGCGGTTCCGGCGGCTTTGCCGTGGGCGCCACCGCCTATGGCGGCGCCGGCCTTGCCGTGACCGCGACGATTGGCGGAAGCGGCGGCGGTGGCGGCGACGGCGGCCGGGTCGACATCGATTTCAACGGAACCATCGTGACGACGGGCGCAAACGCGGCAGGCGCGCTCCTCCAGTCCATCGGCGGCGGCGGCGGAGCCGGAGGCTTCAGCGTTGCGGCGTCGGCTTCCGGCGGCGTCGGGGCGGGAGCGATCAGCGCCGGCATTGGCGGCAGCGGCGGCGACGGCGGCGATGGCGGTTCGGTTTCCGGAACCATCGGGGGTGGCGTGCACACCACCGGGGATCAGTCCGGCGCAGTTGTGGTGCAGTCGGTCGGCGGTGGCGGCGGGTCCGGAGGATATGCGCTGGCCGGCACCATATCGGGTGGCCTCGGTGCCGGTTCGGTCTCGGTCGGCATCGGCGGAGCCGGCGGCAAGGGCGGTGACGGTGGTACGGCCACCGGCCGCGTGAAAGGTCCTGTGCTCACCGAAGGCGAGCAATCCAGCGCATTCGTCGTGCAGTCGGTCGGCGGCGGCGGCGGCAATGGCGGGTTCTCCGTGTCCGGGTCGATTTCCGGCGGAATCGGAGCCGGGGCGATCTCCGTGGGTATCGGTGGCAGCGGCGGTGAAGGCGGCGCCGGCGGCAATGCATCCGGTTATGCGGAAGACACGATCCATACGACCGGCAACCAGTCGTCGGGAATGATCGTGCAGTCGATCGGCGGCGGCGGCGGTGCCGGCGGCTTCAACGTTTCAGGGTCCATCGGCGGCGGGGTCGGTGCCGGTGCGGCCTCTGTCGGCCTGGGCGGCAAAGGCGATTCCGGCGGCGATGCCGGCACTGTGGTGGCGCATGCGGCCTCCATCTTTACCGAAGGGAACGACGCAACCGGCTTCCTCGCTCAATCGGTCGGCGGTGGCGGCGGTTCGGGCGGGTTCAACGTGTCCGGCTCGATCATGGGGGCGGGCACCGGCGGCGGCGCGGTCAGCGTCGGGCTCGGCGGTTCGGGTGGCGGCGGCGGCGATGGCGGCACCGTCAATGCGCTGGTCGATGGCGATGTGACGACGCTCGGCGACCGCTCGAATGCGATCGTGGCGCAGTCGCTCGGCGGCGGCGGCGGTTCGGGCGGCTTCAATGTGTCCGGAGGCATTGCAGCCGCGGGAACCGGTGCCGGCACGGTCAATGTCGGTCTTGGCGGCTCGGGCGCCGGCGGCGGCGACGGCAAGAGGGTCACCCTCGGCGTCACCGGGCGCACCGGCACGGCGGGTGACGGCAGCACGGCCATTCTGGCGCAGTCGGTTGGCGGCGGCGGCGGTGCCGGCGGTTTCAACGTGAGCGGCGGTATTGCCGTTGCCGGCGCGGGTGCCGGCACCATCGGCGTCTCGCTTGGCGGACAGGGCGGCGCCGGCGGCGACGGCGGAACGGTCGCGCTGACGGTCGAGGGCGCGACCGGCGCTGACGACGATCTGAAGATCGGGGCCATTACCGAAGGCGACGGATCGGCGGCCATCGTCGCCCAATCCCTCGGCGGCGGCGGCGGTGTCGGCGGCTTCAGCGTGGTGGGCGGCATCTCCGGCGCAGGTCAGGGAGCCGGGAATGTCGGCGTCGGCCTTGGCGGCGGCGGTGGCGGCGGCGGAAACGCGGCTTCGGTCACGGCCAACGTGGATGGCGCTGTCATCACGCGCGGTGATGATGCCGGTGCGATCCTTGCGCAGTCCGCCGGCGGTGGCGGCGGTTCGGGCGGCTTCAGCGTCGCGGGCGGCATTTCCGCTGCCGCGCAGGGAGCCGGCAACCTGATGGTCGGCATTGGCGGGTTTGGTGGCGGTGGCGGTGATGGCGCGGCCGTCAGCGGCATCGTCACGGGCGACATCTTCACGGAAGGCGACAACAGCTACGGCCTGACCTATCAGAGTCTGGGCGGCGGCGGCGGCTCGGGCGGCTTCAACGTCACCGGCGGCATTGCGATCTCGAAGATGGCCGGCACGGCCGGCCTTGGCATCGGCGGTTTTGGCGGTGATGGCGGCGATGCCGGCTCTGTGGCGCTCACCCATGCCGGCAACATCTTCACCGGCGGCGAACAGGCCCATGCAGCGCTGATCCAGTCGGTCGGCGGCGGTGGCGGCGCGGGTGGCTTCAATGTCACCGGCGGCATCACCGGCAGCCAGAACGGCTCCGGAAACATCGGTCTCGGCATTGGCGGGTTCGGTGGCGGCGGCGGCAATGCCGGCACCGTGGTGGCGAGCCTGACCGGCAATGTAGAGACCCATGGCACTGGCTCGTTCGGCGCGCTCATGCAGTCGGTCGGCGGCGCGGGCGGCGCAGGCGGCCTCAATGTCACCGGTGGCGCGAATCTGACGACCGGCAACGGTTTTTCCGGCGCGGTGAGCCTTGGCCTCGGCGGCTTCGGCGGCGGGGGCGGCGATGCCGCGGGTGTGACGGGAACTGTCGTTGGCGATTATCTGACCGCAGGCGCTGACGCATTCGGCGTTTCCGCCCAGTCCATCGGCGGCGGCGGCGGCTCCGGAGGCATCAATATTTCCGGCGCGGTCGCGGTTGGCGGCGGCGATTCGGCGGCCGTCACCGTGGGCGTCGGCGGATTCGGCGGCTCCGGGGGCGATGCCGGCGCTGTTGTGCTGACGCGCACCGGCGACACGCAGACGGAAGGGCGCAATGCCGATGCCGTTGTTGCGCAATCCGTTGGCGGCGGCGGCGGTGCGGGTGGCATCAATGTGTCCGGCTCGCTTTCGGCAACCACAAAATCCACCGCAACCGGCATCAGCCTCGGCCTTGGCGGCTTTGGCGGCGGCGGCGGCGATGCGGGGGCGGTCACGGCGACGGTCACGGGCAATGTCTGGGCCAGGGGTTCGGATGGGGATCTCATCACCTATGACGAGGGCGACGACGGCGAAATTTACGCCACCCGCACACGATCGGGCGGCTCCAATGGCGTTGTCGCGCAGTCGGTCGGCGGCGGCGGCGGCTCGGGCGGCCTCAACGTTTCGGGTAGCCTGGCCCTTGGCCAGCCGCAGAATTCGAATTCGCGTGCGGTAACCCTTGGCGTGGGCGGATTTGGCGGTGCGGGCGGTGATGCGTCCACCGTCAGGCTTGCGATTGGCGCGCCGGGCGCGGACCGCGTGCAGGTCCAGGCCAATGGCGACAACCGCTCCGCGGTGATTGCGCAGTCGGTTGGCGGTGGCGGTGGCGCCGGCGGCATCAACGTCTCCGGCGGACTGACGCTGGATGCGGCGCTGACGGTCGGTGTTGGCGGCTTTGGCGGCGATGGCGGCAAGGGTGACGACGTTGACGCTGTGGTCGATGCCGATCTCTATGCGGCCGGCTCGTTCGCGCGCGGTCTTCTGGCGCAGTCGGTTGGCGGCGGCGGCGGTGCCGGCGCGATCAATATCGCAGGCGGCATTCAGGCCGACCAGTACACCAGCGAGCCTTCGCTGGTGTTCGGCATCGGCGGCTTCGGCGGCGCAGGCAATATCAGCGGCGATGTGAACGTTTCCCACAACGGCCAGATTTACGTGGAGGGCAGCGATAGCATTGGCGCGCTCGTGCAGTCCGTTGCCGGTGGCGGCGGTTCCGGCGGGCTGAACGTCTCCGGCAATCTTTCGGCGGGGCACAAGAAGTCCGTCGCGCTGGCCGCAGGTGTCGGCGGTACGGGTGGAACCGGTGCCGATGCCGGTGATGTGTCCTTCAACAGCACGGGCGATGTCATCGTCAATGGCCGCATCGTTGCCGATGCCGGGGCCGACGAAGACAATCTCGAAGCCACGGATTACACGGGCGGTGGCGCGGGCGTTCTCGTCCAGTCCATCGGTGGCGGCGGCGGCGTGGGTGGTATTAATGTCACCGGCGTCGTTTCGTTGCAGGGATCGCCGGTGTCGCTGGGCGTCGGCGGCTCGGGCGGTTCGGGCGGCCATGCCGGCAGCGTCACCGTCACGCGTGGCTATGCGCAGGAAGGTGGTGTGGAAACAGCCGCGCCCGGTCTGATCCGCACCTTCGGTGACGGCACCAGCGGCCTTGTCGCGCAGTCCGTCGGCGGCGGCGGTGGCCAGGCCGGGGCAAATCTCGTGCTCGGCGTCAAACCCATGGGCAGCGGCGCGCAGGGGCAGGAATTCGCAGCTCTCATCGCAGTCGGCGGCTCGGGTGCGGGTGCAGGCGCCGGCGACACGGTGGACGTGCGCCACAATGGCACCATCGTCACCGATGGCGCGGCTTCGCATGGTCTGGTCGCCCAGTCGATTGGAGGGGGCGGCGGCAACGCGAATTACAACATCGGCGCGGGCCTCATGCGTGAGGCGCGCCTTGGCATGAGCGTCGTCGTGGGCGGCGCGACCGGGGCTGCGGGTGCAGGAGGCAAGGTCACCGTCGATCATGTCGGCGATATTCTGACCCAGGGTGAAAATTCCTATGGCCTGGTGGCCCAGTCCATCGGCGGCGGCGGCGGCAACACCGCAACCAGCATGGCGATGAGCCCTGGCGCCAAAAGTTCCGTCAGCATCGGCATCGGCCGCAAGGGCGGCATCGGCGGCGAGGGCGACACCGTGTCCGTGTCCGCCAATGGCCGCATCCAGACGCTTGGCGACGGATCGACCGCCATCCTCGCCCAGTCCATCGGCGGCGGCGGCGGCACCTCTTCCTCGACGTCGGTCGGCGTTTCGTCCGAGAACGAGGCCGGTGAAAGCTCCAGCGCGAGCGTGGAGGTCGGGATCGATGGCGGCGAAGGCGCCGTATCCGGCGCGGTCGGGGTCGATTTCGAAGGCATCATTGCCACCACGGGCGGTGAGGCGCGCGGTATCGTCGCCCAGTCCATCGGCGGCGGCGGCGGCATTGCCGGAACGGCCGGATCGACCATTGTCATGGCGGCCAATTCGGCCAACATCGCGGTTG
Source organism: Mesorhizobium sp. (assembly GCA_022833215.1). Classification (GTDB taxonomy): domain Bacteria; phylum Pseudomonadota; class Alphaproteobacteria; order Rhizobiales; family Rhizobiaceae; genus Mesorhizobium. Next base: position 24,106 of record JAIPUZ010000101.1, on the reverse strand, counting down.
GCGGCACGGGCGGCAAGGGCGCGCACTCCGACAAGGTGCGCGTCGGCAATGCCGGTATGATCCTGACCGAGGGCGAGGCATCCGACGGCATTCTCGCCCAGTCCATCGGCGGCGGCGGCGGCCTCGGCGGCTCGGTCCGCACCATCGGCCTGCAGGTTAAAACCAAGGGCTCGACGATGAATACGGCGACGCTCAGCGTCGGCGGAGACGGCGGCGAAGGAGCTGTTGCGGACTCCGTCACCGTTGCCAACAGCGGCATCATCGCCACGCAGGGAGACGGCGCCTTCGGCGTCCGCGCCCAGTCGATTGGCGGCGGCGGCGGCATCGGCGGGTCGGTGATCTCGGCGACGGTTCAGGGACCTTATCAAAGCCAGGCTGCGGAGCTCAATCTGGGCGGTTCGGGCGGCGACGGGGCCGCGAGCGGCGAGGTTGTGGTTGACAACACCGGGCTGATCTACACGAAGGGCATCGACGCAGTCGGCATCGGCGCCAGCAGCATCGGCGGCGGCGGCGGTGACGCCGGCGTCATGATCAACCTCGTCCTCGGCGTTACCGGCGGCAACCAGTCGCAGCGCTACGCCGTCAATCTCGGCGGCGATGGCGGTGCTGGCGGAACCGGCGGCGCGGTACGGGTAACCAACAAGCCCGCCGACACCGATGAAACCGGCTGGATCGTCACTGAAGGCGCCGGCTCCCATGGCATCATGGCGCAGTCCATCGGCGGCGGCGGCGGCAACGGTTCGTCCATCGTGAGCGTTCAGGGCCTCGTCGCGGATACGGGCAGCACGGTCGCCGGCCTCAATGTCGGCGGCACGGGCGGCACCGGCGAAAGCGGCGGCGATGTCACGGTCGAAAACGAGGGGATCATCCAGACCTCCGGCGATGGCGCCCATGGCATTATCGCTCAGTCTGTCGGCGGCGGCGGCGGCAATGGCGGTCTCGTCCTGGCCATGAACTCGCTGATCACGACGGATGACTCCGCTCCGCTGATTTCGGTGGGTGGCTTCGGCGCCGATGGCGGCGACGGCGGAAAGGTCGTCGTCAGCAACAGCGGCACCATCCTCACGCAGGGCGCCAATGCGCATGGCGTGGTCGCGCAGTCGATCGGCGGCGGCGGCGGCAACGCCAACATGGTCCTGACGGCTCTCGACAATGCTTCCGGCCCCGGGCTCTCGGGGGTGATCAACGGGTTGCTCGGCGCGGTCGGCGGCGGCACCGGCGGAGCGGGAGGCGAGGTCGTCGTCATCCATTCCGGCGACATCACGGTGCTTGGCGACGGATCGGTGGCCATAAAGGCTGAAAGCATCAACGGCGGCGGCGGCACGCTTGCGCTCGACCTCGACGGTGTGAAGAGCCTTCCGGGGGCTCCGGTGATCGGTGCCAGCGGAAACCCGGAAGTTCCCGACACGATGGTCGTGGCCCGCGCCGGTGCGCAGGGGGCCGCAGGCATGAATGCCGGCAAGGTGACGGTCAACTCCACCGGCACCTTCGGCGCGGCGGGCAATCTCTCGTTCGGCGATCTGGCTCAGGCAATCGGCGGCGGCGGCGGCACGGTGGACGTGCGTGCGCGCCTCGGCGCGGACAACGGCGATCCTGATGCGGTCCCGCTTCATTTCGAGCTGGCCCTCGGCGGCCAGGACGGCACCGGCAACAGGGGAGGCGACATCCTCGCCTCGCAGACAGGCGAGGTCGTTACGACGGGCCTGCTGTCGGCCGCCGTTCTGAGCCAGTCGATCGGCGGCGGCGGCGGCGTCGCGGTGGGCAATTTCCTCAACGACACGGATGCGGCGTTCGGCGACATTCGTCTTGAACTGGGCGCTCTCGGGAGTCAGGGCGAACAGGCCGGCAATGTCGTGCGTGAACAGATCGGGCGCATTGCCACGACCGGGGACAGGGCGACAGCCGCCCTGTTGCAGAGCATTGGCGCTGGCGGCGGCGCATCGGTCGCCTCGGTGTCGGGCGCGGCCGGGAATGTTGGCGCGTCGCTCGGGGCGAAGGATGCCGCCGGCGGCCATGGCGGCTCGGTCGAGGGCATCTTCAGCGGTGCGGTGACGACGGGCGACGGTTCGGTCGGCCTGATGCTGCAATCCATCGGTGCGGGCGGCGGCGATGTCCGTGTCGCCGGCACCGGGATCGCATCCGTGTCGCTCGGCGGAAGCAACCACGCCGAGGGCGATGGCGGCATGGTTTCGCTCGTCAACGATGGCGCGATCGTGACGGCAGGGGCCGGAGCGCACGGCGTTCTGCTGCAGAGCATCGGCGGTGGCGGCGGCAGCGTCTTCGGCGCGGACAGCCAGACGACCGTCGCCCTCAACAGTGAGAACCGTGGCAACGGCGGCGCCGTGTCCTTCACCCAGTCCGACGAGATCGTGGTGCTTGGCGACGATGCCTATGGGGTGATCGCCCAGAGCCTCGGCGGCGGTGGCGGCTGGGTCGACGGCATCTTCGCCGGTTCCGCCGGCGGCGAGGGCTCCGGCGGCGCGATCGGTCTCGACATCTCGGATCTGATCTTTGCCGCGGGCGCCAATTCCATCGGCGTCTTTGCGCAGAGCAGGGGACAGGACGGCGCGGGCGACATCGCCATGACCCTCGGCGGCCTGGTGCGCGGCGGCTCGGGCCGGGGCGCGGCGGTCGTGGTGGACGGCGGTGCCGACAATCACCTGCTCGCCACCGGCTCGCTGTCGGCGGTGTCCGGATGGGCGGTGCGTGGCAGCGACGGCAACGATACGGTCGAGAGCACCGGCCTGACGATCGGCAATGTCGATCTCGGCAGCGGCGAAAACCGCTTCCTCAACCGTGCCGACGCCGTCTTCATGGCTTTCGACACGATCGGCCTGGGCGATGGCGCGGGCGGGGCTCTTCCTGCCGCGGTTGCGGATGGGGTCGCGACCTTCACCAATGACGGCACGTTCCTGATGGGGCTGTCGGCGCCGCGCTGGGCCGAAGACCTGGCTTCCGGCTATGTCTTCCCCGATTTCGACGACGAGGAAGATCCCGCGACCAACCTGTTGTTCGGTTCGCGGGTGGTGAGCGAGGTCGCGCTGGACGGCAATTTCGTCCAGACCGATGCAGGCCACATGGAGTTCGATGTCGCCTTCGGCCCCTATGCGTCCGACCGGGTGAACGTCACCGGCGATGCGCTGGTTGCGGGCAACGGCCGCATCAACCTGATGTGGCTGGAGAACGCCCGTCCGGTGACCCTGTTCGCGACAGAGGGGCAGGGCGTCGACAACGGGCTTTCCGTTCCGGGCACGCTTGCGCTGGATTATGGCATCGTCGGCGACGAGGATGGCATCCATCTGACGGTGCAGAGCGATTTCGGGCGCGAGTTCCTGCGCCCGAACGAGCGGCGGCTGGGCGCTCACATGGATTCTGCCCTGCAGGTTGGCGACGCTTCCGGGATCGGCCGGCTGATGGCCGCTCTCGGCAACATGGAGGAAGGTCAGGAGGAGCTTTACAAGACCGTCTTCGGCGAGCTCAATCCCGAGGGTCACGTCGCTCCCCTTCACACGCAGTATCGCACGGCCGCCGGCTTCAGGGAGCGGATGCTGGAATGCCGCTGGTCCGGAAGCGATGCCGAAAACTGCCTGTGGGCCGATGCTGGCGTGGCGAAGCTCGATCAGAAGGCGACGCAGGATTATTGGGGTGCAACCAGCCGTACCCTTTCCCTGCGCACCGGCTTCGAGCATCGTCTTGAAGACGGGTGGTCGGTGTCGGGCGCCCTCGGTTACAACCGTATGGACCGCCTGTTCGTGGACGACGAGCGGTTCAACGGGCAGGGGCACGGCTTCGACGTTGGCTTCGGCGCACGCCGTGCATTCGGCAACGGCTTCGACCTCGCCTTCACCGCGACGGGTGGATGGCAGTGGTACGACACGACGCGCTCCGTCAACGTGTTCGAGCCCGGACTGGGAACCGCCAGCGGCAACAGCGGCTATGGCCAGCTCTCCGCGGAGATCGGCTACACGGCCGAGGCGGAGAGCCTGACCCTGCGCCCTGCGCTGGCCTTCACCGGCACCGCCCTGCATACCGGCAGCTATGCCGAACGTGGCCTCGGCGGAATCGGTGTGCGCATGTCCTCGCACACCCAGTATATCGGCGAGGTGGAGCCGAAGCTGTCGCTGGGATACCGGTTCGAGGCGGGAGACGGCGTGGAAGGTCTTCTGTCGCTGAGCGGTGGCTGGGCCTATCGTTCGACCGACATGATCGAAACGCCGATCAGCTTCATCGGCGCCTCCACGGCTGCTGCCCCGGCCATGATCGCGACGCCGCTTGACAGGTCGAACTGGAAGATCGGTGCGTCGGCCGAACTGCAAAGCCTGAAGGGCTGGAGCGTGGAAGCCGGCTATCAGGGCCAGTTCGGCAGCTACACGGATGTGCACAGCGGCTCCGTCAGCCTGCGCTGGAAGTTCTGAGACCGGCTTCCGCATCGATATTGCCCCGGCCATCTGGTTAGGCCGGGGTTGCCTCATTTCACAGGGATGCAGATCCCGGACCATTGAAACCGGAATTTCGACATGAAGACTGCAAAATCGACATTTTTCGCGGCGCTCCTGTTCTCTGCAGGCGCGCTGGGCGCGCCTTCCGCCGTTGCGCAGGAAGCCGCCGTCCTGCCGGGCGGGGCAACCTCGTTGCAGGAGACGCACGAGGACTGGCAGGTCAGCTGCCAGATTGCCAACGGCGCCAAGCAATGCGCTGTGTTGCAGCAGCAATACCAGCAGGGCGGCCAGCGCATTCTCGCCATCGAGATCCAGTCCCGGTCGCAGGACGGCATCAAGGGCATTGCCGTTCTTCCCTTCGGGCTGAAACTTCAGGAGGGGGTCACCTTCCAGGTCGATGACGAGGCAGCGCTTCCGGCAGCGCATTTCTCGACCTGCCTGCCCGCCGGCTGCATTCTTCCAGTCGAGTTCGACGCCGCGGCTCTCAAGGCCCTGCGGTCCGGATCGACACTCATGCTGAAGGTGACCAGCACCGATGACAAGGAGCTCACCTTTTCCGTTTCCCTGAAAGGCTTCGCGTCGGCTCTGGACCGGCACGCGGATTTGTAGCGATGCCGAGCCGGGATTTCCGCGCCGGCCCGGCCTGCCCCGACCATACCCGCCCCGAACATGGCTGCCCCGACCCGGCCTGCGCTGACCGGACTTTTCTGTCTGGCCTAAAGAATTTTGCCTTGTCGGGTCGAAAACACTCCGAACCTTGGCTATGCATGTCGCCAAGTCTGAGTATGACGACTGAAAGGCATGCGCATGGGTTCGGGATGGCGACTGTTGTTCGCAGGGTTGTTTCTCATCATGGCCCAGACCGTTAATGCCGGTGCCATTGGCAGCCTCAGAATCCTGTCCGCTGACGGGCGGGAAACCGTTCTGACAGAAGATCGGCTGCTTGCCCTGCCACGCAGCAGGATCACCACCAGCACCGTCTGGACGGAAGGTCCCCACCTGTTCGAAGGTGTGTCCCTTGAAAAAATACTGGAAGCGGCCGGCATCGATCCGGGCGACCATCCCGATTCCGTGGTCACGGCGATTGCGCTCAACGACTACGAGGTCGAGTTCCCGCTGGCCGATGTCACCCGCTACGATGTCCTGATCGCGGCCTATATGGATGGCGAGCGGCTGCATGTGAGCGACAAGGGGCCTTACTGGGTCGTCTATCCGCGCGACGATTTCCAGGAGCTTCGGGATTCGCGGTTCGATCATCGCTGGGCATGGCAGCTCAAGGAACTCCGGATCAGATGAGAGTGCGGCGCAGCTATGCTGTTGCCGGGCTGGCGATCGTCGGCTTCGCGCTGACGCTGTCCTACGCGTTCCTTCAGCTCATGAGCATCCACCGCGAACTCGCGAGCTACACCGGCGAGAACATGCTGTGGAGCGTGACGCAGGCCGAGCGCGAAGCGCGCAAGCTGGCCGGCCATATGCTGTTGCCCGCAGAACTGCGCGACGACGATGCGATCCTGCTGCAACTCGATATTCTCATCAGCCGGCTCAGCCTGCTGAAGGACAATCCACAATACGACTATCTGGCCGGGCTGGATGGGTCGCCAGAGCCTCTCGACAGGCTGATCGGCAATCTTTCCGGGCTGGACAGGGAGCGCGTGACCGATCCCGCTTTCGGGCTGGAGCTCTATGGCAGGATTTCCTCGTCATTCGATGAGCTCGTCCGGCTGAGCAACAAGGTGATGCTGGCCCAGCGCGATGAGGGCGGCGACCAGCGCGACCACCAGTTGCAGACGCTATACCTCGTCATGATCTCCATTTCCGGCATTCTGGCGGCGGGCGGCTTCATGGCCTGGCAGTTGCTCGCCAATCTGCGTGCCCTCGACAAGGCGAACACGGCACTGAACGAGCACGCGCATCTCCTCGAAGAGACAGTCGAGGAGCGAACGGCGGCCTTGCGGAGAGCCCTCGAGAACGAGCGTTTGACCAACGCCATCTACAAGAACTTCCTCACCACCGTGTCGCATCAGTTCAGGACGCCGATCACGATCATCGACATGATCGCACAGCGTTTCATCCGTCGCTCGCACGACATCACCCCGGCAGTCCTGTCGGAGCGGTCGCAGCGGATTCGCCATGCCGTGCAGCGTCTGACCCTCATCATCGACAGCACGATCAGCAACGATACGCTCAACGAGCAGGGCCTGCCGCTGAAAAAGGAGGTCTTCGACCTTCGTCAGCTCGTCAGGAGCGTCTGCGCCGATCATCGGGAACTCCATCCCGTGCGGCCTGTCGAGGTTGTGCTGCCGGACAGGGCGCTGCCGTTCGAAGGCGACGCGATTCTGATCGAGCAGATCCTGACGAATTTTCTTTCCAACGCCGAAAAATACTCGCCGGCCGGCCAGCCGATCAGCGTTGTGCTCGAACGGCAGGGGGCGTTCTGCACCTGCGCTGTCAGCGACCGTGGCATCGGCATCCCGGCGGCGGAGCGGTCAAGGATTTTCGACCGCTTCTATCGCGCTGCCAATGTCGCCCATCTGTCGGGAACGGGGCTTGGTCTGAGCCTGTCGCAAACGCTGGCCCGGCTCCATGGCGGCGATATCCACTGCGAATCAATCGACCCGGGGGGGACACGGTTCATTCTGAAACTGCCAGGGAGCGACCTTCATCATGCCCGACAACCGCAAGGCGGATAAGATCCTCTGCATCGAGGACGAGCTGGATATCCGCACCGAGATCGGCGAAGAGCTTTCGCATTCGGGTTTTGACGTGCTTCTGGCTGCCGATGGCGGTCAGGCGCTTGATATTCTCAGGACCGAGCACCCCGCGCTCATCATCTGCGACATCCTGATGCCGGGCCTCAGCGGCCTCGATTTCTTCAGGACGATCCGCGCCAGCCACCGGCATCTGGATGGCACCCCTTTCCTGTTCCTGAGCGCATTGGCGGACAGGTCCCATATTCTGGATGGACTGCGGCTTGGGGCGGATGACTATCTGACCAAGCCGATCGATTTCGAAATGCTGCAGATGAAGGTGCGCTCCAAGCTGAGCCTCGTCGAAAGGGTCCGGCTGCACGAAGACAGTCAGCCCGCGGATTGCGGCATTCATTTCAGCCCGCGCGAAAAACAGGTGCTGGCGGAACTGGCGAAAGGCCACACCAATATGCGGATCGCCGAAATTGTCGGAATATCCGAGCATACGGTCGGCGATTATCTCAAGAGCATCTACAGGAAACTGAAGGTGACCTCGCGCGTCCAGGCAGCGCGCGTGGCGCTGGAAACCGGAATCGTCCGGCTCGGGGGCCGCTGATGATTTTTCAGCGGCCCCCGAGCCGGGCGCGCCAGCGAGGCGCATCGGCCTCCCCGGCAATGCATGGCCCGGGCTGCGGTTGCGGTGTAGTGTAGGCGCGATGGCAAGCGGACGTTTCAGGATAACCCGTTGCGGGATGAGGGGCGTGGACGCGGTTTGCGCCGATACGTCTCACACGTTTGGCCGGCATACGCACGACCAGTTCGGCATCGGGGTCATCCTGCGCGGTGCGCAGAAATCCATGAGCGGACGCGGTGTCGTGGAGGCGGAAGCCGGCGACGTCATCACCGTCAATCCCGGCGAGGTGCATGACGGCTCGCCCCTCGGAGAGGGTGGCCGTTCATGGCGGATGCTTTATTTCGACCCGGTCGCCCTGGTCGAACCGATCCGCGCCCTGACGGACGGCGACGCGGACAGCGCCGAGCTTTCGCACCCGGCGCTGCGCGACGCGGCATCGGCGGCACGCTTTCAGTCCCTGTTTCGCGCGATGACCGATCCACGCGGCGGGCAAAGTGAAATCGAGGTTCGGGAACATCTCCTCCTGCTTCTGGCGGGGCTGGTCGAACGCCGGAAACGGGAGCGGCCGGGAGCGCCCCGGGCCATCGAACAGGCGCGCGCGCGCATCGACGACGATCCTTCCGCGCAGGTGTCGCTTGACGAACTGGCCGCGCTCGGCGGCGTCAGCCAGTTTCAGCTCCTGCGCGGCTTCTCGAAGGCGACCGGCCTGACCCCGCATGCCTATCTCGTTCAGCGCCGGCTGGAAAAGGCGCGCAAGATGATTGCGGAAGGCATTGCCCTTGCGGATGTGGCGCATGCTGCCGGCTTCGCCGACCAGAGCCACATGACCCGGCGTTTCGTGCGCACCTACGGCATGTCGCCGGGCGTCTACGCGGCCGCCATGAACTGACCCGCAATTTCCTTCAAGACAGGGCGAAGCAGGCTTGTCCATATGGCTCGAAAACAGTCGAGCCAGGACTATGCCCACACAGTTTCGCTATGCCCCTGAAATTCCGCGCCGGTTTCCGCAACTGCGCTCCCGCGCCCTGCTTGTCGATGGCATCGACGCGAACGCCGACACTTCCGCCGTGATCGCGCGGCTGGCCGGGGTTGCCGACAAGCGGCTCGCCGCAGCCAGCGAGGGCGATTTTCCGGAGATACAGGGCTGGCGGCGCGCCTTTTCCGCGATGGGCCTCAAGCCGACCCAATACCGTTGCGCCTCCGAAGCCCTGCTCAGACGCTACCGGAAGGAAGGGAGGCTTCCCGCGCTCCATCCTCTGGTCGACCTGTGCAACGCCGCCTCGATGGCCTTCGCCATTCCGGTGGCGGTGTTCGATACATCGGGGATTGCCGGCGGCATGACCGTGCGCCTCGCCGACGGTGACGAGATCTATGAGACCTTCGCGGGCGGGATCGAGCATCCGGAACCCGGCGAGGTGATTTTTGCCGACGAGGGCCGGCAGGCCCATGCCCGCCGCTGGACCAACCGTCAAAGCGGGCGGTCCGCCGTTCGCGCGCAAACCGCGCAGGCCCTGATCGTCGCGGAAGCCCTGCACGACACGGCGCACGAAGACGTCGCCGCGCTTGCACACACACTTGCCGGGGAGATTGCAGCGCTCCGCGCCGGGGCCGCTGTGACGGAAATGGAGCCGCTATGACGCTGGAATTTCTCCTGACCTCACTGGTCATCGTCGCATCGCCCGGCACAGGCGCGATCTACACCGTGGCGGCCGGCATCTCGGGAGGCGCGCGCGCAAGCCTCGTTGCCGCTCTCGGCTGCACCTTGGGCATCGTTCCCCATATGCTGGCGGCGATCAGCGGGCTCGCCGCGCTGCTGCATACGAGCGCGCTGGCCTTCCAGCTTCTGAAATATCTCGGCGTCGCCTACCTGCTTTACATGGCATATGCCATGTTCCGGGATCGCGGGATGCTCAGCCTGAACGGCGAGACGGACGAAAAGAATGTCCGGCAGATCATCGTTTCGGCCATCTTCATAAACCTGCTGAATCCGAAGCTGTCGATCTTCTTCTTCGCCTTCCTTCCGCAGTTCGTGAGCGCCGAGGAAGCCTCGCCGGTGAACCGGATGCTGGAACTCAGTCTGGTCTTCATGGCGCTGACGTTTGCAATCTTCGCCGCCTATGGCGTCTTTGCCGCGGCTGTCCGGCGGCATGTCATCTCCAACGCCTCCGTCCAGACATGGATGCGCCGCGGCTTCGCCGCCGCGTTCGCCGGACTGGCGGCGCAACTGGCATTCACAAGCCGGTAGGCCGCTGCCGCAATTCCAGTAACGGTGTGAAGCGGTTTTGCGTTCGCAATTGCGTAAGAACAGAAGATCAGAGTGTTTCTGCGATTTGAGGAAACGCGGAAACACTCCATGGGTACGTCGCCCGAAAGCGGGAGCCGGCTCGGTCCCGATCCGGCAGGCGCACGATGTCGGCCTGCCGTCGTCCGGCAGCATTCGCAGCTGTCCGGATCAGGCCGGCTGGACGGGGCAGGCGATGGTGTGGGCGACAAGCCTGTCGGCGAGAAGGTCGATCTCGGCTTCGGTCATCGGCGTGGACAAGGCGCCCGAGCAGTTGGGCGTAAGCAGGATGCCGTCAGCCAGCATGGCGCCATGAATGGCCTTCAGTGCCGCCGCTTCGGCGGGGTTGGGGTAGGAACTGCGGTATCCGGTTATCTTCCGGTCGGTGAGGTGCAGGCGAAACAGCGACCCCATGCCGGTGATGCTGCCTGCCACGCCGCCTGCCGCAAGCCCGTCGCTCACGAGCTTGCGAAGACGTTCGCCCAACCTGTTCAGCCGCTCGATCTGGTCGCCGTCGTAGTGGCGCAGCGTTTCAAGGCCCGCCACCATGCTCATCGGGTTGGCGCTGAAGGTGCCGCCCATGGCCACGCGGGGTTTTCCTCCGGTGTGATCGAACACGCTCATGCGGTCCCTCGGGCCGGATACGGCGCCGACAGGAAGCCCGCCGCCGATGGTCTTGGCAAGCGTGACGAAATCGGGCTCGATGTTGAATATCGGATGCGCTCCGCGGGGGCTCAGCCGGAAGCATATGACTTCATCGCATATGAGCATGATGCCGTCACGGTGGCAGGCCCTTTGAACGACCTGGATCACGTCATCCGACATCGGCATCATGCCTGCGCGGGAGGCATGGGGGTCCAGGATGACCGCCGCCAGCGTGGGGCCTTCGCGCCTGAGGATGGCTTCGCAAAGCTCCGCATTGTCGTAGGGCAGGATAACGGTGTCTGTCAGCACGGCAGGCGCAACGCCGCGCGTGTAGCCCACCGATGCGGGATTGCCGTCCGCATCGTCCCAGTTGTCCGGCGACGATTCAAGGCTGACTTCGATATAGTCGTAGGAGCCGTGATAGCAGCCCTCGAACTTGGCGATCCGGTGCCGGTCGGTCAGGCCGCGCGCGCCCTTGATCGCATGCATGACGGCTTCCGAGCCCGAGTTGCAGAAACGGGTTTGCTCCAGCGCCGGCCCACGCGCGGCGAGGGTCTCGGCCAGCTCGATTTCAACCTCCGTCGGCAGGCCGAAGGCAGTTCCCCTGCGGAGCATTTCGCCCAGGGCCTCAACGACAGGAGCGAAGGCATGGCCGTGGATGAGCGAGAAGAAGTTGTTGGCGCAATCGAGGATTTTCCGCTGGTCCACGTCGACAATCCAGCAGCCCGAGCCGCTTGCGGCATAGGGCGGCGGGCCAAACCAGGAAGCCTGCCGCATCGAGCCGCCGGGCACGACTTCCGTTTCCCGCAGGAATGCGGCGGAGGAGCGCGAACTGTTGTGTCCGAGAAGAGATGCCCCGGCCTTGCTGTGGACTGAAGAATTCATGCGGCAATGCTCCTGTAAGAATGAAACATTCGAACCATTTGATTCTTCATATGTCAATAAGAACTTTTTGGTTCAATTGGGTGGCCGCTTCGGGTAGCCGCTCGGGAGCGGGCCTGCGCAGATGGGAACATCCGCCGGACTCCGGCGCGGGCGCGGGCGGGGTTTTGCCGGCCGGGCTTTCCGGCGTTCGTCGAACGGACGCTGTCCTGTTGATAGAAACCGGCTGTGCAATTGATTTTAAGTCTGGCAAACAGACTACAACGCACGACTCTTCGGAGTCGCCGGAGATAAGGTATAAAAATGGATCAGGGCGAAATACGCGATAAATTGCAGGATATCCTCCCTCATCTTGGAGGACATATGGCGCAGGCCGCCACTTACCTGCTTTCTCATCCTGATGACGTTGCCGTTTTTTCAATGCGCGAACTGGCCCGGCATGCGGACGTTCCGCCCGTGACGCTTGTTCGCCTCGCGCAGCGTCTGGGGCTGCCCGGCTATGGCGAGCTGCGAAAGACCTATGTGGATGTGCTGCTGGGCAAGGGGCGGCGTACGAACCTGGCCACCAAACGCAATATCGAGAGCGCGCGCTCCATCCTTGCCGCGTCCAAGAGCAAGGATGGCCTCGGGCCTTTCGTGCAGGCATTCATCGACGGCGAGGAAGAGATCATCCGGCGTATGGCGGCCGGCCTGACGCTGCCGCGTATTGCCAAGGCCGTCGATCTGCTGGCTACGGCGCCGAATGTTTTCGTCATTGGACGAAGGACCACCTTCCCTCCGGCCTTCATCCTCGCTTACGCGCTGAGAAAGGCCCGCCCGCAGGTGAGGCTTCTGGACGATGTCTCCGGCGCGCCCGAGGCCGGTCTGGACGATGTCCAGGCTGGAGATGTTGTGGTGGCTTTCACCTTTGCACCGTTCAGCCGCGTCACCGATACGCTGGTTCGCCGGGCGGCGGCGGCCAAGGCTCATATCGTCGCCATTTCCGATTCGCCCGCTCCGCCCCTGAGGAAGTTTGCCGGCGATCTTTTCTTCATCGCCCCGACATTGAGCCGGGCGTTTCCGGAATCTTCCGGCGGCGCGATCGCGCTCGCAAATCTGCTTGTCGCCCTTGCCGTTGCAAGGCTGGCCGAACCGGCACAGGAGCGGATTCGCAAGAATGAGCGCTTTCTGGTGGAGTCCGGCGAATACATGGTTGCGGGAACCCGCTCTCGCCGGCGATCGAAGTCGCAGGCGGAATAGCGACAATGCTTCGGGGAAGACCGGGGTCCGGCACATGCGTGCATCGGCCACGTGAATTGATGCCGCTGCATTCGTCCGCCGAATAGTGCGGGAGCCTTCGGGCGCTTCCACAGGAAGCGTCTGCGCCGTGCCGGTTTCCGGATGCTCCATGACGGCGATCCGGCACACCGCATCGCAGCCGGCGCTCTGCCCACGCCCGCATGAATAGGCGGCCTGCAACAATCCTCCGCCCGTTTGCTTTCGGGATTGGATCAAATGATCCTGTTGAAATAAATCCGATCATATGGTTCAAATGGCTTGTCCCGAAACGACTCCGGGAGGAGCCTGACGGCGTGCCTTCGACAATCCGGGGCGGAGGCCGCGAAAACAGGGCCGCAGCTCTGCGGGGAGGATGATTTGTACTGTCTTTGTCGGTGTCCGGACACGCCGGGCTGTCAGCCGCACTCGCGCGGGCCGGATTCGGCCTTCATATCGCTGACCATGTCAGGCGAGCCCTTTTTCGTTGCTGAGCGTTCGGTGCTGCCATGATGCCCTTTGCAAATCCTGTTCCTGCGCGTCCGTTTCTCTGGGAAGCCAGCTATCCCGATATGATAAGCTGGGACGCCCCGGTTCCGACGGCGTCTCTTGGAGAATTTCTGGCGCGCAGCGTGCGGCGTCATGCCGACCGCACCGCCATTGTCTATGGCAATGCCTCGATCACCTATCGGGCGCTTGGCGAGATGGTGTTGCGCATGGCGTCCGCGCTGGCACGGATGCCGGAAGCGCGGGATGGCGTTGCCCTTCTCTTGCCGAACACGCCTTATCACACCATTGCGGCGTTCGGCGGCGCATCCGCCGGGCTGCGTGTGGTGCAGCTGAGCCCGCTCGATGCGGTCAGGGAAATCGCGCACAAGCTGAGGGATTCCGGCGCGCGGGTGCTCGTTACCCTTGCCGAGCCGGACCTTCTCGCCAGAGCTGCGGAGGTGCAGGCAATGGGGCTTGTCGACAGGCTCGTCGTGGCTGACGACGCGTTCTGGGAAGGAGCCTCGCCGTTGCGTGAGCTTCCCGAAGGTGCGGTTCCGGTCGCGGACCTGCTGGCGGTGCCGCCTCTCCCCGCACCCGTCGAGGTCGGGGCGGCCGAGGTTGCCGTCCTTCAGTACACCGGAGGCACGACCGGGCTGCCGAAAGGGGCGGCGCTGACCCATGCCAACATTACCGCTGCCGCCGAAATTTCGGCCTATTGGCAGACGGTGCGCCGCCGTGATCCGTCTGATCCGGACCGCACGCTGATGCTGTTGCCGCTGTTTCATGCCTTTGCCTTCACCATGATGAACCGGCATCTGGGTCACGGCAATACGGTCGTCCTGCGGCGGCGTTTCGATGCCGACCAATGTCTGGATGATCTGGAGCGCCATGCCATCACGGTATTCCATGGCGTGCCGACCATGTGGATCGCGCTGGCCAATCACCCCGACATCGCCACGCGTGATCTTTCCGCATTGTCCTTGCCGACTTCCGGCGGCGCGCCGCTGCCTGTCGAGGTGGCTGCCACCTTCGGGAGGCTGACAGGTCTTCGCATCTATTCCGGCTGGGGCATGAGCGAGGCGGCCGCCATCGGCTGCCAGCATTCGCCCGGTGGCGAAATCCGCGCCGGTTCCATCGGCATGCCCTTGCCGGGTATCGAGCTTCAGGTCGTCGACATGAAGGATCCGCAGCGCGTGCTTGCACCCGGCCGGACCGGCGAGATCAGGATGCGCGGGCCCAATCTCTTCCCCGGTTACTGGAACCGGCCGGAAGAAACCGCCGCTTCGTTCAGGGATGGCTGGTTCCTGACCGGCGACGTAGGCCACATGGACAGGGACGGCTTCGTCTTCCTGACCGATCGCAAGAAGGACATGATCCTGAGCGGGGGCTTCAACGTTTATCCGCGCACCATCGAGGAGGCGATCTATGAGCATCCGCATGTTGCCGAATGTATCGTCATCGGCATCCCCGACAGCTATCGGGGGCAGGCCGCCAAGGCGTTCGTCGCACTGAGGACCGGCGCGGATGCATTCACGCTGGAGGAATTGCGTGCTTTCCTCGCCAGCCGGCTTGGCCGCCACGAACTCCCCCAGGCCCTGGAGATACGCGAAAGCCTGCCCCGAACCAGCGTCGGCAAGCTGTCGAAGCTGGTCCTGCAGGAGGAAGAGGCGGCGTGCGCCGCAGCGGAGAGGTCATGAGGAATTATCGCCGCGCAGCGGATTCGTTGCAGGACGGAGCCTTGAATGTGCCGGTTGTGCGGTGAGGAGACCGAAGCACATGAAGTATCGTTCCAGCAACGGAGATTCGCCTTTTGAACCGTATGATCCCTGAAAAAGCCGGCGCGGCAGCATGAGAGGATCGTCCATCCTTCGCACGGCCCGATGCTGTTCCGAAGGCAAGTGCGTATTGTAATTATCTGAATATATTAAAGATTTTACAAAATCGAGGGTGAAGCCCGCCGCCCATCCGGCATGATTTTATATTGGAACCGAATGTTCCAATTGACAACATGTCAATCAAATGGTTCAAATCCGGTGGCGAGGTGCCGTGCCGGAAGATGATGGGAATTTTCCCGGATGGTAAAAAACAAGAAAGAATAAGCATAAAAGAGTGAGGGGATGTCATGATCTCATTTGTTTTTGGAATATTATGCGCATCTGTTTCGGTGTGCTTCTGTATTATTCATGAAGGTTTTGATTGAGGCGGGCGTCAGGAGGTACTGCTGCACCGTCTCCGGGATTCGGGTATTTCTCCCTGAAAGGGGATTTCTGAAAATAAAATAGTTAAAACAATATCTTGGAGCGCGAAAGCGAATCCGGAAGATCGCTGCCCGCTTTCGCGGGGGGCGCGTGCAGGATGGCGTCGGCGGGATTCCCGCGACTTCTTTCCGTTTGAGTGCAGGGTCTGATCGCGGGATGCCGGAAGCGACATTCCTGGGGGGGTGCTCGCGCTGCGATCGGGGCGGCTTCCGCGGATAAATAATACAGGAAATCAAAAGGTTATATGACGGAGGCCGATATGAGCTAATCGACCGAACGCCCGAATTGCATCCATTGGGAGTGCTGCGCCCGGTTCGTCCTTGATCCGGGAAGAGAACTGTTTTGTCTTTCAACCGGGTTGAAAAATCCACAAAAGGGGGAAGTTGGCATGAAGATTATGTCGACAACCGGAATTATTTCCACGTTTTTGCTTACATCCGTATCGATGTCCTTCGCTGCCGATGCGGTGGTGGTGGCCGAACCTGAGCCTGCCGAATATGTGCGCGTCTGCGATGCCTATGGCGTCGGTTTCTTCTATATTCCGGGCACGGAAAACTGCCTGCGCATCTCGGGCTATGCACAGTATGACATTGGTGTCGGCGATCTGGTCGGCCGTGTCTCCTGGGACAAGAAGAACGGCCAGCCGGACCGCAACGACACCTACTTCAAGCGTGCCCGCGCCGGTTTGATGGTCGATGCCCGTTCCGAGACGGAACTCGGAACCTTGCGTGGCTATACCGAGCTCTGGTTCGACTATCGCTCGACGGGCAGCGCGAACGTCGTCTCGACCAGCAACACCGAGAACTATTATGAACTCAAGCACGCCTATGCGGAACTCGGCGGCCTGAAGGTCGGCTATTCGAGCTCGCTCTTCAAGTCCTTCACGCTGTTCGCCGGCAAGGTCATACAGGATGAGCTGGTTCCCGTCGGTCCTTCGGCCACGGGTCAGATTTCCTACACCTTCAAGGGCGGCAATGGCTTCGCGGCGCTCATTGGTCTCGAACAGGGCAACGGCCTCACCCACACCATCGATTCCTATGTGCCCCACATTGTGGCCGGTGCATCCCTCAGGCAGAAATGGGGCGGCATCTACGGCGTGGTCGGCTATGATTCCAACTATCAGGAATTCGCCGGCAAGCTGCGCGTCGAGCTTCAGGCGACCGACAGGGTTTCGCTGTGGGCGATGGCAGGCTACGGCACGGACGACAACATCGCCAACAGCGTCTACAAGCCGTGGGGTGGAAACTGGGCCGTGTGGGGCGGAGGCAGCGCAAAGCTTTCGCCGAAGCTGGCGGCCAACCTGGCGCTTGCCTATGACGAGAACGAGAATTTCGCCGCTGTAGCTAACCTGGTCTACGATGTCGTGCCCGGCTTCTATATCCAGCCGGAAATCACCTATCGGGACAACTTCGATACCAGCAATTCCGACGCCGTCGGTGGCTGGGTGCGCTTCCGCCGCTCCTTCTGAGGCGGTCCGGGCAATCGTCCGTCCGAAAGGCCGGACGATTGCCATCGGTGATGCCGGCAGAGCGGGGGCGCCTGCTCAGAGGGGAAAACCGTGCCGGCGTGCTAGCGCCCATATTTCACGGTTGGTTTGCGCCAGCCGGCCGATCGAGCGGGTGATGTTGGCGATCTCGTCGGCGTCGATGGCGTCCATCTTGCCGTATCTGAGGCTGTCGCCGGATTCGGAGACCCGCATCAGCAGGGTGGAGACATTGTCGCCCGTGTCGTCGAACGAATAGATGCAGTGGTTGTATTTGTTGCGCAGCTTCGCTTCGGCCATCATCTTGCGGGTGACCTCCAGAACGTCCCTGCGCACGGGTGCGGGCGTGCGCGCCATCTTGGCCAGCCGCTCCACCAGATCGACGCGCGCGCGCGTCGTGTTGAGGGTCAGGAAGACGATGGTGGCGGTTTCCTTGTCCACCCCGGCGAGCCCGGCGATCAGGTGGATGAGCAGGCTTTCGGTGTTGGTCCAGGTATAGTTGAGCTGCCCCAGAAGGGTCAGCACGTCCCTGAAAGGCGGCACCGGTCGGTTCATCGCGAGGCTGCCCGCTTGCCCACGTTCGCCGCGATCCTACCACTGCGCCCCGCCGCCGTCTAATCTTCCCGGAAAGCGCGGTTCATGCTGTCGCGGATCGGCTTCGACAGATAGTCGAAAAAGGTGCGCTCCGCTGTCTGGATCAGCACTTCGGCCGGCATGCCGGGCGTCGGCAGGAAGCCATGCACGCGCGCCAGCTCGCCGGGGGGAAGGCGCACCCGGGCGAGGTAGATCTCGCGCACTTCCTGCACGGATTGCTCGCGCAGCGCATCGGCCGAGACGTAGTAGACCGTGCCGGTCAGCACCGGCGTTGTGCGTTGGTTCAGCGCGGTCAGCCGCACCGTCGCCTCCTGCCCGGTGCGCACGGAGTCGATCTTGGTGCGCGGTATCTGCGCCTCGATGATGAGCGGCACGTCCGAAGGCAGGATTTCGGCGATGCTCTTGCCGCTTTCGATGACGCCGCCGGCCGTATGGTAGTAGAGCCGCACCACGGTGCCGCTGACAGGCGCGTTGATGGTCGCGCGGCGCAGCACGTTTTCGGCGGCGCGCGATTGCTCGCGCACCGAGTCCAGCTCCGCCTCGACGCTCTGCAACTCGTCGAGCGCTGCCTGCCGGTAGGCGGCGAGCGTCTGCTGCTTCTGCTGGCGGTAGCGGGCCATCTGTGCCCGCGTCTCGTCGATCTCGGCCGCCAGCCGCCCGCTCTGTCCGTCGGCCTCGGCCATGGCGCGCTGGATCGCCGAAATCTCCGGCTTGCGCAGCAACCCCTGCTCGTAGAGCTTCTTCTTGCCCGCATATTCGTCGTGCAGGAAACGGATCTGGAGGGTCAGCGCCTGCTGCTGGGCCTCATAGCCGCCGACGCGGAATTCGAGCGCGGCGATGTTGTTGTTCAGCAGTTCGATCTCGCTGTTGAGCTTGCGTTGCGAGGCTTCGAAATTGAGCCGCTGGCTGGCGAGGATTTCGGCGATCTCGGGATCGACCGCGCTGCCGGTCAGCTCGGAGGGAAAGGCGATGGCGGTCTTGACCTCGGACTGGGTGGTAAGCCGCGCCACGATGGCGTCGAGCCGCGCGCGCCGCAGGAAAAGCTGGCGTTCGTTGGCCAGCGCCGAGGTTTCGTCGAGCTGCACCAGCGGCTGGCCCTCGATCACATGGTCGCCCTCGGAAACGAGGATTTCCCTGATGACGCCGCCCTCCAGATGCTGGACGATCTTGTTCTGGCCGGTGGCGACGAAACTGCCCTGCGCGATGACGGCGGCGGCAAGCGGCGCGAAGCCGGCCCAGATGCCGAAGCCGCCGAAGCACACCACCAGCAGGATCACGCCGACAACGCTCTGTTTGGCGATGGAGCGGGGAACCTCCTCATACCAGGTGATGTCTTGGAGTTTGGCGACGTCCGTGCTGCTCATGCCACACCTGCCTTCGTCATGTTCGCGGAAGCCATGCCGGCCGGGACAGCGGGCTTGGCCATCGCCGGTTGCGTCATTGCGGGTTGTGCTATGCCGGGCGGGGCCATGCCGGGTTGGGCCATGCCGGGCTGGGGAAGCCGTTCGCCGAACGGGCTGTCATGCGGGTGGGTGGCGGTGTGGGCCGCCAGCGCGCGCAGAACCTCGTCGCGCCGGCCGAACATGGAAACGGTGCCGTTGGTCATCAGCAGGATCTTGTCGACATGGCGCAGCAGCGACGGCCGCTGGGTGATGACGATGACCGTGATGCGGTTTTCCTTGGCGTGGCGCAGCGCCCGCGCAAGGGCCGCGTCGCCGGATGCGTCGAGATTGGAGTTCGGCTCGTCGAGCACGATCATGCGCGGATCGCCGAAGAAGGCGCGGGCAAGCGCGATGCGCTGCTTCTGCCCGCCCGACAGCGGCGAGCCGTCGGCCGCCACCTGTGTCTCGTAGCCCTGCGGGAAGGTCGCGATCATCTCGTGGACATCGGCAAGGATCGCGGCGCGGTAGATTTCGGCGTCGTCCACATCGTCGCGCATGCGCGCGATGTTGGCCTTGATCGAGCCGGGGAAGAGCTGCACGTCCTGCGGCAGATAGCCGATATTGTCGCCGAACTGGCGCTGATCCCAGTTGCGCAGGTCCATCAGGTCGAGGCGCACCGCCCCGGAAGTCGGCAGGATGGAGCCGACCAGCATCTTGCCGAGCGTCGTCTTGCCCGCGCCGGAATTGCCGATGACGGCGAGCGAGTCGCCCGGCTGGAGCGAGAAGTTGATGCCGTTCAGCACCACGCGCTTGGTGCCCATCGGCACATAGAGCACGCGCTCCACGTCGAGCCGGCCTTCCGGGTTGGGCAGCACCAGCCGTTCCAGATTGAGCGGCGAGGAACGCAGCAGCGCGCTGATGCGGCTATAGGCGCCGCGCGAGAGGATGTACTGGTTCCAGCCCTCGATCGACCCTTCGATCGGGGCGAGCGCCCGGCCGGCGATGATGGAGGCGGCAATCACCATGCCGCCGGTGATCTCGCCCTCGATGGCGAGGAATGCGCCCCAGCCGAGCAGCGCCACCTGCGTCAGCAGGCGGATGGCGCGCGAGGTGGCGGCGGAGACGATGTTGCGGTCCTGCGCCTTCACCTGCGCCTTGAGCGAGCCGGCCGTGTCCTTGCCCCATATCTTCACCGCCTCGGGGATCATCGCCAGCGCGTTGATGATCTGCGAGTTGCGGGCCATGGAATCCAGATGCAGGTTGGCGCGGCTCTGGAAGACGTTGGCCTCGCCGAAGGGCGCGGCCGTCATGCGCTGGTTGATGAAGGCGACGACCAGCAGGAGCAGGCCGGACAATATGATGATGCTGCCCAGATGCGGATGCACCAGATAGACGGCCAGAATGAACAGCGGCGCGAAGGGAATGTCGAGGAACGACAAAAGGGTCCCCGAAACGAGGAAGGAGCGCAGTTGCTGGAGGTCGCCCAGCGTCTGGTACTCGCGGCCCGAGCCGTGCAGCGAGGCGCGGGCGGCCGCGCTCAGGATCGGCGCGCCGAGCTGTGCCGCGACCTCGACGGCGGTGCGCATGAGGATGAAGCGGCGGATGGCGTCGAAGGTGGCCTGCAACAGCACGGCCCCGACGATGACGATGGTGAGCATGACCAGCGTGTCGGTCGAGCGGCTGGTCAGCACCCGGTCCGAAATCTGGAACAGATAGACCGGGATGGCCAGCACCAGGATGTTGCTGACATTGGTGAACAGGAACACCATCAGGAGGTTCTTGCGCACGGCGCCCAGCCCGGCGCTGAGGCTTTTCGACAGGTCCACCGGCCCGAGCCGGCGATGGAAGGGGCCGGCGCCTTCTCCCGCGCCATTCTTCTGGCCGCCGGCCTTGTCGTCCGCCACGGCGTAGCGGCCGGCCGGGGAGGGGGGCTGGTCCGCGCCCCGGTCCTGCTGCTGCGGCCGCGCCGCGACCGGGCCGCTCTCGCCTTCGAGGATGACCGTTGCGCCCGGCCGGACCGGCTCCGCCCCGGATTGTTGCGGTTCTCGCATCTTCGTCTCCGGTTCCGGATCGCCGCGCGTCCTTGCGGATGCGGCCTGGCGATCCTCCTGTTCCTTCGTGCACCGGTGCTCCGAGACGGCTTCCTCGAGGGAGAGCCCGATCTCCCGTTCGAGCGCCGCCAGCACCTGCGTCAGCGACCCGGCGTCGGGCTCGCGTGACGGCGTGTCGCCTGATGCGACGCCAAACGCCGTCGTTGCCTGAAACCTTTCCATGAAGACGTGCTCCCCCGCTCCCCGCCAGCCCGCTTCGGCCCTCAACTCAGCATGGTCTGCATTACATCGGCCGAACCGACCCCCGGCGCCCCGCCGTCGTGAACCGGCGCGCCGTCGTCGGCGGCATCCGGCGCCAGCAGGTCGTCGCTGAGGAACACCACCGCCTCGTTCACGAGCGCGGTCGCGTCCTGCATGTAGAGCCCGCTGTCGTTCGAGATCAGCTCGGCCTGGATGAGCAACTCGTCCGAATAGACGTTGCCGCCGGCATAGACCGTCGAATCGACGCCGCCGTCCACGATATGGGCATGGTTGACGAGCGCGTTGGTGCCGGTCGAGACGGTCCAGTCCGCATCGGCGTAGGCGCCCGCCTGATCCATCGCCAGAGCCACCTGATCGGCGTCGCCGAGGATGTTGGTCTGGCTGATGTACTGGAGGTCGATCACATCGCCGGAAATATAGAGCACCTTCAGCCCGGCCAGCCCGCCGAACGCTTCGTGATGGAGCAGGTCGTCGGGCGCGTCGGCGGGACCTGACGCGAGCTTGTCCGCGGCCGCCTGGAAGGATGGCGGCAGCCCCTCGAAGCTCATCGTTCCGTACTGGGTGATCGACGCCTGGTTCCACAAAAGATTGCCGCCGGTGGCCAGCGACGCCTCGCCCGAGGTCTGGAAGTCGCCCACGGTGCCGACGAGATCGTCGTCGAGCAGGATGTTGGTCTGGCTGATGATGTTGCCGTGGTAGATGCTGCCGCCGACGATGATGAGATCGTAATACACGCCCAGTTCCGCCAGCGAGGCGATGTTGACGACGGTGTTGTCGCCGAGCGTGATGGTCGTGCCGCCGCCGCAGGCCGACATCACCGTGACGTCGTTGTCCTGCACGAAGCTGACCTGCTTGATCCAGTTGGCGATCAGCAGGTCGCCGTCGATGCGCGAGACCTGCCAGTAGGACGGGAACCCGGACCCGGCAGCGGCCTGCCCGCCATAGGCCGGGTTGGCGATGGTCTCGATGGTGGCCACGTTGAAGGCTTGCGTCGGCGTGTCGGTCAGCCTCTGCCAGCCGCCCAGCGCGTCGGAGACCGCATCGCAGTCGCTCCACACATTCGTCTGGCTGATGGCGTTGACATGGACGTAGTCGCCCGCCGCCGCGACCACCGGCGCGCCGTACCAGTTGTTCACCAGCACGGCCTCGTTCACCAGCAGGTTGCCGCCCGCTTCCAGCTCGATCATCGAATTGAGCGAATAGTCGACACCGGTCGGCACGGGTGCGTCGTCGTCCCCGTCTTCGGGCGTCTCCGCGGCGGGCGGCTGGAACCTGGCCGGCAGGAGGTCTTCCAGGACCGGGGCTTCCTCCACGCTCTCGCCGTTGACATGGATGCCTGCCGTGGCCGCGCCCTGCGCCACGAACAGGGTGCCGCCGGCGGGCGCGGCATCGGGCAGCGTGTCCACGGCCTGCGTGACATGCTGGATGAACTCGCCCGCGTCGGCTTCCGAATGCAGGCCGTCCATGTCGGCCAGCGGCTGCAGCTGAGAGGCTGCTCCCATCAGCTTCGCGAGCGCCGCGACCGGGTCGCCCACCGCTTCCATGGCAAGCCCGTGATTGCCGATCGACAGCATGTCGTTGTCGGTGAGGTGCGCCTCCTGCCGCAGGTAGAGCGCCAGCGAGCCGATCGGCTCATATTCGGGGATCGCCCGCTCCGACATGCCGGGCATGTGGTGCTGATGGGGCGCGGCGAACACCTTGGTCATGTTGCCGGGCGGCATGTGCAGCGGGATCGGCTGGTGCGAAAGGGAGCTGATGGCCACCGTCGGCACGATGTCAAAGGAAGGCGGCGCATAGGTCACCTTCGGCGCGAACTGCCCCAGCGTGTAGGGGCTGGTCATGGTGAGCTTGATGTCGAGCAGGTCGCCCGTTTCGGGCGGCGCTTCGCGCTGGGCGGCGAACTTCGCATAGTCCAGCCGCAGCCGCACATCCTCGACTGTCTGGGAAAACACTCCGATGAAATGGGCGATGATCTCGGTGGTCGAGTCCATATGCATGGTGCACTACCTCGCTGGCTTGCCAGCAAAACCGTTGGTCAGGGCCGCCCGCCCCATGCGATGCCCGGCGCGCCGCTTTCGCGGACGACGCAGGGCTTCAGTCCGGATCTGCCTCCCCCCTTGTTTTCGCCCGGCTTCTCAAAAGCATTCCTGCCGGGGCATGAAGTGAAAAGTGCGGAGCTGTGCACGGGGACCATGCACAGCTCCAGAACCCGGCGTCCTTGGGGGGAGAGGACGCCGGACCCGTGGACGGCTTTTTATCCGTCGTCTTCCCCGACCAGCGTGCTGATCAGGTCGCCGCCGACCACAGTCATGTCGACCGTGTTGCCAAGGACGTTGGCGCCCATGACGATCTGCTGATTGAAGGCGCTCGTGTCGACGAGAGCGCTGGCGCTGGCCTGCGAGGAACCGGTGACGTAGCCGTCGTCGCCGTTGTTGGAGCCCCACATGCCGCCTGCGCCGCCGGCCCCGCCGGCGCCCGTGGTGGCTATGCCGCCCATGCCGCCGAAGCCGCCATTGCCGCCGGACACTTCGCCGGCCCATGCCGCGCCGCCGTCGCCGCCGGCCGCCAGAGCCCAGCCGCCGAGGCCCGCGCCGCCGTCGCCGCCGGCACCGCCGAGGCCGCCGCCGAGCCCGAGGCCGATGCCTTGGCCGGCGCCGAAGCCGAGGCCGCCGCCGCCATCGGCGTCGCCGCCGGTGCCGCCTGCGCCACCCATGCCGCCCATGCCGCCGGTGCCGGAGCCGCCGAAGCCGCCGAAGCCGTCACCGC